>DASSTG010000051.1:0-34303 GCA_035708105.1 Solirubrobacterales bacterium | reverse complement strand
AACCGCGAGCCATAAGCGAGCGGTGTCTGGAGAGGGTGACCCGCCTCCTACCTCCCATAGCGGTCGGAGCTGAGCACCAACTGCTCGGGGATCGCCGCCCGAGGCGGCGGCGCCGGGTCGGCGCGGACCGAGACCGTCTCGGCGACGCTGCGGCTGACTTCGTGGCGGCCCTCGCCCGAGCTGATGACGACGCGCTCGGAGTCGGAGCTCTCGAGCTCTCCATCGAGGCCGGGATAGAGGCCCGCGTCCTTGAGGTAGTGCAGCAGCTCCTCGGCCTCGTTCTCGAAGCGCAGGACGGTGACGCCGGCGCCGACCTCGACGTCGGCCAGCAGCGCCCCCTGCTCGCGCACGCCCTCGACGATCGGGTGCCCGTGCGGGCAGGTGGTCGCGTCGCCGATCGCCGCCCGCATCCGCTCCTCCAGCACCGGGCTCATCGCGTGCTCGATCCGCTCCGCCTCCTCGTGCACCTCGTCCCAGGGGATCCCCAGCACGTCGGTGAGGAAGCGCTCGATCATCCGGTGGCGGCGGACGATGTAGCTGGCGTGCTCGCGGCCGGACTCGGTGAAGGTGAGCGATTTGTTCGGGTTGCGCTCGACATAGCCGTCCTCGACCAGGCGGCCGATCATCTCGTGCACGGTCGGCGGCGAGAGCTGCATCGCGCGGGCGATGTTGGCGCCGGTCATCGGCAGCCCGGCCTCCTCGAGCCAGAACATGATCTCCAGGTACTCCTGCTCGGCGACCGTCGCGTGCGCGTTCTCCATGGCGCCGATACTAGAGGAGCCTCAGCGGCGTTCCACCAGGCTGGAGACGACGGCCTCGTAGAAGCCCTCGCCCATGCTGCCCTCGGTGACGGTGACGTTGTCCCAGGCGGGCAGCGCGGCTCGCAGGCCGGCGTCGTTCGCCGGTCCGTTGGCGACGACGAAGAAGCGGCCGACAGCCGCCGCGACCTCGAGGTCCTCGACCGAGTCGCCGACGGCGATGCAGTCGGCGGGGTCGTAGCCGCGGGCGCGGGCGTGGCCGGCGACCGCCGCCGCCTTGCTGACCAGCTTCGGGACCAGGTGGTAGGCGTGGGTGCGGCCCTCGACCGTCGGCATCGGCCGCCCGATGGCGCCGTTGTCGAGCAGGCGCAGGTCCCCGCTGCCGCTTTCCTGCAGCAGCGCGTTCGCCTCCCCGACGGCGACCTTGCCGCGGAAGAGGTGGGAGAGGACGCGTCCATGGTGCCAGGGCGAGTGGTACTCGAGCCTCCCCTCGAAGTGCTCGAACAGCAGCTTGGGGATGCCGCGCTGCTCGATCTGCTCGTAGATCGTGCCGTCGTCGTTCGGCGCCATCTCGCCGGTCATCAGCGTCGTCTCGCCGTCGATCGCAAAGGCGCAGCCGGCCTCGTAGATGTAGGAGGCCTGGCCCATCAGCCGTGCCGCCTCGTGCACCTGCGGCTCGCGGCGGCCGGACATGATCACGACCTCGGCGCCGGCCCGGTGGCAGGCCTCGAGCGCCCGCGCCTGGGCCAGGCTGAAGCCGCCCTCGGCGTCGCGGAAGAGCGAGCTGCCCCGGCCCAGCAGGGTCCCGTCGAGGTCGGTGTAGACGCAACTAAGCCCCAAGAGGGGGGTTACGGTAGACGACCATGCCAGGGGGAGCGATGCGATTCGTGGCAGGGATGGCCGCGGCGCCGGCGTTGGGGGCGCCCGCCGCGGCCGGCGCCTCAGGCGGGGCGAGTTCGCAGACCGGTTGCTGACCGCCGCGCCTTGCGTAAGCTCGACCGGTGAGCGGCTGGAGACTTCGCGGGCGCGACCTCGACCTGGTGCGGCCGGTCGGAGCCGGGATCGTCAACGTCACCGTCGACTCGATGTTCGAGGGCGCGCGCAGCGGCACCCCCGAGCAGGCGGTGAAGGACGGGCTGGCGCTGGCCGGGGCGGGCTTCGAGATGCTCGACCTGGGCGCGGTGGCGGCCAAGGCCGGCCCGCCGGTGCCGCCCGAGGAGGAGGCGGCGGCGCTGGTCCCGGCGGTGGAAGGGCTCGTCATCGAGTTCCGTGGTTCCTTTCGCACCGATGACGTGCAAAAGGAACCACGGAACCACGAAATCGCCGGTTTTGGAGACCGGCGCCTCGACTCCATCCCGATCTCCGTTGATACGTTCTCACCAGAGGTGGCGCGGCGGGCGCTGGCGGCGGGGGCGCACGCGGTCAACGACATCTCCGGCGGCTGCGAGGAGATGTTCGAGCTGGTTGCCGAGACGGGCGCCGGGTACGTCCTCATGCACATCGAGGGGCCGCCGCGGGTCGACCGGCCCTGGCGCGAGTACGACGACGTCGTCGACCACCTGCGCGCCTGGTTCGAGGGGAGAGTCGAACTGGCCCGGGACCTTGGGGTCTCGGAGGAGCAGATCGCCATCGACCCCGGACTCGACTTCGACCTCAGCCCCGACCAGGACCTGGAGATCCTGCGCCGGCTCGGCGAGCTGCGCGCGCTCGGCCTGCCGCTCTACGTCTCCCTCTCCCGCAAGGACTTCATCGGCGCCGTCCTCGCCGGCTCCTGGGACGAGCGCCTGCCCGCGGGCGAGCGCGAGTGGGGGACGGTGGCGGCGGTGACGCTGGCGGTCCGCGAGGGCGCCGACGTCCTCCGCGTCCACGACCGCTCCTCGCTGCAGGCGATGCACGTGGCCGGCGAGATCTGCCGGCCGGTCGGGAGCACTGCCTGATGGCCCGCGGCGGCTCGCTTCTCGCCTCGGGTTGGGCAGCCGCGATCGATCCCGCCCGGCGGGACGGGCGGATCGTCGCCGAGGCGGCCGAAGGGGAGCGCCGCTCCCGGCCGGCGCCGCTCCCGGCCGAGCTGCGCCCGGGACTGGCCGAGGCGCTCGCCCGCGTCGGCATCGACTCCCTCTACACCCACCAGCTGCGCGCCTTCGAGCTGGCCGAGCAGTCCGATCTGGTGATCACCAGCGGCACCGCCTCGGGCAAGAGCCTTGCCTTCAACCTGCCGGTGCTGAACGCGATCGCCGCCCAGCCGAAAACCCGCGCGCTCTACCTCTACCCGACCAAGGCGCTGGCCCAGGACCAGGCGCGCAAGCTCGCCCAGCTGCGCCCGCCCGGCCTGCGCGAGGCGATCTACGACGGCGACACCCCGCGCGAGGAGCGCCCGGCGATCCGCCGCCGCTCCAACCTGGTCCTGACCAACCCCGACATGCTCCACGTCGCCCTGCTCCCCAACCACAAGAGCTGGGGCGACTTCCTCGCCAACCTCGAGTGGGTCGTGGTCGACGAGGCCCACACCTACCGCGGCGTCTTCGGCTCCCACGTCGCCAACGTCCTGCGGCGGCTGCGGCGCCTCGCTCGCCACTACGGCCGCGAGCCGCGCTTCCTGCTCGCCTCGGCGACTATCGCCAACCCGGTCGAGCTGGCCGAGCGGCTGGTCGGGACGGAGTTCGAGCTCGTCGACGACGACGGCGCCCCCCGCGCCGGCCGCGAGCTGGCGATGTGGAACCCGCCGCTGATCGACGAGAAGAGCGGGACGCGGCGTTCGGCCCTCTCCGAGGCCGCCGACCTCCTCGCCGAGCTGGTCACCCACGAGGTGCGGACGATCTGCTTCCTCAAAAGCCGGCGCGGGATCGAGCTGATCCAGCGCTTCGCCCGCGAAAACCTCGAGCGGCGGGGGAAGCCGGAGCTGGCGCGGCGGATCGCCCCCTACCGCGGCGGCTACACCCCGCAGCAGCGGCGCGAGATCGAGGCTCGCCTCGCCGCCGGCGAATTGCTGGCAGTCGTCGCCACCGATGCGCTGGAGCTGGGGATCGACGTCGGCGAGCTCGACGCGGCGATCTGCGTCACCTTCCCCGGCACCGTCGCCAGCCTGCGGCAGATGTGGGGGCGGGCCGGGCGCCGCCGCCGCGGCCTCGCCGTCTACGTCGCCGGCCAGGACGCCCTGGACCAGTTCTTCTGCCGCCACCCGGAGGAGTTCCTCGGCCGGCCGGTCGAGGCGGCGATCCTCGACCACGGCAACGAGCAGATCGCCGCCCGGCACCTGATCGCCGCCGCCTACGAGCTGCCGCTTACCGAGGAGGACGACGAGGTCTTCGGGGAGGGCTGGCGCGAGCGGGCGGAACGGCTGGTCGCGGCGGGGGAGCTGCGCGGCGTTGGCGGCAAGCTGCTGCCGCGCCGCAGCGAGTTCGTCGCCAACCGGATCGCCCTGCGCTCGGCCTCGGCCGACTCTGTCGCGGTGATCGAGCGCGAATCCGGCGAGATGTTGGGCCTGGTCGAGGCCGAGCGCGCCTTCACCACGATCCACCCCGGCGCCGTCTACCTCCACCTCGGGCGCTCGTACGAGGTCGACCGGCTCGACGTCGAGGAGCGGCGGGCGATCGTCTCCAGCTTCGACGGCGACTGGTACACGCGGCCGAAGAAGGAGACCGAGATCTACATCGAGCGCGTGCACGAGCAGCGCGAGGTCGCCGGCGTGCAGCTCAACTTCGGCGAGGTCTCGGTGACCGAGCAGGTGATCGCCTTCCAGCGCGTCTCGGTCTCCGACCAGGAGCCGATCGACATCGTCGCCCTCGAGCTGCCCGAGCAGAGCTTCGTCACCCAGGCGCTCTGGTACGTGCTGCCCGAGCGGCTGAGCGGGGCGCTGCCGGTCGAGGCGCTGCTCGGCTCCCTGCACGCGACCGAGCACAGCCAGATCGCCGTCCTGCCGCTGATTGCGATGTGCGACCGCTGGGACATCGGCGGCCTCTCCACCAACGTCCACTTCCAGACCGGCCGCGCGACGATCTTCATCTACGACGGCCATCCCGGCGGGGTCGGGATCACCCGCCGCGGCTACGAGCAGTTCGAGCGCCTGCTCGGCGACGCCGAGCGGCTGATCGCCGAGTGCCCATGCGAGTCGGGCTGCCCCTCCTGCGTCCAGAGCCCGAAGTGCGGGAACCTGAACGAACCGCTGCACAAGGCGGGCGCGCTGGAGCTGATGGGCCTGATGCGGGGCGAGCTGTGAGCCGCCCCGTTCGTCTGTTCCTTATGCCTGCATGACAACGAAAAGGAACAGACGAAGGCGCCAGGTGGCGGTGATCGGGGCCGGTGGCGCCGAAGAGGGGGACGCGGTCTGGGCCCTGGCCGAGGAGGTGGGACGGCGGCTGGCGGAGGCCGGCGTCACCCTCGTCTGCGGCGGCGGGGGCGGGGTTATGGAGGCGGCTTCGCGCGGCGCGGCCGAGGCAGGCGGCGAGGTGATCGGAATCGTCCCCGGCGCCTCGCCCGACGACGCCAACGCTTATTGCACCCACGTCGTCGCCACCGGCGTCGGCCACGCCGGCAACCTCGCCGTCGTCTCCTCCGGCGAGGCGGTGATCGCAATCGGCGGCGAGTGGGGGACGCTCTCGGAGATCGGGTTCGCGCGGGTCCTCGGCCAGGAGGTGGTGGCGCTGCGGAGCTGGGAGCTGAACGGGCGCGAGAGGATGGCCGGAGGTCCCGGCGTGGTCGCGGTCGAAACCGCCGAGGAGGCGGTCGCCGCGGCGCTGGTTGCGCTCTAGCATCCGCACCCATGCCCATGTACGAGGAGTCGATCCGCAGCGAGTTCACGCACCAGACCGAGAGCTTCGCCCGCAACGAGGTGGCGACGAAAGCGGAGACGCTGGGGGCGCTGGTCGAGTTGGTACCGGAAGACCCGGAGGCGAGGTGGCTCGAGACCGCCTGCGGCCCGGCAGCCATCTCGCGGAGCATGGCCGCGCGCGTCAACCGGGTCCACGGCGTCGATCTGACCCCGTCGATGGTCGAGAAGGCGGCGACCGAGGCCGAGGCGGCGGGTATCGGCAACGCCGAGTTCTCGGTCGGCGACGCGACCGCCCTGGAGTTCGAGGACGCCTGCTTCGACGGCGCCGTCACCCGCTTCAGCCTCCACCACATCCCGGCGCCCGCCCGGGTGGTGGCGGAGATGGCGCGGGTGGTGCGGCCCGGCGGCTGGGTGATCCTCAGCGACTTCATCGCCGACCCCGACCGCGACGTCTACGCGGCGGTCGAGGAGATCGAACGCCTCCGCGACCCCTCCCACTGGTCGTGCCTGACCGCGGAGCAGCTGCGGAGGATCGGCGCGGACTTCGGCCTCGAGCTCGAGAGCGAGCGGCTGATCCCCTTCGACCTCGACTACGAGGACTGGCTGCAACGCGGTTCCGGTGGCCCCGCGGCGGCCGAGCTGATCGACGAGCTCCTCGAGCGCCTGACCGAGGGCTCGGGCTGCTTCCGCGTCTACGAGGGCGAAAGCGGCCGCCGCCTCGCCCTCGTCAACTCGCTCACCCGCTGGCGCCGCGTCTGAGACTCCAGCGCCTTCGGATTGGGAGCCCCGGCCAGAGTTCCTGCAAGGCGAGGATTGCGAAGGCGTGGGACCAGGCGAGGGGGGTGGTGGAGCGGGGGAGGCCGGTGCGGGCGTCGACGCGCTCGGGCAGAAGGCCGGCGGGAGTGGCGGCGCGGCGCAGATCGGCGAGCAGGCGCAGCGCGCCGCGGCGGTCCACGCTCGCTCGCCTCTCGGATTTGCGGCCTGCGAGGGCGGCAAGGGACCAGGCACTCCACGCAGTCGGCGCCGACCAGGGGTCGCGGTAGGGCCAGGCTTCGCCGGGAGTGATCCCGAAGCGGCTGCCCTGAGCCAGCAGCCGCCGCAGAGTCCTGCGGGCCGAGGGATACAGCCGTGGCTGCGAGAACGGCCGCACCGCCCAGGCCGCCGCCGAGTCCAATCCCGATGCCGGATCACCTAGCCGCCTCACCAATCCCTGCCGAGGCGGCGATAGCCGGTCGATACCGGTGGCTCTCGTCCCCTCGGCGGTAGCGGCGATGGCGTTGCCGAGGTAGTCGCCGGCTTCGCCCTCCTGGTAGTCGGGACGGTTGCGCCAGCTCAGCGGGGCCGGCGGTCGCAGGCCGACCGCTTTGGCGGCCGCAGCGGCCCAGCCGGATGCGTCACCCTGGGCGCCCCGGCCCGGGACGGGTTCGCCGTTTTCGTGGAAACGGGCTGCCGCGCCCAGATCGAGCCGGAGCAGGAATCGGGTGACACGTCGGGCTTCGGCGCCGTAGCCGGCCGCGTTCAGCGCCAGCGCGGTCGTCGCGGCGTCCCGGGGCCAGACGTATGCCCAGCCGTCGCGGGCGCCGGCGGCGAGAGCGCCGCTGCGGTGACCGGTCAGCGCCCGCAGGACCAGCAGCGAGCGTTCGTACATTTCCACCGCCCACCTGGGAGCGCTTGCGGCGAGAGGGCGCGCCGCTCGCAGCCAGCGACGTCCCCCGCGTTCATCCGCTCGGAGGATGCGACGCGCCGCCGGATCGTCGCAATCGAGGCGGCCTGCCGCCGCAGGTTCGCCGGACCGCAGCGAGACGCGAATTCCCTTGCCGCCTCCGACGATGCAGGCGAGATCCGAGTTGCCGGCGGCGTAGGCGATCCGCACCCGTGCGGCCCCCAAGCGCGCCGTCGTGACGAGCACGTTCGTCCCCGGCAGGTATCGCTGGGCGACCCGATCCGCCGTCCAGAGCGGCCGCGCCGCGTGTCCGCCGATCGAGACCCACGGCACGATGCCGGTGTCCGCCGGCACCGTCCCCGCCGCCTGCCGGTCGCTCGGGTTGTCGATCAGCGCCCGTCCCGCCGGCCCCGGCGCCCGCAGGTCGACCACGTCCCCGTAGGCGTCGATCGCCGCCGTCAGCCCACCGTCGCCGACCACCGCCGTCCCCAGGAACGGCGGCGGCATCCCCACCAACCCCCTCGGCGTGCGCGGATCGGCCCCCGAGCCACCCGAGACCAGGAGAGTCCCCGCCGCCAGAACGGCCACCAGCCCCAACGCTGCCCGAGCCCAGCCCACGCCCCCATGCAATCAGCCGTGGCGGCCTCGGTCCCGCTAGCCTTCCGTTCGCGCCGCCAAGGCGCACTCGGCGAGATAGCTCAGTTGGTAGAGCACACGACTGAAAATCGTGGTGTCCCCGGTTCGAATCCGGGTCTCGCCACTCTTGCAGGCTTCCTTGGCGCGGGCGGGCGCTCTAAATCCGGGTCAGCCGCGCGACGATCGCTTCGATTTCCCCCCGACGCTCCTCGATCAGGCCCGCCGCGGCTCTGGCCAGCTTCGCCAGCGCGGCCCTGCTCGCGTCGTCCATCTCGATCGCCCCTTCGACCTCGACCTGGAAGCGGTAATAGCGGTCGCCGCGGCCGATCTCTTCGCCGCTCGGCCGCGGCGAACCCGGTTCGTGGTTGAGCAGCATGTGGGCCCAGTAGTCGGTGCCGTCGGAGGAGCCGCCCAGCATCGCCGCCAGGATCGGCGGCTCGTCGCCACCCCCGGCGACCCAGCCGAGGTCGCCCCAGCGGCGCACCTTCGAGGCGGGGAAGCCGGTGCCGAATTCGCCGGTCCCGATCGAGACCAGGAGCATGTCGTCGAGCGTCGGGCGCGGTTCGCCGGTGCGGCCGAGCGCCTCGGCGATCGCCGCCACCGCCGGGTTGGCGGCGAAGACGCCGCCGTCGACCAGCGCTCGCCCGGGCAGCTTCTCCGACTCGTGGCAGGGGAAGTAGGTGGGGGCGGCGGAGGTGCTGAGCGCGGCGTCGACGACGCTGAAGTTGAGCCCGGGGTCCTTCTGGGCTTTCCAGCGCTTGAAGAAGAACGGCTCCCGCCCGGTCATGTCGTAGGAGGTGACCAGCAGTTCCCTCGTGGCGTCGGCGAGGTGCCCGTCCTTCAGCCGCCGCACCACCGCCTCGCGCAGGGGGTCGGAGCCGTATTTGGGACCGATCGCGCCCCACAGCGTCAGCAGCTTGCGGAGCAGGCTGCGGTGGAAGATCTTCGGCCCGTCTTCCGTGTAGAAGCCGGCCAGTTCGCTGCCCGGAGCGGGGTCGGGCCGGGTCAGGGCCAGCGCGATCAGGCCTCCGGTCGAGGTGCCGGCGAAGAGGTGGAAATAGTCGGCGATGCGGGCGTCGGACCCGTCCCGGTCCTGCAGCAGCCGCTCGAACTCGGCGATCAACAGGGCCGAGATCAGCCCTCTGATCCCGCCGCCGTCGACGCAGAGGATGCGGAACCCGTCGCGCCGCCCTTCTTCGCCAGAGCCCATCGATGCCTCCCCTTCTCCTACCGACGCCTATCTAGGTACGGTCCGGTCCCCGCCCAATCTACCTCGTTGGCGAGGAGCAGGACGTTCGGGGGAGCCTCCTCTCCCCTTTAGTCCGCCGTAAACGGGATGTGAAAGCATCGGGGGGGTGGACTGGTCCGTCCTGCACGCCCTCAACAACTTCATGTACCGGCACGACGGCGTCGAGGATCCGCTGCTCTTCTACGTCAATGCTTCCGAGGCGCTGTTCATCGCCACCCTGGCGATCGTCTTCCTCGCCGCTCGCGGCGCCGCCCATGCCGGGTGGCGCCGTGCCTCGGTTGCCGCGGTGCTCAGCGCCGGCCTCGGGCTCGCCGTCGGCAAGGTGATCAGCGAACTCGTCGACCGGGCACGTCCGTTCGTCGCCGACCCCCACGGCGTCCACCTCTTCTCCGCTCACGCCGCCGACCCCGGCTTCCCCAGCGATCACGCCACCGCCGCCTTCGCCATCGCGGTGGCGATCCTGCTGCGCAAGCGGCCCTGGGGGATCGTCGCCGTCGTGCTGGCGACCGTGCTCTCGGTCGGCCGCGTGGCGCTCGGCGTCCACTACCCGAGCGACGTGATCGCCGGCGCCGCCCTCGGCAGCGCGGCCGCCCTGGCGCTGTGGGCGCCGCCGCTGCGCAGCAGGATCGACCGTCTGGCCGACTGGATCGGCGGCTACTGGGACCGCCTCCTCGACCGCGGCGCCGAGGGTCTGGCGGCCCTGCGTCGGTAGCTCTGCGCTTCTCACTAGCCGATCGCGACCTCGTAGGCCTCCTCCGCATCCAGGAAGGGGGCGAGGGTGACGTAGACCAGCGTCGGCACCAGGTCGGGGAGCGTCTCCGGCCCCTTTTTGTTGACGTGGTCGTAGAGGAGGGAATAGAGGGCGCCGCCGATCGCCTCGGCGGCGATCGCCGGGGTATCCGGTTTCAGCTCGTAGCCGGGGGCGAGCAGGCCCTCCATCCCTTCGGTCACGATCTCGCGCTGGTCGAGCGCCCGCGTGCCCGCCGCGTACATCTCTTTGCCGCCCATCCGCGCGTACTCGGGCTCTTCGGCGCCCCAGCGGAACATCGCTTCCTGGGTGTCGTGGACCGCGTGGGGCCAGTCAGGCGCGCGCCGGAACGCCGGCAGGGCGGCGGCCAGCATGTGGGCAGAGCCGCTGTCGAGGGCGGCGACGATCGCATCCTCTTTGTTCTTGAAGTGTTCGTAGAAGGTGCGCTGCGAGGTCTGGGCGCGTTCGACCACCTCGGCGACGGTGGTGTCGGGGTAGCCCTTCTCGGCGACGACCGCCGCCAAGGCCCGCAACAGCCGCTCGGGCTGCGTCGCATGCTTCTGGCGCTCCTCGAACGGCAGCGCTTTCACCGCCCGCCGGCGCCTCGCCTTCAGCGGCCCCGGCGGCACCGGATAGCAGAAGATCCATTCCCATAGCTGCGGGACCAGGTCCAGCAGCTCCTGCTCCTGCCCTCGGTAGAGGCGCTTGTGGATCGCCTTCTGGATGCCGCCGACGATCGAGCGGACGAGGTCGCGCGGCAACCCCGCGCGCTCCGGGACCTGTCCGAGCAGCGCCGCGGCGACGTCGGTGGCCGATTCCATCATCTGATCGACGAGCTCCGCCCCCTCCTGTCCCGCCGCGTAAACCTCGACGATGCACATCTTCGCCGCCGCCGGCTGCTCGACGATCGTCTTGATCAGATCGGCAAAGGCGCCGCGAGCCCGCTCGATCCCCGCCGGCGCGCTTTCGTAGCCTCCGAGTCGCGCGAGGGTGGGCTCGACCATCGCCCTCACCGCAGCCAGGAAACAGGCCTCCTTATCCTCGAACTGGTGGTAGAAGGCACTCCTCGAGACTCCTGAGAGTTTCACCAGGTCGGCAACCGTGGTCGCCTCATAGCCCTTCTCGGCGACCGTCGCCACCATTGCGGCAAAGAGCCTTTCGCGTTGGTTCCGCTCGGTCTCTTCGCGGGATCCGCCCCGGCCCGGGGGGAGCTTTTTCTCCCGCAGCTTCGTCGCGTCCCCCCACGGCGTCCTGACCATGGCGCCTGACGATATCCCGGAAGCTAGCAACAGCCGCTTTACAACCAAACAAAACTTTCCAAGTGGTACGTCCAAGGACCGGATGCCTATAATTCTTGCAGCACCAGGGAGGGAAATTTTCGGCTTGAACTCTTGGGACCGCTTCGCTAAACCATTGTCGGTCCTTAGTCGATCCCTTTCTTGTTCTAGAGAAACGGTCCGTACATGTACTTATATCTGCAGGCGCAAAAAATGCTGCCCGAAATAGATCGGTGCTGCAGGACGAACGGGAAAGGCGAGGCCGGCTGCAGCCCCTGCAGGCCTTGCAGGACGTAAGAGGGGAGCAGCGTCACGGCATCAGATTGGGGCAACGGGGGGAAGTGAACGGACGGCAAAAGGCCGCGGCTCTGATCGCCGGGTTGGTGATGATCGGCCTCTTAGCGGTGTCGGCGAAGGCTGCCGAAACGCAGGAAGTCGCCAAGCCGACCATCTCAAACCTCGAAGTCACCGCGATCACCACGGAAACCGCCCGGTTCTCAGCCGAAATCGATCCGGGCGGTACCGATCCCGCCTTCGACACCACCTGGTCGATGTATTGCACCCGCCCGGACGGGCTGGAATTCATCGACAATTGCGGTGGGTTTGAAAGCGGCACCGTAAGCGGTACAGCGGAAACGGTGGAAATCGACGCAGCGAACCTCGACGCCGCGATCGAATACACAGTCCACCTCACCGCAAGCAATGCCGGTGGTCAAGTAGAAGCGGTCAAGACCTTCGCCACCGCTGCCGGCCCCCCGCTCGTCAAGGCTTTTGCCGCTGGGCCGATCCAGCCGGGCCAGGCCACGCTCAACGGCGAAGTGGCCCCAAGGGGTGCGGCGACCGATTACTGGTTCGAATGGGGGCGCGAAGACTGTTCCCAGGGCTCATGCGAAAAGCTCGCAGCACAAGACGCGGGGCACGGCTCCTACTACAGATGGGCCGAAGCGCGGCTTACAGGCCTGGACCCGGACACGACCTATCACTTCCGACTGGTGGCCGAAAACGCGCTCGGGGTGAAAGCCGGCAGCGATGAGGAATTCACCACTGCCGCAGCAACCGGAGGCGCCGCCTGCCCGAATCAGGGACAACTCGGAACCAACTTCCTTCCCGACTGCCGCGCCTGGGAGATGGTCAGCCCTCCGGACAAGAACGGCGTCAGCGTCACGCCGACGAATGTGAAGGTCCACCCATCCGCCGACGGCGGCGCCGTGACCTTCAGCGCCCTCGGGACCTTCGGCTCGACGGAGGGCTCGGCAATCGACAGCGAGTATCTCGCCCGCCGCACCGGCCAACCCGACACGAACGGGTGGGCCACGCACGGAATCTATCCACTCTCCCGCCCTGTCACCGCCGTAGCCGCCAGAACGGGCAACACCACCGGCTATCTGAACGCCTTCTCTCCAGGCCTCGACGCCGCGATCTACCGGACCTGGAGGCCGCTGACCGGCTCGTCCAACGTCGAAGCCGTCAGCAACCTCTACCGGATCAGCGGCCTCGCCGACGGCCCACCGGGCTCGGCCGAACTGCTGAGCGACGCCACTTCACCAGTCGCATACATGGCGGCACCTTCGGGTTTCCCGGGAAGTTCGCTCAACACCATCCAGCCAGTTCTCGTCGGTGCCTCGACTGACCTCAGCCGCGTCTTCTTCGAAGAGCGGCTGCCGCTGACCCCCGATGCCCTCGGCCTGTTGCCGCCGGTCGATCCTGAAACACCGTCCAGCTCACCATGCGTGGAATCCGGCAGCGATTGCCGGAACGAGCTTTATGAAAATCGCGACGGCGGAGTGCATTTGGCCGGTCGAGTCCCCCCTGCAGGTGAAACGTTCTGCGACGACGCCGGAGCGCCGGCGTGCGAACCCTCGCCGGAATCGGAAGCCGCGATCAGCGCCGTCGCCGAGGAGTACTCCGAACGCGTTGTCTCAGCTGACGGCCGCCGCGTCTACTTCATGGCGAACGGGCACATATACCTGCGTGAAGACGGCGAGCGGACCTACGAGGTAGCGGAAACGGGGAGCGCCCAGGACGCTTCGAGGAACGGCTCACGTCTATTCATCCTCACCAATGCCCAGATGCTGCCGGCCGATCAGGATGGCGAACCGGACATCTACCTGTGGAACCGCGAAGCCGCGCCGGGTGAACGCCTGACCCTGATTTCAGTAGGTCCGGGTGGCCAGAACTGCTACGCGGACAACTTCTGGGGCGCGAGTGACGACGGTCGGTCCGCCTATTTCGCCTGCAGCAGACAGTTGGTCCCAGGCCAGGAACCGGCGCCCGTACGCGCTTTCTACCGGTGGCATGAAGGCCGGCTCACCTACGTCGCCAAGGGCATGTTCGCCACCCGCAGCGACAACACTTACCTAACTAACTGGAGCTCCGAGTCGACGGCGAGAAGAGCCCGCATCAGCCCGGACGGCCGCTATGTCCTCTTCGCCGGGGGTGACGAAAGCCTGGCCGGCCGGGGCGGCTACACCGCTTCCGGCGAGGCCGGTCAAAACTCACTCTTCCTCTACGACGCCGACACCGGCAGGATCGTCTGCGTCGCCTGCAATCCCAGCGGGGAAGTGCCGAAGGACAGTCCGATGATCGCGGTGATCCGGGACTCCGCCGCTTCGGAAGTCACCTCCGGCGGCCCACACGCTCTCTCCGATGACGGCCGCTACGTCTTCTTCAGCAGCGTCGAACCGTTGGTCCCGGAAGACACCAACGGAACCTGGGATGCCTACGAGTACGACTCGAAGAGCGGGGAAACCCACCTGATCTCCACGGGAACGAGCTCTTCGCCCTCTTATGTAATGGGGGCGACGGACAACGGCGACGAGGTCTTCTTCGTCACCCGTCAGCGGCTCTCGGAATGGGATATCGACGGCCTCTATGACCTCTACGTCGCCCGCGTCGACGGCGGGCTGCCCGAGCCGGCGCCGGTGACCGCCGCCTGCGAAGGCGAATCGTGCCTGCCTTCGCCACCGCCGCGCCCGGCGGCTCCGGTCAGCAGCTCGGAAGCCGCCGGTTTCGGCAACCCGCCGCGCCGCTGCCGCCACCGCAAAGCCATGCGGACCACCCACCGGCTGGGCGTCGTCCGCTGTGTCAAGAGGCACCGCCGTCGCCCTGCCCACAAACGGGGGCGGACCAGCCACGGCAAGAGGAGGCCGGGCCGGTGATCCCGCCCTCGGTCAGACACGGCTCCGTCCGCCGCGCTGCCACCGCGGCCGTGCTGACGCTCTGCGCGCTGCTCCCCCCGGCTGCCGTCGCCCAGGTCCAGGCCGGCGTCAAGTGGAGGGTGGTGACGGAGTCGAATACCACCGTCGCCCCTGGCGACGAGGTCGCCTTTCACGTCACCATCGACAACGCGGGCTCCATTCCCACCGATGGCAGCGAAATCAGGATGACGATCACCCTGCCTCCCGGAATGACGGGAGTGAGCGCCGAAGGCTCCCTGCCGCTGAGTTGCTCGAACCCCAGTGGAGCGACGGTCGTCATCTGCACGGGGAACCAGGTCTTTGGTCCGAACGAGCCCGGTTGGGACAGCGAACTGATCCTGAAGGTGCAGGTCGATCCCTCCGTTCCCGAAGGCCCGCGCACCGCTTCGATCAGGGTCGAAGGGGGTGGTGCGCCGGTCGCCGAGCAGACGGCGGACCCGGTTCAGGTGACCGACGCCGAACCGGGCTTCGGCGTCGAGGCCTTCGATGCGCAGATCTCCACTGAAGGCGCCACCTACACCCAAGCCGCCGGCCACCCCGAACTGCAGAGCTCCGAGTTCGACGTCAACACCCACACCGACCCGAACCCGGCCGTCGGCGACATCTGGCCGGTCGAGGACCTGCGCGACGCCGTCATCTCGCTGCCGCCCGGCCTGGTCGGCAACCTCGCCGCCTTCAGCCAGTGCACCTCCTCCCAGCTCACCAATGGAGATTTCGAACCTCACCCCCTCTGCCCCCCGGAATCGCAGATCGGCACGATCATCGCTCGGATCGGGATCATGTTCCGCCCCATCCCGCTCTACAACATGGTCCCTCCACCGGGGGTGCCGGCACGCTTCGCCTTCAACGTCCTCGGCGTGGTCACGGTGCTGGACGCCGGGGTCCGCAGCTCCGGCGCCTACGGGATCGACGTCACCGTCAAAACCGTGCCCCAGGGGCTGCCGGTAGTGGGAAACTCGATCTACTTCTGGGGCGTCCCCGGCGACCCCGCCCACGACCACGAACGCGTCTGCCAGGGCTCCAGCTACTTCGGGGCCACCTGCCATGCCCTGCGCCCTCCAATCGCCTTCTTCCGCTCCCCGACCTCTTGTGCGGCGGCGGGACGGACGTCGACGAGGCTGCGGGTTGACTCCTGGCAGCACCCCGGCGTCTTCGAGGAAGTCACGGCACCACCTCATCAGTCACCCGGCTACCCGTTCCCCCGGCAGGACTGGGGCGTGCCGACCGCCGGCAACGGCTGCGGCGCGGTCCCGTTCGAACCGACCTTCAGCGCCTCGCCGACCGTGGCGAAGGCCGACAGCCCGACGGGCCTCTCGGTCGAAATCGCCCTCCCCCGCGACTGTTGGCAAGCGATGGCGACGGTTGCCGAAGTCGAAAGCTCCCTCTGCCAGTCGGACATCAAGGAAGCGAAGCTGGCGCTGCCGGAAGGGATGACGCTGAACGCGGCGGCGGCAGGCGGCAGGGAAGGGTGCACCCCCGCCCAGATCGGCCTCTTGACCCCGGTCGCCTCGGCGCCGGTCCACTTCGACGAAGCGCCGCCCAGCTGCCCCGACAGCTCGAAGATCGGCCGGGTGGAAATCGAAACGCCGCTGCTCGGGCGCCATGACGAAAACGGCGACCCGGTCACCGATCCGGAAGGGCATCCGGTGCTCGAACCGCTGAAGGGATCGATCTACGTCGCTCAGCAGGAAGACAACCCCGCGGGCTCGCTGCTCGTCTTCTACCTCGTCGCCGAAGGCTCGGGCGTGGTGATCAAGCAGGCCGGGGAAGTCAGCCTCGACCCGAAGACCGGGCGTGTCACCACCACCTTCCCGGAACTTCCGCAGACCCCCTTCTCCAACCTCGCTGTCCAGTTCTTCGGCGGACCGCGGGCCATATTGAGGGCGCCGCCCGCATGCGGCAGCTACGTCGCCGACGGCATCTTCACCCCGTGGTCGGGGAATGCCGCGGTAGTGCGCAAGAGCAGCATCCTCGTGAGCCAGGGTTGCGGCGGCGGCTTCGATCCGAAGCTGCGGGCGGGGACGGAGAATCCGCTGGTCCGCGCCTACAGCCCGTTCAACCTGCAGATCAGCCGCGAAGACGGCACCGAGGAACTCGACCAGCTGGAGGTGCGGCTGCCGCCCGGCGTCATCACCTCGCTGCGCGGCCGCACCTACTGCCCTGACGCGGCTCTGGCGGCGATCGCATCAAAGCTCGGGAGCGGCGAGGCCGAGGAAGCCTCGCCCTCCTGCCCGGCGTCGAGCCGCGTCGGGTCCGTCACCTTCGCCGTCGGCGCCGGGGTCGATCCCTTCTTCGCGGATTCCGGCCGCGCCTACCTGGCGGGTCCCTACGGAGGCGCGCCGGCGAGCCTCGCCGTGGTCGTCCCGGTCGTGGCCGGGCCGTTCGACCTCGGCTCGGTGCTGGTGCGAACCGCCATCCACGTCAACCCCTCCACGGCCGCGCTGACGCTCGATTCCGGCCCTCTTCCCAGCGTCCTGCACGGGATCCCGCTCGACCTCCGCGACCTGCGGGTCCGGTACGACAAGATGCTCAATCCCACCAGCTGCGCACCGATGCAGATCGGCTCCACCATCGCCTCCACCGGCGGGGCCCGGGTCAGCCCGAGCGTGCGCTTCCAGGTGTCCGGTTGCGACCGCCTCGGCTTCAAGCCGGCGCTCTCGCTGCGGCTCGACGGTCCCACCCATCGCTCGGCGCATCCGGCTCTGCGGGCCGTATTGCGCCCTCGTCGAGGCGATGTGAACATAGCCAGCACCACGCTGGTGCTGCCCAAGACCGAGCTGCTCGAGAACACCCATATCCGCGCCATCTGCACCCGCGCCCGGTACGCGGCGAACGGTGGCGGCGGGGCCGGTTGCCCGAAGGCGTCGATCTACGGTTACGCGCGGGCCTGGACGCCGCTGCTCAACCAGCCTCTGCAGGGGCCGGTCTTCCTGCGCTCGAATGAAGGCGAGCGCAAGCTGCCCGACCTGGTGGCATCGCTCGGCGGCCAGATCCAGGTCAACCTGGTCGGCTTCATCGACTCGGTCCACGGCCGGATCCGCGGCCGCTTCAAGGTCGTCCCCGACGCCCCGGTCAGCAGAGTCGAACTGAGGATGCGAGGGGGCAGGAGGGGCCTGCTCGCAAACGACACCGACCTCTGCAGGGCCGAGCCGCATGCAGACGTCGTCTTCGGCGGCCACGACGGCGCCTTCGAGGAGGCTCGGCCCCTGGTCGAGGTCCGCTGCGGGAAGAGGTCTCGGGCACTGATGCTCAACCGTGGCTCCGCCTTCGCGGCCGAATGCGAAGGCGACGAATGCCAGGTGCCGCCGGCCGCCCCCGATGATCCCGTGCCTCCCACCGCCGCCGTCGAAGGCCCCCCGAACCCCCCGGTGCGCTTCCCCAGGCACCGCAAACCGAAGCACCGCCACAAGCACCACCGGGATACCGGTCGGGGGAGGCGATGAGGCGACAGCTCGGCGCCGCTGTGCTGACCGCGCTCTTGTTCGCGGCCCTGCTGCCGACCCGGGCGCTCGCCGTCCCTGAACTGCAGGTCGCCGCCAAGAAGGAAAGCGGTGCCGCCGAGACGCAGGCGGGCGCTCACCCCTACTCGCTGGAGATCGGCCTCAGTTCCGGCGGGTCGCTGCGGAGCGCCCGGATCGGTTTGGCGCCCGGCCTGCTGATCAATCCCACCCAGACCACTGAATGCTCGGCCGCCGCCTTCCACACCCCCCGCACTTCCCCATACGAAGCGAGCGATTCCGGGGAGAACTGCCCGAGCTCGAGCCAGGTCGGGACGATTGCGGTTGACGCTGGAGGGACCATCCGCCACTTCGGGGTTTTCGCCCTGGCTTCGGCCGCAGGGATTCTCACCCAGCTCGGCGCCGCGCCGTTCGGGGTGCCGCTGGTTTTCACGGGGCGCCTGCGCGGCGGCGACTCGGGGCTCGACCTCGAACTCGGGGAAGTGCCGGAATCCCTCGACCTGCTGTCTCTCGAAATGACGATCTGGGGGACCCCCTGGCGGGGCAGGGGCGAAGGCGAATCCCACGATTCGCTGCGCGGGGACTGCCTCAACGAGCAGACGGGTGGCTCCTGGGGCGAATGCCACGTCTTCGATGCCGGTCCCGCCGCCACCGAGGCCGTCAAGAGCTACCTCACGTTGCCCACCACCCCTTGCGGCGCCCCCCCGCAGTTCACTGCTGCCGTCACCTCCTGGAGTGGTTCATCGGGCGAAGCCGCTGCGACGATCGCCCCCCTGGTCAACTGCAAGAAGGCCCTGACGGTGCCGAAGGTGCAGCTGATGACGGAAGCGGCCGCCGCCCGCACCGGACTTGCCTTCAACCTCGAAGTCAACGACGGGGGCGGCATCCTCAACCCCGACGGGATCGCCCGCCCTCCGGTCAAGACCGTGGTGGTCACCCTGCCCGAGGGGCTGACGATCAACCCCTCCCTCGGCGCCGGCCTCGGAGTCTGCGGGGAAGCCGAATGGGCGCGCGAGACTGCGACCTCCGAACCGGGGACGGGCTGTCCCGGCGACTCGAAGATCGGCAACGTGGCCCTCGACGGCGTCCTCGGGCTGCCCGAGCAGCTGAAGGGGTCCCTGTACCTGGCTCGTCCCTACGCCAACCCCTTCGGCAAGCTGATCGCGGTCTACATGCTCGCCCGCCTTCCCGACCGCGGGCTGATCGTCAAGTCCCAGGGCAGGATCGAACCCGATCCCGGGACCGGCCGCCTGGTCGCCGCCTTCGACCAGCTGCCCCGCCTCCTCTACGACCACTTCGCCCTCACCCTGCGCGAAGGGCAGCGCTCGACGCTGCTCTCCCCACCCACCTGCGGCACCTACGGCGCCGGTCTCGACGTCGCCTCCTGGGCCGAACCCGCCCTCTTCACCCACACCTCCTCCTACTTCCTCATAACCCACGGCGACGGCCCCGCCCCCTGCCCATCGGGCGGCACCCCACCCTTCGCCACCGATCTGCTGGCCGGTTCCATGAGTGCCACCGCGGGCGCCTTCGCGCCCTTCTACGTGCGGATGAGCCGCACCGACGCCGAACAGGAGATCACCTCCTACTCCGCGACCCTGCCGCCGGGCCTGCTGGGCAGGATCGCCGGGGTGGCCACCTGCTCGGACGAGGCGATTTCCGCGGCCGCCCGCCGCACGGCGGCCGAGGAGCTGACCGAACCCAGCTGCCCTGCCGCCAGCTCGATCGGCCACACGCTGGTGGGATTCGGCACCGGCAGCACCCTCGCCTGGGCCCCCGGAGGGCTCTATCTCGCCGGTCCGTACCACGGCGCGCCGCTATCGGTCGTCGCCGTCGACGCGGCGATGATCGGCCCCTTCGATCTGGGGGTGGTCGTGGTGCGCCAGGCGGTCGAAATCGATCCCAGAAGCGCTCAGGTCTCGCTCGACGCAGCCGACTCTGATCCGATCCCCCACCTCCTTGACGGAATCCCCCTGCACCTGCGCGACATCCACGTCTATGTCGACCGGCCGAAATTCATGCTCAACCCGACCAGCTGCGACCCGATGCAGGTCGAATCGCGCCTGGGCGGCGCGGGATCCAACCCCTTCGACCCCGCCGACGACACCACCAGCACCTCGATCCAGCGCTATCAGGTGATCGGCTGCACCGCCCTCGGTTTTCGCCCGCGCCTCTCGCTGCGCCTGCTCGGGTCGGCCCGGCACGGCGGCTACCCGTCTCTGCGTGCCGTCTACCGGCCCGGCCGCGGCGCCAACCTCCGGGCGGTCGCGGTCAACCTGCCGCCCTCGGTGTTCCTCGCCCAGGAACACATCGACGAGGTCTGCAGCCGGGTCGAGTTCAAGACCGGCAGCTGCCCGGCCGGCTCCGTCTACGGCAGGGCCCGGGCGATCACGCCGCTGCTCGACGAGCCGCTGGTGGGCCGCGTCTATCTCCGTTCCTCCACGAGCGCCGTCCCCGACCTGGTCGCGGACCTGCACGGACGGGGAATCGAGATCGAAGTGCCGGGGCGGATCGACTCCTCCCGCGGCCGCATCCGCGCCACCTTCGAAGCGCTTCCCGACGCCCCCGTGACCAGCTTCACGATGACGCTCTTCGGCGGCAAGCGAGGCCTGATCGCGAACGCCGGCAACCCCTGCCGGGGCAAACGCCGCGTCAGCGCCCGCTTCATCGCCCAAAGCAACCTGACGGCGATCACGCATCGACCCCTGAAGGCGAAGTGCCGGAAGGCGAGGCGTTCCCGGAAGCAAGGCGGTCGGCGATGAGGCGCCGACGGCTGCTCGCCTCGCTCGCAACGATCGCCGTCGGCTTCAGCCTCGCCGCTCATGCGCTCGGGGAGGTGGCCCAGAGGGGGGACATCCGGGTCACCTTCAGCGGCAGCTTCAGCCCCAGGAAGCTGCCCCGGTCGGGACGCGGGGCGATCGCCGTCAGCCTCGGCGGCAAGATCAGCAGCACCGACGGCACCGATCCACCCGGTTTAGGTCGCATCGAAATCGCCATCAACCGGGTCGGCCACCTCGATCCCACGGCGCTGCCCACCTGCCGCCTCGAACAGATCCAACCGGCCAGCACCGCATACGCCCGCCAGGTCTGCGGCCGCGCCAGAGTGGGCGAGGGATCCTTCAGCGCCGCCGTCTCGATCCCCGAACAGGCCCCGTACCCCTCGCGGGGGGTCGTCACCGCCTTCAACGGCCGCGAAGCCGGCCACCCCGTCGTCTTCCTCCATATCTACGGGACCGAACCCCTGCCGACCTCCTTCACGCTTCCGCTTTCGGTCAGCCGTGGGAGTGGCACCTTCGGCACGATCCTTCGCGGCAAGCTCCCCTCGGTTGACGCTCACGTCGGTTTCGTCACCGGGATCACCCTGAAGCTCAACAGCGTCACCCGGCGCGGGAGGAGCTATCTGAGCGCCAGCTGTCCGGCCCCCAGGGGATTCTCCGGCGTCGTCTTCCCGCTGGCGAGGGCCAGCTTCGCATTCGCCGGCGGGGCCATCCTGGCCGAAACCCTGGTCCGCCACTGCAGGGCGCGCTGAGGCCGGTCGGTGACCTACCGGCGTCCCCTCATCGGCCTGGTGCTGGTCCTCGCCGCCGGCATCGGGCTGGGAATCGTCGGGCTCGGAGTCGAAGACAGGCTCGACCCCGTCTCCCTGCGGGTCTCGGGAACGGCGACGTCCGAGGCCGAAGATCTCGCCCGGGAAAGCTTCGGTCAGTCCTCTCCCTTCATCATCCTCTTGCGTGGTCCCGCCCCCGCCCTGGACCGGCAGGGGACCGAGCTGGTGCGGGCTCTGCGGCAGCAGTCCGCCGCTACCACGATCTCTCCGTGGGACAAGGGCGCGCTCGCCGCCTTGCGGCCCGGCCCGCGGCGGGCGCTGATCCTCGTCGATTTCCACGTGCCCCCCGCCGCAGCGGTGCGCGACACGGCGCCTGCGTTGACGAGCTTGCTCGAGCGCCGGATTCGGGCTCCGGTCATGGCCACGCAGTCGGGCTTCGCCGACGTCTCGCGCGCCCTGCAGGAAGAATCCCTGGGCTCTACCGAGCGCGCCGAGCTGCTGGCGGCGCCGATCCTGATCCTTGTCCTCCTGCTGGTCTTCCGCTCGGTTCTGGCGGCCGCGATCCCCCTCGCCTTCGGCGCTCTGACCGTCTTCGCCGGCCGCGGCCTGCTGGTCCTGCTCGGGGACCTGGTGACGATCGACGCGCTGTCGCTCGTCGTCTGCACGATGATGGGCCTGGCGCTGGGGGTCGACTATTCCCTGCTGATCGTCTCTCGTTTCCGCGAGGAGCTGGAGGGGGGCGCGACCCCATGGGAGGCCGCCGCCAGGACCCGCGGCACCGCCGGTCGCACCACGCTTTTCGCCGGCACCACCCTGAGCGTGGCTCTGGTCTTCTCGAGCTTCGCGCAGCCAGGCTCGCTGCTCGTATCGGTGGGGCTGGCGACCGCCGTGGTCGCCGCGATCAGCGTGGCGATCTCCCTCCTGGCGCTGCCGCCCTTGCTGGCTCTGCTCGGCCCGCGGATCAACGTCCTGGCAATCGGCAGGCGGGGCAGGCGGACGGTCGCGGGGGCGGCGGCCACGGTGCTGAGGCGTCCCGCGGTGGCGGCGCTGGCGGTTGCCGTTCCGCTTCTCCTGATGATGACGCCGGCGCTCGGGCTCGCCACCAACGCGCCGGGCGTCGACGAGCTGCCGCCGTCCAACTGGGCCCGGCAGGACGCCGAAGAGATCGACGACGTCGCCGGACCGGGATGGGAGGCGCCCTTCGTCCTCCTCGCCGCCACCCACGGGGGTCCGATCACGACGCCTGGGCGGCTGCAGCAGCTGAGTGATCTGCAGCGCCGGCTCGCCGATCTGTCCGGCGTCCGCACCGTGATCGGCCCGGCGCCGGTGGTGCGTCGCGCCGGCCCGCTGCACCGGCTTGGAGCGACCCTGGGTGACCGCGAAGGCGGAATCGGGCAGTTGAGCCGGCTCGGCCCGGGGCTGCGAAAGGCCGCCGGGGCCGTTGAACAGCTGCGCGGCGGCCTCGCCGAAGGCGTGCAGGGCAGCGGCCTGCTCGCCGAAGGCTCCGAACGCGCCGGTGCGGGGGCGGGGCTGCTCGCGGAGGGTCTGCGCAGGGCGGCAGCCGGAGGCGCCGCGGCCACCGACGCGGTCGGGGAGCTCGAAGACGGGTCGCGGCGGATCGTCGACGGCCAGCGCCGTGTCGGTGTCGGCACGCTCTCGCTGACCCTGGGGCTGCGCTCGCTCCTGCCTCGCTTGCGTGGCGGCGAGCTGGCGCGGGCGCGGCGGCTGGCCCGGGAGCTGGAACAGGCTGCCTCCGCGGACCCGTCCCTGCGGCCGCTCGCCGGTCAGGCGCGCGTGCTGACCAAGGCGATCGCGGCAAACCGCGACGAAGTGAGGCGCCTGCGGGGAGTCGCGCAGAAGGTCAACGGTGGCGTCAACCGGCTGGTCCCAGGGAGCGAACGCCTGGCCGGGGGGGTCGACCGGCTGGGAGCAGCGGCGACCGGCCTGACCGCCGGCCTGCGGAGGCTGGGGGCGGGGTCGGAGCGGCTGGCGACGGGGCTCGGCGAACTGCACGGCGGCGCCGCCGCTCTGCAGCAGGGCCTGGAGAGCGGCTTCCATCGCTCCCTGCCCCTGCAGAGCGGTCTGCGGCGGGCGGGCGTCCGGGTGAGCGCCGTCTCAACGCCGCTCCGACGCGCATCGCGGCAACTGAACCGCGATGCTCCCCACCTCTTCGATTCCGGCTATTTCGTTCTCTCGGCTCTGGACGGGGCGCCGGCGAGGCGGCGACAGCTCGCGGGCGAGGCGATCTCCCTCCACAACGGCGGCCAGGCAGCCAGGCTCGTGATCGTCACCACCCATCCCTTCAGCACCGAGGGCTCGCGGCGGATCGGCCGCCGCCTTCAGGCCGAAGCCGAGCGGGTGGCGAACCAAACTGGGATGAGGACCGGGGTCTCCGGCGGCGCCGCCACCCTGAACACCTACGGCAGCGCAACCAGGGCGAGGCTGCCGCTGGCGATCGCGGCGTTCATCCTGCTGACGCTCCTGGTGCTGGTGATCCTGCTGCGGGCGCCGGTCCTGGCGCTGATCACGGTCCTGCTCAACCTCGCCTCGGTTACGGCGGCGCTGGGAGTGGTGGCGTTGGTCTGCCGGCTGCCCGCCGATTATCCGCTCGGCGGCCATCCATACATCGACACCGTCGGCGCCGCCGGGATCTTCGGCATTACCTTCGGCCTCTCGATCGATTACGCCGTCTTCTTGATCGCCCGCATGCGCGAGCACTACGACGTCCACGGCGACAACCGCGCGGCGATCGATTACGGGTTGCGGACGACGGCCGGCGTGGTCACCGGTGCCGCCGCGATCATGGCGGGCGTCTTCGTCTCCTTCGCCACCGCGCCGATCGCAACCGTGAGCCAGATGGGCATCGGCCTGACCGTTGCGATCCTGCTCGACGCGACCATCATCCGCATCGTCCTCCTGCCGGCCCTGATGCTGTTGCTGGGGGATCGGGTGTGGTGGACGCCCGCCGCCCTCGACCGCATCGTTCCACCTCGTAAGGTTCTTCATCCAGGAGAGGGCGCGGCGGAAGCGTGAGCCGCGCGAGGAGGGAAGTATGAGGACGATCGAGGAGGGAAGCCGACCGCTGAAGGTGGCGGTGCCCCTTGTGCTGGCGGCCTTGGCGCTGATGGCCGGGCTCGGTACGGCCGCCGCCGCGGAAGCTCCGACCCGCCACGACTACGTGAGGAGGCTGGAGGCCATCTGCAAGCCCGACGCGCTGGCCACCCAGCGGGTGATGAGCGGTGCCCGGGGTGACGTCAAGGCGGAACGGCTGAAGGTGGCGGCGGCCAAGTTTGCGAAGGCGACCTCGATCTTCGGTGGGACCGTGCAGAAGATCTCCAAGATCGAGAGACCGGCCGCAGACCGGCAGCGGCTGAGGAAATGGTTCGGGTACCTGGGCCGGCAGGAGCGGTACCTGACCGAGATCACCGTCAAGCTGCGGGCAGAAGAGGCGATCCAGGCGCAGCGGCTGACCGCCCGGTTCATCCACAACGGCAACCTCGCCAACAACGTCGTCCTCGCTTTCGGTTTCGAATACTGCAGCTTCAAGTTCTCCAGGTACGGGTGAGCGCGCGGCCTGCCACCCGACTCCGCGTCGTCGCAGTGCTTCTTCTCGCGGCAGCCCTGACCGTCGCTGTGGCGGGCGGCGCCTCCGGGGAGCGCAAACAAAGCGGGAACCTGATCGTCGCTCTGCGTGGGCGGATCTCCCCGCTGGAGCTCGCGCGAGGCCACCCGACGCCGGTCCACCTACGTCTCGCAAGCACCCTGCTCACGTCCGACCAGACTGCCCTTCCGCGCGTGAAGAGACTGGAAGTCGGCCTGCCGACGAAAGGCTCGGTCTCCACCAGGGGCCTCTCCGTCTGCACGGTCCGGCGCCTCCGGAACGCGACCAGCAAGGGTGCCCTGAACACCTGCGGCGCCGCCCGGGTCGGTCACGGAGTGGCGACGACCGCCGTCGCCCTGCCCGGCCAGCCGGCTTTCACCGCCCGCGCCCGCCTCCTCGTCTTCAACGGGCCGAGGCGGATGGGCCATCGATCGCTGCTCCTGCATGCCTATTCCGAACGGCCGCCGACGAGCGTGGTGGTCCCCTTCCGGCTCGCACGACGCCGAGGGGAGTTCGGATTGACGATGGCGGCCGATCTGCCTGCGGCGCTCGGGCCCTGGCTGCGCCTGGCGGGCTTCCGGCTGACCCTGGGGCGGAGATATTCTTTCCGGGGCCGCCGCCAGAGCTTTCTCAGCGCAACCTGCCCGATCCCCCGCCGCTTCACCGCCGGATTCTTCTCCTTGGCGAAAGTGACCTACACCCTTGTCGGCGGTCGGCAGATCGGCACCGCGATCACCCGTAGCTGTCGCGCGCCTTAGGCGACCTGTCACCCGCCACACGGTCTGTTAGCGTTCCCAAACAGTCGAGGCGGAAAGGTGCGGAGAAGTGGAACAGGGCAGAGGCGGGGGGCTGCGGCCGAGGGCTGATGGCGACCCTTTCGCCGAGGCGCTGGCGGGTCTGATCACCAGCATACGCGGGGCCTGCGAGGATGCCAACGAGTGGCCGGAGCGGGTCGGCGCGGGTCTCTATGCCGGCATCGACTTCCTGGTCCAAGAGAAGGAGATGGCGCGAGTCCTGCTCGACGATCCAGACAACAGCCGCTTTGGAGAGCCATTTCGCCAGCTCGTCCAGAATATGTCCGAGCTGCTCGAGGAAGACGCCCCGGTTCGGGCCCGCCCCGGCCCCGGCACACCGGCGGCTGCCATCGCAGGCGTCGGGCTGGTGGTCGGGGACCACGTGCGGGTGGGACGAGCGGATCGCCTGCCGGAGTTGTGCCCGGAGATGCACCTGATGATCCTGCTCCCGTTCCTCAGCTTCGAGGAGGCGAGAGGTTGGGCGGAGACCTACAAAAGGAAGTAGCGGCCTTGACATTGCGGTCCGTGTTTGTTCTTATAAGCCCCGATCCATCGTCGACGGTGCGTCCCACTTCGTCGCCGACGGTCCCGGTGCCTCAAGGCCTCCGTTCCTTTTCCCGAGGGTCGGACCAGCCAGACGCAGACATGAAGGTTTGAGGGGGTTTACCTGGTTCCCTTGGACTGTTTGCGTCAGGCACCTGTGGGCCGAACCCTGCCGACCCGCCGGCGCAGTGCCATCGCCGCGGAGATCAAGCGGACGGCCGGACCGAGCGTCGCCTCCAGCTGATTCGAAACCAGAACGGCGGAGGGGTCTCGGAGAGCGAAGTCGCCGGCGTAGAACCCGGCCACCCCGGCCAGGATCGCCCGGTGACGGGAATGGCGGGGGAGGGGGCCGATGCTCTCACCGGCACGTTCGGCGATTGCGGCGATCCGCTCGGCGGCTTCCGCCGGGCCCGCATAGTAGGCGAGGTAGTTGTGCTCGCCGGCCGCGCGGTCGGCATCGCGGTCGACGAGGTCGTCGAGGAGGACGGTGAGGGCGCCGATCGCGGGGAAATAGGCGGAGCCGGTTGCCGCGGCGCTCGCCGGGTTGGTCTGCGGATCGGCCGCCGCTGCGATCAGGGCATGGGCGGCGACCGAGGAGCTGGCGCCGGCGGCCAGCTCCCACCAGCGGTACCCGGCCGGAGCCTCGAGGGTCTCGGCCCAGCGGCGGAGGGTGTCGCCGCCTCCGGCCGCCGCCGCATGGGTCAGCCGCTGACCCTCTTCGCAGCGCCGGACCGCCTGGTCGAGCAGCGGCGCGGTGGCCTCGTAGGTGGGGAGCGTCGCCGTTGCTCGTCTCCAGGTCGCTTCGAGTTCCTCGAGCCGAGCGGGGGCCGGTCGGGCCGACCCCTCTCCCGACTCTTCGAGCTCGTCGCGCAGGTCGATCGCCACCTGCAGCGCCACGATCGCCCGCACCGCGGCGGCTCGGCGCGATCGCGGAGCCAGCGTCGCCAGCACCGCCACCGCCTCGGCGTTTCTTTCCTTCGCTTCGAGCAGCGGCCCCCACCGCCGCAGCTCCCGCCGCACCCGCGGCAGCACCGTGAAGAAGTAGGCGCCGAGTGCGCCCAGCGTCGCCACGAGCTCTCTGCCGGCACGCCTCACATCGCCAGCCTAAAGGCGCCATCCGCCCCCGCCTCTACCTTGAGGAGGCGATGAGCGAGCAGACGCAGATCGAGACTCTCGCCCAGACTCCGCCCGACCTGGCCCCGACCGAAGCCGCCGTCCGCGTGCCGCTGCGCGAGCTCGAGGACGGTCAGCGGGTCAGCGGCGTGTATGCGGTCCGCGAGCGGGAGCTGCGGCGCAAGCGCAACGGCGAGCCGTGGTTGCGGCTCTCGGTCGGCGACGCCACCGGCAGCGCCGAGGCGGTCTGCTGGGAGGAGGCCGAGGCGCTGTACGGGCTCTGCGGCTCCGGCTCTCCCGTCTTCGTCACCGGCATCTTCGAAGTCAGCGAGCGCTGGGGAGCGAAGATCAAGCTCAGCGGCCTGCGCGAAGCCGAGCCGCACGAGTACGCGGACACCGACCTGGCGGCGGAGTCGCAGGTCGCGGCGGAGCAGCTCGAGGCCGAGCTGCGCGAACTGCTGGCGACGGTGCAGAACCCGCAGCTGCGCGGGCTGCTCGACCGCTTCTTCGGCGCGGGGTCGGAGACCTGGCAGCGCTTCCGCGACGCCCCGGCGGCGAAGACCTACCACCAGGCTTACCGCCACGGGCTGCTGGAGCACACGCTCTCGGTCGCCCAGGCGGTCTCCGCCGCGGCCAACTTCTTCCCGGGGATCGACCGGGAAGTAGCCGTCACCGGCGCCCTCCTCCACGACATCGGCAAGTGCGTCGCCTACAACGACGACCCGCTGGCGATCGACCTCACCGACGCCGGTCGCCTCCAGGGAGAGATCCCGCTCGGCTACTACACCGTGCGGCGGGCGATCGAGGACCTGCCGGGCTTCGACCCCGGGCTCGCCCAGTGCGTTCTCCACATCATCCTCAGCCACCACGGCTCGCTCGAGCACGGCTCGCCGGTCGTACCGGCGACCCGCGAGGCCGTCCTCGTCCACATGATCGACAACCTCGGCGGCCGCCTCGGCAGCTTCGACCGCATCGAGCGCCAGCTTCCCGCCGGCGAGGCCTGGTCGGGCTTCGACCGGGCTCTCTCCGGCAGCGCCTTCTTCGCCCAGCGCGCCGCCTGACAAAACATTTCCGAAGACAAAGAGTTACGCTATGATCGTGACGGTCATGGTGAGAGAAGCGTGGACGGACGAGCGGCTGGACGACCTCAATAAGAAGGTCGACGAGGGGTTTGCCCGTCTTGACGGGGACCTGCGGGAAGTCCGCGGTGAGATCAAGGAGCTGCGACGGGAAATGAACACCCGCTTCGACGCGATGAACGACTCGGTCAACAGGCGCTTCGAATCGATCAACGCCCGCTTCGATGCCTTGAACCGAAACCTTCTCGCGGGCACAGTGGCGATCGTCGCCGCCCTGATCGGCAGCAATTTTCTTTAGGGCCTGGGTTGCCGAAGTAGGCCGCAAGCACGGTTTCCCCCGTCACCAAAAGCCGGATAATGCCCGCGGATAGAGCCCCCGAGAGGTTTCGGAGGACTTCCAGCCGCCGCTCGGAGACTATTCTGGCGACCGTGGCGAAGGACACCGAGAAGCTGATCCGCCAGCTCTCGCTGATCTCGTTCCTGATGGCTCAGGGGAGGCCGGTTTCGGCCCTCGAGATCAAGCGCGAGGTAGAGGGCTACAGCGACATGAACGACGACGCCTTCGCGCGCCGGTTCTACGCCGACCGCGCCGAGCTGGAGAGCCTCGGCATCCAGCTCGGGGTCGAGAAGCCGGGGGAGGGCTTCTTCGAGGCCGAGCTCTACTCGCTGCCGCCGGAGAACTTCTACCTCGACCCGATCTCCTTCTCCGACGACGAGCTGGCGGCGCTGTCGACGGCGCTGATGCTGCTCACCGACGGTGGCTTCGCCTACGCCGAGCCGCTGCGGCTGGCGTTGCAGCAGGTCGCCTGGGGCCACCCCAACCCGCTGGCCGAGGGCGAGCGGGCGCCGGTCGAGATGGCGATGACCGCTTCCGCCGGGGGCCGCGATCTCTCCCAGCGCCTCTCCAAGATCGAGACCGCGATCAGCCGCCGCAAGACGATCGAGTTCACCTACTACACGATGGAGCGGGGCGAGACCGAGAAGCGCAAGGTCGACCCCTACCACCTGGTCTTCCGCGGCGGCCAGTTCTACCTGATCGGCCACTCGCACGAGCGCGAGGCGGTGCGGGTCTTCCGCCTCTCCCGGATCCGGGGCAAGGTCGGCTACGCCTCCAAGGCCGAGCACGATTTCTCGCCGCCCGAGGACTTCGACCGCCGCGACTACGGCAGCCGCGCCGACTGGCAATTGGGGGAGACGAAGGGGACGGCGAAGATCTTCATCCGCGAGCGGATCGCCTGGCTGATCGAACGCGACTACGGCGGCTACGGCGAGCTGCGCAACGTGAAGAAGTCCGACGGAGCGCCCGGCAAGGGCCGCGTCTTCGAGACCGCCTACGCCTCCGAGCGGGAGCTGATCGCCTGGGTCCTGCGCTGGCGGGCCAACGCCGAGGTCCTGGCCCCCGACGAGCTGCGCGAGGAGGCCGAAAAGCGGCGCGACCTGCTGAAGCAGCGCCACGTCAACGGCTTCAAGCCCGCCGACGTCGTCGACCGGCCGCTCGACGAGGGCGCCAGCCGCAGCCGCTCCAACGGTCGCGGCGAGGCGGCGATCCGGCCCGAGCGCTTCGCCCGCCTGGTCACCCTCGCCGGCCTCCTGATCGAAGCGGCGAAACGGGGGGAGCGGCTGCAGGTTGCCGACCTGCGCGAGCGGCTGGAGCTGACCGACGAGGAGCTGAGGGAGGACGTCGATCTGCTCAACGTCGTCAACTTCGGCGGCGGCACCTACGTCCTCTACGCCGAAATCCTCGGCGGCGAGATCGAGGTCGACTCGCAGCCCTACGGGGACAACTTCGCCCGCCCGGCGCGGCTGCTGCCGCTGGAGGCGAAGGCGCTGGTGGCGGCGATCGACCTCTTCGGCGACCACCTGCCGCAGTCCGACCTGCAGACCGCGCGGGGGAAAATCGTCAAAGCGCTCGGCCACGACCCCTCCGAGGAGGGGCTGGAGATCGCCCAGGCGGGCGGCGGCGACGCCGAGATCGCCCGCCTGGTCAACCAGGCGATCGCCGAGAGCCGGGTGCTCGAGCTCAGCTACTACAAGGAGAACGAGGACCAGTTCACCGAGCGCCGGGTCGAGCCCTACCGGCTGGAGAACGGCAAGGAGGGCTGGTACGTCGAGGTTTACGACCTGACCAAAGAAGGGGTCCGCCACTTCAAGCTCGACCGGGTCAAGGAGGCGAAGCTCTCCGACGAGAAATTCGAGCCGCGGCCCGAAGTCGAGGAGTTCGCCGGGGTCGAGGGCTGGATGACCCATGGCGAGGTGCCGACCGCCGAGGTTGCCCGGGTCTGGGTCTCGCCCGAGCGGGCCCGCTGGCTGCGCGAGGAGCGGACCGTGGTCGAGGAGCTGGCCGACGGCGCCGTCGTCGTCGAGCTCCCCTACGCGGGCAAGCCCTGGCTGGTGCGGGAGATCCTTCGCGGCGCCGGCGACCTTGTGGTCCTCGAGCCGAAGGACGCGCGCGAGGCGATCGCCAAGGAAGTCGCCTCCAACTGAGCGATTGGCGAATTAGCCTCGCTATAGGCGGATCAACTCGCCAATCGTTTAGGAGGTCGTGATGAGCGAGGCGCCGGGTCACCCCGAGGTTCTGAGGATCGTCGCTCCCAACCCGGGGCCGATGACGCTGGAAGGGACCAACACCTACCTATATGGGAGCGATCCCTGCGTGGTGATCGATCCCGGTTCCGCTGACGCCGGGCACCTGGAGGCGATCCGCGCCGCGGCGGCCGCGCGCGGCGGCATCGGCCTCGTCCTCCTCACCCACTCCCACGGCGACCACACCGGCGGTGCCGATCAGCTCGAGGCCGACGTCGTGCTGCCGTCCGGCGGCGAGGAGCACTTCGGCCTCCGCGTCCTCGCCACCCCCGGCCACGCCGAGGACCACGTCTGCTTCCTCAGCGAGGCCGGCGTCTGCTTCAGCGGCGACCTCGTCCTCGGCCTCGGCTCGACGATCGTTCCGCCCGGCGGCAACTCCCTCGCCGCCTTCATGGACTCGCTGGCGCTCCTGCAGGCCGAGCCGATCGAGCTGATCGCCCCCGGTCACGGACCCTGGGTCACCGACCCACCGGCCAAGCTCGCCGAATACGTCGAGCACCGCCAGATGCGCGAGCGGCGCCTGCTCGGCGCGCTCGAGGCCGGCGAGCGCTCCCGCGCCGAGCTCCTCGCCACCGTCTGGGACGACATCCCGATCGAGCTGTTGCCGATGGCGGCGATGGCGATGGAGGCCCACCTGGAAAAGCTCGAAGGGGAGGGGCTGCTGCCGGGAGGGTTGCGCGAGTAGTCAGCGGGTGAGGTAGCGCGGCCCCGACGGCTGGTTCGTCGTCGAGCCCTTCGCCAATCCTGGCTGCTCAGCCAGTACCCTCCCTCCATGCGAGCGGCGAGGGCAGGAGCGTTGGGCGGCGCGATCGGCGCTGCCCTGGCCGGCGCCGCGACGCTCTGGCACCGGCTGCTGCGCCGGCCGCTGCCGCAGGTGACCGGGACGATCGAGGTCGAAGGTCTGCACGGAACCGCGCGGCTGCGCCGCGACCGCTGGGGTGTCCCGCACATCGAGGTCGACGATCGGCGCGACCTCTACTTCGCGCAGGGCTTCTGCCATGGGCAGGATCGGCTCTGGCAGATGTCGTTCTACCGGCGGGTGGCGGAAGGCCGGGTGGCGGAGTTCGCCGGGGAGGAGGGGCTGCCGGTCGATCGCCTGATGCGGACCCTCGGCATCCACCGCGTCGCCCGGCGCGAGGCGGACGCGCTGGACGGTCCAGTGCGCGAGGAGGTGGAGCGCCTCTGCGAAGGGGTGAACGCGGCTGCCGCCGCGGCGCGGGCGAAGCCGTTCGAGATGCAGCTGCTGCGCCTCGAGTGGGAGCCGTGGCGCCCGGTGGACGTCCTCGCGCTGGGCAAGCTGCTCGCCTTCGGGCTCGCCACCAACTGGGAGCGTGAGCTGCTGCGGGCCGACATGGTGCGGGACCTGGGCCCCGAGCTGACGGCGCGGCTCGATCCCACCTACCCCGCCGACAACCCGATCGTCACCCAGGAAGCCTGGAGCGGCGACGGGCTGGCGCTGGTCGAGCAGATGGACGCGGTGCGGCGCTCGCTCGGCCTCGCCACCGAGGCCTCCGGCTCGAACAACTGGGCGGTCAGCGGCGAGCGCTCCACCACCGGCTCGCCGCTGGTCGCCGGCGACCCGCACCTGCCCCCGAGCATGCCCGGCATCTGGTACGAGATCGAGCTGCGCCACGGCGACCGCTTCTGCCGGGGCGCCTCGTTGCCCGGCATGCCGTCGATCTACATGGGTCAGGGCAACGACGGCTGCTGGACCGTGACCAACGTGATGGCCGACGTGCAGGACCTCTTCGTCGAGCGGATCGAAGGCGACCGCTACCTGTTCGAAGACGAGTGGTTGCCGCTGGAAGTGATCCAGGAGGAGATCGCGGTGAAGGGTCGGGAGCCGGAGGTGCTCGAGGTGCGCAGCACCCACCACGGTCCGATCGTCAACGAGGCTCTCGGCGCCGACGAGGGCGAGCCGCTGGCCCTCGCCTGGCAGGCGCTGCTGGAACCGACCGCATTCGCAACGCTCGACGGCATGCTCGACGTGACCTGCGCTCGGGAGCTGTTCGATCACTTCGCGGGCCATACCTCGCCGCCCTCGAACATCGTCGGGGCCGACCGCCACGGCACGATCGGCTACAAGCTGATCGGCCGGCTGCCGAAACGCCGCGGCGGCTGCCCGGACCTGCCGAAGCCGGGATGGACCGGCGAGTTCGAGTGGGAGGGGACGGTCCCCTACGAGGAGCTGCCGGAGGTCATCGACCCCCCGAGCGGCTATCTCGTCACCGCCAACAACCGCATCGTCGGCGACGACTACCCGCACCACATCACCAGCGAATGGCTCGACGGCTTCCGCGCCAGGCGGATCGAAGAGCTGATCGAGGCGACCGAGAAGCACGACCTCGAGAGCTTCGAGGCGATCCAGTCCGACGAGTACTCGATCCCCGGGATCGAGGCGGCGCGGCGGCTCTCCCGACTCCATCCCCCGGGGCAGCGCGAGCGCAGCGCGATCGAGCGGTTGCGCAGCTGGGACGGCCGGCTCGACCGGGAGACGATCGCGGGCACGATCTACCAGGCCTTCCTGCTGCGGCTTGCGCGCGAGGTCACGCGCTGCGCGATCGGCGACCGCGACCTCTGTGAGCGCTGGCTCGACCGCAACGACAACGGCTTCACCGCCCACAGCACCTCGCCCTGGCGCTGGCATTCGCACCTGATGGCGCTCTGGGAGGAAGGCGACGAGGAGCTGATCGGGCGGCCCTGGGAGGAGCTGGTGCTGGAGTCGCTGGCCGGGGCCCTCGACGACCTCTCCGACCGCTTCGGCCCCGACCCCGACCGCTGGCGCTGGGGCCGCATCCACGAGATGAAGTTCCCGCACCCACTCGGCGACGCCAACCCGCTCCTCGACCGCCTGCTCAACCGCCGCCTTCGCGCCGGCGGCGCCCAGGAGACGGTGAGCCAGATCGCCTACGACCCCAACGACCCCTACCGCGCGGTCTGGGCACCCAGCTGGCGGATGGTCGCCGATCCGACCGACCCCGAGCGCTCGCGCTGGCAGATGTTCACCGGCCAGTCCGGTCATCCCGCCAGCCGCCATTACGACGATCTGCAGGCGGACTGGCTGCGCGGTCGGACTCAGCCGATGCGCGGCGAGGGGCCGTGGTCGGAGCTCGATTTGGTCCCGGCCGGCTGAGCGGCCGTGTCGCGACTTCGGGGCGCCTTCCGGGTTGCGAAGGGGATGAGAAACGCCAAGAACACCCTCCCCCTGGTCCTTGTCCTCCTTCTCTGCCTGCTTGCGCCCGCCGGCGCCCAGGCGCTCCCGCGAGGCTTCTTCGGGATCGTGCCGCAG
>DASSTG010000050.1:0-28517 GCA_035708105.1 Solirubrobacterales bacterium | reverse complement strand
TGTCCTACCCACGGACGTTGTGAACACGGCTGATCGGCGGCCGGTCTCCTAAGGAGCTGTGGGGCCTGCGCCGGTTGTAGTAGCGCAGGAAGGATGGCATCGATCGCGCCCGCTCTGCTGAGGTGGGCCAGGAGTGGGCGTAGGCCCACTCGCGCTTCAGCGTCTGGATGAACCTCTCGACCTTCCCGTTCCAGCGCGGCGTGTAGGGCGGGGTGAGGATGTGGCGGGCGCCGTGGGCGGCCAACACCGCCCGGAAGGCGTTTGACCTGCGATAGGCGAAGGCGTTGTCGCTCATCACCGCCTCGGGCGGCTTCAGGCCAAGCACCGCGAAGTGCTTGATCGCTCGCCCCAGAACCGCCGCGGCGGTGTCTCCTCCCTGGTCTGGGTGCTGCTCGACGTAGGCATAGCGGCTGTGGTCGTCGATGACGCAGTGCAGGTAGACGTAGCCGACCGCCGCCCGCTTCTCGGCGCCGGTCAGGTTGCGGATGCCGGTGACGGCGTGCCCGGGGCGGTTGAAGCGCGCCAGGCGGGCGACGTCGACGTGCAGCAGGGCTCCGGGCCGAGACCACTCATAGCGGCGGTAGCTCTCCCGCGCCGCTCGCCGACGCCGGGAGAGGCCGTGGCGGTGCAGCACCTTCCAGATCGTCGAGCGGGCACGGCGACAGATCCCGGCAAGCCGGCCGGGGCCGAGGTTGGTCTCCCGGCGCGCCCGCAGGATCGGCTCCTCCTCGGCGGCCGAGAGTCGCCGGGGCTGGCGATGGGGGCGCGAGGAACGGTCGGTCAGCCAGCTTCCCGAGCGCCGCTCGGCCTCGCCGGCATCCCGCCATCGATGCCACCAGCGGTGGGCTGTGGCCGGCGCCACGTTGAGGGCGGCAGCTGCCGCCCTCAACGTCATCCCCGACTCGATGGCCTGCACCAGCGCAACTCGCCCCGCTGGTCCGAGAGCGGCGTTACCGTGAACCTTCATCCGGGTCCTCCTTCGCTTGGGCGTCAGAACCGCAAGCGTCTTGGAGGGCCCGGATGGCCTTTCAGGTGTTCACAACGTGTGTGGGCGGGTCAGCTAGGGACTGGGTGGCCCCTCCGACGAAGGCTTTGGGTCAAGCTGCCTATGCGGCTGGTCCCTAGAAAGACATACGGTCTTCGGCGGAGGGGCCACCCAGTCCCTCACCGCAACCAAGTCCTGACGATCGCGTTGGCGAAGCCGGCGCCGTAGCGGAGGGCAGCCGGCTTCTTCGAGTGGCCGTGGAGGCGCCGGTCGACGGTGATCGGGACCTCCCTGGCCGGGATGCCGCGCTTGATCGCCTCGATCATGAACTCGGAGGTGTGGAACTGCTCCTGGCGCAGGACGAGTTGCGGGAGGACGGCGGTGCGGACGGCGCGGTAGCCGTTGGAGCAGTCGGTGACGTGGGTGCGGGTGATCAGGGAGACGAGGCGGTTGAAGAAGACGATCCCCAGCTCGCGGGCGAAGTGGTTGCGGTCGGCCTGGCCGAGCACGCGGGAGCCGTGCGCCATCTCGACCTCGCCGTCGAGGATCGGCTTGACCAGGCGCTCCATCTCGTCCGGGCGGTGCTGGCCGTCGGCGTCGAGGGTGACGACGATCTCGGCGCCGGATTCGACCATCAGGCGGTAGCCGGTCCGCAGCGCCGCGCCGCCGCCGCGGTTGGTGACGTGGCGGGCGACCAGGGCCCCGTGCCCGGCGGCGACGTCGCCGGTGCCGTCGCGGGAGCCGTCGTCGACGACCAGGACCTCGGTGCGGACGCCGCAGACCGCGGGCGGAATCTGGTCGAGCACGGTGGCGATGTTCTCGGCCTCGTTGTAGGCGGGGATCAGGATCGCGATCTTGTCGCGGAAGCGGTCCGGCAGGCCGGCCTGGCGAAACTCCTCCCAGGCGAGGCCCTCGAGCGCCGCCGCCAGCTGGCGCTGGTTGCGGGCGGTCTGGGAGAGGGCGCGGAGGATGAGGATGAAGAGGACGAAGATGGCGAAGACCGCGAGCCCGAGGATGCGGCCGCCGTTGCCCTTCTCGAAGGAGAAGGCGGAGAGGAGGCCGTTGACGATTTCGGTCCCGGCGACGATCGCCAGCCCGGCGCCGGCGAGGACCAGGATCAGCACGTCGGCGTTGCGCAGCGAGCGCCGCCGCAGCACCGCGTAGGCGATCAGGGCGAGCGCCAGCAGCACGCCGGCGGCGCGCAGCGCCGTCAGTTCGGCTGGGAAGATGCCTGCAAGCGAGACCATTTGCGAGGGGAGGATATGGCCGCGAGGCCGGATGAGAGGGCGAGGCCGGCCAGCGGAAAGACGAGCGTCATCAGCACCTCGTTGCGGCGCGGCGCCGCCAGGGAGACCGCACCGACAAGGGTGACGAGGACGATCGGCGTCGCCAGCGCCACCAGCTCCCACCAGCGCCGCCGCGCCGCCAGCAGGGCGAAACCGGCCAGGCCGGCGAAGACGAGCAGGATCTGGACGATGCGGCCGGCGGTCGTGCTCATCGCTTCGCCGACGCCGCTGCTCCACATCCGGCCCACCTTGCGCGCGGTCATCGCCAGATAGCCCCCCGGGTATTCGCCGAAGTACTTGGAGAGGTTTTCCCTGCCGACCTTGCCGAGGGCCTGGTCGCGGCTCAACCCCGGGTCTTGCTCGATCTCCGCTTCGGCGACCCTGTCGAAGAGCGGGGTCGGGTTGACCCTGTTCAGCGCTTCGGAGTCCGGCGCCAGGTCGCGGTGTTCGTAGCGCTTGACCAGGAGCGCCTTCACCCGCTGGTATTCGCCGTCGGCGGGGAGAAAGGTGCCTACGTAAAGCGCCTTGCCGCCGCCGGTCGAGACCGGCACCAGGCGGTGCAGCACGACGACGTTGCGGATCGTCCAGGGGAGGATCGGCAGCACGAGGGCGACGAGGAGGACCGCGGCTGCGGCGAGCCCGCCGCTCCAGTCGCGCCGGCCCGAGCCGGTGCGCAGCGAGGCGATTCGGACGAACGCGAGGACGACGAAGGCGGCGCCGACCAGCAGGTACTCGGGCCTGAACATCGCGGTGAGGCCGAAGAGGAAGCCCGGTGCGAGCCAGGCCCAGGCCGGCGGTCGTAGTGGTTTCCGCTCAGCGGCGGCAACTACGACCGCGGTTCGCTGACGGTCCGACGCCCAGAGGAAGGCGAGGACCGCCGCCGGCAGGGTCAGCATCGCCGGCGGCTCGCTCATCAGCTCGCCGGTGGTGTGGAGGAACGGCGGATAGACCGCGACAGCGAAGGCAGCGAAGAGGCCGACCCAGCGCCCCAGCTCGCGCCCGCCGAGCCGCCAGCCGAGCGCGAAGACGACGAGGATCGTCGCCACCCCGAGCAGCGCCTCGACGATCCGCGCCGTCCCTTCGCGGGCGCCCCCGGTGGCGTAGAAGGCGGCGGCGTAGAGGAAGGGCGCCCCGGGCGACCAGTCGCTGGAATCGCGGAATTCCGGTCCGCCGAAGCTCCCTTCCTCATAAAGGGACTTGGAGATCGCGTAGTAGGCGTGCGAGTCGTCCGCCGGGTCGGCGACCGGGTTGACGACCACGTAGGCACGGACGAACAGCCCCAGCAGCGCGATCGCCCCCAGCGCGAGCAGCGTCCGCCTGCCGTAGCGCTGTGGCAGGGCGCGGAGCCGGTGGGCGGCAGCGGTCACCGCGGCAGGCTATCCCGGCGCAGTCGGTCGGTGGACCAGACGATGCCCAGCCCGGCCAGCGCCGCCAGCTCGGGGGTGAGGACGAGGGTCCGCCGCGGCGAGGCGATGAAGGCCATCTGGACGAGGGTGAAGGCGAGGAAGACGGTTGCGAGGAGGAACGCCTCGAAGCTGCGCCGCAGCAGCCCGACGAGGAGGCCGGCCGCGGCCGCGAGCAGCAGCACGATCTGCAGGGCGCGCCAGTAGGGGAGCCGCATCACCTCGCGGGCGGGACTGGTCCAGGCGAACCAGGCCTTGCCGGCGAGGAAGCCCGCCAGGCGCAGAGGTTCGTGGACGAGGGCGTGGCCGTAGGCGTCGATCGCCATTCCGCGCAGGGCGACGTCCGCTTCCTCGCCGGGGTGCCGGCGGGCGGCGAGCAGCGCGACCGCCTGACCGCGGTAGATCGGCCCCGGCTGGGGGCCGAGCTCGCGGCCGATCCAGGGGTGGCGTTCGAGCAGGACCGGGACGATCCGTTCCGGGTCGGGCCCGGCCGGGATGTAGCTGCCCTCGTAGAGGACCTGACCGCCGCCGGTGGAGATCGGCACCAGGCGGTCGAAGACGACGAAGTTGCGGATCGTCCAGGGCAGCACCACCAGGCAGGCGAACCCGAGCGCGAGGGCAGGTCCCAGGAGCAGGTCGCGGCGGAAGCCTCCCTCCCGGCGGCGCAGGCGGAGCAGCGCCAGCGCCGGCAGGACGGGGATCAGGACCGAGTACTCGGGCCGCAGCATCGCCAGCGCTCCGAGCAGAGCGCCGGTGCCGATCCAGGCCAGCGGCCGCCGCGACTCGCAGGCCCGCAGCAGGCAGAGGAGGAGGCCGGCGAGGACCGTCGTCGCCAGCGGCTCGGTCATCAGCATCCCGCCGTACTCGAGCAGCGCCGGGTAGACCGCGACGGGCACCATCGCGATCAGGCCCGCGCCAGGGCCGCCGAGCCGGCGGCCGAGGAAGAAGGCGAGCGCGACCGCCGCCGAGCCGATCAGCGCGTAGACGATCCGGGCAGCCTCCTCGTTCTCTGAGCCCCAGACCGAGTAGAGGCCGGCGGTGAGCAGGGGCAGGCCGGGCGAGTAGTTGGAGGCGGGCTGCAGGTGCCGGTAGCCGGGTCCTTCTCCCTGGGTGAACCCCTCGCCCCGGTGGAGGGCGCCGGAGATGCGGGCGTAGGCGCGGGCGTCGTCCACCGGATGGTCGGGGGCGCGGATCGCGTAGTCGAGACGCAGTCCGAGTCCGAGAGCCAGGATCACGACAAAGCAGAGGGCTCTGCCACGCCCCCCGAGGCATCGCTGGAAGCGCTGCGTCACGGCGGCAGTCTAAGGCGATGGGCAGCCGGAGACTCCGGTACGCTGCCGCGACCTATGCGCGTTCTCATCCTCGGGGGCGACGGCTACCTGGGGTGGCCGACCGCGCTCCGCTTCTCCGCCCGCGGCCACGAAGTCTCCGTCGTCGACAACTTCTCGCGCCGTCGCTGGCACACCGAACACGGCACCGCCTCGCTGACCCCGATCGCCGAGCTGGACGAGCGCGTCGCCGCCTGGCGCGAGGTCTCCGGAGAGCAGATCCGCAGCTACGTCGGCGCCGTCGAGGACGGCGACTTCCTCGACGAGGTCGTCGCCGAGACCCGGCCCGAGGCCGTCGTCCATTACGGCCAGCAGGCCTCGGCGCCGTTCTCGATGCTCTCGCGCGAGCGCGCGGTCGAAACCCAGCACGCCAACGTGATCGGCAACCTCAACCTGCTCTTCTCGATGCGCGACCACGTCCCCGACGCCCACCTCGTCAAGCTCGGGACGATGGGCGAGTACGGCCAGCCCGACATCGACATCGAGGAGGGCTACATCGAGATCGAGCACAAGGGCCGCAGGGACACCCTGCCCTTCCCGAAGCTGCCGGGCTCGCTCTACCACTGCTCGAAGGTCCACGATTCGACCAACATCCACTTCGCCTGCCGCACCTGGGGCCTGCGCGCGACCGACCTCAACCAGGGGGTCGTCTACGGCGTCGAGACCGAGGAGACCGCCCGCGACGAGCGCCTCGTCACCCGCTTCGACTACGACGAGCTGTTCGGCACCGTCCTCAACCGCTTCTGCGTGCAGGCGGTGATCGGCCATCCGCTGACCGTCTACGGCGCCGGCCACCAGACCCGCGGCTTCCTCAACATCCGCGACACCCTCGCCTGCGTCGAACTGGCGGCGCTGAACCCGGCCGAGCGCGGCGAGTTCCGCGTCTTCAACCAGTTCACCGAGCAGTTCTCGGTGCTCGGGCTGGCGGAGCTGGTCAAGGAGGCCGGCGAGCACCTCGGCTACGGCGTCGAGATCCAGCACTACGAGAACCCGCGGGTCGAGAAGGAAGAGCACTACTACAACGCCGTCCACACCAAGCTGCTCGACCTCGGCCTGCAGCCGACGCTGCTGGGCGAGGAGCTGGTGGAGTCGATCCTCCACGCGATCGAGCGCCACAAGGGGCGCGTGATCGAGACCGCGATCGACCCGCAGACCCGCTGGAACCCGGCGAAATCGCCGGCCGCCCAGGCGTAGAGCAGGCACCGGGCGCAGACTCCGCCGCTGGTACCATCGCCAGTTCCTATGCGCGCCGCCGACACGTTGATGGAATCCCTCAAGGCCGAGGGCGTCAAAGACGTCTTCGGAATCCCCGGCGGGGCAAACCTGCCGACCTACGACGCCCTCGTCGACGCCGACTTCCGCCACGTCCAGGTGCGCCACGAGCAGGGCGGCGGCCACGCCGCCGAGGGATACGCCAAAGCCTCGGGGCGGGTCGGCGTCGCCTTCGCCACCTCGGGCCCCGGCGCCACCAACCTCGTCACCGCGATCGCCGACGCGATGATGGACTCGACCCCGACCGTCTTCATCACCGGACAGGTCCGCACCGAGCTGATCGGCACCGACGGCTTCCAGGAGGCCGACATCCTCGGCGCCACGCTGCCGTTCGTCAAGCACTCCTTCGCGGTCACCGACCCGCGTCAGATCCCCGAGTACGTCCACCAGGCCTTCCACGTCGCCTCGACCGGGCGCCCCGGGCCAGTCCTGCTCGACATCCCGCAGGACCTCTCCCGCGCCGACATCGACTACGAGCCGCGCACCGAGCCGGTCGAGCTGCCGGGCTACAAGCCCTCGACCGAGGGCAACATCAAGCAGATCCGGATCGCCGCGAAAGCGCTGGCGAGCGCGCGGCGGCCGATCTTCTACAGCGGCGGCGGCGTGATCAACGGCAACGCCTCCGAGGAGCTGCGGGAGCTGGCCGGCTCGGATCGCTTCCCGGTCACCTCGACCCTGATGGGCCTCGGCGCCTTCCCGGCCTCGAGCGACCGCTTCCTCGGCATGCTCGGCATGCACGGCACCTGGACCGCCAACCACGCGATGGACAAAGCCGACCTGATCGTCGCCATCGGCGCCCGCTTCGACGACCGCATCACCGGCAAGCTGAGCGAGTTCGCGCCGAACGCCAAGGTCATCCACATCGACATCGACCCGGCCGAGATCTCGAAGAACGTCGGCGCCCACATCCCGATCGTTGGCGACGTCAAGCAGGTGCTGCCGAAGCTGACCCGCGAGTACCGGGCGCTGCAGACCGACCCGTCCCGCCTCGACGAGTGGTGGAACGCGCTGCGCGGCTGGCAGGAGGAGCACCCGCTCTTCTACGAGCCCGGCAGGGACGGCGAGATCAAGCCCCAGTTCATGATCGAGGCGATGCACCGCGCCACCCAGGGCGACGCGATCGTCACTTCCGACGTCGGCCAGCACCAGATGTGGGCGGCGCAGTACTACGGCTTCGACAAGCCGAGGCGCTGGATCAACTCCGGCGGCCTGGGGACGATGGGCTTCGGTCTGCCGAGCGCGGTCGGCGCCAAAGTCGCCTGCCCTGATGAGCAGGTGGTCTGCATCGCCGGTGACGGCAGCCTGATCATGAACGTCCAGGAGCTGGCGACCTGCGTCACCGAGAACGTCCCGGTCAAGGTCTTCCTGATGAACAACGGCTACATGGGCATGGTCCGCCAGTGGCAGGAGCTTTTCTGGGACCGCCGCTACAGCTCGGTCGAGATGGGCGCCAGCCCCGACTGGGTGAAGCTGGCCGAGGCCTTCGGCGCCAAGGGGATGCGCTGCGAGAACGCCGCCGACCTCGAGGAGCAGATGGGGGCGGCGCTCGAGCACGACGGTCCGGTCCTGCTCGACGTCCGGGTCGCCAAGGAAGAGAACTGCTACCCGATGATCCCGCCGGGGAACGCCGCCCGCGACATGGTCGAGGCGCCGCGAGGGGCGGTGCGGTAGATGGAGGCAGGAACCTCACAGCCGGTCAAACTCGAGGACCTGCACGTCCCAGGGCAGCTCAGCGGGCGCAAGCACATCCTCTCGATCCTGGTCGAGAACAAGCCGGGCGTGCTGGCGCGCGTCGCCGGGCTCTTCTCGCGGCGCGGCTTCAACATCGACACGCTGGCGGTGGGGCCGACCGACGACCCGACCGTCTCGCGGATAACCCTGACCCTGGACGGTGCCGTCCATCCGATCGACCAGGTGACCAAGCAGCTGCACAAGCTCGTCAACGTGCTGAAAATCCGCGACATGGAGCCCGAGGAGACGGTCGCTCGGGAGATGGCGCTGTTCAAGGTCTCCTCGGCGGTCGAGAACCGGGCCGAGATCATCCAGTTCGCCGAGATCTTCCGGGCCAAAATCGTCGACGTGGCGCGGCGGACGATGACGATCGAGGTGACCGGCTCCGCCGACAAGATCGAGGCCTTCGAGCGGATGGTCCGCCCGCACGGCCTGGTCGAAATGGTCCGCACGGGGGAGATCGCGATAGGTCGTGGTCACGACTAGGGACCTGCTCGGCGCTCTCGAGAAGGGCGCCGCACGGGGCAGGCGCACCCTCGTAAGCGTCACCAGGGAGGTCGAGATCGCTGACCCCTGCGCGGCGGTGTTCGGCTCGCGCCTGGCGCGCGATCGCTGGTTCTGCTGGGAGCAGCCGGACCGCGAGTTCGCCCTGGCCGGGCTGGGGGTCGCGCACGAGGCGAGCTCGCGCGGGGAGGGGCGCTTCCGCCACGTCGGCGAGGAGTGCCTGCGGCTGGGCGATCACCCGGTGCTGGAGGAGCCGCGGGGGCTGCCTGCCGGAGCGGGTCCGGTCTGGGTCGGGGGGTTCGCCTTCGGCCCCGACGGCGGCTCGAGCTCGACCTGGTCTTCGCTGGCGCCTGCTTCCCTGGTCCTGCCGCAGCTCTCGATCTGCCGCCGCGGCGAGCGTGCCTTCCTCACCGTCAACGCGGTGGTGCGGCCGGGGGAGGGGGTGGACGAGCCGGGCGAGGAGCTCGCGGCGCGCCTGGCGGCGCTGCGCCTCGATACGCCGCTGCCGCTGCTCGACCCGCACCCGACCGCCCACGCCGAGATTCGCAGCGCCCGGCTGCCGCGCGAGTTCGAGGCGGCGGTCGAGGGCGCCACAACGAGGATCGCCGCCGGCCAGTTCTCCAAGGTCGTGCTCGCCCGCGAGGTGATCGTCAGCGCCGCCGCCGCCCACGATCCCGCCGCGATCTTCCGCGCCATGCGCGAGCAGTTTCCGGCCTGCTTCTGCTTCTGCTGCGGCACGCCGGAGGCGGCCTTCATCGGCGCCAGCCCCGAGCTGCTGATCCGCCGCGCCGGCGCCAGCGTCTCCACCGTCGCCCTCGCCGGCTCGACCCGCCGCAGCTCCGACCCCGCCGTCGACGACCACCTCGGCGAGCAGCTCCTGCGCAGCGACAAGAACCGCCGCGAGCAGCGGATCGTCGCCGAGCGCATCGTCCGAGCCCTGCGCCCGCACGCCGTCTGGGTCGAGTCCGCGGCCGAGCCGGAAATCGTTAAGGTGGCGAACATCCAGCACCTGGCCACGCCGGTGATCGCGCAGCTCGCCGAGCCTCACTCTGCGATCGAGATGGCGGGCCTGCTGCACCCGACCCCCGCCGTCGGCGGCGAGCCCTGGCCCGCCGCAGCCGCCGCCATCGCCGAGCTCGAGGGCATGGACCGCGGCTGGTACGCCGCCCCGGTCGGCTGGATGGACGCGACCGAAGACGGCGAATTCTGCGTCGCCCTCCGCAGCGCCCTCCTCCGCGACCGCGACGCCCACCTCTTCGCCGGCGTCGGCGTCGTCGCCGGCTCCGACCCCGAAGCCGAGCTGGCCGAGACCGAGGTCAAGCTTCAGGCCTTGTTGCCGCTGCTCGCCGAGTAGACGGGGCGGGGGCGGTGGGGAGGGTCGGGTGACCCTCGGCGGACAACAGCGGGGAGGGTCCGGCGAGGGTCACCCGACCCTCCCGCTAGCCCTCGCGTAGTTCGGTCAGGGCGGCGTGTACCTGTTGGGTTAGATGGCGATGAACGTTGACGTTGGTGGTGCGGTCGGTCTTGATCTCGATCAGGCCGGTGCCGTCGCTCAGCACCTCGGGAAGTTCCGCCAGGGATTCCAAGCGGCGGTGGGGGAGGTCGAAGAGGGCGGCGACCTTGGCCGCGTCGACTCCACGGGGGGTGCCGAGCAGGGCCTCGAATTCGTCGCTTGGCAGCGCCGCCTCCTGAGGAAGGAAGTGGAAGATGCCGCCGCCGTCGTTGTCGACGACGACGATGCGGACGGGGGTGGCGACGTCGCGGAGGGCGGCGAGGCTGCCGAGGTCGTGCAGAAGGCCGAGGTCGCCGACGACGATCGTCGTCGGTCGGCCTGAGGCGTGGGCGGCGCCGATGCCGGAGGAGATCAGGCCGTCGATGCCGTTGGCGCCGCGGTTGGAGAGGAAGAGGGCGTCGGTAGCGTCGGGCGCCAGGAAGGTCTCCTGGTCGCGGATCGGCATCGAGGAGCCGGTGTAGACGAGGTCGCCGTCGTGGTGGGCGGCGCCGAGGGCGCGGTGGAGGGCGGGCTCGCTGATCGGCCCCGCCTTCTCGAACGCCTCGTCGAGCGCCTGCTGCGCCGCAGCCTCGGCTTCCAGCCAGCGTTCCGGGGCAGGGCGTTCCCGTCCCTCCAGGCCTTCCAGCCGCGCCGCCCAGCCCGAGGCGAGCTCGGTGGGGTCGGCGCGGAGGATCGCCGCCGCCCGGTTGGTTGGCTCGTTCCAGCCGCCGCAGGGGTCGACCACGATCTGGTCGGCGCCGCTCTCCGCGAGCCACGCTCGCAGCGGCTTGCTGGTCGGCATCTCGCCGAAGCGCAGCACCAGCTCAGGCGCGACCGAGCGGCCGAAGCGCTCGTCGCGCAGCAGCAGGTCGTAGGCGGCGACGACGTGCGAGCGGTCATGCGGACCGCAGCGCAGCTGCGAGGTGGGGTCGGCGAGGATCGGGAAACCGGAAACGCGGGCGAGGTGCGCGAGCGGCTCGCGCAGCTCCGGGTCGAGCTGGCGGCCGGCGACGATCGCGCCGGAGATCGCGTCGCCGATGTGGCCCGCGACCTCGTCGAGGAGGAATACCGAGGGCTCGAGGTCGATGTGCGTGACGGCCGTGAGGGGGCGGTCGTCGCGCCCCTCCAGCGCCAGCGGGTCGGTTGCCGTAACGGCGCCCTCGACCGGAACCGGCGCCAGCGGCTCCCGCCACGGCAGGTTCAGGTGGACGGGACCGGGGCGGGCTTCGCCGCGGGCGTCGGCAAGCGCCCGGCAGGCGACCGAGCGGTAGTGGAGGAGGCCGTCGTCGTCGGCCTCGTGGGTCCCGACTTCGCAGAACCAGCGCACCGAAGAGCCGAAGGCCTTGATCTGGTCGATCGTCTGCCCGGCGCCGATCCCCCGAAGCTCTGGCGGCCGGTCGGCGCTCAGCACCAGCAGCGGGATCGCGGATTCGTCCGCCTCGCAGACCGCCGGGTGGTAGTTGACGAGCGCCGTGCCGGAGGTGCAGAGCAGCGCCACCGGCTCCCGGCTCGCCTGCGCCGCCCCGAGGGCGAAGAACCCCGCCGAACGCTCGTCGACGATCACGCTCACCTCGATCTCAGGCTGCCGCCACAGCGCCACCGCAAGCGGCGTCGAGCGCGACCCCGGGGAGATCACCGCCAGCCGCAGCCCGCCGCGCGCAAGCTCCTCGGCGAAGGCCGAAGCGAGGGCGGTATTGGCGTTGGTGGGGTCCATGGGCCAGCGGCAAACCCGAACTGCATCAGATTTCCCCGCTGGCAGGTAGGAAATCTGATGCAGTTCGGGGTCGGGAGGCTAGAGCCGGTGCGCCTGCAGCGCCTCCTCGTCGATCTCGACGCCTAGGCCGGGGCCGGGGGGGAGGTGGAGCATCCCGTCGCGCAGCTCGCACTCGACCGCGGCGATCGTCTCGGCGAAGAGGCGCTGGGTGGCGAGGCCGTGGGCGAGGTGGAGGCGTTCGGGGTGGATGGTCTCGGCGAGGCTGAGTGCGACCTGCGCGCCCGCCGCGATCCCCACAGGTCCGTCGAGGGCCGAGGTGACGTAGGCGGGGAGGACGTCGGCGATCGCCAGTGCCGCTTCCGGCCCCCCGACCTTGGAGAGCTTGATCCCCGTGTAGGCGCAGGCTCCGAGCGCAGCTGCCCGCTCGGCCTCTTCAAGAGACGCAACGCTCTCGTCGGCAGCTAATGGGATCGAGGTGGACGCTGCAAGCTCCGCCATCGCCTCGAGTCCCGCCACCGGCTGCTCCGCCAGCTCGATCCCCAGCGGCTCCAGCTCGGCCAGCGTCCGCTTCGCCGTCCCCACGTCCCAAGTCGCATTCACGTCCACCCGAATCCGCGCCTCAGGCCCCGCCGCCTCACGCACCGCCCGCACCTGCTCGACGTCAGCTCCGCGAGTCTGTGAAAACTCCCCTTCAAGAGGACTTTTCACAGACTCGGCGCCGAGCTTGAGCTTGAACGTGGTGAACCCATCCCGAGCCCATCCTTCGGCCTGAGCCGCGACCTCGCCCGGAGCCCCCGCCACAAGCGTCGCGTTGCAAGGAACCGCTTCGTCTCCGCCGCCACCCTCGTCCGCCACCCTCTTACCCAGCAAATCCGCTTGCGCCGTTCTCACCGCACAGAGAGCCGGCGCGGACAGTCCCTCATCCTCCTGCGCCTCCGCCCACGCTTCGAGCTCCCGCACCACATCCGTCAGCGTCGCGCCACCCCTAAGCGACAGCGGCACCGCTTCCCCCAGCCCCACGACGCCGTCCTCGTCCCGTAGCCGCAGCAGCACCATCTCCCGCCGTTCCAGCACCCCGCGCGCGGTCACGTACGGCTCCTTGAACGGGAGCGCGTAGGGGATGACCTCTACCGAGGAGAGGCGCACGTTCCAAGCATCTCAGGCCGAGATCAGCAGGCCTGCCGTCACCAGCAGGCTGAAGATTCCCAGCAGGCCCCCGGTCGCCGCCAGCACCCCGTTCAGCGCCGGGCCGTCCCGACGGTCGCGCAGGGTCCGGAACGGCTTCAGCGCCAGCGGCGCCGCCAGCCAGCCGATCAGCGGCAGCGCGCTGGCTTCGCCGGCCCAGAGCGCGATCGGCAGCACGACGAAAGCACCCACGACCAGGGTCCCGTAGAGCCGCACCGCCGCGTCGCGGCCGACCCGCACCGCCAGCGTGTTCTTGCCCGCCCGCCGGTCGGTCTCGACGTCGCGGACGTTGTTGACGACGATGATCGCGGTGGCGAGGAAGCCGATCGAGATCGAGAGGCCCAGGGGCAGCGCGTCGAGCTGCTCCAGCTGCACGTAGTAGGAGCCGTTGACGGCGACCAGGCCGAAGAAGAGGAAGACGAAGACCTCGCCGAAGCCAGCGTAGCCGTAGGGGCGCGGCCCGCCCGTGTAGAGGACGCCGGCGGCGATCGAGAGGACGCCGATCAGGAGGATCACCCAGCCGGCCACCGCGGTCAGGTAGATGCCGCAGAGGACGGCGACGCCGAAGGCGATCCAGGTCGCCCGCATCACCCGCTGCGGGGTGATCAGCCCGCTCGCGGTGACGCGCACCGGGCCGAGGCGGTCGGCCGTGTCGGCGCCGCGCTTGGCGTCGGAATAGTCGTTGGCGAGGTTGGTCCCGATCTGGATGAAGATCGAGCCGACGAGGGCGGCGAAGAAGGCCCCCCAGCGCGGCAGGTGCCCGAGGAACTGCACAGCCGCTGCGGTCCCGACAAGCACCGGCGCGATAGCTGCCGGCAGCGTCCGCGGCCGAGCCGCCATCAGCCAGATCCTCATCGCCCGCCTCCGGCCGGCCCGCTCATGCCCGCCGCGGGAACTTCTCGAATTCCGGCCGCCGTTTCTCCTTGAACGCCTCGCGCCCCTCAGCCGCCTCCTCGGAGCCGTAGAAGAGGAGGTTGGCGTCGTGGGCGAGCTGCTGGATGCCCGCGTAGCCGTCCTCGTGGGCGTTGAAGCTGGCCTTGACAAGGCGCAGCGCGAAGGGGGAGAGGGCGAGCATCTCGCGGCACCAGGCGACGGTCTCGCGCTCGAGGTCGGCCAGCGGCACGACCGCGTTCACCAGCCCCATCTCGACCGCCTCCTCGGCGCTGTACTGGCGGCAGAGCAGCCAGATCTCCTTCGCCTTCTTGGTCCCGACCAGGTCGCGCAGCAGCGAGGCGCCGTAGCCGCCGTCCCAGGAGCCGACCCGCGGCCCGGTCTGACCGAAGACCGCGTTGTCGGCGGCAATCGTCAGGTCGCAGCAGAGGTGGAGGATGTGGCCGCCGCCGATCGCGTAGCCGGCGACCATCGCCACGATCGGCTTCGGCAGCCGCCGCATCTGGACCTGGAGGTCGGTGACGTGGAAGCGCCCCACCGCCGCCCCCTCGGGCATGTAGCCGGTGCTGCCGCGCACGGTCTGGTCGCCGCCCGAGCAGAAGGCGCGCTCGCCCTCGCCGGTGAAGACGATCACGCCCACCTCCGGATCCTCACGCGCCAGCTCCATCGCCGCCGAGACCTCGATCAGCGTCTGCGGCCGGAAGGCGTTCAGGACCTCGGGCCGGACGATCGTCACCTTGGCGATCCCGCCGCCGGTCTCGTAGCGGATGTCTTCGTAGTCTCCGGGACCGGAGGACCACTCGATCGGGGCGTAGAGCTGCTCCTCGGAGGGGGCTCCTTTGTGGCGTTTGGGCATGATGGGCACGATATCCCGATGAAGCTCGACGACTGGCTCTCGCAGAGATCGCAGAGTTGCCCCGACCGCACGGCGCTCGTCGCCGACGGCGCCGAGATGACCTACGCCGAGCTCGAGGCGGAGGCCACCTGGGTGGCGCGGCGGCTGGCCGCGCACGGCGTGCGCCGCGGCTCGACCGCGGCGCTGACCATGCACCCGCGCCGCGAGCAGGTCGTGCTCCTGCACGCGCTGCTGAAGCTGGGGGCGGCGCTGCTGCCGCTGGGGCCGCGGCTGACCGCGGCCGAGCGGGCGGCGATCGTCGCCGCCGAGGAGCCGATCGTCGACCTCGACGATCCGGGTCAGCTGACCCAGACCGAGGCCGACCTGCCGCTGCTCGGGGAGCACGACATGGACCACGTCTGCTGCCGGGTCCTCACGAGCGGCAGCACGGGCGATCCGAAGCCGGTCCCGCTCAGCTACGGCAACTTCCTCTGGAACGCGGTCGGCTCGGCCTTCAACCTCGGCGTCCTGCCCGACGATCGCTGGCTCTGCTGCGTCCCGCTCAGCCACATCGCCGGGCTCGGGATCGTCATGCGCTCGGTCATCTACGGCACCACCGCGGTCGTCCACGACGGCTTCGACGTCGAGCGCGTGGGGGAGGCGCTGGAGCGCGACGGGATCACCCTCGTCTCGCTGGTGACGACGATGCTGACCAGGCTGCTGGAGGCCGGCGTCGATCTCTCCGGGCCGCGGGCGATCCTGGTCGGCGGCGGTCCGGTGCCGGAGGAGCCGCTGGAAGAAGCGATCGCCAAGGGCGCGACGGTCGTCCAGACTTACGGCCTGACCGAGACCTGCTCGCAGGTGACGACGTTGGCTCCGGCCGACGCGAAGCGCAAGCTCGGGTCCGCCGGCCGGCCGCTGCTGACCACGCACCTGCGGATCCGCGACGGCGAGATTCTGGTCCAGAGCCCGACCGTCGCCCCCGGCGCCGCCGACGCCGACGGCTGGCTCCACACCGGGGACCTCGGCCACATCGACGAGGAAGGCTTCCTCTACGTCGACGACCGGATCGACGACATGATCGTCAGCGGCGGCGAGAACGTCGTCCCCTCCGAGGTCGAGGAGGTGCTGCTGCGCCACCCCGAGGTCGCCGACGCGGCGGTGATTGGCCGCGAGGACCCCGAGTGGCAGCAGGCGGTGACCGCGGTCGTCGTGCTCGAGGACGGCTCGGAGGTGACGCCGGACGACCTCCGCCGCCACTGCGGCGAGTCGCTGGCGGGGTTCAAAGTGCCGAAGCGGGTCGAGCTCGCCTCGGCCCTGCCTCGCACGCCCTCCGGGAAGCTGATGCGGAGGGCGCTCCGCTAGCCTGCCGCGTCATGCGAACCGACGACATCTTCTCCGACAAAGACGCCGACCTGGGCAAGCTCGACGGCAAGACCGTCGCCATCCTCGGCTACGGCTCCCAGGGGCACGCCCACGCCCTCAACCTCAAGGACTCCGGCGTCGAGGTGGTCGTCGGCCTGCGGCCGGACTCCTCCAGCCGCGCCAAGGCCGAAGGGGCCGGGCTCGAAGTGCTCGACATCGCCGAAGCCGCCAGCCGCGGCGACCTGGTGATGGTGCTGCTGCCGGACGAGAAACAGGCCCAGGTCTGGAATGAGGAGATCAGCGACGGGATCGCCCCCGGCAACCTGCTGCTCTTCGCCCACGGCTTCGCCATCCACTTCGGCGAGATCGAGCCGCCCCCGGGCGTCGACGTCGGCATGGTCGCGCCGAAGGGCCCGGGCCACCTGGTTCGTCGCCAGTACGAGGAAGGCAGCGGCGTCCCCTGCCTGATGGCCGTCCACCAGGACGCCAGCGGCGACGCCCACGACCTCGTCCTCGCCTATGCCTCCGGAATCGGCGGCGGCCGCGCGGCCGTAATCGAGACGAGCTTCAAGGACGAGTGCGAGACCGACCTCTTCGGCGAGCAGGCGGTCCTCTGCGGCGGCGCCTCGGAGCTGGTCCGCGCCGGCTACGAGACCCTGGTCGAGGCCGGCTACGACCCGCGCCTTGCCTACTTCGAGTGCCTCCACGAGCTGAAGTTGATCGCCGACCTGATGTACGAAAAGGGCATCCAGGGCATGCGCTACTCGATCTCCAACACCGCCGAGTACGGCGACATGACCCGCGGCAAACGGGTCATCGGCGAGGAGTCCCGCGCGGCGATGAAGCAGATCCTCTCCGAGATCCAGTCGGGCGAGTTCGCCAAGGAGTGGATCGCCGAGAACCGCGCCGGCGGCGAGAGCTTCGACCGCATGCGCAACGAGGCGGCTGGGCACGAAATCGAGGAGGTAGGCCACGACCTCCGCGACCTGATGCCCTGGATCGACCAAGGCTTCAAGGACACGAAATAGGGTTGGTGGTCGGTGGGGCCGGGTGCCCCTCCGCTGGAGACCGTATGTCCCAGCAGGGACCAGGGAGCTCCGACAGCTTGACCCAAAGCCTCCATCGGAGGGGCACCCGCTCCCTCCACAACGGAACTCCGGTTGCCGCCTATGGCTCCGGAAGCTCTTGCTAAAAGCTGCCGGACCTTGAGCGTCTGCCGGAGCTCTGTTGTGGAGGGAGCGGGGACCCCTCCGACAGAGGCTTTGGGTCAGGCTGATGCAGACCTTGGTCCCTGCGGAGACATACGGTCTCTGGCGGAGGGGTCCCCATTTCCTGTACCAAGGGGGTCCCTGGCTCACCCTTTGATCGGCCCCCGTGGGTTGGTCTCCCCCGGCGGCAGCTTGCCGTCGCGGCCGACGTAGCCATCCTTGCCGCCGACGACGAAGTAGATCGCGTCTTCGTCGTCGCTGAGGTTCTTGAAGCCGCGGACCACCGGAGCATCGACCCAGGCGACGCCGCCGGGGCCCAGCTCGAACTTATCGCCGTCCAGCTCGATCTCGAGCCGGCCCTGGTGGACGAAGTAGAGCTCCTCCTGCACCTCGTGGAGGTGCCGCCCGGACTCATAGCCGGGCGGCATCACGATTGCGTTGACCCCAAAGGCCCCGACCCCGAGCTCCTTGCGGACCTTGCGAAAGCCCCAGCCCTCGCCGAGGTCGTCGAGACTGGAAACGGCGTAGCCGTCGCCCTTGGTGACCTTCGCCTCCGCGGCCATCGCTCAGGCGGCCTCGGGTGCCGGCGGAGGGGTCGGGGCGACCGCGGTGCTGCCCGCGGGCCGGTCGAGCCCGATCGGCGGGTACTCGTCGGTGAGGAAGGCGATGTAGCCGATCACCCGGGCGTCGAGGCCGTTGACGAAGCTGAGCGCGTTGTGGACCGCCTCGGGCATGTAGCCGCGGAAGACGATCGTCAGCCAGGCGATCACGAAGAGGCCGGCGAGCACCACGCGCGAGCCGTAGCTGACGAGGATTGCGACGGGCAGCGCCAGGAGCAGGCGGAAGAGTGCCTTGAGGCGGCTTTGGCGCTCTGCCCGGGCGGCGATGTTGACCCGGATCGGGTAGGCGGCGTCGTCGCTAAGCCCGAACGGGGGCCACTCATCCGCCTGCAGGTAGAACCAGGCGCCGATGCGGACCGCATACCTGACGACTCCGGAGTTGAAGTTGAAGAGCCATTCCGGATAGCGGCCGAGGACGACGATCGCAACCCAGGCGAAGAAGTGGGTGAAGGCGAAAAGCAGCCCCCAGAAGAGGGCGACGATCAGCCACGGGATCGCCAGGATCGGCCGGAAGAACGTGGTCCATCGGTTCGGAGCCGGGTTGAAATCGGCTTCGTAGCTGACTGGGTACATCTCTCTCCCCTCGTGACGGACGTACGAAAACCGCACTGGCGAGCCTAACTCCGCGCCCGGCGTCACCCAAGTCCTTCGGTCGATAACTTGTCGATCCGGATGGCGCCTGAGACGACCCTGCAGATCCCCGCTGAGATCAAGCCGGCCGACGGCCGCTTCGGCTGCGGCCCCTCGAAGGTGCGCCCGCAGGCGCTGGCCCACCTCGCGGAGCGCTCGGAGCTGATGGGAACCTCCCACCGCCAGGCGCCCGTCCGCGACCTGGTGCGGGAGGTGCGGACCGGCCTAGCCGAGCTCTTCTCGCTGCCCGACGGCTACGAGATCGTCCTCGGCAACGGTGGCACCACCGCCTTCTGGGAGGCGGCGACCGTCTGGCTGGTGCGCGAGCGGGCGCTCCACCTCACCTACGGCGAGTTCTCCTCGAAGTTCGCCAAGGCAACCGCGGCGGCGCCGTTCCTGCAGGACCCGATCCTGGTCGAGGCCGAGCCGGGCGACGCCCCGGAGCCGAGAGCCGATGCCGGCGCCGACGCGATCGGCTGGGCCCACAACGAGACCTCGACCGGCGTCATGGTCCCCGTCCGCCGGCCCGAGGGCGCGGGCGAGGCGCTGGTCCTGATCGACGCCACCTCCGGCGCCGGCGGCCTGCCGATCGAACTCGAGCAGTGCGACGCCTATTACTTCGCCCCCCAGAAGGGCTTCGCCGCCGACGGCGGCCTCTGGCTCGCCGCCCTCAGCCCCGCCGCGATCGCCCGCATCGAAGAGCTCGACGGCGCCGACGACCGCTGGCAGCCCGCCTTCCTCTCGCTGCAGACCGCGCTCGACAACTCGCGCAAGGAGCAGACCTACAACACCCCCGCCCTGGCGACGCTGCTGCTGCTCGGCGACCAGGTCCGGTGGATGCTGGAGCTCGGCGGCCTCGCCGGCTGCGTCGAGCGCACCTCCGACTCCTCCGGCCGCCTCTACGGCTGGGCCGAGCGCTGCGAGTTTGCGACCCCGTTCGTCGCCGACCCGGCGAAGCGGTCGCTGGTCGTCGGCACGATCGACTTCGACGAGTCGGTCGACGCCGCCGCCCTCGCCAAGGCCCTGCGCGAGAACGGGATCGTCGATACCGAGCCCTACCGCAAGCTCGGCCGCAACCAGCTCCGGATCGGGATGTTCCCGGCGGTCGACCCCGACGACGTCGAGGCGCTCACCGCCTGCATCGACTGGGTCGTCGAAAACGTGGACGGCGTGAGGACGGCATGAGGGTCCTGGTCAAGGAGAAGATCGCCGACTCCGGCGTCGAGCTGCTGCGCTCGCAGTTCGACGTCGATCTCGGGCTGGAGATGTCCGACGAGGAGCTGCGGGAGAAGATCGGCGCCTACGACGCGATCCTGATCCGCTCGGCGACCAAGATGACGCCGGAGCTGATCGAGCTGGCCGGCAACCTGAAGGTGATCGGCCGCGCCGGCACCGGGGTCGACAACGTCGACATCCCGGCCGCGACCCGCCGCGGGATCATCGTCGCCAACGCGCCGGAATCGAACTCTGTCGCCGCCGCCGAGCACACGCTGGCGCTCGCCCTCGCCCTCTTCCGCAACGTGCCGCAGGCGCATGGCTCGCTGGTCGAGGGCCGCTGGGACCGGGCCAAGTTCAAGGGCTCCGAGCTCTACGGCAAGACCTTGGGGGTGATCGGCTTCGGCCGCATTGGCCAGCTGGTCGCCAAGCGCGCCCAGAGCTTCGAGATGGACGTCGTCGCCTTCGACAAGTTCGTTTCCGCCGAGCGATTCCGCGATCTCGGAGTCGAGGGCGTCGAAAGGCTCGAGCAGTTGCTCGGCCGCGCCGACCTCGTCACCCTGCACACGCCGAAGACCCCGGAGACGATCGGCATGATCAACGCCGAGACGATCGCGGCGATGAAGGACGGCGCCCGGCTCGTCAACTGCGCCCGGGGAGAGCTGGTCGACCTCGACGCCCTCACCGCGGGCCTGGAGTCGGGCAAGCTCGCCGGCGCCGCCCTCGACGTCTTCCCCGACGAGCCCTTCACCGAGCACCCGGTCTTCGCCCGCGGCGACGTCGTCGTCACCCCGCACCTGGGCGCCTCGACGGCTGAGGCCCAGGACCGCGCCGGCGTCGTCACCGCCGAGCAGGTCACGGCGGCCCTCAACGGCGGCGTCGTCACCAACGCCGTCAACATCGCCGCCGTGCGGCCGGAGGCGATGGAGGCTCTGGCGCCGTTCGTACCGCTGTGCGAAAAGCTCGGTCGCCTCGCCCAGGGGCTGGGCGCCGGCTCGATCGAGGGGGTGAGCGCCGAGTTCCGCGGCCGCATCGCCTCCCACGACACCCGACTGCTCGGGATCGCGGTCCTCGCCGGGATCCTCTCCGGCCACACCGAGGAGCCGGTCAACCTCGTCAACGCGCCGCAGATGGCGGAGGAGCGGGGGATCGAGCTGGTGGCCACCACCGACGCCGGCGCCGAGGACTTCACCGAGCTGGTCAAGGTCCGCGTCCAGACCCCCGAAGGGGAGGTCGAGGTCGCCGGCACCAGCGTCGGCCCCCGCAACGAGCCTTACCTCGTCTCCGCCTGGAACGAGAGCTTCTACCTGCCGTTCGCCGAGCACATCACCGTCATCCGCTACGCCGACCAGCCGGGGATGATCGGCCGCGTCGGCACCCTTTTCGGGGAAGAGGGGGTCAACATCGTCTCCGCCGCCGTCGGCGCCGAAAGCGGGGGTGAGCGGGCGGTGATGGCGCTGACCACCGACGCGCCCGTGCGCCAGGAGACGATCGAGAAGATCCTCGCCCTCGAGGGCTTTGCCCACGGCCGCTCGGTCGACCTCTAGCCTCAGTCGGCAGACCGCAACGAACCCTCCCTTCGCTTGTTGGGGGGAAGTCACCTTGATCATCGTCGGGGAATGAAGAAGCTCCTACTCATCGCAGCGATCCTCCTGCTCGCCTCTCCGGCCGGGGCTTTCGCTGCAAACGAACGCTCGATCACCCTGCTGCTGACCGCCGGAGTAGGAGATGACGTCTTCGACGTGACGCTGAGCCAGGACGGCCGCAGTTACATCATCGACTCCCGCACGCCGTTGGAAGCGGGTGGCGGCATCTGCACCCATGAAGAAGGCTCGCCGCATGCCCTGACCTGCGAAGCGGCGCCGATCGGGGGGATCGAAGTCTACGCGGGCGCAGGCGCCGATTCGGTGATCATCTCCCCGCGCATCATGATTCCGGCGACCATCCGCGGCGGCCCCGGAAACGACCGGCTTCGGGGCGGGGGAGGATCGGACAAAATCATCGGCGGCCCCGGCAACGACGTCCTGATGGGCGAAGGCGGCGACGACTGGTTGTTCGCAGGCCCGGGGGCGGACTGGCTGCTTGGCGGAGCGGGCAACGACCGCCTGGTGGGAGGGCCAGGGGCCGACTGGCTCAAAGGCGGCGCCGGCGAAGACACCGAAAAGCTCGGCCCCGGAGACACCACCGGGCCGAAGCCACCCGCCTCCTAGGCTCTCTCTTCCCCGAGGGGTCGCCTCGGCAGCAGCCTGCCGCCGACGAAGGCGATCGCAACCAGCAGGCCGACCAGCGACAGCGCTGCGTCGAGCCGGAAGGCGGCCTGAACTCCGTCGACGAAGGGCGGGATCGCCGCGGAGAAGACCGTCGTCGTCAGCCCGAGGCCGATCGAGCCGCCGGCGATCTGGAACATGTAGACGATGCCGCCCGCCAGGCTGGTCTGCGATTCGTCGACGGAGGTGACTCCTGCGGTGGTCGCGGTCGGGATGAAGCTGCCGGCGCCGATCCCGAGCACGACCATCCCCGGGATCAGGGCGGCGTACCCGGATCCTTCGTCGAGCGTCGAGAGGAGGAACGGACCGAGGGTGATCAAGGCCGCGCCTACCACCGCCAGCTTCTTCGCGCCCAGCCGGTCGTAGAGCGGCCCGGCGGCGAACGAGGCGAGAGCGAAGACGGCGAGGAAGGGCAGCATCCCGACCCCGGCTTCCAGGGCCGAGTAGCCGAGCTGTTTCTGCATGAACTGCGGCAGGTAGAGAAGGGCGGCGAAGAAGGTCGCGGCCATGAAGAGGACGGCGATGCAGGAGGCGGTGAAGTTCTCGTTCCGGATCACCTCGCGCGGGACCAGCGCGTGCCGGCCGGCCCGCCGCTCGATCGGCAGGAAGGAGGCGACTCCGATCACGGCGACGACGAAGAGGCCGATCACCCGCGGGTCTCCCCAGCCCCAGTCATCGACCTGGTCGAGCGCCACCAGCAGCGAGACGAGCCCCACCGAGAGCGCCGTGATGCCGGCGTAATCGATCTGCCGTTCGTCGCTCTCGGGCTCCTTGACGTGGACCAGCAGGTAGGTGACGGCGACCGCGAAGGCGGCGATCGGCACGTTGAGGAAGAAGATCCAGCGCCAGCTGAGCGCGTCGGTGAGGACGCCGCCGAGCAGGGGGCCGATGGCGTTGCCGAGGCCGGCGGCACCGATGATGATCCCGCCCGCCAGGCCCGCTTTCTCTTCCGGCAGGATCTCGTAGGTCATGCCGAGGATCGCCGGCCACATCAGGGCGCCGCCGACCCCCATCACCACTCGGGCGAAGATCAGCCAGGTCTCCGTCTGGGCGGCGCCGCCGAGAGCCGACATCGAGGCGAAGATGGCGGCCCCGAGGAAGAAGGCGTTGCGTCGGCCGAACATGTCGGCGAGACGGCCGCCGGTGATGATCATCACCCCGAAGGTCAGCGCGTAGGCGTTGATCACCCACTGGATCGTGTTGATGTTCGTCTGGAAGTCGCTCTCCATCGTCGGCAGGGCGACGTTGACGGCGGTGAAGTCGTTGGCGATGACGACCACCGCCATTCCCATCGCGAAGAGCGCGAGCCAGTTGGTGCGGGCGGCCGGGCTGTCCGTTGCCGGGGTTGAGATTCGCGCAGCCTACGCTAAGGTTCGAAGCCGAATGGACCGCCGGCTCGACAGCCTCGCGCTACTCCTTCTCCTCCCCCCTCGGGGGGAATAGCGCTGGGCGGCGCGATAGCCGCGAGAGACAAGGCCATTCGAACTAGAGAGAGAAGGAGAGGTCCCATGGGTTCCGGACCGCAAACCGAAAAGAACGACGCCGACCGCGTCCACATCTTCGACACGACGCTCCGCGACGGCGAGCAGTCGCCCGGCATCTCGCTGAACACGGCCGAGAAGGTCGAGATCGCCCAGCAGCTCGCGCGCCTGGGGGTGGACGTGATCGAGGCCGGCTTCCCGATCACCTCGCCGGGCGACTTCGAGGCGGTGCAGGAGATCTCACGCCGGGTCGAGGGGCCGGTGATCTGCGGCCTCGCCCGCACCCACAAGGCCGACATCGACGCCGCCTGGGGGGCGGTGAAGGAGGCGGCGCGGCCGCGCATCCACACCTTCATCTCGACCTCCGACATCCACATCGAGCACCAGCTGCAGACCGACCGCGAGGACGTCAAGGGCCAGGCGCGGGCGGCGGTGGCGCTGGCCAAGTCCTATTGCGAGGATGTCGAGTTCTCGCCGATGGACGCGACCCGCGCCGACATCGAGTTCACCGCCGAAGTCTGTGCGATCGCCGTCGAGGAGGGTGCGACCACCGTCAACATCCCCGATACCGTCGGCTACACGACGCCGGAGGAGTACGCGGATTACTTCCGGCGCCTGTACGAGCTGGTGCCGGCGCTGAGCGCGGTCGAGCTCTCGGTCCACTGCCACGACGACCTGGGCCTGGCCGTCGCCAACTCCTATGCCGGGGTGCTGGCGGGAGCGCGGCAGGTCGAGTGCGCCGTCAACGGGATCGGCGAGCGGGCCGGCAACTGCTCCTTGGAGGAGATCGCGATGCTGGTCGGCGTCCGCGAGGACGTGCACGGCCTCTGGACCGGGATCAACACCCGCGAGATCGCCCGCACCAGCCGCATGGTCAGCCGGCTGACCGGCTACCCGGTGCAGCCGAACAAGGCCGTGGTCGGCCGCAACGCCTTCGCCCACGAGTCCGGCATCCACCAGGACGGGGTGCTGAAGGAGCGCAGCACCTACGAGATCATGGACGCGACCGAAGTCGGCCTGGAGTCGAACTCGATCGTGCTGGGCAAGCACTCGGGGCGGCACGCGCTGAAAGACGCCCTGGAGCAGTTGGGCTTCAAGGTCGAGGGCCAGGCGCTGAACAACGCATTCAAGGCCTTCAAGGAGGTGGCGGACCGCAAGAAGCAGGTGACCGCCCTCGACCTGGAGGCGATCGTCTCCGACGAGATGCGCGAGCGCTCCGACGCCCACGAGCTGGCCTGGTTCGAGGTCGAGGCCGGCAGTCGCAAGCCGCCGCTGGCCAAGATAGCCGTGACTCGGCCCTCAGGCGAGGAATCGGTCGGCGAAGCCAGCGGCGACGGTCCGGTGGACGCGATCTTCCACGCGATCCAGGACGCCGTCCAGACCAAGTGCGAGCTGGTCGAGTACAAGGTCGAGGCGGTTACCGGAGGGGAGGACGCCCTCGGCGAAGTCACCGTCCAGCTGCGCGCCGCCGGCCGCCTGGCCACCGGCCAGGGCGTGGCGACCGACATCCTCGAGGCGTCCGCGCGCGCCTACGTGCGGGCGCTGTCCAATGCACTCGAAGGGGCGGCGACGCGCGAAGCCGAGGCGGCGACCGCCGAGGCCGCGGTGGAGCGCACGCCGGGGCCTTAGCGCCTACAGGGAATTGCTCAAACGTGCGCGCCACGCGTGCGCCCTCGCCGGGCACGATCAGGGGCGTGGCCACCGAGTCCGTAATAACTCCCCCTCAAGGGGGCTTTTCACGGACTCGTGATGACGACCGGGTTCTGGCCGAGCTTGCGAGGCGGCAACACGGGGTGGTGTCACGGCACCAGTTGGCCCAGACAGGACTGGGAAGGAACGCAATCTCGGCGCGGCTACGGGCCGGTCGGCTCCATCGCCTGCATCCCGGCGTCTACGCGGTGGGCCATCGTGTTGTCCCGAGGGAGGGTTGGTTGATGGCGGCGGTACTGGCCTCGGGACCCGATGCACTTCTGAGCCACCGCTCGGCAGCTGCGCTCTGGGGATTGCGGGGTCACTCGGAAGGTGCCGTCCATGTAGCCGTTCCCCGCAAGAGCACCTCCTCGAAGTGGATCAAGAGGCAGCTATCCCACGTGCCTCCAGATGAGCGAGCCATAAAGGCAGGGATTCCGGTCACCTCGGTCCACCGGACGATCTTCGACCTTGCCGCTACGGCCTCCATCGACGACGTGGTCGCGATGATCAAGGAGGCCGAATACCTGGAGCCCTGGGATCGGCTCTCGCTCTTGCACCTCCTGGAACGCTATCCGGGGAAACGCGGCTCCCGGAACCTCCGCTCCTCTCTGCAGCGCATCGCCGAAGAGCCTCCTGGCCGCAAGCGCAGCAGGCTCGAGGAACGCTTCGCACCGTTCGTCCGCCGGCATCGCCTCCCCCTACCCCGCTTCAACGACTGGATCCTTCTCGGCGCCAAGCACTACCGGGCCGATTGCCACTGGCCCAAGGGCCACCTGATCGTCGAGCTCGTTCGTTGCTGCGGGGGATAGACAAATAATCCATATACAAGTGTCCGTGATAACGTACACGCATGGCACTTGCCACCGCCAAAAGCACCAAACCCGAGACCGCCCCCACCGTGGGCCCGCGCATCCGCGCCCTGCGCGACGCCATGGGCCTCTCACTTCGCGACCTCGCCGAGCGCTCGGGCGTCTCCGCCCCGATGCTGTCGCAGGTCGAGCGCGGCGAGACCAGCCCGACGCTGGCCGTCGCCGGCAAGATCGCCGCCGGCCTGGAGCTGACGCTTTCGCAACTGCTGCGCCTCGATGAGGGCCAGCACGTGATCGTCAGCCGCGCCGCCGGGCGTCGCCGCTCTGAGCGGGGCGGCCACCGCTTCGAGGAGCTGACCCCGCCGCTGCCTGGCCAGCGTGCCGATGTCTCGCTGCACGTGCTGGAGCCCGGCGCCACCACCGGCGGCCGCGAGGACCCGCCGATGCACGAGCCAGGCAGCCGCGAGACCGCGGTCGTCCTCGCCGGCACCCTGGTGCTGGTGGTCGACGGTGCCCGCCATGAGCTGCAAGAGGGGGACAGCGTCACCTTCGACGCCGACCTCCCGCACCACTTCGAGAACGAAGGCGCGGAGGCGACCCGCTTCCTCGCCGTGATCGCGGCCGGCCTCAGGAGGAGCTAGCGGCCCCCGGACGCGGGAGTGAGGAGCAAGATTTCCGGTGATTATGAGTGCGACGAACGAGAGCAGAGGAGGCCGCGACTGAAATGCCAAAGACGATGTTCGACAAGATCTGGGAGCAGCACGAGGTCTCGCCCGGCCTGATCTACATCGACCTGCACCTGGTCCACGAGGTCACCTCGCCGCAGGCTTTCGACGGTTTGCGCCTGGCCGGGCGCAAGGTCCGTCGCCCGGACAAGACCCTCGCCACCGCCGACCACAACACCCCGACCGACGGGACGATGGCGGCGCGTTTGATCGCCGACCAGCTCTCCCGCGTCCAGGTCGAAACCCTGGAGCGCAACTGCGAGGAGTTCGGCCTCCCGGTCTACTCGCTCGGCTCCGACCGCCAAGGGATCGTCCACGTGATCGGCCCTGAGCTGGGCGTCACCCAGCCGGGGATGACGATCGTCTGCGGCGACAGCCACACCTCCACCCACGGCGCCTTCGGCGCGCTCGCCTTCGGCATCGGCACCTCCGAGGTCGAGCACGTGCTCGCCACCCAGTGCCTGGTCCAGAAGCGGCCGAAGACGATGCGAATCTCCTATGCGGGCGAGCTGCGCCACGGGGTCACGCCCAAGGACCTGATCCTGGCGACGATCGGCCGCCTCGGCACCGGCGGCATGACCGGCTACGCGGTCGAGTACTCGGGGCCGGCGATCGAGGCGCTCTCGATGCCCGGCCGGATGACGATCTGCAACATGACGATTGAGGGCGGCGGCCGCGCCGGGATGATCGCTCCGGACGAGACCACCTTCGAGTGGGTCAAGGGCCGCCCGGCCGCCCCCGGCGACTTCGAGGCGGCGATGGGCCGCTGGCGCGAGCTGCCGACCGACCCCGGCGCCGGCTTCGACAACGAGGTTGAGATCGACGCCGCGAGCATCTCGCCGATGGTCACCTGGGGCACCAACCCGGGCCAGGTCGTCGAGGTCACCGACGCCGTCCCCGATCCGGCCGAGCTCGATACCCCCGCCGACCGCGAGGCAGCCGAACGGGCGCTCGCCTACATGGGCCTGAAGGCGGGCACGCCGATGACCGAGATCGCCCCCGAACGCGTATTCATCGGCTCCTGCACCAACAGCCGCATCGAGGACCTGCGTGAGGCGGCAGCGATCGTCGAGGGCCGCAGGGTCGCCGGCGGCGTCAGCGCGATGGTCGTCCCCGGCTCCCAGCAGGTGAAGAAGGCGGCCGAGGAAGAGGGCCTCGACGAGGTCTTCAGAAGCGCCGGCTTCGACTGGCGCGTCGCAGGCTGCTCGATGTGCCTGGGGATGAACCCCGACACGCTGAACGAGGGGGAGCGCTGCGCCTCGACCTCCAACCGCAACTTCGAGGGGCGCCAGGGCAAGGGCGGGCGCACCCACCTCGTCAGCCCGAAGATGGCCGCCGCCGCCGCGGTCGAGGGCCACTTCGTCGACATTCGAGACTGGAGCTGAAGATGCGACCGATCGACGTGATCGAAGGAAAGGTGTCGGTGCTGGACCGGGCCGACGTCGATACCGACCAGATCATTCCCAAGCAGTTCCTCAAGCGGGTCGAGCGGACCGGCTTCGGGGAGTTCCTCTTCTACGACTGGGCCAAGGAGGAGGGCTGGGACCTGCCCAAGAACCCGATCCTCGTCACCGGCGAGAACTTCGGGTGCGGCTCCTCGCGCGAGCACGCGCCGTGGGGCCTGCAGGACTACGGCTTCCAGGCCATCATCGCGCCGAGCTTCGCCGACATCTTCTACGGCAACTGCACGAAGATCGGCCTGCTGCCCGTGGTGCTGCCCGAGGAGCAGTGCAAGCTCGTCGCCGAGGCCGGGGAGGCGCGCATCGACGTCGACGATCAGACCGTCGACTGCGCCGCCGGGGTATTCGAGTTCGAGGTCGAGCCCGGCGTCAAACACCGGTTGATAAACGGCCTGGATGACATCGGCATCACCCTGGAA
>DASSTG010000049.1:0-57965 GCA_035708105.1 Solirubrobacterales bacterium | reverse complement strand
TCGTCCACGTTGCGGAACGGGGCGGTCCGGCTCAGGTAGTTGAGGGCGAAGTAGACGATGACCGAGGAGATCGCGCCGATCGCGATCGCGCCCCAGCCGTTGACGAAGCCGGCGCCGGGCGTGATCGCGACCAGGCCGACGATCATGCCGTTGACGCTGCCGATCAGGCTCGGCTTGCGCCCGGTGAGGTAGTCGAGCGCCATCCAGCCGAGGAAGGCGACCGCCGTGCAGAGGTTGGTGTTGAGCACGGCCGCGGAGGCGATGCCGCCCGCTTCGTACCAGGCGCCGCCGTTGAAGCCGTTCCATCCCAGCCAGAGGAGGCCGGCGCCGACGGCGACCATCGCCAGGTTGTTGGGAGCGTCGACCTCGCGGTCGCGCTGCAGGCGCGGGCCGACCAGCGCCGCGGCCACGAAGCCGGAGATGCCGGCAGAGAGGTGGATCACGAAGCCGCCCGCGTAGTCGATCGCACCGTGCTGGGCGAAGAAGCCGCCGCCCCAGATCAGGAAGGCGTTGATCGTGTAGACGAAGACGGTCCAGAGCGCCACGAACGGGATCCAGGCCTTGAAGTTGATCCGGCCGAGGACCGAGCCGAGCATCAGGATCGGCGTGATCGCGGCGAAGACGATCTGGAAGTACGCGAGCGTCGAAAGCGGGAAGAGGAATTCGAGTTCCGAGTACTCCGGGATGCGGGCCTGTTCGAGCAGGCTGTGGCTGCCGAGGATCGACCCGGGCTTGCCCCAGAAGTTGGCGAAGAAGCCGCTGCCGGTGATGTGCATCGGGTCGCCGAACGCCATTTTGAAGGCGAAGAGGACCCAGAGGACGAGGACGATCGCAAACGCGACGAACGCCATCATCATCGAGTTCACCGACCAGCGTTTCTGCATGACGCCGCCATAGAGGACGACAAGCCCGGGGATGCTCATGAGCCCGACGAGGGTCGCGGCAGTGAGCTGCCACGAGTTGGCCCCTTCGCTCAACCATTCCATTGATTCGATGTTCCTTTCTGATTCTCGGGCTCCCGAGCCCACCTATTCGGACTCGGTAACCCTCGCGCAGGGGCGGGGCCGCCACTACATACGAATGTCTAAAGATCGGCGACGATCGTTCTCCCGAGTGGCGGCATGCTGCTCCCGATCGCCCGGCTAACCTGTTCCGCATGCCACTCGAAGGCCATTACAAGCGGGTAAACACGCCGCTGCGGAAGCTGACCAAACGCGAGCGCAGGGCAGTGACCTGGGGTGGGCTGACCAGCGCGATCGCGATCCTCGTCCTCGTCGTGGCGACGGCCGGCAGCAGCAGCCACCCCGCTCCCGCCCCGGGCTGCATCAGGCCGACGATCGCCGGACGTACCGGCGGCGAGGTGCAGAACGCCTGCGGGGCGAGGGCGGTAGCCCTCTGCAACCGGGCGGCGGCGACGGAAGGCCCGTGGGCCGAAGCGGTCCTCTCGGACTGCCGAGCGCGCAGGATCCGCTTCCGCGGCTGAGGCAGCAAACAGCTCCTGGCTCAGCCGAGGGCTGCTACCAGGGCGACGAGCTCCTCGTCGATCTCACCGCTCAAATTCAGCTCGGCGTCGCGGTCGTACGGGGTATCGCCCTTGGTGACGATCGCCAGGGCGCCGCCGCTGTCGAGCGTCAGCTGCGGCAGGCCCGCGACCGGGTGCACCGCCAGCGAGGAGCCGACGCAGAGCATCAGGTCGGCCTCTTCGGCCAGCTCGGTCGCCGCGGCGATCGCCGCTTCCGGCAGCAGCTCGCCGAAGAGGACGACGTCGGGCTTGACCGCGCCGCCGCACTCGGCGCAGAGCGCCACCCCGCGGGCGTCGAAGAGGTCGTCGATCTCTTCGAGACCGAAGGCCGCGCCGCACTGGCGGCAGGACGAGGTCTCGATCGAGCCGTGCACCTCGATCACGTTCTTCGCGCCCGCCGCCCGGTGCAGGCGGTCGACGTTCTGGGTGATCACGCCGTCGATCAGCCCTCGCCGCTCCAGCTCCGCCAGCGCCTCGTGGGCCCGGTTCGGCTCCTTGTCGCCGAGCGCCTGGAAGCGCGGCCGGTAGTAGGACCAGAAGCGCTCCGGATCGCGCTCGAAGACGTCGATGTGGGCGACCTCCATCGGGTCCACATCCGCCCACAGCCCCGTCTCCGGCGTGCGGAAGTCAGGGATCCCCGAGGGCACCGAAACCCCGGCGCCGGTCAACGCCACAGCCGACGAAGCCGCTTCGAGTAACTCCGCCAGGCGGCGGGCCGACGGGACGATCTGTCCCATCTCCACCGCCGACGGGCCGATTTGTCCCCTATGGGCAGACAAATCGGCCCATCGGCAGCTGGGGGGCGACATTTTGGCCCGTCGCTACTTGCCGCTCCACTTCGGGGTGCGTTTGCCGAGGAAGGCCGAGATGCCCTCTTTGGCGTCCTCGCTGAAGAAGGCGGTGGCGAAGCCGACCTTCTCGGCCTCGATGCCCTGGTCGATGTCGCCCTGGTTGGAGACGGACTTGACCTGCTCGACCGCAAGCGGCGCCTGGGCGGCGAGCTTGCGCCCCCACATCAGCGCCGTCTCGAACAGCTCGTGGTCGGGAACGACGCGGTTGGCGAGGCCGAGCTCGAGCGCCTCGCCGGAGAGGATCGCGTCGCCGACGAGGTTCATCTCCAGCGCCTTGCCGGAGCCGACCAGGCGCGGCAGGCGCTGGGTGCCGCCGAAGCCGGGGATGATCCCCAGCTTCACCTCGGGCTGGCCGAAGACCGCGGCCTCGGCGGCGATGCGGAAGTCGCAGGCCATCGCCAGCTCGCAGCCGCCGCCGAAGGCGATCGAGTTGACCGCGGCGATCGTCGCCACACGGGCCTGGCCGAAGTCGCGGAAGAGGGCGTGGGCGCGATTGATCAGCTCCGCCCCGCTCTCCTGGTCGAGCGTGGTGAAGGCCTTGATGTCGGCGCCGGCCGAGAAGACGACCGGGACCGAGGAGGCGATCACCATCGCCCCGATCCCGTCGTCCCCCTTGACCTTGTTCCAGACCGTCTCCAGGTCCTCGATCACCTGCGGCGAGAGCGAGTTCATCGGCAGGTTGGCGAGCCAGGCGATGGCGACGCCGTCGCGGGTCTCGAGCTTCACCGTCTCGGCCTGCTCGCCCTCGTCGGCCTGCGGATATGGGTAGAAGCCCTGGCCGGTCGAGAGGCCGTATCGCTTCTGCGCGACCAGCCGCTTCAGGGTCACCGGCGGGCTGAAGCGCTCGCCGTAGCGCTCCTCCAGCCCCTCCATCGTCTCCAGCACCTGGTCGAGGCCGGTGACGTCGGCTTTCCAGAACGGCGGCAGCAGGCCTTTGCGCGGGTCGAGCCCGGCCCCGGCCATCATCCCGAGGTCGATGTCGCGGACCGAGCAGATGCCCTCCTCGACCAGCAGGCAGGCCTCGATCAGGGCGCGGCTGGAGAACATCGCCACCAGCTCCTCGCCGTCGGGCGCGGCATCGCCGGGGACGTTCTGCTCGCCGTCCTTGAAGAAGCCCTCGCCGCCCGTCTTGGCGCCGAGCTTGCCTTCGCCGACCAGCCCCTGCAGCCCCTTGTGGACGTAGAAGTGCTCCCCGTAGGACTCCTGCATGTGTTCGGCGACGTGGAGCACGGTGTCGAGCCCGAGCAGGTCGGTGAGGAAGAACGGGCCCATCGGCGCCAGCTGGGCGCCGGCGATCGCCTCGTCGATCGCCTTCAGCGACAGCCCCTGCTCCTCCTGGGCGCGCCAGATCTCCCCCATCGTCGCCATCAGGATCCGGTTGACGACGAAGCCGGGCACCTCGCCGCAAACGATCGGCTGCTTCTTGATCGCCTGGGCGAAGTTGTAGGCCGCGGTCGCGGTTTCCATCGAGGTGTCGTCACCGGCGATCACCTCGACCAGCGGCATGATCGAGGCCGGGTAGAAGAAGTGGAAGCCGACGACCTTGTCGGGCCGCAGCGTCGCCTCGCCGATCTCGGTGATCGAGAGCGAGGAGGTGTTGGAGGAGAGGATCGCGTGGCCCGGGGTGGCGGCGTCGAGCTCGCGGAAGACGGTCTGCTTGATCTCCATCTTCTCCGGCACCGCCTCGATCACGAAGTCGACGTCGCCGAACTCCTCATACGAGGTCGTGCCGATGACGTTCCCCATCACCTCGGCGAGGCGGGCGTCGGCCTGCTCCTGGGTCAGCTTCTCCTTCTTGACCAGGCGGGCGAGCTGGCCCTCGGTGACGCCGCGGGCTTTCTCGAGGGCCGCGTCGACGAACTTCTGGTCGATGTCCTTGACGACGACCGGGATGTCGGCGGCGGCGATCGCCTGCGCGATCTCCCCGCCCATCGTGCCGCCGCCGACGACGGCGGCCTTCGATACGAACATGAAGAGCGTTTCCTCTCGTTAAGGGCTTGGCAGTGCGGCCGGAGGGTATCCCACGCCGATCCGATTCCTGCCCCACCCCGCTGGGGCCGAAATCGGAAGCGCCACCAGGGACAACCCCCTCCTCGCCGCCTTTGTACGCCGGTACAAAGGCGCGATCAGGCCGTCGCCATTAGGCTCTGTTCTGCTCTTTCAAGGGAACAAGACTTTCGACAATCGGCGCTCGGGCGATCCCGGGCGCGCGCTCAGTGGGGGGACACCCGAACCGATGACTCGCATCCGCCAGCAGAACGTGACCGCAGCGCAGTGGAGCTCCAACGGAGGGGCTCTCGGCGCGCAGGACCTGACCCTTCCGGAGAACAACCCGTTCGGGCAGAACGTCTTCTCCGCCGCCGTCCAGAAGGAGCGGCTGCCGAAGGACGTCTTCGAGAAGCTGCAGACGACGCTGGAAGGGGGCGAGGCGCTCGATCCCAGCCTCGCCGATTCCGTCGCCGAAGCGATGAAGGAGTGGGCGCTGGAGAACGGCGCCACCCACTACACCCACATGTTCCAGCCGCTCACCGGCTCGACCGCCGAGAAGCACGACTCCTTCTTCGAGCCCAGCGGCGAAGGGCAGGCGCTCGCCGGCTTCTCCGGCAAGGAGCTGATCCAGGGCGAGCCCGACGCCTCCTCCTTCCCGACCGGCGGCGTCCGCGCCACTTTCGAGGCCCGCGGCTACACCGCCTGGGACCCGACCAGCCCCGCCTTCATCCTCGAGAACCCGAACGGGGCGCTGCTCTGCATCCCCACCGCCTTCGCCTCCTGGACCGGCGAGGCGCTGGACGCGAAGATCCCGCTGCTGCGCTCGATGGACGCGCTCAGCCGCTCGGCGATCAAGGCGCTTCGGCTGCTCGGCGACGAGGACAGCCAGCGCGTCTTCACCACCGTCGGCCCCGAGCAGGAGTACTTCCTGATCGACGAGCAGTACTTCTTCGAGCGGCCCGACCTGATCGCCACCGGGCGCACCCTGTTCGGCGGCAAGCCGCCGAAGGGCCACGAGCTCGACGACCACTACTTCGGCTCGATCCCCGAGCGCGTGCTCGCCTTCATGCTCGAGTCGGAGCTGGAGATGCGCAAGCTCGGAATTCCGGTCAAGACCCGCCATAACGAGGTGGCGCCGGCCCAGTACGAGATCGCCCCGATCTTCGAGAACTCCAACGTCGGCTCCGATCACCAGCAGCTGCTGATGCAGACGCTGGAAAGCGTCGCCCGCCGTTACGGCCTCGTCTGTCTCCTGCACGAGAAGCCGTTCGCCGGCGTCAACGGCTCCGGCAAGCACAACAACTGGTCGATGGGGACCGACACCGGCGCCAACCTGCTGAACCCCGGCGACACGCCGGCCGACAACATCCACTTCCTCTTCTTCTGCACCGCGGTGATCCAGGCGGTCAACAAGCACCAGGGCCTGCTGCGCGCCTCGGTCGCCAACATCGGCCAGGACCACCGCCTCGGGGCCAACGAGGCGCCGCCGGCGATCATCTCGATCTTCCTCGGCGGCGAGCTCGAAAAAGTCTTTGAGGCGATCTCGACCGGCGAAGGCGATCCGAATACCCCGGCCTCCTTCCTCGATCTCGGGGCACAGGTGCTGCCGCCGCTGCCGATGCACGGCGGCGACCGCAACCGGACCTCTCCGTTCGCCTTCACCGGCAACAAATTCGAGTTCCGGGCGCTGGGGTCGAGCATGTCGCTCGCCTTCCCGAACACGGTTCTCAACACGATCGCCGCCGAGGCGATCGACGAGCTGGCGGGAAAGCTGCAGGCGAAGCTGGACGGCGGCGAGCAGATGCCGCAGGCGGTGATCGAGATCGTCAAAGAGAGCTACCTCGCCAACAAGGCGATCTGCTTCGGCGGCGACAACTACTCCGAGGAGTGGCACCAGGAGGCCGAGCGGCGCGGGCTGAAAAACCTGCGCACGACCCCGGACGCGCTGCCCGAGGTGATCTCCGACCAGACCGTCCGCACCTTCGAGAACTACAGCGTGCTGTCGAAGCGGGAGCTCGACTCGCGCTACGAGGTCTGGGTCGAGCAGTACTGGCTGCGGGCCAACATCGAGGCGGAGACCGCCTTCTCGATCGCCAAGACGATGATCCTGCCCGCAGCCCTGCGCCACCTCGCCCTGATCGGCGAGTCCGGCGTCTCCGCGGTCGAGGGCGAGGTCCGCGGCCTGGTCGACGAGCTGGTCGCCGCCCTCGGGGAACTGGAAGCCGCCAATGCCGACCCCGGCCTCGAGGGGCTGGAGATGGCGGGCCACGCCCGCGACAAGCAGCTGGCGGCGATGGCTGCCGTGCGCGACGCCGCCGACAAGCTGGAGAAGGTGGTCGCCGACGACCTCTGGCCGCTGCCTAAGTACGAGGAGATGCTCTTCATTAAGTAGCGCCGGCGCTCTGGGCCGCGGGTCCTGTCTCCGATCGGGGGCTCTCCCTACCGGGAGAGTCCTCCCGATCGTCGCCACCCGCGGCAGGGACGCTTGTGGTTGAGCTGCTAGGGCTCGTCGCCGCCGTCGTCGTTCTTTGCGGCGCGGTAGATGAGGTAGCCGATGGCGGCTAGGCCGATGATCGGGATTAAGCCGCCGAAGACGGCGGGCCAGGCCTCGGTGGCAAGAAGTGGCACGGCGAGATCATGACGCCCTCGCCTTAATGCGCATCTTCAGGCCGCCTTGTGGCGAGAGCGTCGGCATCTGGCGGATCGTCATCGTGCGGCCGGGCAGCGCCTCGATCCGCAGCCGCTGCAGCAGCTTGGTGGCGACCAGCTTGACCTCGGTCTGGCCGAAGCGCTTGCCGATGCAGATGCGGGAGCCGCCGCCGAAGGGGACGTAGGCGCCGCGCGGCAGTGCCGCCTTGCGCTCGCGGGTGAAGCGCTCGGGGATGAAGGCCTCGGGCTCTGGGAAGACCTCGGGCAGGCGGTGACTCGCCCAGGAGCAGTAGTTGACGTAGGCGCCGCGAGGGACCGTCCAGCCGCCGAACTCGTAGTCGCGGATCGCCCGGCGGGGACCGATCCAGGCCGGCGGGTAGAGGCGCAGGACCTCGTCGAGGACCATCTCCAGGTAGGGCATGTCCTTCTCCAGCTGGCCCGCTGTCGGAGTCTCCCCCTGCAGCACCCGGTCCTGCTCCTCGTGGAGGCGGCGCACCACCTCGGGGTGGCGGGCGAGCTCGTGGAGCATGAACGTGAGGGTCGAGGTGGCCGTGTCGTGGCCGGCGAACATCAGCGTCATCACCTGGTCGCGGATCTCGCGGTCGCTGAATTCCTCACCGCCGGCGCCGCGGGCGCCGACCAGAAGGCTGAGGATGTCGCGCCGGCCGTGGTCGGGCTCGACGCGACAGCGGGCGATCTCGCCGAAGACGATCTCGTCGAGGACCGCGCGCGAGCGGACCATCTTCCGCCAGGGAGAGCCGGGGCCGCGGACCAGCCGCAGATGGAAATCGATCCCGTAGTAGCCGAGGGCGCGCTCGAAGTGCTCGGCCGCGGCGGCGCCCTTGCCCGCCTCGTCGGGGTCGAGCCCGAGCAGCGCCCTCATCGCGATCCGCATCGCCAAGTTGCGCATCCACTCGTAGACGTCGACCACCTCGCCGACCGGCAGCGCCGCAATCGCCGCGTCGGCCTCGATCGTCATCGCCGCAGCCGCAGCCGCGACCTGCTCACGATGGAAGGCGGGCATCATGATCGCCCGGGCGCGGTCGTGGTAGTCCTCGTCGACCGTCAGCAGGCCGTCGCCGAGCAGCGGGATCAGGTCGCCGAAGCTCGACTCGCGCCAGTGGAAGTTCTCTGGGTGGGCGACGGTGACGAAGTGGTTGGCCTCGGGGCCGAGCATGAAGACGACCCGCGAGTGCAGCAGCCGCAGGCTGAAGATCGGGCCGAACTCTTCGTAGGCGGAGAGCAGCAACGGCAGCGGATCGTGGGCGATCTGGTGCGTGCGGGCTCGGCTCGGGTTGTTGTGGCCCGGCGGGAACCTGCCCCTCCCCCGCCACTCGTCCCGGAGATCGCCGAGGACCCGCCGGAGCGGGTTGCCGGACATCTCCGGCGGCCGGGCGACAGGCGCGGTGGTGTCAACCGTGGCCATCCCGTGGATCGTAACTGGCCGGGTAGCCAGTCTCGGACCCTCAGAACACTTGAAACCCGGCAATGACGCCGACGAGGGTCATGAAGCCGTACAGCATGTTCCGCTGCATCGATTCCATCCCAACGCGGAGCTGACTCATTTCCGCCTTCATCTCACCGCGGAGCCCGCTCATTTCCGCCTTCATCTCACTGCGGAGCCCGCCGACTTCTGCCTTCATCTCACCGCGGAGCCCGCCGATTTCCGCCTTCATCTCACCGCGGAGCCCGCCGACTTCTGCCTTCATCTCACTGCGGAGCCCGCCGATTTCCGTCTTAATCTCGGTTCGAATCTCGCGGATGTCGGTTTCGAGGTTTTCGAAGCGCGAGTCGATCCGGCTGAATTCGGCCGATATGCCGTCGAAGCGCTGGTCGACCAGTTTGAAGCGGGCATCGACGAGGTCGAAGCGCTCGTCCATCCGCTCCTCGAGCCGATCGATCCTCCTGCCGGTTGCCTGCTCTTCCATCGTCTGCATGAGCATAGCGAAACTTATCGTCTGCGGCGGACGGGAATGCTGACTCAGCCGGCTGCAGCGGCGAGCTGGCCGCAGGCGGCGTCGATGTCGCGGCCGCGGGTGAGGCGGACGGTGGCGGTGAGCCGGTGCTCGCCGAGGATCGCGCGGAAGCGCTCGATCCGCTCCGGCGAGGAGCCGTCGTAGACCCCGGTCGGGTTGTAGGGGATGAGGTTGACCTTGTAGCCGCGCGGGTCGAGCAGCCCGGCCAGTTCGCGGGCGTGCTCAGGATGGTCGTTGACGCCGTCGAGCATCACGTACTCGACGAAGACCTTGCGGCGGCGGGTGGCGCGGTAGCGCTCGCAGGCGGCCAGCACCGCGGCGATCGGATAGCGCTCGTTCACCGGCATGATTTGCGAGCGCAGCCCGTCGTTCGGCGCGTGCAGCGAGAGCGCCAGGCTGACCGGCAGCTCGCACGCGGCCAGGCGGTCGATCCCCGGCACCCAGCCGACGGTCGAGATCGCGGTGCGGCGGTGGGTGACGCCGAGGGCGGGCAGCAGCTCGCAGGCGGCGAGTACGTTCTCGACGTTCATCGTCGGCTCGCCCATGCCCATGAAGACGACGTGATCGATCTGCTCGAAGCGGCGGAAGTGGAGCGCCTGGTCGAGGATCTCGTCGACGCCCAGGTTGCGGCCGAACCTCATCTGCCCGGTGGCGCAGAAGCTGCAGGTCAGCGGGCACCCCGACTGCGAGGAGAGGCAGACCGAGCGGCGGCCGTCCCGGTAGCGCATCAGCACCGCCTCGAGCGGCCGGCCGTCGGCGGTGCGGAAGAGGGTCTTGACGGTGCCGTCGTCGGACTTCGCCTCGGCCTCGACGCTGAGGCTCGAGAGCGGCACCTCCGCCCCGAGGCGCTCCCGCAGCGCTTTGGGGAGGTTGGTCATCTCCGCGTAGGACCGAGCCCCGCGCGCCACCCACTCCCACACCTGCCCGGCGCGATAGGAAGGCTCTCCGGCCTCAACCAATACGGCTTTCAGCAACTCTCGATCCACATCCGAAGCGTACGGAGTCGGAGGTCGGGGAGGTCCCGGAGGAGCCTCCACAAATTTGCGACGGAGGACCTTCCCGACCCTCCCCGCCTACTCCTAGGTGTGGAACCTCTCGCCTCGCGCCAGCATGGCGACGAATTTATGCAGCCGCCGCTCCCGCGTCTCGGGCCTTTTCGCCTCTTCGAGGCGGTAGACGATCGCATAGCGATTGGCGCTGTCGAGGGAGGCGAAGAATTCCGCGGCGGCGGGCCGGGCGTCGAGCTCGCGCTGCAGGTCCGCCGGCACCTTCGCCGTTCGCTGACCCGCGTAGGCCGCCTCCCAGCGGCCGTCCGCCTTGGCGGCTTCGACCTCGGCCAGACCCGCCGGCCGCATCTTCCCGGCGGCGAGCAGCGCTTCCGCCTTCTCGCGGTTGATCTTCGACCAGCGGCCGCGGGGGCGGCGCGGCGTGAAGCGCTGCAGGAAGTGCTGGTCGTCGAAACCTCGCTTCTGGCTGTCGATCCAGCCGAAGCAGAGGGCGAGCTCGAGTGCCTCCGCGTAGGTGACGCTCGGCTCTTCGGCCCCCTTCTTGGCGATCTTCAGCCAGGCGCCCTGGGAGCTGCCGGCGTTCTCCTCCAGCCACGCCTCCAGCTCCCGCGGCCCGGCGAAGAGGTGGACCGGCAGCTCGTCAGCCATCGGGGCGGGCGCGGCCGCCTACATCCCGAGCGCGTCGGCGAGCAGGTCGACCTGCCGTGGGTCGGACGAGCTGGGGAAGAAGAACAGCTCCTGGCAGCCGACCCCCTCGAAGGCGGAGACGTACTGCTTAGCGGTCGCGGCGTCCTTGGCGGCCGAGCCGGCGATCAGGTTCGCCACGTCTTCGCCAAGCCAGGCGTAGTAGTCGGTGAGGTAGTCGCGGGCGTCGTCCTCCGCCCGCTCGCCTAGCGAGTAGTAGGCGAGGGCGGCGTTTCGGGGCGGCTCGCTGCGGCCGGCCTCCGACCAGGCGGCCTCGAAGCCCGCGCGCCACTCGGCGAACTGGTCCGGGGAGGCGCCGGCGGCGATCCAGCCGTCGCCGAAGCGGGCCGCGCGCCTGAACGAGACCTCGACCGAGCCGCCGACCAGGACCCGCGGCCGGCTCTCGTGCTCGGGCCCGACCTCGTCGCCCTCCCAGACCTCCCTGATCTGCTGCAGCATCGCGTCGAGGTCCTTGCCGCGGCTTCCCTTGCCGACCCCGGCGACCTCGTAGTCGTCCTCGCGCCCGCCGAGGCCGATCCCGAGCGTCATCCGCCCGCCGGAAATCTTGTGGATGCTGGACACCTGCTTGGCCAGCACCACCGGGTTGACCCGCAGCGGCCCCAGCAGGACGGTGGTGGCAAGCCCGATCCGCTCCGTCACCGCCGCGGCCGCGGCCAGCGAAGTCAGCGGCTCGAGGTTCGGATAGGCGATGCGGTCGATCGTCCCCAGGCTGGAGAAGCCGCGCGCCTCGGCCCGTCGCGCCCACTCCGTCAGCTGCTCGCCGCTGGTGCCGGGCACCGCGTTGGGAAGACCGATCGCAACGTCCATCTGAAGCTCCTTCCGGCGAGTCCGAGGGTCCGGGCAACCCTAGCTACCCGGATTCGCCGGCCGGACGGCCTCGGGCAGCAGCTCCTCGATCGCTTCCCGCGCAAAGACGAACACGCGCTTGTCGCCGCTGAGGCGGTAGCGGGAGTTGGCCCCCATCACCAGCGAGTACAGCTCGAAGGCGAGCCGCTGCGGGTTCTCGACGCCGGCGGCCCGCGCCTGGCTCTCCAGCGCTGCCAGCCAGGCATCGAGCGAGGCGACGATCGCGTCGCGGACGGGGCCGGGGCGGTCGTCGTACTCGGCCGCGGTGGCGGCCCAGAAGCAGCCGCCGGCGTAGGTGTCGACCTGCTCGAGGTAGCGCTCGGCGAGCGCGCGCAGGCGAGCCGCCCCCTGCGGCTGCTCCAGCGCCGGCTCGACCACTGTCGCCCGGAAGCGGTCCGCGGCCGCGGCGATCGTGGCGAGCTGCAGATCCCGCTTGGAGCCGAAGTGGGCGAAGAGGCCGCTCTTGCTCATCTGCAGCTCGGCGGCGAGGCGGCCGATCGTCAAACCCTCCAGCCCCTCGACTGAAGCAAGGTCGACGGCGCGGTCGAGGATCGCCTCGCGGGTTTGGTTGCCCTTCTCGGTGACGGGAGTCACAGACATCCATTATAAAAAAGCACGAACGTTCGTTTTGTGCCCGGCGCGAGAGGCGCGCCGGCGGAAAATTCAACGAGGAGGCGCAGATGGGCGACTACACGGTGAGGCGAATCGACGAGATGGAGGCGGTCTACCTGGGGGCGTTCAAACGGGCGCGGGCGGAGCTGGGGGTGGAGTCCTTCGGGCTGCAGGTGATCGACATGCCGCCAAACTTCGACGGCTACCCCGAGCACGACCACGCCGAGGACGGCCAGGAGGAGGTCTTCTTCGCCCTCCGCGGCGGCGGCGAGATCGAGATCGAAGGCGAGCGCTTTCCGCTCGACCCCGAGCACATGGTCAGGGTCGCCAGCGGCACCAAGCGCAAGGTCTGGCCCGGGGCGGAGGGCATCCGCCTGGTGATCATCGGCGGCGTCCCCGGCAGCGCCTACGAGGCCCCCGCGATCAGCCGTCTCGGCGAACCGGATCCGATGGCGGCCTAGATTCGAAGCCCTCGCAGCGGAGGACCGGCAGCCGCGGGTAGCGCGGAAACGCCGGCTCCTCCCGCGAGCGCTCGCAGAGCGAGAAGACCGAGCCGCGGGTGTTGGGCACCAGCCGCTGGTGGCGGCAGCGGTCGCAGAGGCCGGCGGCGGGCTTGGAGGCCATCGCCCGAACCTAGATCATCGAATCGAGCCGCGAGCGCAAACTGCGGCCTCGGCAGGGGCGAGTCCCGCCTTCGGGGGGCCTAGCCTAGGTGCGTGACCCGAGCGGCGACCCTCTTCGATGCCGATGCGGCCTCCTACAGTGGGACGGTCGAGGTGCTCGGCGTCATCTACCGGGCCGAGGACGACGGCTACGCGGTGCTCGAGGTGCAGGAGGTGGAGTCGGGCGAGGGCTTCGCCCTGGTCGGCCCGGTCGCCCACCTGGATCCGGGGTCCCGGGCGGAAGTCAGCGGCGAGTGGCAGAACCACAGCCGCTACGGCCGCCAGCTGCGCGCGCAGGGGGCGCTGCCGCTCGACCCCGCCGACCGCGACGGCCAGGTTGCCTACCTGAGCTCGCTCCGCCACATCGGCCTCAAACGGGCCGAGAAGCTCTGCGACGAGCACGGCGAGGAGGTCCTGCAGGCAATCGCCGCCGACCCGGAACGGGTCTTCGCCAGTCTGCGCGGGGTCAGCGCCGACCAGGCCGCCGCCGCCGCCCAGTCCTGGTACGCGAGCCGGGCGATCCGCGACCTCCACGTGCAGCTGGCGCCGCACGGCCTCGCCCACCTGGCGGCGCCGATCCACGCCCGCTACGGCGACGGCGCCCTGGCGATCATGCACGAGGACCCCTACCGACTGACCGAGGTGCCCGGAGTCGGCTTCGCCCGCGCCGACAAGATCGCCCTCGCCGCCGACGTGCCGCCGGAGTCGAACCGGAGGGCGCAGGCCGCCGGCCTCTACGCCCTGATCGAGGCCGAGGCGCAGGGCAACAGCTATCTGCCGCTGCCGGAGCTGGCGCGCCGCACCGCGCGGCTGATCGGCCTCGCTCCCGATCCCGAAGTCCTCCTCGCCGCTCCCGGACTGGTCGAGGAGGAGGGAAAGATCTACCGCGAGCCGACGATGGAGAGCGAGCTCTCCGTCGCCGCCACTCTCGGCGCCCGCGCCGCGGCACCCCCCCACCTCGGCCACGAGCCCGGCGAGGAGCCGCGGGAGGACCTCACCGACGAGCAGTGGGCGGCGGTCCGCGCCGCCTTCGGCGCCCGCGTCTCGGTCCTCACCGGCGGCCCCGGCGTCGGCAAGACCCGCTCGACGACGGCGATCGTCGCCGAGGCCGAGGCGGCGAACGCGACGATCGCCCTCTGCGCGCCGACCGGGAGGGCGGCGCGGCGGCTGGAGGAGACGACCGGCCACGAGGCGAAGACGATCCACCGCCTGCTCGAGTGGATGCCGGGGCGCGAGCCGGCGTTCCGGCCGGGGCGCCCGCTCCCGGCCGACCTGGTGATCGTCGACGAGTCCTCGATGCTGAACCTGCGCCTGGCCGAGGTGCTGCTGGACGGGCTGGCCGAGACCACCCACGTCGTCTTCGTCGGCGACGCCGACCAGCTGCCGCCGATCGGGGCCGGCAAGCCGTTCGAGGACCTGATCGACTCCGGCGCGGTCCCGGTCGTGCGGCTGACCCAGATCTTCCGCCAGGCGGCGCGGTCGATGATCACCACCGCCGCCCACGAGATCAACCAGGGCCGCCAGCCCCACCTCGAGCCCGGTCCCGAACAGGACCACGACTTCTTCTTCATCGAGCGGGGGACGCCGGAGCGGGCGCTGGAGACGGTGGTCGAGGTGGTCTCGGAAAGAGCGCCGGCGAGGTTCTCCGTCGACCCGGTCCGCGAGGTGCAGGTGCTGGCCCCGATGTACCGCGGGCCGGTCGGGATCGACGCCCTCAACGAGCGGCTGCAGGCCGAGCTCAACCCCGACGGCAGCGCCGCCCTCGACAACCGCTTCCGGCTCGGCGACCGACTGATCCAGACCCGCAACTCGCACGAGCTGGGGCTGATGAACGGCTCGATCGTCTTCCTCCGCGAGGACGACCCGGCCGAGGAGCAGATCGTCGTCGACACCGACGACGGCGGCAGCCTCGTCATCCCCTACGGCGAGACCGGCACCCTGCGCCTGGCCTACGCGATCTCGGTCCACAAGTCGCAGGGCTGCGAGGTGCCGGTGGTGGTCGGCGTCTGCCATCGCTCGCATGCACGGATGCTGAACCGGCCGCTCCTCTACACCGCGATCACCCGCGCCCGCACCAGCTGCGTGCTGGTCGGCGACCAGGCCGTCCTCGCCGCCGCCGTCCGCCGCGACGACAGCGGCGGCCGCCACTCCGGCCTGGCCGAGCGGCTGGGCGGCGGGAGCCGAGCCGAGGCCGGCGTCTGAGCTGCATCTAGCCTAAGCGGGTGGAGAAGACCCGCATCCCGTGGATCGAGATCGCAATCACGCTGGCCGGGATCGCGGTCCTGGCGCTCCTCGCCCTGGCGATCGACCCGCTGCATGAGGCGGTCAGAGCGGCTCTCCAGGGCGACAACCACGAGGTCCGCCACCAGATCGACCGGCTGGGAGCGGCGGGGCCGCTGCTGATCCTCGCCCTTGCGCTGCTCCACGCGGTCGTCTTCTACCCGGCCGAGATCGTCGACGCGGCGGCCGGGTTCGCCTACGGCTTCCTCCCCGCCCTGCTGCTGATGACGGTCGGCTGGGTGCTCTCCGGGCTGCTCTGCTGGGCGGTCGGCCATCGCGTCGCCCGACCGCTGTTCGACCGCTGGTTCGGCAGCGAGCGCTTCGAGCGGGTCGAGCGGGCAATTGAGCGCGGCGGCCCCTCGCTGCTGCTGGCGATGCGCCTGATCCCGATCCTGCCGTTCAGCATCGTCTCCTACGCGGCGGGGGCGGCGCGGGTGCCGGCCTGGCGCTTCGTCTGGACGACCGCCGTCGGCTACCTGCCGATCACCGCGATCGCCGTCTACTTCGGCACCCGGCTCGAGGGCCTCTCTCTGACCGACCCCTTGCTCCTGGGCAGCGCCCTCGCCCTGCTGGCCCTTCTCGGGATCGGTCACCGGACGGCGCGACGGCAGTCCCGCCGGCGGGCCGTGCCTTCAGGAGACGTGCTTGACCCGGAAGCGGAAGACGGCCGCGGTCGGGTCGGCGAGACCGGCTGAGCCGACCGCCCGCACTCTGACCACGTGGCCGCCGAGGCCGAACCTGCGGACGGTCCGCGCTCCACAGGGCCGGAACACCCCCTTGTCGATCCTGCAGAGGAAGGTCGCCCCGAGCTGATCGGAGCCGAAGCGGAAGACGACCCGGGCGGTTCTGCTGTGGGTGCGAACCAGCTTCGGCGGGTGCCTCAGGAAGCGGGTTGAGGGCCGGGCTGCAGTACCGGCGTGTCGCATTTTTGGGTGCGGCGTGCTCGGTGGCGTATACGGAGTAGGCGTTTCGACGTCGGGCGCCGGTTCTATCGGGAGCGGCACGATGCTTTCTTCTCGTATGACTTCCCACGGGGCCGGTTCCAACGCAGCCCTGGCATCGATCAGCCCAGAACCGACGGCATCGGCTCCGAAGCTGCCCACCGGCTTTGAGGTTTCGGCCAGCTTCGCCCGTACCTGAGCCGGCGTCAGCGCCGGGTTTCGCTGGAGCATCAAGGCGGCGACTGCAGCGGCGTGCGGCGCGGCCGCCGAGGTGCCGCAGAAGTGCCACTCTTCCGGTTCGGATTCGAAAAAGTGCCCGAAAGATGCGAAGAACGTGGTCGCGCCGCAATCGGTCGCTGCTACATCCGGCTTGGAGAGTTCTTCGGGCTCACCCAGTTCCGCGGCGGGCGTCGTCCCTTCGACCGGGCCGAAGTAGTGCGTCACGGGACCGCGCGAGGAGTAGTACTCGGGTTCGCTATTCGAGAAGAACGGCACCGCCCCGACGGTGACGGCGGACGCCGCCCCCGCATGACCGAAGATCGTGGGTCCGACGGTATCCCCGCCGGATGAGACCGGATACTCCGATTCCGTTACGTCCCTGGCCCCATTCTCCATCAATGCGAACTTCAGAGGACGAGATTCAGTTGCGCTTGCTCCCGGATTGCAGCTTCCGGTACAACGCACGATTGCGAGCTGGACTTCTTGCGCTGCTTCCGTATTCGTCCACTGGAAGAACTCGAATGGCTCCCCGATCCCAGGATTGTTGTAGCCGCTACCCACGAGATACTTGGTTCCTTCGATTTCTTCTTCCAACGGTTCCCCAGCGGCGTTCAGCAGGTAGATATCCAGGTCCGTCTTGACGCCGAACCACGGTTCCGCCCATTGGAGATCCAGGCTAAGAGTCCCACCTTCCTTGACCTCTAGACCGAACGTGTTGTCGATGTTGGCCGGACCCGGTTCGGGATTGAAGTCCATGCAATCCACCGCCCCGATAGCCGCGGTTAAGCCCACAGGACAACTGAGCGCGTCGCGGAAGGCAGGGGCTTCCCATGATGCGATGTTCCGTTCGAGACCCGGTTCCGGTTCTTCGATGATGTTGTCGTTCCCCGCCGCGGTGAAATACGACGCTCCGGCTGCCGTCACCTTGTCGATCGCAGCAGCTACCGGCCCGTCCTGGAAGAACGGCTCATCGAAATAGGCGACGTCGTCGGCGATCACCTTGGCGCCGGCGCCACCCTGGGAAACCGGCTTCGCAAGGCGTTCGATATTGGCTGCAAATGGATACTGGTTTTCAAAAAAGGCAGTTGCAAAAGCAAGGTGGGAGCCGGGCGCCAGGTCATGGACGATCTGAGTCATCGCCCGTCCCTCATCGTCCGATTCTTCCCCCGGTTCGCTCGGCGTGAAATCTTCGAGGACGTTCACCGAGTCAGTTTCTCCGCAGGGATCGCCGGTGCCGGGCAGATCTCCGCTTTCCACGTCCTGCCGCGCGTGAGTCGCGGCGGAAGTTCCCTTGTTGAAGGAGTCCGACAGGATGCCGACGGTGACGCCTTCGCCATTCACCCCGGACACTGCCCGAGCTTCGGCGGCCCGAAGCTGCTGGTCTCCCTCTGAGACCGCGATTCCCTGAGGACAGGCGAAACCGGTGCCATAAACAATCGGCGTTAGCACCTCTTTGACGCTGCGCACTCCGGGCGCCTGAGCGAGCTGACGCAGCTGAGCAGGCTTCGCAGCCACCGTCACCGTCTGATAGCGGCGACTGACATCGAGGACCTTCCCACCAACTGCGCGCAGCGATCCGACACCGACTGCCGCGCCATTGTCAAAGCCGACTTCGACCACGACGCGGCCTCCACGGCGCAGCAGGCTTCCCGGGCCACTGCGGGCCAGGCTCAGTGCTCGCGCCTGCGCCCCCGGCGCAGCGCCTTCGAGCGCCGGCGTCGCCAGCTGCGACAAGCGCGGCGAGAGAACCGCCACGCCGGAACCGGCCCCGGCCGCCGAAGGTGGCGCACTGCCGACGAACAAGGCGAGCGCCAGAGCGGCTGCACCAGCAAGCGAGCGGCCGAAGGGCTGCCTTGAGTGCCTCGGCTCAGTCATCGTCCCCTGTCTTATCGGCAGCGATCGCCCGCCTCCCAAGCTCATCGGCAAAAGCGTAGCCGCCCGTTGATCCTGCTACGGTCCCCTCCGATGGGCCGGGAAAAGCCGGCGAAAGTTGTGCGTAGCGCTCGCAGTCGTTGCTTTTGCATCCTCCGCGTTCGCAGCACATGAAGTGGAGGCAATGCATGCCCACTGGAACTGTCAAGTGGTTCAGCGACGACAAGGGCTACGGGTTCATCACGCCCGACGACGGCTCGAAGGACGTCTTCGTTCATCACACCGCCATTCTCGGCGAGGGCTTCAAGTCCCTGACCGAGGGCGCCAAGGTGACCTACGAGTCCGAAGAAGGCCCCAAGGGCCCGGCCGCCGCGAGCGTTCAGCAGCAGTAGTCGCGCTAAACGCTTTCAGTAGTCCGAAGCCCGCCTCCAAGGCGGGCTTCGTCTTGATTGAAGCCAGTTCCCTACCCTCACATCTCGATGACGGCTCAGGACAGACTTAGGAACATCGCGATCATCGCCCACGTCGACCACGGCAAGACCACCCTGGTCGACGCGATGCTGTGGCAGACCGGCACCTTCCGCCAGGGCCAGGAGGTCGCCGAGCGGGTGATGGACTCGATGGACCTCGAGCGCGAGAAGGGGATCACGATCCTCGCCAAGAACACCGCGGTCACCTACGGCGACGTGAAGCTGAACATCGTCGACACGCCGGGCCACGCCGACTTCGGCGGCGAGGTCGAGCGGGCCTTGACGATGGTTGACGGAGCGCTGCTGCTGGTCGACGCCTCCGAGGGACCGCTGCCGCAGACCCGCTTCGTCCTGCGCAAGGCGCTCGAAAGGAAGCTGCCGATCGTCCTCGTTGTCAACAAGGTGGACCGCCCCGACGCGCGGATCAGCGAGGTGGTGGACGAGGTCTACGAGCTCTTCATCGACCTCGACGCCGACTCCGATCAGATCGACTTCCCGATCGTCTACACGAACGCGAAAGCGGGCTGGGCCGCGCTGGAGGAGGGCGTCGAGGGAAGCGACCTGAAGCCGCTGCTCGACCTGATGCTGGAGAAGATCCCGGCGCCGCGCTACGAGGAGGGGGCGCCGCTGCAGGCGCACGTGACGAACCTCGACGCCTCGCCCTACGTCGGGCGCCTGGCGATCTGCCGGGTCCACCAGGGCTCGATCCGCTCCGGCCAGCCGGTCGCCTGGTGCCGCGCCGACGGCAGCGTCGCCCGGGCGGCGGTGAGCGAGCTGTACGTCACCCAGGGCCTGGAGCGGGTTGCCGCCGATGAGGCGGGGCCCGGCGAAATCATCGCCGTGGCGGGGATCGAAGAGGTGACGATCGGCGAGACCCTGGCCGACCCGGCGGAACCGCTGCCGCTGCCGGTGATCACCGTCGACGAGCCCTCGCTCTCGGTCGTCGTCGGCATCAACACCTCGCCGCTTGCCGGGACGCAGGGGGGCGACAAGCTGACGGCGCGGCAGATCCGCTCGCGGCTCGACGCCGAGCTCGTCGGCAACGTCTCGCTGCGGGTCAACGACACCGAACGGCCCGATGCCTGGGAGGTCCAGGGCCGCGGCGAGCTGCAGCTGGTGGTGCTGCTGGAGATCATGCGCCGCGAGGGCTACGAGCTGACCGCCGGCCAGCCGCAGGTGGTGACGCGGGATATCGAAGGCCAGATGCACGAGCCGGTCGAGCGGCTGGCGATCGACGTCCCCGAGGAGCACGTCGGCGACGTCACCCAGATGGTGGCGGCGCGCAAGGGGCGGCTGGAGCAGATGGTCAACCACTCGACCGGCTGGGTGCGGATGGAGTACCTGGTGCCGGCCCGCGGGCTGATCGGCTTCCGCACCGAGTTCCTCACTGTCACCCGCGGCAGCGGCCTGATGCACCACGTCTTCGACCGCTGGGAGCCGTGGGCGGGCGAGCTGCGCACGCGCCAGACCGGGTCGCTGGTGGCCGACCGCCGCGGCCAGACCGCGAGCTACTCGCTGCTGAGCCTGCAGGACCGCGGCAGGCTCTTCGTCGGCTCCGGCGAGGAGGTCTACGAAGGGATGATCGTCGGCGAGAACTCCCGCTCGGAGGACCTCGACGTCAACCCGACCAAGGCCAAACAGCAGACCAACATGCGGGCGGCCAGCGCCGACGTGCTGGTGCGACTGGCGCCGAAAGTCGAGCTCTCGCTGGAAGGCGCGATCGAGTTCGTCCGCGAGGACGAGTGCGTGGAAATCACCCCGGAGGCGATCCGCCTGCGAAAGGTCGAGCTCGACAAAATCAAACGGCTGAAGGCGTCGAAGCTGCGGGACAAGGCGCCCGCTCGCTGAGCAGTGTCGCTTTATGCGTCGCTCTGGGCGCATAAAGCGACACGCCCATAGAAAAAGCCGCCGACCCTAAGGGCCGGCGGCTTTTGAAGCGTTGACCCCTAGTGGAGCTAGACCGTCGCGGCGGCTTGCTCGGACTGGGACTGCTCGGAGGCCTGGGCCTTGGCCTCGGGGGCCGCGGTTTCCTGGCGCGGGAGCAGGACTTCTTTGGCGATCACGAGGCGCTGGATCTGGCTGGTCCCCTCGTAGAGCTGCATGATCTTCGAGTCCCGCATCAGTTTCTCGACCGGGTACTCCTTGATGAAGCCGTAGCCGCCGTAGACCTGGACGGCGTCGGTGGTGACCTCCATCGCCGAGTCGGCGGCGAAGCGCTTGGCCATCGAGGAGACCTTGGAGTTGCGGACGCCCTGGTCGAGCAGGAACGCCGAGTTCCAGGTCAGCAGGCGGGCGGCCTCGACCTTGGTCGCCATGTCGGCGATCATGAACTGGATCGCCTGGTGCATGGCGATCGGGACCCCGAACTGGACTCGTTCCTTGGAGTAGTCGGACGCGAACTCGAGCGCGGCGCGGCCGATGCCGACGGCCATCGCGGAGACGCCGGGACGGGTCCGGTCGAGGGTCATCATCGCCAGTTTGAACCCCTTGTTTTCCTCGGCCAGAAGGTTCTCGGCCGGAACCTCGACTTCGTCGAAGGAGATGGTCGCGGTGTTGGAGGCCCGCTGACCCATCTTGTCCTCCTTCTTGTCGACCGAGACCCCGGGGAGGTCGGCGTCGACGACGAAGGCGCTGATGCCACGGTGGCCCGCCTCGGGATCGGTCTTGGCGAAGACGGTGAAGTAGTCGGCGTAGGTGCCGTTGGTGATGAAGCACTTGGAGCCCGAGAGGACGTACTTGTCGCCCTTCTTCACGGCCTTGGTCTTCATCCCGGAGACGTCGGAGCCGGCGTCCGGCTCGGTGAGGCCGAAGGAGCAGAGCTTGGGGCCTTCGGTGAGCATCCCGAGGTACTTCTTCTTCGTCTCCTCGGAGCCGCCGAGGGTGATCGGGGCCGAGGCGAGGCCGTTGGCGGCGAGCGAGGTGCCGATCCCCGAGCAGCCCCAGCCGAACTCCTCCTCGATCAGGCAGCCGGAGAGGTAGTCGAGGCCGGGGCCGCCGTAGGCCTCGGGGACGTGGGTGTTCATCAACCCGACCTCCCAGGCCTTGTCGATCACGTCCTGCGGCCAGGTGCCGTCCTTGTCGTACTCCCAGGCGACAGTGCGCATGTCTTTCTCGGCGAAGCTGTGAGCCAGCTCGCGCAGGTCCTTCTGCTCGTCGGTAAGGGTGAAGTCGACCACCGGTCGGTGCTCCTTTTCTTCGCGTGTCTTTGAAGTCTGCGGGAGCGCCGCCGGGAAGCTGGCGTTCCACCGATTGACTCGTCAGTCAACCGGTCCCATAGGGTAGCGGACCGGCCGGAAAGCCAGGGCGTTCTACCCTTGGGCGATGGCATTCCCGCTCGCCCTCACGGCGTTCCAGAAGGGTGCCGGAGTGCTCCTCTTCACCGGCATCGCCGCACCGCTGATCGGCCTGCTCCTGAAGCGGGTCGGCGGCGGCTGGGAGACGATGGGAGGCGGCCCCTTCGCGATCCTCAGCGAAGCCCCGCGGAAATCCGGCGGCCCCGCGGGCCGGAGCGTCGATCCCGCAATCCAGGCGGCTGAGGTGCGCCAGATGCTCGAGGCGAAATCGGAGCGGAGGCGCAGGCGCGGCGAGGCGCCGCTCGACGTCGAGGCCGAGACCGAGCACCTGCTCGCGGCCGCCGAAAAGCCCCCCGGAGCCGAGGCGATGGACGCCGAGCTGCGGGCTGAGGTGCGAGCGCTCGTCGTCACCCGCAACGAACGTCGGCTGCGCGAAGGACTGGAGCCCCTCGACGTCGAGGCCGAGACCGAGCGGGAGCTGGCCGATCTCATAGGATCGAGCTGATGGCCCCCTCCGAGGAGAACCTCTACGAGGTTGAGGAGATGCTCAACCAGCCGGGCACCTACTTCAACCCCCAGAGCGAGGTCGTGGTGATCGTCGACGACTCCGCCTCGCTCGACCAGGAGGTCTTCAGCAACCTCGAGGGCTACGAAGGGGCTGAGTGGGTCCGCGTCTCCGATGACGTCCCCGTCGACGAGGACGGCCGCGACAGCGCCCTCGAGACCTTCGAGACGCGCAACCGACCCGGGTCGCTTGCCGAGGGCGATCTCGAAGAGAGCGACGACGACTTCGAAGAGGACGACGAGGAGCCCCCGCAGGGGGCCGCGTCGGACGAGGACGAGGAGTAGCCGGTGCCCGGCGAGGGCGACAAGGCCCCCGACTTCAGCCTGCCCGACCAGAACGGCGAACAGGTCAGGCTCTCGGACCTCGAGGGTCAGACGGTCGTCCTGTACTTCTACCCCCGCGCCGACACGCCGGGCTGCACCACCCAGGCCTGCGGCGTCCGCGACCACACCGCCGCCTACGCCGAGGCCGGCGCCAAGGTGATCGGGATCTCGCCCGACGAGGTGAAGGCGATCGACAAGTTCGCCGGCAAGTACGACCTCGACTTCACCCTGCTCGCCGACGCCGACCACACGGTCGCCGAGGCCTACGGCACCTGGGTCGAGAAGTCGATGTACGGCAAGAAGTACATGGGCGTGCAGCGGGCGACCTTCATCATCGGCCCAGACGGCAGAATCGCCAAGGTCTTCCCCAAGGTCTCGCCGAAAACGCACGACGAGGTGGTGCTGAAGGCGTTGGGAGAGCTCGCCGCCGCCTGATCAGGCGCTGACCACAACGGCCACGATGAAGGCGCTGTAGAGCGCGAACCAGCCGATCACCGCAGGCAGTTTGAAGCGCCGTCCCAGGTGCAGGCTCTCGAAAGCCAGCAGGCCTCCGGCGAAGCCGAGGGCGATCGAGAGCACCGCGTGCCAGTTCAGCTCCCAGTCGGTGAAGATCAGGCCGATCCCGACCGGGACCATCGCCTGGAAGACCATCGCCCCGGTGATGTTCCCGAGCGCCAGCGCGTCCTTGCCTTCCCGCACCCAGAAGAAGCTGTTGACCTTCTCCGGCAACTCCGTCGCCAGCGGCGCCAGGATCAGCGCCAGCACCAGCGGCTCCGCGCCGATGCTTTCGGCGAGGTTGAGCAGCTCCTCGACGAAGAGGTGGGCGCCGCCGACCATCGCCCCCAGCCCGACCAGGAGCTGAAGCACGCAGAGGAGCATCGAGGGGTCTTCGCGGCGCTCGCCGCGGCGCTCGAAGATCAGCGGGTTGAGCGACTCTTCGCTCTGGACCTCGCCCCCGCCTTTCAGCGTCAGGGCGATGTAGAGCACGTAGAAGCAGAGGAAGGCGATGCCGACCGCGATCCGCAGCGGCGCCGGCGGCCCCCAGGCCAGGAGCCCGGCGACCGCGAAGAGGATCAGGAAGAAGACGAGGTCGCGCTCGAGCGTTTCCCGGTGGACGTTCAGCTGCAGCCCCTGGTCCCGTTTCTCCCGGTAGAGGTAGGCGAAGAGGCCGACCAGGCCCATCGCCAGGGTCCCGAGCAGGAACGGCGCCCCGACGATCGCCCCCACCGCCACGTCTTCGGAACCCTCCTTGGTCCCGACCAGGGCGACGATGGCGATCAGCGTCTCCGGCATCGCCGTCCCGACCGCGGCGAGGATGCTCCCCACCGCCCCCACCCCGACCTCGAGCTTGTGGCCGATCCACTCGATCGAGTTGGTGAACAGCAGAGCCCCAGTCAGAACGACGGCAAAACTGAGAAGCAAGAGGACGGCGTCCATCGCGCCAGGCTATCCGGCGTCAGGCGAAGTAGAAGGCCAGCGCGAAGACGAAATAGACGGCCAGGAGCTGAACCCCCTCGAACCAGGTCGACTCGCCGTCGGCGGTGACGTGGTTGCCGACCAGGATCGCCAGCAGGATCGCCCCCAGCTCGAAGCCGTTGAAGACCAGGGCCAGCGGATAGGGCCCGATCAGGAGGGAGGCGATGACGAGCACCGGGCCGACGAAGAGGGCAACCTGGGCGCTGGAGCCGACGGCGATGTTGACCGCCAGGTCCATCTTGTCTTTGACCGCGACCAGCACCGCCACCCAGTGCTCGGCGGCGTTGCCGACGATCGCCACGACGATCACGCCGATGAAGAACTGGGAGAGGCCGACCGATTCGGAGGCCTCGGTGATCGAGCTGACCAGCACCTCCGACATCACCCCGACCAGGACGCCGGCAAACGCCAGCGCGATCACCGAGGTCCGCACCGACCAGCCCCAGCTGTCCTCGTCCTCGTACTCGGGGTTGAAGAGATCGCGGTGGGTCTTCAGCGAGAAGAAGAGCCCGATCACGTAGGTGACGAGCAGCACCACCGCCACCGCCAGCGAGAGGTGCTCGACGGTGCCGCCGTAGTGGATCGATGCCGCGCCCGGTTCGGGCAGTCCCTTGCCCTCGACCAGCTCGAAGATCGCCGGCATGATCAGCGCCCCGCCGGCGAGCATCAGCATCGTCGTCTGGATGCTGGCGCCGGTGCGGCTGAAATGTTGTTTTTCGCGCCCGATCCCGCCCGCCAGCATCGCCGCTCCGAGCACCAGCAGCATGTTGCCGATGATCGAGCCGACGATCGAGGCCTTGACCACCTCCTGCAGCCCTCGGCCGAGGGCGAAGAGGGCGATGATCAGCTCCGGCGCGTTGCCGAAGGTCACGTTGAGGAGGCCGCCGATCCCGGGCCCTGAGCGTGCCGCCAGCTCCTCGGTCGCGCGGCCCATCAGCGCCGCCGTGGGGACGATGCCCAGCGCCGAGGCGGCGAAGACCGCGGCCGCCGGCGCCCCCAGCAGGTCGAGGACGACGGCGATCGGGATCAGCGGCGTCAGCAGGTAGGGCCAGCCCATCGGCGTCCTAAGAAAGGACGCGTCAAGGCGAGGCCCCGCCTGGTTCACGGCTGCCCGGCTCGCTCAGCTACTTGAGCAGGCTCGCGCACTTCTGCAGGTCGGCCGCGTTCCGGGCCTTCTGCAGGCACTGCACGTATTCCTTCTGCGCCTCAGCCGAGGGGCCGGATTCGCCGCCGGAGGACGATCCGCCTCCCGAGGACGCGCCGCCGCCCGACGAGCCACCGGTGATCCCTTCCAGCAGCCCGCCCAGACCTTCGCTTCGTGCGCCTTCGAGGAGTTCGAGCGGGTTGACCTTCAGCTGCTGGAACAGCTCTTCCAGCGGCTTCGCGTTCGAGGGTTCGGAGAAGCTCTGGGTTTCGTTGACCCCGTTGAGGGCGACTTCGAATTCGAGTTCGACTTTTTCGCCCTTCGCCTGCGGCGGTTCGACCGTCAGTTCGAGCGCGAACTTGCGGACGATGTGGTCGTCGCCGACGTTGATTTCCACGTGCGAGGCCTTGATCGCCTTGCTCAGTTCTCCCTTCGCTTCTTCGAGTTCGTTCAGCGGCAGCGGCCCGGCCGCTTCCAGCTGCGAGCTGCAGGCGGGGTCTTCGGTCAGCTTTATCAGCGCGTCGATCGCGCCGCCGACGTTGACGTCGCCGCTGATCTTGGTGGTCGAGGTGCCGCCGACTTCTTCCGAGCCTTCGTTCTCGAGGTGGTCGGCGAACTGGCTGAACCTGATCCCTTCCGCCGCCTTCTGGCAGGCGGTCACCCCGCCTTCCGGTCCACCTTCCGATCCGCCTTCCTGCTGGGCCTGTTCGAAGGCCGACTTGAGGAAGCCGAAGGTGGTCGGGTCGATTTCATAGGGAGTGCCCTTGTATTCGACGAAGGCGCGGTCCTTGAGCAGCGTCAGCTTGCCTTCGAAGTCGATCTTTTCACCCTTGGCTTCGCCGTTGGCTTCAGCCGCCATTTCCAGCTGCGGAAGTTCTTCTTTGCCGCCGGCTTCGAACGGTCCGGAGAGGCTGGCGTCGAATTCACCGCCTTCTTCGACTTCGGCGTTGACGTGCACCGAAAGTTCGAGTTCGCCGCTCTTCACGCCTTCGAGGCCGGCTTCTTCGAGGACCTTCCTGGGGTCTTCGTTGCTGTTGTCGCTGCCACCGCCACCGCAGGCAGCAAGAACGCCCGCGAGGGCGACGAAGGTCGCCAGCAGGGCAAGGATTCGAATGCGGCTCAAGAGATAGGGCTCCTCGTGATCAAAGGACAGGACCGAAGCCCGGATTCTAGGGAGGGGGAGGCGGGGGCGGTCATTCGCCGGAGTCTCCGCGCGATTCTTCGATCGGCGCCGGCCGGTTCTGAGTCGTGACGTTGGCGACCAGGGGCAGCAGCAGCGCCCCGAGGGCGATCAGCGCAACCCCGGCCGCGACCAGCCAGCGCACCCCGCTGAGGTGGCCGAGGATGCCGACGACGAACCCCGCCAGCATCAGCGCGACGTAGGGGGTGGCGCTGTGCGGCAGCAGCGCGGCGAGCGGCAGGGCAAGGTCCGGCACGGGGGGCTGATTATCATCGGCGCGTGGCCAACGGGTCAGTCGCAGAGGTGAAAGAGGCGCTCGCCGGGGTCGGCTACCTGGCCGACGAGCCGGCCGCGCTGGTCTCCTTCCTCGCCCAGAAGCTGGGCAAGCCGGTGCTGGTCGAGGGCCCGGCGGGAGTCGGCAAGACCGAGCTGGCGAAGGCGCTCTCCCGCGCCAGCGGCCGCGAGCTGGTGCGCCTGCAGTGCTACGAGGGCCTCGACGAGGCGAAGGCGATGTACGAGTGGAACTACCGCAAGCAGCTGCTGCGGATCCAGGCCGGCGGGGAGGCCGGGTGGGAAGAGGTCCAGGACGACATCTTCAGCCCCGACTTCCTGCTCGAGCGGCCGCTGATGCAGGCGATCGCCAGTCCCGAGCCGGTCGTGCTGCTGATCGACGAGATCGACAAGACCGACCAGGAGTTCGAGGCGATGCTGCTCGAGCTGCTCTCCGACTTCCAGATCACGATCCCCGAGCTGGGCCGGATCGAGGCGACGACGATGCCGATCGTCGTCCTCACCTCGAACGACTCGCGCGAGCTGACCGAGGCGCTGAAGCGCCGCTGCCTCTACCTCTGGCTCGACTACCCGGAGCTGGAGCGGGAGATGGAGATCGTCCGCCTGCACGCTCCCGATCTGCCGGAGACGCTGGCGCGGCGCCTTGTCGAGGTGATCCGGATGGTCCGCGACCTCGACCTGAAGAAGCCGCCCTCGATCGCCGAGTCGATCGACTGGGCGCGGACGCTGCTGCTGATGGGCGCCGAGGACATCGACCAGGAGACCTTCGCCCAATCGATGTCGATCATCGTCAAGCACCGCACCGACATCGATCTCGTGGCGGAGAGAGTCGGGGTGAAGCTTGCCGACCCCCTACGGGCCGAAAGCTGAGGCCGGCCCGCCGGGCGTCGCGGCGAAGCTGCTCGGCTTCTGCGAGGAGCTGCGCAGCGAGGGAGTGGCGGTCGGAACCTCGGAGCTGCTCGACGCCTTCGCGGCGCTGAGCGAGGTCGAGTGGACCTCGCGCGACGACTTCCGTGAGGCGCTGGCGGCGACGATCGCCAAGTCCCAGGACGACCGCCGCGTCTTCGAGCTGCTCTTCGAGCGCTACTTCTTCCGCACCGCCGAGGCCGAGGCGGTCCAGCGCGGCGTCACCGAGCACGCCGAGGGCGGTCCGCCGGCCGGCGACGGCGAGCGCTTCGACATGGAGGAGCTGAGCGAGGCGATCCGCGAGGCGATGGCGGCCGGCGACGAGGACCGGATGCGCGACCTGGCGCGCCTGGCGATCGCCGCCTTCGGCCGGGCCGAGGGCTCGGGGGTGGTCGGCGTCGACGTGCAGCGGATCCGCCGCACCCTGGGGCTGACGGCGGGGCAGCAGCCGCCCGGCGAGGACGGCGGCGAGCGGCCGCCGATCGACCGCGAGCAGCTGACCGGCTTCGAGCGCCACCTGCGGCGCGAGCTCGAGCGCGACCTGATCGAGCGCACCGAGACGCTTCCCCCCTCCCGCCCCCTCGCCGAGCTCGACCGGGCGCTGCCGACCAGCCCGACCCAGGACCTCGCCGCCGTCCACCGCGCCGTCTCGCAGATGAAGCGGCGCCTGGCGACGCTCGGCCACGAACAGCGGGGCCGCCGCAAGGGCCAGCTCGTCGACGTGCGGCGGACGATGCGCGCCTCGCTGGAGACCGGCGGCGTGCCGCTGCGCCTGCGCTACCGGCCGAAGCGGCCGCGGCGGCCGGAGATCTACGTCCTCTGCGACGTCTCCACCTCGGTCACCTCCGCCAGCGTCTTCTTCCTCTCGGTCCTGCACGCCCTCCATGACTCCTTCCGCAAGCTGCGCAGCTTCGTCTTCATCGAGCGGATCTCCGAGGTCACCGACGTCTTCGAGCACGAGCGCGACTTCGCCGCGATCGCCCAGAGGATCTCCAGCGAGGGCGGCGTCGCCGACGTTTCCGGCTACACCGACTACGGCCGCGTCTGGCTCGAGTTCCTGACCGAGATCTCCGAAGACCTCGACCCGCGCTCGACCGTGATCGTCCTCGGCGACGCCCGCACCAACGGCCGCGAGCCGCACGCCGAGGTCTTCGCCCAGATCGCCGAGCGCGCCGGCCGCCTCTTCTGGCTCAACCCCGAGCCGAAGCTCTACTGGAACTACGGCGACTCGGTGATGGCCGCCTACGCCCGCCACTGCGACGGCGCCTTCGAGTGCTGGACGACCCGCCACCTGGAGAGCTTCGTCAACATCGTCGCCGGCGGCACCCCGGCCGCCGACTGAGAAGTCGGACGGCCCTCGCGCGGCAGGCGGTGCGCACAGCGCGGCAGGGTCGGCGGGCGGCAGGCTCGGGTGGCTAGCGCGGCGCCCAGGCGTCGGGCGACTTGGCGAGCTCGGCGACCTCTGGCTCGAGCTCGCCGCTGACCAGATCGGCCAGGGTGACATGCTCCACCACCGAGCGCAGGCTGGCGCGGACCGCGATCCAGACCTCCTGCAGGTGCTCGGCGTTGCCGCGGTACTCGATCGCCTCCGGCGGCGAGGACTGCACGTGGGCGATCGGGCCCTCGACGGCGCGCACGATGTCGGCGATCGTCACCTCGTCCGCCGGCCGGGCCAGCCAGTAGCCGCCCTTGGCGCCGCGGCGGGCCCGCACGATGCCGGCGTGCTTGAGCTCGAGCAGGATGTGCTCGAGGAACTGGAGGGGGATTTCCTGCGCCTCGGCGAGCTTCTCCCCCTTTACCGGGCCCTCGTCGGCTGCCGCAAGCTCCGCCGCCGCGCGAACGGCGTAGTCGGCCTTTGCGGAAACGCGCATGGGCGGAGTAAATCAGGCGGAAGCTGCGCCGAGCCGCGATCCAGCCGCCGGCGTCAACCGATCGCCTCGGGCGCCAGATCGGAGGAGCGATCGTGGGGAGGCTCGTCGCCGTTTTCGGTTTCCCGCTTGGCGCGCCGCGCCGACCACCAGCGCGGGAACCAGATCAGCAGGCCAAGCCCGATCCCGGCGACCACCGCGGCAATCGGCCAGACCATGGGGTCGCCCTTCTGCACTGTGACCACGCCGGAGGCGACGAGAACGATGCCGAGCGCGGTGCGCAGGAAGCCCGTCGGGGCGCGGGCGGCGAAGTGCGAGCCGAGGATGACGCCGGGTACCGAGCCGAGCAGGATGTTGCCGGCGAGGGAGAAGTCGACGTTGCCGCCGACCCAGTGGGCGAGGCCCGCCGCCCAGAGCAGGATCGCCGCATGGAAGACGTCGGTGCCGACCACTTTGCGCGGGGTGAGGCGAAATACCGCGATCAGCAGGATCGCGATCACGGTGCCCGACCCCGCCGAGGTGATCCCGATCACGAAGCCGGTGGTGGCCCCGATCGCGCAGGCGGCGATCTTGTGGCGGCGCTTGAGCTCGAAGTCGTCGCGCTCTTCGATCAGGTTGCTGAGGATCAGCGCCCGGGCCAGGGTGATGATCCCGACCATCAGCAGCGTGCCTCCGAGCAGCGCGTAGACGATCGAGTCGAGCTTGTCTTCTCCGACCTTGCTCTGCAGCACCGAGATCGCCCAGACGCCGAGAATGGAGGCCGGGACGCTGCCGGCGGCCATCCACAGCGAGAGGCCGATGTTCACGGTCCCCATCCGCAGGTGCCGCCAGGCGCCGACGGTCTTCGTCACCGCGGCATAGAAGATGTCGGTGCCGATCGCGGTCACCGGCTTGACCCCGAAGATCAGGATCAGCAGGGGCGTCATCAGGGTGCCGCCGCCCATGCCGGTCATGCCGACCATGGCGCCGATGCCAAAGCCAAAGAGAATGATTGCCGGGTCCATTTGTGCCGCGCGAGTGGGGCTTATCGACTTTCTCGACCTTTTTGGTCAGGAGCGCGGAGTGCGCCAGGATACCAAGATGCCCACTCAGGCCAGGGAATTCGCCGCCGCGGCCGCATCGCCTGCCAGCCCGTCACCGGGCGCGGCGATCTCGATCCGCGGCGCCGGCCACGCCTATGGCGAGCTGCGCACGCTCGAAGGCCTCGATCTCGAGGTGCCGGCGCACGGCGTGCTCGGCCTGGTCGGCCCCTCGGGGTGCGGCAAGTCGACTCTGCTGGAGCTTGTCTGCGGCCTGCGCGATCCGCTGGACGGCACGATCGAGGCCGGCGGCGAGCGGCGGGCGCCGGAGCGGCTGAGGCGCTGCGCCTACATGCCGCAGCGCGACCTGCTGCTGCCCTGGCTCTCGGCGCTCGACAACGCGGCGCTGGCGCTGCGCAACCGCGGCGCGAGCCGGGCGCGGGCTCGGCGCGAAGCCGGCGAGCTGTTCGAGCGCTTCGGGCTGACCGGCTTCGAGCGCACGCCGCCGGCGCAGCTCTCGGGAGGGATGCGCCAGCGGGTCGCCTTCCTGCGCACGCTCGTCGCCGGCAAGCCGGTCCTGCTGCTCGACGAGCCCTTCGCCTCCCTCGACGCGATCACCAGGGGCGAGATGCAGCAATGGCTGGCCGGGGCGCTCGGCGCCGACCCCCGCACGGTCGTCCTCGTCAGCCACGACATCGAGGAGGCGCTCTACCTCTCCGACCAGGTCGCCGTGCTCTCGCCGCGGCCCGGGCGGGTGCTGGCGACGCTGAGGGCGCCCGCCCCGCGGGCGCCGGATCGCGACGCAGCCGTCACCGACCCCGAGTTCGTCGCCGCGCGGGAGCGGGCGATGACGGCCCTGCGAGAGGGCGCCCGATGAGCGCCGGCGCGCGCCGGCGCGCCATCCGCGGTGGGCGCTGGCTCCTGCCCGCCGTCCTGATCGCGGTGCTGATCGGCCTCTGGCAGCTCGCGGCCAGCACGGGGGCGATCGCCGACGCCCTCAACATCAAGCCGTTCCTCGTCCCCTCCCCCGCGGAAGTCGCCGACTCGCTGTGGCAGAACCGCTCCCTGCTGGCGGAAAACGCCTGGGTGACGCTGCGGGAGATCGTCATCGGCTTCGCCATCGCCCTCCTCGCCGGGCTCGCCTTCGCCGTCCTACTGCACCTCTTCGAGACGCTGCGCCGCGCCTTCTACCCCCTGGTCGTCGCCTCGCAGACGATCCCGATCGTCGTCGTCGCGCCGATCCTCGTCGTCTGGTTCGGCTTCGGCAACGGCCCGACGCTGGCCGTGATCGCGTTGATCTGCTTCTTCCCGATCACCGTCAACGCGCTCGACGGGCTGCGCTCGGTCGACCCGAGCGCGACCAAGATGATGCGGACTCTCGACGCCTCGCGCTGGCAGACCTTTCGCTGGGTCGAAGCGCCGAGCGCCCTGCCCTACGTCTTCAGCGGCGCCAAGATCGCGGTCGCGGTCGCGGTCATCGGCGCGGTCTTCGGCGAGCAGGTGAGCTCGGGGGAGGGTCTGGGGCGCCTGATCCTCCAGGACGGCTACCACTACGAAGTGGCGCGCCAATTCGCCTCCGTGTTCGTGCTCTCGGCAATGGCGATCTCGCTGTTCGGCCTGCTGGCCCTCGCGGAGCGCCGGGTGGTCACTTGGCGATAGAAAGCAGGGGATGAATCTGCGAAAGCAGGGGACGAAGCTGCGCCGCGCCGCCGCGATCGCGTTCGCGGTCGCGCTGATCGGCGCCTCGCTCGGCCTCACCGCCTGCGGCGAGAAGAGCGAGGACGTCAAGGGCGCGAGCGAACCCCTCAGCCTGACGCTCGACTTCTACCCGAACCCCGACCACGCCGGGATCTACATGGCGCAGAAGCTGGGCTACTTCGAAGACGCCGGCCTCGACGTGCAGATCAACAGCCCCGCCGACCCGTCGATGCCGATCAAACAGGTCGCCGCCGGACAGGCCGACCTGGCGATCTCATACGAGCCCGAGGTGATGCTGGCCCGCGAACAGGGCCTCGACGTGGTCGCCGTGGCCGCCATCGTCGACCGCCCCCTCACTTCGATGATCTGGCTGAAGAAGTCCGGGATCAAGGGGGTCGCCGGCCTGCGCGGCAAGACCGTCGCCACCGCGGGCATCCCCTACCAGGACGCCTACCTGAAGACGATCCTGGGACGCGCCGGGCTCTCGCCCGACGACGTCAAGAAGGTCAACGTCGGCTTCGGGCTGCTGCCGGCGCTCGTCAGCGGCAGCGCCCAGGCGATGCTGGGCGGCTTCCGCAACGTCGAGGGCGTCGACCTGCGCCTGCGCGGCAAAGATCCCGTCGTGACGCCGGTCGACGAGCTCGGCGTCCCCAGCTACAACGAGCTGGTCCTAGTCGCCCAGCGCCAGCGGCTCGAAGAAGACCCCGAAGCGATCAGGCTCTTCATCGCCGCGCTCTCCCGCGGCACTCAGGTGGCGGTGGAAAGTCCGGATGCGGCCACCAACGCGCTGCTCGCCGCCAATCCCGACCTCGACCCAAAGCTGACCAAAGCCGAGGTGGCGGCCACGCTGCCGCTGCTGGAGCCGAGCGATCCGGACCAGCCCTATGGCTATATGGACCCCGCCCGCTGGCGGGACTTCATCGGTTGGATGCGCGACAACGAGCTGATCTCAACCCTGCCGGACGCCTCCGAAGTGCTCAGCAACGACTACTTGCCGGGCAAGATCCCCGAGTAGCCGGGCGTCGTCTCCGCCAGCAGCGCCGCGATCTCCTTGGGCGGCAGGGCGCGCGAGAAGAGGTGCCCCTGCGCGCAGTCGCAGCCGAGCCTCTGCAGCTCGGAGACCTGCAGCTCGTTTTCGACCCCCTCGGCGATCGCTTCCAGCGAGAGGGCGTGCGCCATGCTGATGATCGCCTCGACGATCGCGGTGCGCTCCGCCTCGACGCCCAAAACGTCGATGAAGGAGCGGTCGACCTTGAGAGCGTCGAAGGGGAAACGGTTGAGGTAGGCCAGCGAGGAGTAGCCGGTGCCGAAGTCGTCGAGGACGAGGCTGACCCCGATCTCATGCAGGTCCTTCAGGGCGGCGATCGCCGTCGCGGACTCCTCGACCAGGATGCTCTCGGTTATCTCCAGACGCAGGCTGCTTGGGTCGAGGCCGGTGCGATCGAGGACGTCGGCGACGGAGGCCGCGAAGTCACGGTGGGCCACCTGGCGGGCGGAGAGGTTCACGGAGACGTCGAGGGGCCGCTGATCCGGGCGCAGCGCGTGCCACTCGATGATCTGCCGGCAGGCGTTGTCCTGCACCCAGCGGCCGATCGGCTCGATCAGGCCGCTGTCCTCGGCGACGGGGATGAACTGGCTCGGTTCGAGCGTGCCGCGCTCGGGATGCTGCCATCGCACCAGCGCCTCCAGGCCGGTGATCTCACCGCTGCCGAGGGCGACGACCGGCTGGTAGAGGAGGACCAGCTCGTCGCGCTCGATCGCGTGGCGCAGCTCCTGCTCGAGCTCGAGACGGTGGACGGCGCGCGCCCGCATCTCCGCATCGAAGAGCTCGCAGCGGGACCGCCCCCGCTCCTTGGCCCGGTACATCGCCGCGTCGGCGTCGCGGATCAGCGACTCGGGGTCGATCGAGTCCCGCGCCGCGGATGGCGCCACGGCGATGCCGAGGCTGGCGGTGATGAAGTGATCGGCGCCCCCCATCGAGTAGGGCTCGGTGAAGGCGCCGGCCACCCGGTCGGCGATCGTCATCGCCTCCTCCTCGTCGGCCAGGCGATCGACGAGGATGCCGAACTCGTCGCCCCCGAAGCGGGCGACGACGTCGCCGGGCCGCAGCTGCGCGCGCAACCGTGCGGCCACCGAGCGCAGCAGCTCGTCGCCGGCGTGGTGGCCCATGCTGTCGTTGATCAGCTTGAAGTGATCGACGTCGAGGAAGATGATCGCGACCGGCGAGCTGGCGGCCACGCCGCGTTGGAGCGCTTCGCCCAGAGAGTCGACGAAGCTGAGTCGGTTGGGGAGGCCGGTTAGCGGGTCGTGGAGGACGCGATGGCGCAGCGCTTCGTCGACCTGGTGGCGGGCGATCGCGTCGGCGAGCACGTTTGCCGAGGCCTGCACGAAGTGAACGTCCTGGGGAGTGAAGCGGCTGGGCTCGCTCGAGTGCACGTCCAGAACGCCGAAGGCGCTGTCCTTGCCTTCGATCAGGACGGCGAGGCTGCTGCGGACACCGAGGGCGCGCAGCATCGGGGGCATCGAGAAGCGGCGCTCTGAGAACCAGTCGTCGACGATCACGTGCAGCCGCGACTCGAGTGCGGCGCCGGCGTATGAGTCGCGGGTCGCCGGGACGTGGGCCCCGGACTCTGCGCTCTCGCTCGTCGGCCCGGCACGGAGCTGCAGCCAGCTCTGGTCGAGCTCGGCCTCCCAGATGCAGGAGGCGGTGACGCCCTCGATCGTGGTCATCAGCGAAACCGCCTCCTGCATGAGCGGGTCCGCGCCGCCGTCCTTCAGCGCCCGCTCGCCGAGCCGCGCCACGGCCGCCTGCTGTGCCGCGGCCCTCTGCAGCTCCTGCTCGGCAAGTTTGCGCTCGGTGATGTCGTAGAGGACGCCGTGCCAGACCGGCGTCCCCTCCTCGTCGAGCTCCACCACCGCCTCGTCGAGGATCCAGACGACCTCGCCGTCGCGGGTGATCATCCGGTAGTCGACCGGGGGCGTATTGCGTTCGCCCACCGACCGCGTTGTCTCCTGCGACAGCGCTCGCTCGCGATCCTCGGGGTGCAGCAGCCGCGCCCATAGCCCAGGGTCCTCCAACCACTCCTCCGGGCTGTAGCCGAGGATCTCCTCCACCTGCGGGCTGACGTAGCGCCAGCGGCCCTCCTCCCCCAACTCGGAGGAGTAGACGATCGCCGGCAGCCGCTCGACCAGTCGCTGATAGTCCTCACCGCCAGATTTGATCTGGTCGATTAGCTCAGTGACTTTCCTCTCCGGCCAGCTCTTACCCGGCGTGCCTTCCACATCCGGCTTATCGACGGATTGACGAGTCCCTTTAAAAGGTGTTCGTCCATGCCGCGGCGAGGCCGCGGAAGGGTGCGTAGGGGGCATAGAACTCCTCCACCTCCTCGACCGTGGCACGGCGACCGAGGCGGGCCAGGCGGCCGACGAGCTTGATGTACATAAGGTCGCCGGCGGGCAGCGAATCGGGGTCGCCGCGGCCGAACAGGCCCAGGCACTGCACGGTCCAGGGCCCGATCTCGGGCACCGCCAGCAGGCGGCGGTCGGCGGAGCCCTGGGCGAGGTCGCAACGGCCGGCGGCCACGTCGCGGGCAACGGCCCGCAGGGCGATGGCGCGGCGCAGGGCCAGCCCCATCGACTCCAGCTCGGCGGGAGCGCGCCCGGCGATCAACCCGGCCGAGGGCACGTCGTGAAGCGACTCGCGCGCCCGGCCCAGCCGCAGGCCCCAGCGGCCGACGATGCGGCGCTGGATGCGCGCCGCGCGCTGCGAGTCGATCAGCTGCTTGACGACCGCCCAGACAAGCGCTTCCCAGGGCCAGGGCCGGCGGTGTGGCCGCAGGTGGGGGCGGCGGCGCAGCAGCGGCCCCAGCAGCGGGTCGCGGCGGAAGCGGCCGTAGAACTCGCCGAGGTCCTCGTCGACCCCGAGCGCGAAGCGCATCCGCTCGATGGCGAGCTCGAGGTCGGCGGGGCGCGCCGGCCGCAGCTCCGACTCGAGGCCCGCACAGGGCCCCGATACCGCATCGGGTTCGACGGCCTCCGCCCGCAGGATCACCCGCTCGCGGCCGGGCTGCCAGGCGCGCACCAGCACGGGGGCGCCTTCGACGTGCAGGAAGCGGGTGGCGACGCCGGCGCTGATCCGCATAACCATGTCCTCGCCGCCGAAGGACGGCATCCGGTAGGGAGAGGGCGGCCTCACCTCCCGCTCCAGGGCCCCGCCCCTGAGAAGCGGCGGGCCCTCTGCGCTCATCGTCCCAGCAGGTGAACGTCGACGAGGAAGGAGCGGCTGGCGATCACGTTGGCGGGGCGCTCGCGGCGGCGGGCGGAGCGCTTCGACGCCCGCCCGCGTGAGCCGACGGCGCTGACCGCGCGCACCGCGGCCACCGTGGCGGCGCCGGCGAGGACGCCTCCGGCGGCGGCGATCGCCGCCGTTCGCACCTCGCCGCGCAGCACCGGCAGGCCGGCGCCTTCGCGGGACTCCAGCACCCGCACCTGGACCTGCTCGGCGGCGGGCTCGGCATCCTCCTCGGCGAGAACCTCGCCCTCGAGCTCGAACTCACTCATCCTGCGACTGTAGCGAGGGCGCAGGCCGCCGCTGCCGTGGGGTTACGTAAACCTCGGAACTAGCGTGCTTTTGGCCCGCTCAGAGCGACTGCTCGAAGAGGCGGTAGCGCTTCACGATCCTGCCCCCCATGCCCTCCATGGCGCGGTTCATCGCCTCGTTGGTCTCCAGGATCCAGCCCATCTCCCCGCCTTTGATCGCCCCCGGCTGGGCGGCGGTCTCCAGGTGCTTTAGATAGAGACCGGCGCCCACCCCGGTGTGCTGGTAGTCGTGTTTGACCCCCAGCGCGAAGACCCGCAGACGGTCGATCTTGCCTTTGCCGCGCAGGAACCGGAGCCAGCCGAGGGGGAGCAGGCGGCCGTTCAGCTTCGCCATCACCTGGTTGATGTCCGGCAGGGTGAGGGCGGCCCCGACCACCTCGCCGTCCTTTTCGGCCATGTAGGCCCAATCCTCGTCGAGCACCTGCTTGAGGTTCTTGGCCTGGAACTCGGCCTCGGCGTCGGTGATCGGCACGAACCCCCAGTTGTCCCCCCAGGCCTCGTTGTAGACCTCCATGAAGCGGCGCACCTCGTTGGCCATGTCGCGCTTGCGCATGTTGCGGATTTCGATCCCTTCCTCGCGCAGCGCCTTCTCGGCGGCGGCGTGGATCGCCGGATCGAAGCGCTCGCCGTCCTTGAGGTCGCCGAAGTTCAATTCCCACATCAGCACGTCCATCGCCTTGCCGAACCCCTCGGCCTCGATCAGCTCCCGGTAGTAGGGCGGGTGCCAGGGCTCGAGGATCATCGGCCGCATCTCGAATCCCTCGATCAGGATTCCGACCTCGTCGTTGGTGGTGAAGTCCATCGGCCCGAGGATGCGCTCGCGGCCCTTCCCCCGCGCCCAATCGCGGGCGGCGCCCAACAGCGCCGCCGCGACCTCCGGGTCCTCGGCGCTCTCGAAGAAGCCGAAGATCGCGTCGCGGCCGCCCTGGAACTCGTCCCAGCGCGCGTCCACCTGGACGCTGACGCGGCCGGCGGGCTCACCGTCGCGTTCGGCGATGAAGAACTCGACTTCGGCGTGCTCGAAGTAGGGGTTCTTGCGGCGGTTGAGGAACTCCATCCGCTCGAAGATCAGCGGCGCCACCCACTGGGGGCTATCTCGATGGAGGCCGAACGGCACCTTCACGAAGCGCTTCAGGTCCCGCCTTCCGCGGACCGGTCGGATCGAAACGCTCGCCATGGGGAGGTGAACCTACACTTCCAGGCGATGGGAGAGACGGAGAACGCCACCGCGGGGGCCGCCAGAGCCGCCGTCGACGTCTTCGAGAAGGCGCGCAGCCACGACCGGCTCGAGCAGCTCGAAGCGGCCAAGGAGCACGACCTCCTCCCCTACTTCCGCCTCCTCACCTCCCAGGCCGGTCCGGTGGTCGAGATGGAGGGGCGGGAGACGATCATGCTCGGGTCCAACAACTACCTGGGCCTGACGGGGGACGAGCGGGTCAAGCAGGCGGCGCGCGACGCCCTGGAGACCTACGGCACCGGCGTCACGGGCTCGCGGCTGCTGAACGGGACGACGCCGCTGCACGTCGAGCTCGAGCGCGAGCTGGCGGAGTGGATGGGGACCGAGGAGGCGATCGTCTATACGACCGGCTACCAGTCGAACCTGGGCGCGATCGGCACCCTGCTGGAGCCCGGCGACACGGTGATCTGCGACTCCGGCGACCACGCCTCGATCCTCGACGGCTGCCGCCTCTCGGGCGCCAAGCTGCGGCCCTTCCGCCACAACCGCATGGACAAGCTGGAGAAGATGCTGCAGCGGGCGGCGGGGGACGGCGGCGGGGTGCTCGTCGTCGTCGACGGGGTCTTCTCCATGGAGGGGGACGTCTGCGACCTGCCCCGCATCGTCGAGCTCTGCAGGGCGCACGGAGCGCGGTTGATGGTCGACGAGGCGCACGGGGCGGGTGTGCTGGGCGCCCGGGGCGCCGGCGCCTGCGAGCTGTTCGGGCTCGAGGACGAGGTCGACCTGCGGATGGGGACGTTCTCCAAGAGCCTCGCCTCCTGTGGGGGCTTCATCGCCGGCCCGGCCGACGTGGTCGAGTACCTGCGGATCGGCTCGCGCTCGTTCATCTTCAGCGCCTCCGCGGTGCCGGCGGCCGTCGGCGCGGCGCTGGCGGCGCTGCGGGTGATCCGCGCCGAGGGCCCGGCGCTCTTCGAGGCGCTGCTCGCCAACGCCGAGTACCTCCGTGAGGGCCTGCGGGGAATGGGCTTGAAAGTCATCGAGCCCGGGACGCTGCCCGACGGCGCGGTGGCGACGACGCCGGTCGTGCCGGTGATGGTCGGCGACGACTGGCAGGCCGTCCTGCTCTGGAAGGCGCTCTTCGACGCCGGCGTCTACACCAACGTCGCGATCCACCCGGCGGTGCCCCCGGGCGGGGCCCTGCTGCGCACCAGCCTGATGGCCACCCACCGGCGCGAGCACCTCGACCAGGCCCTGGAGACGATCGAAAAGACAATCGAAGTCTTCCCCGATCTACCCCGCTCGGGGTAGTTTCGGGCTTGTCCAAAACGGGACAAGGATTCGCAGCCGAGAAAATGGTGCTCTTAGCGAAGGACCCGAGGGGTCCGTCGCGCCGCGGGCTTGACGCTCCCCACCGCTCCGGCATACGTTTGCGCCTCGCGTTGGACGCATCCCGGGGCAGGGAGGCAGCCAACGAAAGAGGCCGATCGAAGCCACCGCTTTCAGGGACCGGCGGCTCGGCCAAAAGCAGGTTTTCCCCAGTAATGGAACCCCGAAGGGAGGAGTCCCCCGTGGATGCTTCGATCGTCGCTGCACCGGTAACCGCTTCCGCCATACAGGCCCCACAGCACATGCAGGCCCTCGCTCGCGCAAACCGCGTGCGCGAAGCGCGCGCGGAGTTGAAGCGGTCGGTTGCAAACGGCGACGTCGAGGCCTCGGAGGTGATCCTCGATTGCCCCTGGGAGGCGGAGAGCATGACCCTGGCCGAGCTGCTGACCAGCCAGCGCCGCTGGGGCCGCACCCGGGCTCGCAAGTTCGTTGCCGGCCTCGCCCTTGCCGAGAACAAGCGGCTTGGCAGCCTCACCTCACGCCAGCGCCGGCTGCTCGCCGCGGCCCTGACCGCGAAGGTCCAGGGCGAGCCGGCGGGCCTGGAACCGGCGATCCTGGTTTAGCGGGAGGGGCGCCGGTCCCGCGGCTGCGGGGGCGCGGGACCGAGCGCCGGCTATCCATCGGCCGTGCGATGGAAACCGCACGGCCGGCAGAGCGCACCGGCCGGGCTCAGGGACGGATGCGGCCGACTTTGAACGAGAGGCCGCCCGAGGCGCGCTGGAAGGCGCGGCGAAGCAGCAGGAAGGCGGCCGCGAAGGCGGCCGCGGCGATGGCCAGCGAGATCAGCGGCGCCAGGCCGGCGAAATAGATCAGGCCGCCGGCGATGACGACGAAGGCCGGGCCGGCGAGCAGCGTCGTATGCGAGCGGTAGCCGGCGAAGTGCTCGACGGCCGCGACCTCGAGCCCGCCCAGCGCGGCGAGGGTGAAGCCGACCGCCAGCGCCGTCACGCTGCCGCCGACGAATCCGACCACCAGCAGCACCAGGCCCGCGAGGATGACCAGCTCGGCAAGCGGGAACGAGCCCCAGGGGGCCTGCGGTCGCTCTTCGCTCTTCGGGTTAGCGCTCAACGGCCGCAAGCCGCCCGGCTAACGGGCATCCGGATGAAACCCTGACCCGCCACCAGCCCATCAGCATGCCGAGCGGGCCGAGGCGGGGGCGCGAATGCCAGTGCCCGCAGCCGGGCAACCCGACATCGGCATTGGAGATCCGCATCCACTTGTGCTCGGCCGGCGCCTCCAGCAACTGCTCCAAGAGGAGTCGGTTGGCGGCCTCGACGCCGGCGCGCTCGCGAAGAGCGGCGCTGCCTTCCTCGATCCGGGCCGCCAGCGAATCGCGAATCTCCTCCAACTCGCCGAGGCTGAGCGCGCGCGGCTCGTGCGCCTGCGCGGCCACGGCGGTGTCGATCTGCACCCGCGGGAAGGCCTCGACGACGATGTCGGCGAGATGACGCTCGAGGCGGCCGATCTGGCGCCTCAGCTCAGCGCGGGCAAGACGCTCGTCGCCTCCTATCCGAAGCGTCGAGAGACTGTTTCGATCGAGCAAATCCGGCATAAGCCTCACCCCGAGTGTAGTTCACGGCACCGACCGCTGAGGCGATTAATGCGTTAAGGGGCCTACGCCGCTTCGAGCGTCGCGGTGGCCATCCAGAGCGCCTCGTCGACCGCGATCTGGGGAACGCCGTGGACCTGGATCGCCGCGATCGCTATCCGCCCCGTCCCCTCCCCCACGCCGCAGCCCTCTGCGGTGGCGCCGAACAGCAGGCCGATCGGCGTGCGCTCGTCAGCGATCGTCAGGGTGCCCTGCGGCAGCTCTCCCGACCTGCCGGCCAGCGACTCGCCGGGCGCGGAATCGCGAATGCACAGCCGTCCCGTCAACCGCTCGGCATCGAAGCAGCGCAGCGCGATACCGGTCTCCACCGTGGCGATGGTCAGCGCGTCGACCGGCAGGCCATGGCTCTTGAAGGCCCCATCCCGGAGCCTGTCGAGCGCCAGCTGCTCGACCGGGGTGCGGTTGTGGTCGGGGTCGAGGCCGATCTGGCGGAAGAAGACCCGGTAGGCCCAGGGGATCGGCCGCTCGCGCATGTGAATCGCATGGGCGCCGTAGAAACGATCGGAGAGGTCACGCAGGCGGCGCAGCACCGGCTCCGGGCTGCGTCCCGGCCTGCCGTCTATTTCGACCGTCGCGATCCCGAGGCCGGGAAACTCCGCCGCAATGTGGGGGGCGACCCATCCCTGGGCCGCCGAGGGCTCCCACTCCATGCCGGCGCCGGCCGCCTCGTTGCTCGCCATCAGCGCCGCTCCGCCTTGCGGGTCGCGCGCAGCAGCGCCTCCACCCGGGCGTCGAGTTCTTCCGCACTCAGGATTCCGGCGCTTGCGCTCTGCAGAGTGCCGCCGGGAAAGGCGTAGGCGATGGTCGGGCAGCCGCCGACCCGGTAGAGGGCGGCGACGGCGCCGTCGCGGTCATAGCCGACCGGCATCCGCCAGCCGTGCTGGCGGACCAGGTCGCGAACCGTGTCGCGATCGTCTCGCACGTCCAGCGAGAGAAAGCTCACCCGCCCACGGTAGCGCTCGAAGGCCCGCTCGACCGCATCCTGCTGGGTGACGCAGCTGCTGCCTCCCTTGTCGAACCAGAACGAGATGACCGACGGCAGCTCGAAGAGGTCGCAGGCCCTGATCGCACCGGCGTCGGCGACGCGGCAGGCAGGTGTGCGGCGATCGCCATCGGGGCAGGGCAGCCGCGAGCTTTCGCAGTCGTCCTGGGCGACGTTGGCATCCCCTTCCAGTTCTCCGGCCGCGACGGGGACCGCGAACTCGGGCAGCGGCCAGTGCCGGGGCTGATCGTCCAGCCCCAGCGTGCCGCCGCCGTTGCCGCCGATGCCGTTGAGGAAGGCGACGATCACTATCGCCGCGAAGATCACGCCGACGGCTATCGAGTAGCGATCCCGCATCATCGCCGAGCCTCCTCCCAGGCCAGGGCGGCCGGCAGCACGATCATCACTCCGAGCAGGGCGACGCCGAGGTCCAGGACGGTGACGAGCCCGAAGTCGCGCAGCATGCCGACGTCGCTGACGATCAGCACCGCGAAGCCGGCGATCGCGGTGATGGCCGAGGCGAGGACGGCGGCCCCGGTGCGGCTGTAGCTGCGCCGCAGCGCCTCAGCGAGGCTCCGGCCCCCGCTGCGCTCCTCGTCGAAGCGGGCTGTGAGGATGACGCTGAACTCGGTGGCGATCGCCACCGTGAGCGCTCCCAGCGCCGCCGACATCGGGTTGAGCGGAACGCCGCTGACCCAGAGCACCAGCGCCGACCAGCCGGTCGCGAAGAGAACCGGCACCAGCGGCAGCAGGGCGCGCCTCGGCGAGCGGTAGACGGCCGCCAGCACGAGCAGCACAGCGGCCAGGCCGGCAAGGGTCAGCCAGTAGCGGCTGGCGGAGAGGTCGCTCGCGGCGGCGGCCGCGATTACCGGCAGGCCCGCCAGCTCGACCGCGACCCCGGGCGGCGGGCCGCCCGGCGAGCCCGGATCGCCGATCTCGCCGCGCACCCGCTCGATCAGCCTCTGCTGCGCCTCGAGCGATTGGGCGCGGATCCCGAAGCTGAGCAGGGTGAGGCCTCCCGGCTGGCCCGTCTTTGGGTCCAAGGTCGCCACCTGTTCGAGGTCATAGGCGGGCAGTTCCTCGAAGGCGTCGCGGATCTGGCCCCTCTTCAGGGCGCCGCTGCCGCTGGCGACGAAGTCCGAGAGCGCGGGGCCGGGGCAGATTTCCGCGCTCAGGCAGCTCGGTTCGGGGCCGGAGAATCCACCGGTGCGCAATACGCGCCGCTTGAAGGTGGCCATCCACCGCAGCGTGGCGGGGTCGGTCAGGTCGGGGGCGTGGACGCTGACGTCAAGGGTGCCCGAGACGCCGGTGGCGTCCTGCAGCTCGTTGAGGTCGCGGACCTCCCTCGCATTCTGCGGCGCCAGCTCACGGATGTCGGTCACCGTGCTCAGCTGGGTTCCCACCCCCCAGCCGGCCACCGCGAGCAGCCCACCCACGGCCAGCACTCGCTGCGGATGGCGCAACGCCAAGTCGAGCAGGCGCTGCCCCAGCGGGGGGAAGGGGCGGCCCCCTCTCCCGGTCGGAGACCGAAGGCTCAGCGCCGCCGGGACGACGATCAATGCGAGCGCGAAGCCGAGCAGGATGCCGGCGATGAGCAGGACCCCGAAGCCGCGAACCATCGGGACCGGCGAGAGCTGCAGAACCGCGAAGCCGGCAGCGGTCGCCAGGCATGCCGTTGCGATTGCGGGGCCTCCCCGCCGCGCCGCCGCTTGGGCCGCGTCCAGGCTGCCGAGGCCCTCCTGGGCCGCCTCTTCGACCCGCGCCTGCAGCTGGATGGCGTAGTCGACGACAAGGCCGATCAGGATCGGCAGAACCGCGATCGAGGCCATCGTCAGGGAACCCCCGACCAGGCGCAGGAGGCCGAAGCTGAGCGCCGCCGCGCCGAGCGCGATCGCCAGCGGCAGCAGGCGCAGCCGGGCGCGGAAGACGGCGATCAGAGTCAGCGCCATCACCACGAGAGCGGCCGCCAGCAGGATCGCCAGCGCGTTCTGCAGGGCGGCGGCAACCCCGTTGACGACGACGGGGACGCCGGAGACGACGTAACGGCCGCCGTGAAGGGCGAAGCACGGCTCCGGACGCCCCTTGAAACGGCAGGCCTGCCGGGGCGTCGGATCTGCGACCGCGTCGCGAATCAGCTCGATCGCGCGCCGCTGCTGCGCAGCGCTCAGGTCGGGGCGCAGGCGGACGATGATCTGCGCGGTGCGGCGATTGGGAAAGAGATAGGAGAGGCGCGCCTTCGGAGTGCCGCGCGAGCGCCGCAGGTCGAAGACGACGGCGGCGAGGAATTCCGGGTTGTTGAGGCTGGGGGCGCTGGTGATCCCGTAGCGGGCGGCGACTTCGAGCAGGAACTGGCGCAGCTGGTCGCGCGGCACCGTCTTGACGAGGTGGCTCAGCTGGCGGTCGATCTGGATCACCGCCTCGTTGAGGAAGGTCGCGGGGCCGTTGACCGACTCGACCGGATTCAGCTTCGCCAGTTCGGCGCAGGCGCCGGGGATCGGCTGCACGCCGGCGGGCACCTTGCCGGAGAGGCAGCCCTCCAGCCGCAGCAGGCGGCCGAGGTTGGGGGTCAGCACCAGCTGCTGGAGGTCCCCCTCGACCAGCACCACGACCGGTTCTTCCCCGAAGGCCTCCCGCACCTGCTGGGTGGCGCGATAGCTGGGCGCATCGGAATCGATCAGGGTGCTCGGCGCCGCGTCGGTGGACAGCGACATGGCGCCGATCCCCGCCGCCACCGCGATCGCAATCGAGATCGCCAGCACCGGCCGCGCATGGCGGACGGCCCAGGCCGCAACCCGGGCGAACACCTGGGTCTAGTCCATCGAGAGCGGGCCGGTTACGTCGGCGTTGAGGAACTGGCTGACGAAGCGATTTTCGGAATCGAAGAGTTCCTCTTTCGGCCCCGACTCGACGATTTTGCCGTTCCACAGCACCGCGATGAAGTCGGAGATACGGCGCGCCGTGTTGAGGTCGTGGCTGATCACCAGGTAGCAGCCGCCGTTCTCGGCGTGGACCTCGCGGATCAGCTCGCAGAGCAGCGCCGTGCGGACCGGGTCGAGGCCCGAGTCGGGCTCGTCGAACATCACGATCGCCGGTTCCAGGACCAGCGCCCGGGCGAAGCCGGCGCGCTTGCGCATGCCGCCGGAGAGCTCGTTCGGCATCTTGTAGGTGGCCTCGGCGAGACCCACCTCCCGCAGCCGGCGGTTGACGATCTCGCCGATCTCCTCCTCGCTTTTGTCCGTGTGCTGGCGCAGCGGGAAGGCGGTGTTGTCGTAGATGTTCATCGAACCGAAGAGGGCGCCGTCCTGGAACAGGAGGCCGAACTTTTTGCGCACGTCGAACAGCTCGTCGTCGGTCATGTTGGGGATCGACTCGCCGTGCACGAGGACGTCGCCCGAGTCCGGGTAGAGGAGGCCGACGATGTGCTTGATCAGCACGCTCTTGCCGGTCCCCGACGGGCCCAGCACCATCGAGACCTGGTCCTCGGGCAGGCCGAGGTTGAGGCCGTTGAGGATGCGGGCGCGGCCGAACTGCTTGACCAGGTCGATGATCTCGATCGCGTCCTCGCCGCCGTGATCGCGCTTGCGGCCGGTGTGGAATTTGTAGGGATCGGCATCGGTTGGGTCGACGCCGGGGATGACGAAGTCGCGCCCCATGACGGCGCCGTCCTCGCTCACGTAGGGGCCGCCCGGCGCAGGGGCCGTCGCGGACGGCTGCGCCGAGGCCTGCGCGGGAGGCGCTTCGGCGCTGCTCGCCGCCTCGTCCTGCAACGCCTCTTCTTCGATGCGGTTGTCGTCCTCGATCTGCAAGCTCAGCCTCCTATCGGCGCCCTCGGGTTGGCTCCCCAGAAGACCAGGGTCCCAAGCATCCCAATGATGTGGACTAAGACGATGTTGAGGACCATCGACTTCGCGGTCGCGGTCCCGACTCCCACCGGCCCTCCTGATGCGGTGTAGCCGTAGTAGCAGCCGACAAGGACGATGGCGGTCGCCATCACCATGCCCTTGATCAGGCTGAAGATCAGGTCAGGCGGGTTCTGGAACATCCAGAAGATCAGCAGGTAACCGCCTTTGGAGACGTCGCCGATCTGCTCGACGACCGCCAGGTAGCTGGCGAGGTACATGATCCCGATCCCGCACAGGTACATGAACGGGAAGGCCATCCAGGCAGCCAGCAGGCGGGTCGCGCAGAGGAAGGTGACCGGCGGCACGCCCATCACCTCGAGGGCGTCGATCTCGTCCGAGATCCGCATCGCGCCGAGCTCGGCGACGATCCCGGTCCCGACCTTGGCCGCGAGCATGTAGCCGAAGGCGTAGGGCATGATCTCGCGCAGGTCGCACCAGGCCGAGAAAACGCCGGCGTAGGCGGGCGCGCCCTGGGCGCGCAGCAGATAGGCGCCCTCGATGCCGCACTGCAGGCCGAGGATGAAGACGAGGCCCCAGATGATCAGCGCCGAGCCGAGGATCAGGATGCCGGCCTGGCGCAGGCTCTCGCCGAAGAAGCGCAGCACGCGGCCCGAGTAGACGAGCCCGGCGATTCGCGAGCCGAAACGGGCGATCTCACCGAACGAGTCGAGCCAGCCGCGCGGGACCTCGAGCCAAGCGTTCATACAAATGCCTCACGCTTCGCTCGCGGCGCGCAGAACAACAGATGGACGCTTACTCGCTCCGCGTTCATCGGATCGTCTGAAGCTCCGGGTGGGTGGCGAGCAGGGTCTGGGTGAAGACGTAGTTGAAGGCGAAGACGCCCATGAAGGAGATGACGACGGCCTGGTTGACGGCGCGGCCGACTCCGGCGGCGCCGCCGGAGGCGGTCATCCCCTTATAGGAGCAGACGACGGCGATGATCGCGCCGAACAGGGTGCACTTGATCACCGAGCCCCAGAGATCCGTCACCGAGGCGTTTGAGAAGAGGGTCGCGAAGAAGCCGCCGAGCGGCTGGTTGTAGAGCATCTCGGTCAGGATGCCGCCGCTGATCCCGAAGACCAGCGCGTAGATGTCGAGCAGGCCGGTGATCAAGCACAGCGCCAGGAAGCGCGGCACGACGAGGTTCTTGATCGGGTCGACGCCGAGCACCTGCAGGGCGTCGAGCTCCTCGCGGATCTTGCGGGCGCCGAGGTCGGCGGTGATCGCCGTGCCGGCGACGCCGGCGACGACGACCGCGGTCACGAAGGGCGCGAACTCGCGAATCGAGGCGAGGACGAAGAAGCCACCGAGGCGATCGAGGGCCCCGAACAGCGAGAGGAAGTTGGCTGCCTGCAGGCCCGGGGCGCCGAAGCCGAAGGCGACGGTGGAGACGAGCAGCGGGAACCAGCAGAGCTGCAGGGCGAAGAGGAACTGGCCGATGAACTCCTCACCGTAGGGATAAGGAGGCCTGACCGCGGAAACGAGCGTACGCGCGGTGAGGATCATCATGTCCCCCACCTGCTCGAACAGCGACTTAGCGGGCAGGAATGCCCTATCTACCGCGGATCTGACCATCTAGCTCCTCCGGAGGAGGGCCGCCTCGGCGACGCGCCCTGCTCTACGGACTGAGTCTATGGGATGGGCCAGCGGCCGACCGTTACACGACTGTTGAGATCGGGCTAACGCAGGGCCAGGCGCGGCAAACCGGGTCAGAGCCCAATTTTCCCGTGGTATGTTCCGGCCCTCTTGGGGAGGAACTGGACACCGGCACGCCGTCCCCGCCACCGCGCGCCCCTCGCCGGCCTTCTCACGTTCATCCTGGCGGTCGCGCTCGCGGCCTGCGGCGGAGGGTCCTCGTCGGACTCCAACGAGCGCGCCGGCACCTACCCGGTCGCGATCACGCAGGCTGAATTTCCCGCCAAGCAACATCTGGGCCAGACCTCGCTGATGCGAATCGGGGTCCGCAACACCGGCAAGAAGACGATCCCGGCGCTGACCGTGTCTGTGACGATCGCCGGCAAGGAAGGCGAAGGCTCCTCGCTCCCCTTCGGGGTCCACGATCCCGAGGCCGGCCTCGCCCAACCGGACCGCCCGGTGTGGGTGCTCGCCTCGCACTACCCGAAACGGGCCGGCGACCCAGCTGCCGGCGGCGCCGAAACGTCGAGCGTCAAGACCTTCAGCTTCGGCCCCCTGAAGCCGAACAAGTCCGTCGTCGGGATCTGGAAGCTGAGCGCCGTCAAGGCCGGCGACTACAAGCTGCTCTACAACATCGACGCCGGGCTCAGCGGCACCGCCAAGGCGAAGACGGCCGCCGGCAAGACGCCGGGGGGCAGCTTCGCGGTCAAGATCGTCACCCCGCCGCCCAACACGATCGTCACCGACAGCGGCGAAGTGGTCGAAGTCCCAGCCGAAAAGAAGCAGTCCCAGCGATAGCTCCGCCCTCCCGCGGGTACGTTGCCTGCGATGAGACGTCGGGCCGCATTCGGCACTCTCGCGGCAGCGCTGCTCGCCCTGGGCCTGCCGGCTTGCGGCTCCGCCGAGCAGCCGCCCGCTGGCGGGCATGCTGCGGCCGAGCGGCGCGCAGGCAAGACCTCGCGCCCAGGCGGCGGTGTGGCGCTGAAGCGGATCGGCCGGTTCTCCAGCCCCGTCTACGTCGCCGCGGCGCCCGGCTATCCACAGCTCCTCTTCGTCGTCGAGCAGGGCGGCAGCGTGCGCGTGCTGCGCAAGGGCAGGCGGCTTGGCCGGCCCTTCCTCGACCTCTCCGGCCTGGTCAGCTCCGGCGGCGAGCGCGGGCTGCTCTCGATCGCCTTTCCGCCCGACTACAAGCGCAGCCGGCGCTTCTACGTCTATTACACGGACACCCGCGGCGATATCCGCGTCGACGAGTTCAAGCGGCGCACTCCGACCCGGGCGGCCTTCGGCTCGCGCCGGCCGGTCATCGACATCCCCCACCGCGCCAACTCCAACCACAACGGCGGCCAGTTGCAGTTCCTCGGCAACCTGCTCTATCTCGGCACCGGCGACGGCGGCTCGGGGGGCGACCCGCCCAACAACGCGCAGAACCGCGACAGCCTGCTGGGCAAGCTGCTGCGGATCGATCCCCGCCCGGCGGGAGGGCAGCCCTATTCGATCCCCCGCGACAACCCGTTCGTCGGCCGGCCCGGGCGCGGCGAGATCTACAGCTACGGCCTGCGCAACCCCTTCCGCTTCTCCTTCGACACGAAGACCGCCGCGCGACCCCGGATCGCGATCGGCGACGTCGGCCAGGACCGCTTCGAGGAGCTCGATTACACGACCGTCGGCGCCGCGTCCGGCGCCAATTTCGGCTGGGACGCCCTCGAGGGGACCGGGCCCTACACCGGCGCCAACAGCGGCACCCCCGACCCCGGCGGGACCGTGAAGCCGATCTTCGCCTACAGCCACGACCGCGGCGGCAGTTGCTCGATCATCGGCGGCTACGTCGTCCACGACCCGCGCCTGCCCTCGCTGCGCGGCCGCTACGTCTACGCCGACCTCTGCGAGGGCCGGCTGCGCAGCCTCGCCCCACGCCTGCACGGCGCCCGCGGGGAGCACAAGCTCGGCCTGGCGGTCTCCGACCCCAGCTCATTCGGCGAAGACGGCAGGGGGCGGATCTACGTCTGCTCGCTGGAAGGTCCGGTCTACCGCCTCGTCCCCAAGTAATCCGCCGCGGGGTAGTCTTGGCTGACCAGCCAAACTGGAAGGAGTGGGTCAGGTGGAGAGCGGAACTGCGCAGGCGAGCGCCCAGGCGACCAACGGTGTAAGCGCGAACGGCGGCGGGCCGGAGCGCATGGAGGTGCTGAACCCTGCCAACGGGGAGGTCGTCGGCTCGATCCAGGTCGACACGCCGGAGACGATCGCCGCCACCGTGGCGCGCGTGCGGGCCAACCAGGCCCAGTGGGAGGCGCTCGGGATCAAGGGCCGCTACCACTGGCTCGGGCTGCTGCGCGACTGGATGCTCGACAACCGCGAGCGGATCGCCGACGTGATGCAGGCCGAGACCGGCAAGGTGCGCGCCGACGTCTCGCTCGACCTGGTCTACGTCAACAACCTGATCAACTTCTACGGCAAGAGCGCGGCGAAGTACATCGGCGAGGAGACCGTCCGCCCCCATTCTCCGATGATCGCCTCGAAGAAGCTCCTGATCCGGTACCGGCCCCACCCCGTGGTCGGCGTGATCAGCCCCTGGAACTTCCCGCTGGCGATGGGCCTTGGCGACTCGATCCCGGCCCTACAGGCGGGCGCCGCGGTGGTCGTCAAGCCCTCGGAGTTCACCCCGCTCAGCCTGCTCGAGGTGATCGGGGGCTGGAAGGAGATCGGCGCCCCGGACGTCTTCGGCTGCGTGCTCGGCGCCGGCGAGGCCGGCGGCCCGTTGATCGACAACGTCGACTACGTCCAGTTCACCGGCTCCGACCGGACCGGTCGCAAGGTCATGGGCAGGGCCGCCGAGACCCTGACCCCGGTCAGCCTCGAGCTCGGCGGCAAGGACCCGATGATCGTCCTCGCCGACGCCGATGTCGACCGCGCCGCCAACGCCGCGGCCTGGGGCGGAATGGTCAACTCGGGCCAGCTCTGCATCTCGGTCGAGCGGGTCTACGTCGAGGAGCCCGTCTACGACGAGTTCGTCGCCAAGCTGACCAAGGAGGTCAGCGGCCTGCGCCAGGGCGCCGACGGGCGCAAGCCCGAGAAGGACGTCGGCGCGATGACCTCGCCGAACCAATCGGCGATCGTCGAAGACCACGTCAACGACGCCCTCGCCAACGGCGCCCGGGCGCTGACCGGCGGCAAGAAGGCCGACGGCCCCGGCGACTACTTCGAACCGACCGTCCTGGTCGACGTCGACCACTCGATGAAGGTGATGCGCGACGAGACCTTCGGGCCGGTCGTCGGGGTGATGAAGGTGCGCGACTCCGAGGAGGCGCTGCGGCTCGCGAACGACACCCGCTACGGGCTCGCCGCCTCGGTCTTCGGCGAGAAGGGGCGCGCCGAGAAGCTCGCCCGCCGGGTAGAGGCGGGCTCGGTGAACGTCAACGACGTGGTCAGCAACATGGCCGCGATGGGCGTGCCGATGGGCGGCTGGAAGGAATCGGGTATCGGCGCCCGCCACGGCGAGTACGGGATCAAGAAGTACTGCCGGGCCGAGTCGATCGTCATCACCCGCTTCGCCGGCAAGCGCGAACCGAACTGGTACCCCTACACCAGAGCGCGCCGCAACCTGGTCGACCGCCTCACCCAGGCGCTCAACGCGCGCGACTGGAAACGGCGCCTCGGCATGCGCGGCTGAACGGCTGCGCCAAGCGCCCCAACATCCTCAACGCGAACCAATCCGGCCTTCAGCGCGAGTCGGGCTGAGGACTTCGGTAACTTTCAGCGAACCATCAAGAGCGGTCGAGGGGCCCGGCCCGCGGACGCCGCAGCAACCGGCTGAGATCTCCGGATCGAGGTGCGGTGCTACAGCCGGGGATCGATGGAGGTGACAGGCTTTACTCATGTCAGAGCGTGATTTCTTAGCCGCAACGCGCGAGCGGGTCGTCGTCTTCGACGGCGGCATGGGCGCCACCCTGGAGCAGTTCGACCTCACGCAGGCCGATTACGGCGGCCTTGCGGGCAAATGCCACGAGGCGCTGGTGCTGAACCGCCCCGACGTGATCGAGGGGGTCCATACCTCGATGCTCGAAGCCGGCGCCGAGGTTGTGGAGACCGACACCTTCCAGGGCTCGCGGCTGAAGCTCGACGAGTGGGGCCTCGGCGAGCAGACGCCGGAGATCAACCGCAGGGCGGCCGAGATCGCCCGCAAGGCGGCCGGCGAGGATCGCTTCGTCGCCGGCTCGATCGGGCCAACCGGCTTCCTGCCCGCCTCCGATGACCCGACCCTCGGCGACATCTCCTTCGCTCGCCTGGTCGAGGTCTTCGCGGAGCAGGCGCGCGGGCTGGTCGAAGGCGGCGCGGACCTGATCATCATCGAGACCGCGCAGGACATCCTCGAGGTGAAGGCGGCGATCTTCGGAGCCCGCGAGGCGTTCAAGGAGACCGGCCGCACGCTGCCGATCCAGACCAGCGTCTCGCTACTTCCGCAGGGCGGCAAGATGCTGCTCGGCACCGACATCCAGGCCGTGCTGACGACGCTGGACGCGCTCGAGGTCGACGTGATCGGGCTCAACTGCTCGACCGGCCCAGAGGACATGCGCGACGCGATCCGCTTCCTGGGCGAGCGCAGCCCCCTGCCGGTGCACTGCATCCCCAACGCCGGCCTGCCGATACAGGGCCCTGACGGCGAGACGATCTTCCCCGAGCAGCCCGAGCCGCTGGCGGCGACGCTGGGTGAGTTCGTCGAGCGCTACGGGGTCGGCATCGTCGGCGGCTGCTGCGGGACGACGCCCGATCACATCGCCGCGATCCGCGAGCGCGTGCAGGGCAGGGCGCCGGGCCAGCGCCCGGCACGAGGCCCAATCGAGGTCTCCTCGATGATGACCTCCACCCCGCTCGTGCAGGAGCCGCGGCCGACCCTCGTCGGCGAGCGGGTCAACTCGCAGGGCTCGAAAAGGGCCAAGGAACTGCTGCTGGCCGATGACTACGACGGACTCGTCCAGGTCGCCGAGGACCAGGTCGAAGGCGGCGCCCACGTGCTCGACGTCTGCGTGGCGCTGACCGAGCGCTCCGACGAGGACGAGCAGATGCGCGCCGTGGTCGAGCGGATCTCCCTCACCCAGCCGGCGCCGGTGCAGGTCGATTCGACCGAACCGGAGGTGATCAAGACCGCGCTGGAGCAGATCCCCGGCCGGGCGATCGTCAACTCGATCAACCTCGAGGCGGGGCGCGAGAAGGCCGACACGGTGATCCCGCTTGCCAAGGCGCACGGCGCGGCGCTGATCGCGCTGACGATCGACGAGGTCGGGATGGCGAAGACCGCGGAGCGCAAGGTCGAGATCGCCAAGCGCCTGAAGGAGATCGCCTGCGACGAGCACGGGCTGGACCCCGAAGCGCTGATCTTCGACGCGCTCACCTTCACCCTGACCACCGGAGAGGCGGAGTGGCGGCCCTCGGCGGTGGAGACGATCGAGGGGATCCGCCGGATCAAGGCCGAGCTGCCCGGGGTGAAGACCTCGCTGGGAGTCTCCAACGTCTCATTCGGAGTCGGCCAGCCGGCGCGCGCCGTCCTCAACTCGGTCTTCCTGCACCACTGCGTCGAGGCCGGGCTCGACCTGGCGATGGTCAACCCCAACCACATCACCCCCTACTCCGAGATCTCCGACGCCGAGCGCGAGCTGACCGACGACCTCGTCTTCAACCGGCGCGAGGACGCGCTGGAGCGCTTCATCTCCCATTTCGAGTCCAAGGGGGAGGAGACCGCGGAGGAGGCCGGCGACCCAACCGAGGGCATGGAGCCCGAGGAGGCCCTGCACTGGCACATCCTGCGCCGCAAGAAGGACGGGGTCGAGGAGTGGATCGACCGCTCGGTCGAGAAGATCGGCGCCGTCCCGACGCTGAACGACGTGCTGCTGCCGGCGATGAAAGAGGTCGGCGACAAATTCGGCGCCGGCGAACTGATCCTGCCCTTCGTCCTGCAGTCAGCCGAAGTGATGAAGCGCGCCGTCGCCCAGCTGGAGAACTACCTCGACCGGATCGACGGCCACAGCAAGGGCAAGGTCGTGATCGCGACCGTGTTCGGCGACGTCCACGACATCGGCAAGTCGCTGGTCAACACGATCCTCACCAACAACGGCTACACCGTGATCGACCTCGGCAAGCAGGTCCCGGTCGAGACGATCATCGAGGCCGCGGTCGAGAACGAGGCCGACGCGATCGGCCTCTCCGCCCTGCTCGTCTCGACCTCCAAGCAGATGCCGACCTGCGTGCAGGAGCTGCACGAACGCGGGCACGACTTCCCGGTGCTGATCGGGGGGGCCGCGATCAACCGCGACTTCGGCCGCCGCACCCTCTACCCGCACGGGAAAGAGTCCGACGAGGTCTACGAGCCGGGGGTCTTCTACTGCAAGGACGCCTTCCAGGGGCTCGACACGATGGACGCGCTGGTCGATGCGAATGCCCGCGCCGCCCTGGTCGAGCGGATCCGCTCCGAGGCGAAGGAGCTGCGCGAGAAGCCGGTCGTCGAGGACGACTCGCCGCCGACCACCGACGACAGCGTGCGCTCCTCGGCCCGCACCGACAACCCGATTCCCGAGCCGCCGTTCGCCGGTGTGCGCGAGATCGACGTCAACCTCGACGACGTCTTCCCCTACCTCGACCGCCACGTGCTCTTCAAGCTGCACTGGGGCGGTAAAGGCGTCAAGGGCGAGGCCTGGCGCGAGCTGGTCGAGGGAACCTCCGAGGAGGAGGGCTTCGCGCCCCGCCTGGAGCGGATGTGGCGCGAGCAGGACTACCTGCACCCGCGGGCGCGGCTCGGGTACTTCCCGGCCAATGCAGACGGCAACGAGCTGGTCGTCTTCGACCCGGAGGACCCCGAGCGCGAGCTCGAGCGGCTTGTCTTCCCGCGCCAGCCCAAGCACGACCGCATCTGCCTGGCCGACTTCTTCCGCCCGATCGACTCCGGGGAACGCGACGTCGTCGCCTTGCAGGGCGTCACCGTCGGCCCCGAGGTCACCGAGCTGATCGAACGCCTGGAGGGCGAAGGCGAGTTCGCCGAACAGCTCTTCGTGCACGGCCTCGGGGTGCAATCGGCCGAGGGACTGGCCGAGTGGCTGCACTCGCAGGTCCGCCGCGAGCTCGGCATCGACCTCGACCAGGGCCGCCGCTATTCCTGGGGCTACCCCGCCTGCCCGGAGCAGTCAGAGCACGAGAAGGTCTGGCGCCTGCTCGGCCTCGAAGAGATCGGGATGACGCTATCCGGCGGCTACGCGGTGATGCCGGAGCAGTCGACGGTGGCGATCGTCGCCCACCATCCCCAGGCCGTCTACTTCGGGATGAAGTCAGGCTTCATCCCCGAGGAGAAGGCGCCCGACGAGCTGATAGCCGGCACCGACCGGGGCGGCGCCCTGCCGCCCGAGCGCGAGCCGGTCGAGAGCTAGGGCCGAGTCGTAATTTCGCGGGCCCAGGGCGGACATCGGGTCCGCCGGGTCAGCTGGCGGTATCGTTGCGGCCGCGGGGCGGGTGCGGCTGCAGGCGCACCGGAGCGGCGGAGAGCGCCTGCATGCGCAGGTCGCTCCATGTGAGGCCTTCGCGAACCAGGGCCGGCAGCCCTAGCGCGACCGCGGTCGCAATCTCGACCGCCTGCAGGATGACGCCGTAGGCGAGGGCGTCGGCGGTGCCGACCCCGAAGCCGGTGTGGAGCACGCTGATCACGGCGAGCTGGAAGACGCCGATGTTCGAAGGCGTCGCCGGCACGACGGCGGTGACGTTGACGGCGAAGAGCACCGCGGCGGCGGCGCCGATCCCGGCCTGCGGGCTCAACCCCAGCGCTGCGAGCAGCGCCCAGCAGGCGGAGAGCTGGATCGCCCAGGCGGAGAGCTGGGCGATCGTCGCCGGAATGCCGAGCCGCGGTTTGCGGAAGACGATCAGCCCGGCGCGTACCTGGATCAGCGCGCTGTGCAGGCTGGCGCCGAGGCGAGCGAAGCGACCGTTGCCGTTGCGGCGCATCAGCAGCGGCGCCAGCAGAACGATCAGCAGCAGGGCCAGGGGCACGAAGCTGAAGGCGAAGAGCTTCTCGGTGCTGGAGTGGAAGAGATCGGTGCTGGAGACGATGATCACGCCCAGCATCACGAGGGCGACGATGTTGAGCATCGTCTGCGAGACCAGGGTGCCGAGGAGGACCGGAAAGGTCTCCCGCATACGGCCCGTTCGGCGGGCCAGCGACATCGCCCTCGCCGGCTCGCCGAGGCGCGCCGGCAGGGTTGCCGACATCAGCACCCCGATCATCGTCGCCGAGGTGACGTCGCGGCGGCGGACCGGCCGGTTGGGAAGCGCGGCGCGCACGATCCAGTACCAGGAGGCGGCGCGGAAGAAGAGCGAAAGGGACATCAGCGCGCAGGCGACCAGGACCCAGGTGATGTCGGAGCGAACGATGCTGGTGACGACGTTGTCGACGCCGATCTTCTGCGCGGCCAGAGCGGTCAGGCCGGCGCCGAGGACCCCGGCGATGCCAAGGCCGGCGCGGCGGGCGACCGCGCGCCGGCGACCGCCCTCGGCCGGAGCCGGCTCGAGAGAGGGCAGCCGGCTCGGCGGGCGGCGGGGCTTGCCGTCGGCGGGGCGCAAGCCGGCCCAGTGACCGATCCGCTCGCCGGCGCCCTGCGGCGCCGGGGCCTCCAGGGCCTGTTCGTAGACCTCGGTCACCTGGTCGGCGACCCGCGGCCAGGCGTAGCGCTGAGCGCTCTGCCTTGCCGCGCGGCCCATCGCCGCCAACCGCCCGGGCTCGTGATGGGCGCGCTGCAACTCTTCGGCCAGGCGCTGCGGGTCGGCCGGCGGCACCAGCACGCCGTCGACGCCATCGGTGACGACGTCGCTGTAGCCGGCTATCGCGGAGGCGATCGCCGGCGTCCCGGCTGCGAAGGCCTCGGTCAGCACCATGCCGAAGCTCTCGCCGGAGAGCGAAGGCGCGCAGAGCAGGTCGGCCTCGTGCAGGGACTGCCAGAGGCGCTCGCCGGAGACGCGGCCGTGAACGTCGATCCAGCGCATCGTCTCGGGGTTGGCGAGGTAGCGCAGCACGTCCTCGCGCTCGGCGCCGATCACGGTGAGCCGGCTTGGCACGTGCTCGACCAGCGCGTCGAAGGCGCTGAGCAGGATCGGCAGCCCCTTGCGCTCCTCGGGGCGGCCGACGAAGACAATGCGCAGCTCGTCCGTCTCCGGCTTCGGGCCACCCGGCGCGGCGTCGATGTCGACGCCGTTGGGAACGATCTCGTAACGGCCGCCGAACCAGCGCCGGCCCGTCCAGGCCGCCGCCTCGGAGACCGCGATCCGAGCCGAGAGCCGGTTGAAGACGCGGCGGGCGCCGAGGGCGGAGGCGACGTGGTTGGGGACCGCCTTCGTCGAATAGGCATGGAAGGTCCCGACCACCGGGCTGCGGGCGCCCAGAGCGGCGTTCCAGCCGACCAGGGGAACCAGCGGCTCGTGGATATGGACGATGTCGTAGCGCCCTCGGCGGAGCTCGCGGCGGGGTGCGACGACGCCGCCCGTCGGGGACGCGGAGAGGTTCGAGACCGCGCCGTTCGCGGGGAAGCCGATCGTCCGCCCCAGCGGGATCAGGTAGTCCGGCATCTCACGCGGCTCGGCGACCGCGCGATGCATCAAGCGGCCCAGCCGGTCCGGTGGGTCGAAGGGAGCAAGCACGCGAACGTGGTGGCCGCGGCCGAGGAACTCCTCGGCGAGTGCCTCCACGTGTCGGTTCACGCCGCCCTGATAAGTCCAGGAATATGGCGAGACAAGGGCAATCCGCACGAGTGGTTAAGGGTAACGACCGGACTGGTCAGCCGCTTCAGCCCAGGCAAAAGAGACGAATACGAGCAGGTATACGGCGCCGATCTCGAGCACGAGGGCGCCCGAGTCGTTGGCCAGCGTGCCGAGCACCGTGGCGGCCAGGGCGCCGAGCAGCCCCGCCCTCACCGCCCCCCGCCCGCGCAGCCAAGCGGCGAGGCGCTCGCGGCGCAGGATCGCGAAGGCGGCGAATGCGGCCACCAGCGGCAGGAAGGCGAGCACGACCGGTCGCACGAAGCTGCGTGAGGAGAGCTGCAGGCGGCGCTGGGCCACGTCGGCGAGGTCGCCGAGGCCGCCGGCGTCGAGCACGGACCGAGTTAGGTGGGCGTTGGCGCCGGAGAGGAGATCTATGAGCGCGAGCACGGCAACCGCGGCGAAGGGCGTCGCGAGGATGAGCAGCGCCGTGCGGCGGCGCCGGGCCGCGATCGCCGCCGCCGCCACGGCGGCGCCGAGGGGGAGCACGATCGCGGCGCCGACGTCGGCGCCGAACCGCCCCGCGGCAAA
>DASSTG010000048.1:0-16586 GCA_035708105.1 Solirubrobacterales bacterium | reverse complement strand
CCGACGACGAACTCCCAAAAGCCCCGGGCGGCTCGCTGGATCATCCCCGCGCCGCTCTCGGCTCATCCTGGGCTCCGCGCACCTCATAGACCATCAGCCAGGAGGCCAGGAGGACCAACCCGACCAGCAGCGCCAACGCCGCCACTTCTCCGGGCCAGTTGACCCCGGCGCCCTCCGCGCTCCAGAAAATCCCGAAGCTGCTCAGCAGGACACCGACCGCGAACTTCATCGCGTTCTCGGGGACCCGCGAGAGCGGTGCCCTCGCCGCCAGGCCAACCACCAGGACGAAGAGGACCGCAAGCGCGCCCGCCGCAGCGGCGAGCGGCACGTTGCCCTGGTTGGCGCCGAGCGTGACGACTATGAAGGCCACCTCGAGCCCCTCCAGAAGGACCGCTTTGAAGGCGACCGCAAGCGCGTAGGAGTCGAGGCCCTCCTCGCCGACCGACCCCTCGGCGGTGGCGACTTCGCGCTCGTAGATCTCCGTCTCGTCGTGCATCGCCTTGGCGCCGCCAGCGCGCAGGATCGCCTTTCGCAGCCACTGCAGCCCGAAGATCAAAAGGAGGCCGCCGACGAGGATGCGCAGGACGCCGATCGGCAGGAGCGTGAGCGCCGGGCCCAAGATCGCGATCAGACAGGCAAGGACAAGCGAAGCCGCCGCGACTCCGGCGTAGGCCGAGGACCAGCTACGCGTGCTGCCGACCGCCAGGACGATCGTGAACGCCTCGACCGCCTCGACCGCGCTGGCGAGGAAGACTGAGATCGCGAGGCTTGCCTCGGCACCGCTCAACCCGGGCTCCGTTTCGCGAGCGGCAGCGAGATCGTCACCGTCGAGCCGTGGGCACGCGCTGAGCCGCCGTGGCGCTCCGCGGTCGCCTTGACGATCGCCAGGCCGATTCCCGAGCCCGGGCGTTCCTTGGCGCCCTCGGAGCGCCAGAAACGCCCGAACGCTTCCTCCTCCTCACCGGGGATGAACCCAGGCCCTTCATCGCTCACCGCCACCTCGGCGACCGAATCCTCGACGCTCAGCGCGATCTCGACGCTCCCCCCGGCGGGTCCGTGCAGAGCGGCGTTCTCGAGCAGGTTCTCGATGCTCCGGCTGAGGGCCGTCGGCTCGCCGATCACGGTCACAGGGCCGTCGACGCGGGCGCTCACCTGTGGGCGATCGGCGCTCATCTCGGCGACCATCCTGTCGAGCCTCACCTCCTCGGCCGGGGCCGGTGCGCCACTCGCCCGCTCCAACTCGAGCAGGTCGTCGATCAGTCGCCGCAGCCGCGAGGCGTCCCCCTGCAGGTCGGCAATCACCTCCTCGGAGGCGCCGTGGCGGGCGAGGAAGTCGACGTTGCCGATCAGGGAGGTCAGCGGCGTCCGCATCTCGTGGCCGGCGTCGGCGAGGAAGCGGCGCTCGGCCTGCCGGGACTCCTCCAGCGCGGCGAGCATCGCGTTCAGGGTCTCGGCGAGGTCCCCGATCTCGCGGGGCTCGCGCCGGGTCTCCAGCCGTCGCGCGGCGTCGCCGGTCCGCGCGATCTCAGCGGCCGAGGTCGACAGCTCCCGCAAGGGGGCCGTGCTGCGCCTGGTCAGCAGGGCGGCGGCGAGCCCGCCGGCGAGGACCGCGGCGGCGCCGCAGAGCAGGAGCAGCAGGCCGATTTCATGTCGGGTGTCCTCGATGTCGGCGGTGCTCGATGCGACGATCACCACTCCACCCGCCGCCGACCCGCCCGCATCGGCGATCGGGGCGGCGAAGACACGCAGCGATTCCCCGCCGAGCTCGGCGTCGCCGAAGCTGCTGCGCCCGGAAAACGCCACAGCGACCTCCGGCCCTCGCGGCAGTAGCTTCGCTCCAAGTGCCAGCGAACGCGCGAGGATCGTCCCCCTGCGGTCGAGCACCTCGACACTCAGCTGGCGCCCGGAGACCGGCGATTCCAGCGCTCCGGGGGCGTTCAGGACCGCCGGTGCCGAGATGCTGAGCCGCGCCACTTCCACCGCCCGCTTGCGCAAGCTCGCGTCGAGCGAGGACTGTAGGCGGTTGCCGATGATGATCTGGGCGCCGATCCCGAGCACGAGGACGGCCAAGAGGACGGCCGCGATCGCGGCGAGGGTGAGGCGCGAGTTGAGGCTGCGGAGCCTCACAGCTCGAGTATGAAGCCGACCCCCCAGATGGTGCGGATCATCAGCGGTTCCCCCAGCTTCTGGCGCAGCCGCGCGACGTAGCGATCGACGACATTCTCCGCCGCCGCGCCACCCCAGATCTGCTCGATCGCGGCCTCTCGGGAGATGACCGTGCGCGGGTTTCGCATCAGGAGCTCGAGCAGCTGGGACTCCCGCGCGGTCAGCTCGACCGGCTCGCTGGCGCCGCAGATGAGAGTGCCGGCGATCGTGTCGAGGGTTACCTCTCCGACGCTGATCCTGGTGCTGCGATCACGCCCGCGGCGCAGCAGCGCCCGTAGCCGCGCCACCACCTCTTCCATCGCAAAGGGCTTCACCACATAGTCGTCGGCCCCGGACTCAAGGCCCCGCACCCGTTCCTCGATCGCGTCGCGGGCGGTCAACATCAGCACCCCGCCCGTCATCCCCTTGTCGCGGAGACGTCGGCAGACGCCGAAGCCGTCGAGGCCGGGCATCGCGATGTCGAGAACGACCAGGTCCGGGGCCGATTCCTCGATCATCGCCAGCGCCCGACCGCCGTCGGGCGCCGAGCGCACGTCAAAGCCCTCGGCGGCAAGCCCGCGCTCGAGCATCCGACGGACCGGCGGATCGTCCTCGACGATCAAGATCCCTTCGCCGGCCATCTCAGTCCCCGGCGACGTCGCGCCGCAGAAAGACGAGTCCGGCGGCGATCAGGGCCGGCACCCCATAGAGCGCGCAGACCCAGGCGGCGCGGAGGATCGGCGCCCAGTCGACCGGCGAGCGCAGGAGCCCCTGCCAGGCGTTGTACTGGGTGCTCAGCAGGTAAGGCTGCAGGCCTTCCAGGCCGGGCAGGATTCCCACCAGCTGCACCAACAGCGAGAACATCAGGGTGCCGACGATCGCCGCGGCGCTGTTGCGAAAGACGGTGGAGAACAGCAGCCCGATGCAGGCGATGGCCGCGATCGGGATCAGGTAGACGCCGAGGCTGGCCCAGACCAGGAGCAGGCCTTCGCCGGCCGAGACCCGGGTGCCGGAGAGGCTGACGATCGAGTTGAAGCCGGAGGCGAGGATGCCCGCCACCAGGGCGACAGCGCCCGAGAGGATGATCGCCGCCACCGCGTAGGTGAGCGTTGCCAGGGTCTTGCCGGCGAACACCTGCTGGCGCTCGACCGAGCGGGTCAGGATCGTCTTCAAGGTCTGGTTTCGGTCCTCGGAGGCGACGATGTCGCCGGCGACCAGGGCGGTGATCAGCGGAAACATCCAGACCGAGCCGAACAGCAGCAGGACCAGCGGGATCGCCAGCCCGGTCTCGTGCACGTAGCGCCCGAAGGCGACGTCTTCGGGGCTGCCGTTGCGAAGCGCGAGGGCGACGACGAAGATGATCGGCACCGCCGCCGCGGCCCCGAGGCCGAGATAGGTCCGCTTCTGCGAGCGCAGCTTGCGCAGCTCCCAGCGATAGATCGTCAGCGTGCCAGGGTTCATGCCGGGGTTCCCACCGTGGCCTCGGCCGAATCGGCCTCCCGAGCGACCCCATCCTCGGTCAGCCGGAAGAACAGGTCCTCGAGGCTGGCGTGGCGCGGGCTCAGCTCCCGGATCAGGGCACCCGCCTCCGCCAGCGCCAGCGAGAGCGCCCCGACCGCCTCATCGCTCTCTGCCCCGAAGCTGACGCCGCCCTCCGCCCCCGCGCGGACCTCGCCGATCCCCGGCTGGGCAGCAGCGACCCGGCGGGCGAGCTCGTCGTCACTCGTGCGCAGGAGATAACCGCCGCCGGCCTGGCGGCGTAGATCGGCCAGCGATCCCTGATAGGCGACCCCGCCGCGCTGGACGATCGCCACCCGGTTGCAGAGATCTTCGACCTCACCGAGCAGATGACTCGAAAGCAGCACGGTCATCCCCTGAGCGGAGAGGTCGCGGATCAGGTCGCGCATGTCGCGCATGCCGCCGGGATCCAGGCCGGTCGCCGGCTCGTCGAGCAACAGCAGGCGAGGCGCTCGCAGAAGGGCGGCGGCGATGCCGAGGCGCTGCCGCATCCCGTGCGAGTAGGTGCCGACCCGGTCACTGGCGCGGTCGCTCAGCCCGACGGTGTCGAGCGCCTGCTCGATCCGCTCCTTGGCGCCTCCACCGTCGAGCGCGGCAAGCAGCTCCAAGTTGGTGCGGCCGTTCAGGTAGGGATAGAACGAGGGCGCTTCGACGAAGCCGGCGACGCCCTCCAGCGCCCTGACGCTGAGGTGGGGATCGCGGCCGAACAACCGCACGCTGCCGGCGCTCGGCGTGATCAGGCCCAGCATCATCCGCAGCGTCGTCGTCTTGCCGGCGCCGTTGGGTCCCAGGTAGCCGAAGACGTCGCCCGCCTCGACAGCGAGGTCGACGTCGTCGACGGCGACGAGGTCCCCGTAGGCCTTGCGCAGGCCACGGACCTCGATCGGCAAGGGATCGCTCACCGGCTCAGAGCGCCCTCGCCGCAGCCTCTGCCGCAGCTGGGGGAACCGACCCGGCGACGATGTAGTCGACGCCACCGCGGCTGAACCGAAGGACCGTGCCGAGCGCGGTGTCGAGCTCTTCGCCCTGGGCGCCGTTGATCGACACCTTCGGCAAGCTGAGGCCGCCCGCTTCGGTGCTCTTTCCACCGCCCGGTTCGCTTGCGGTCTCGATCACGGCGATCCCGCCGAGGCCCTTGCCATAGGTGACGAGAGCGGCGGAGCGGCCGTCGACTTCTATGCCGCGAACCTCGTCGCGAGGCAACCCGGCCAGCGCGTCGGGAGCGGTGAGGGGGAAGCCGAGGCTCTTTTCAACCGGCGCTGCGCCGGTCTGCTGGGCGGGCTCGCCGTGGTCTTTTCCTGCCCCTTCGCCGAGCGCACCGAGGTTGACGACCTGTGCCCCCGGTGGAGGCGCGACGTCGAAGACCGAGGAGGAGACGGCTTCGAAGGAGACATCGGTCGCCTTCAGCTCCAGCACCGGCGAGTTCGAGGAGCTGGCGTAGATCGCCGCCCGCAAAGGGGTCCCGTTGTCGGCGTCCCAGGCGACCTCGGCGCCGCCCAACAGGCCGCCGTCGTGCTTGGGCGCGATATGCAGGGTGTAGGTCGGCTGACCGGCGACGTCGGAGGGGATCGCACCGCTCAGTTCGGCGTGATCTTCGACTTCGGTGATCTTCGCTTCGATTTCGCCGAGGCCAGGTACCTGCTCGGAGTCAGAGCCGTCCTTGCCTTCGCGTTCGGGCAGCGTGCCTTCGTAGACCGTTTCCGAGCCGCTGTCATAGACCTGGAAGCGGTTGCCGGAGACCAGCACCTGGGTGTCGCCGCCTGCTCCTTCGGACTGCAGCTCGAGCCGCAGCTTGCCCCCTTCGGCCGGCGAGGCCCAAAGGCGGCCGGAAGCGCCGGCGAGCAGCGGGTCGGCACCCTGGATGCTGGAGGCGTCGACGAGGTTGTTGGTGAACTGAATACGGGCGCTGACGCCGGGCAGGCTCGGTGCGTTGAGTGCGTCCCTGACGGCGTTTGCGAGTGGCTTCGGAGGCGGCTTGGGACCGCTTCCTCCCATCGCCATCGCGACGGCGGTGACGCCAACCGCGACCAGCACGGTGATCGTGCAGATCGCCAGGAGCCGGCGGGTAGAGATGCGACGAAGAGCGGACACGGGAGCCTCCTTTGCAGTGGAACAGCGCCCAGGCTAGGAGCCCTTCCTGAAATAACTCTGACACCTTGGGACCGGCGGCCCGGATGGCTGGGGAGGGCGCTCTCACATTGGGTTCATCTTCGGGCGCGACGCTGTCCTTGTGGGACGTTCCGCCCGAAACGAGCGTCGCTATCCGAAGATCCCGTTCTGGAGGCGGGCACGGAGGATCTTCGTGCTCGCTGCGATCGCCTGCCTCATCGCGGCGGCAACCTCCTACGTGCCCGCGATGGGCGAAAAGCATAACGTCGGCCTCGGGGTCTCCAGCGTCGAGTGGCTGCGTCAAAACGGCGGCAACTCCCTCGTCTCGGAAATCGAGAACGCCTACTACAGTCTCACCGCGCCCGAAAAGGGCGGGTCGGCGTTGACCTCCCTTCCCAAGGTGGGGGTGACCTCGGACGGCGAAGGCTCAAACGCCAAGGCCTATCGACCGCCGAACGTAGTGCCCCTGATCCACCCTGCGCTCGCGGGCGAGGGCGTCTGGAAGAAGGCCGCTGCGAAGGCGGGGCCGCGGCCGCCGGTGCTGCTAACGACGTTCCGCAGCGACCCCGAATACCCGCACTTCGTCGCCGGCGTAGCCTGGATCAACGCCAGCCGCACCCACCTCGCCTACGTCCCCGGCCTGGCCGAGCCGCCGGAACCGCTCGAACACCGCGGCTCCGGGGAGGTGCCCCCGGCCAGCCGCAAGCGCCTAGTCGCCACCTTCAACGGCGGCTTCCCGCTGGAAACGTCCAACGCCGGCCTGATCTACCGCGGCAAGGTCGTGGAAACGATGGTGAACGGGATCGCGACGATCGTCGAGTACCGCGACGGCAGGGTCGACATCGTCCGCTGGCACCAGGGCTCCGCCGCGCCGGCCGACATCTGGTTTGCGAAGCAGAACCTGCCACCGATCGTCTACGAAGGCAAGCTCAACCCGAACCTCAGCGACGGGCCCGAATGGGGCGAAACCGTCAACAACGCAATCCGCGTCTGGCGCTCGGGACTGGGCATCGACGCCCACGGCAACCTGATCTACGCCGCCGCCAACTACCAGACGGTCGAATCGCTGGCGAAGATCCTCCAGCGCGCCGGTGCCGTCCGCGCCCTGGAGCTCGACATCAACGAAGACTGGACGAGCTTCATCACCTACCGCCATCCCGGCGCGCTCGAACCGAGCAACCTCCTGCCGGAAATGTACCGGCCGGCGGAACGCTACTTGACCCCCGACGAACGAGATTTCTTCGCCGTCTACGTGACGAAGGGTGGAAGGTGGTGAAACTCGCCCGCGCCATCTCGCCGGGAGCCCGCTCCCGGCGAGCGTTCCTCGCCGACACGCTCCTTGCGCTCGCTCTAGCGCTCGTCGCGATCCTCGTTGCGGCGGGCATAGGCGTGGTCGCCTTTGTTGCCCTGGGCGTCCTCCTTGTAACTGGTGGTTGGATCGCGGTGGAATACCTGATCAAGTCGATTTCCCACCGCATGCACCGGCGCGCCCGTGCCGGCGCGCGCACGAGACATTCCTCCAGTCGAGGACGCAACATCGGGTCGAAAGCATCAGCGCGAGGTGACGCCGAAGGCGGCTCCGCGAGGGGTGAGTCCTGAGCCAGCAGCTGACGAGCTTGCTTAGGGCCCCTTAGTAGGAAACGCATATAGCTTCCGCCGACCATGACCATCGCTCCCCAGCCTGCCGCTGCCGCACCTTCCGCCGATTCGGACTCGGGGGCGGCGTCCTGGCGAGAGTCCCTGGCCCGGCACGAGCAGCCAACGCTGCGGGGCAGCCTGCTCGATCTGGCGACGTCGGTGCTGCCATACCTCTCGCTGACGGTGGCGATGTACATCTGCCTCGATGTTTCGGCCTGGATCGCCCTCGCTCTGGCGATACCCGCGGCGGGTTTCCTGATGCGAACGTTCATCGTCTTCCACGACTGCGCCCACGGCTCCTTCTTCGCCAACAGGCGAGCGAACCGGTGGGTCGGCCGGTTCGCGGGGCTGCTGGTCTTCCAGCCATTCGCGAACTGGCGCCATAACCACGCGGTCCATCACGGCACCGCGGGCGACCTCGATCGGCGGGGGACCGGGGATATCGCAACGCTGACGGTCGAGGAGTACCTCGCCCGCCCGTGGAAATCGCGGCTTGCCTACCGCATGTTCCGCAGCCCGGTGGTGATGTTCGGTATCGGCCCGGTCTGGTCGCTGATGATCGGCCCGCGGCTGTGGTCGCAGAAGATGCGCCCTCGCCAGCGCCACAGCGTGATCGCAACGAACCTGGCGCTCGCGATCGTGATCGGGGCGATCTTCTGGTTCGTCGGCCCGCGGGCGTGGCTGCTTGTGCAACTGCCGACGGCGATCCTCGCCGGCACCCTGGGGGTCTGGATGTTCTACGTCCAGCATCAGTTCGAGGACGTCTACTGGGAGACCTCCGAGCGATGGAGCTACGCCGTGGCGGCGTTGCGCGGCAGCTCGTATCTGAAGCTGCCGCGGGTGTTCCAATTCTTCACCGGCAACATCGGCCTGCATCACGTCCACCACCTCAGCGCCAAGATCCCCAACTACAACCTCCAGCGCGCTCACGACGAGAACCCGATCTTCGATCGGGTCCCGGTCCTGACCGCCGCCGACGGGATGCGGGCGCTGCGGCTCAAGGTGATCGACCCCGCGAGCGGCAAGCTGCTGACCTGGAGCGAGGTCAGGGCTTTGAGCAGGCGCCCTGGCCTTTCGGCGCGCTGAGCGGGAAGCTCCTCGGGTTCTTCCTCGACTTGAGCCGCTCCGCCTGGAGCTGCTGATCCGTCCCGGCGCCAGACGCAGCTAAGTTGGCCTTCATGGGGCTTTTCTGCAAAATTGGTACCCGTTTGGTACCCGCGGCGGGCTCGGTACCTCGCCGGGCGCATGAAAAAAGGCCCCATTAGCGGGGCCTTTTCCTATAGCGGGGGCAGGATTCGAACCTGCGACCTTCGGGTTATGAGCCCGACGAGCTACCTGGCTGCTCCACCCCGCGGCGGACTGTCGATGGTAGCAATTCGGTGAGGGTGGCGGGGTCGTTTTGGGGTTGCGGGAGGTTGATTGCGCAGGGGTCATTGGGGCTCGGTGGGCTCTAGAGTGGCCGGGTGGCTGAACGGGGAACGAGGGTCGCGGTGATCGACGTGGGGACGAATTCCACGCGGTTGCTGGTGGCGGATGTCGAGGACGGGAAGGTCTCGCCGCTGGAGCGGCGCAGCACGGTGACGCGGCTGGGCCGGGGCGTCGATTTGTCGGGGCATCTGGCGGGCGAGGCGATCGAGGACGTCTGCGCCGCGATCGGCGACTACGTCGGCCTGCTCCAGGAGCTGGGGGCCGAGACGGTGGACGCGATCGCCACCAGCGCCGTCCGCGACGCCGACAACGGCAGCGCCTTCATCGCCGAGCTGCGCGAGCGCTTCGCGCTCTCGGCGCGGGTGCTCGACGGTGAGGAGGAGGCGCGGCTGACCTACCTCGGGGCCACCTCCGAGTCTCCGCCGAGCGAGCCGACGCTGGTCGTCGACATCGGCGGCGGCTCGACCGAGCTGGTCGTCGGCGAAGGCAGCGACATCTCCTTCCACGACTCGCTCCAGGCCGGCGTCGTCCGCCACAGCGAGCGTCATGTCGCCAGCGACCCCCCCACCGCCGGTGAGCTGGAAGCGCTCGCGGCCGACGTCCGGGGTGCGATCGAGGCCTCGATCGGCGCCGCCGTCGAGGCCCGCCAGGGAATCGCCGTCGCCGGCACCCCCACCTCGCTCGCCGCCGTCGAGCTGGAACTCGAGCCCTACGACCCGTCCCGCGTGCACGGCCACGTCCTCGCCCTTCCCTCGATTCAGCGCATGCTCTCGCGCCTCGCCTCAGCCCCCCTTGCCGAGCGGATCGAGATCCCCGGCCTGCATCCCGACCGGGCACCGACGATCGTCGCCGGCGTCGTCATCCTGGTCGAGGCGATGCGCGCCTTCGGGCTCGAACGGATCACCGTCTCCGAGCACGACATCCTCTACGGCACGGCGATCGCGGCGACCCGTCGAAACTCCTCGACGTACTAGTTGGACAGTCTGTCTTATACCCATGGTCCGATTGGGCTACATCTCATACCAAAAACCCAAAAATCAGTAGCTTTGCCTACCTGCTTTTGAGTAGCCCCGGTAAAGACGGGGTAGACCTAAAGGACAACCGGGTACATACTGATCTCACCGGGGCACGAGGTGGGGTCTTCTTCACCTTGCCGCCCCGTATATAGGGCTTAGGCGATTGCCGCATCATGGCGCCTCCCGCCGTCTGGGCCCACCAAATAAAGGTCCCTGAAGACGTACCCCTGCCCGTCCTGAGGGGCCACCTGAATCGGCCGTCAGCAATGACGGCCGATTCTCGTTTCCGGCGGTCTCAAGCCAGATTTGCTTTGCGGGGGTAGGCGACCTCGGGGTCGGTGAGGACGTTGACCAGCGTCGGCCGCCCGGAGGCGAACGCCCGCTCCAGCGCCGGCTTCAGCTCGCCCGGCTCCCGGACCAGGATCCCCTCGCAGCCGAGCGATTCGACCAGCTGGTCGTAACGGGTCTCCGGCTGCAGCTTCGCGGCAACCGAATAGCCGTAGAGGAACTGCATCGGATGATGCTCGAGGCCCCAGATGCCGTTGTTGCCCATAACCCCGACCACGCCGAGACCATGACGCGACATCGTGTCGAACTCCATGCCGGCGAAGCCGAAGGCGCCGTCGCCGAGCAGCAGGCAGACCTGGCGGTCGGGATGGGCGACCTTGGCGCCGATCGCCTGCCCCGGGCCGGCGCCGAGACAGCCAAATGGTCCCGGGTCCATCCAGCAGCCGGGCTCGTAGGTCTCGATCAAGCGGCCGGCGTAGGAGACGAAGTCGCCGCCGTCGCCGACGACGATCGCGTCGCGGTCGAGCACCTCGTTCAGCTCGCGGTATACCCGCACGGGGTGCAGCGGCGAGCGCTCGTCGTCGAGCTCGGCCCGCTCGGCCTCCCGCTTCTCGCTCTCGACATTCCGCAGCTGCTCGAGCCAGGGCCGCGTGCGGCCCCCCTCCCCCGCGGCCCCGCGCAGCGCCGCCAGCGTCGCCCGGACGTCGCCGACCAGGTCCACGTCCGGCGCCCGGTTCTTCGCCAAAGCGTTGGGGGCGACGTCGAGGCGGACGATCTTCGTCTCGCCGCCGAAGCTGCCGCCGAAGCCGAGCCGGAAGTCCATCGGCACGCCGATCACCAAGGCCACGTCGGCCCCCTGCAGCGCCGTCGAGCGGGCGCGGCTGAAGGCGAGCTCGTGATCGGCAGGCAGGCAGCCGCGGCCGAGCCCGTTGAGGAAGACCGGGATCCCGAGCGCCTCGACCAGCGCCCGCAGCTCGCCCTCGCCCCGGCCCCAGTAGAGCCCGGTGCCGGCCATCACCGCCGGCCGCTCGGCCGCCGCCAGCAGCGCCGCCGCCTCCTCGACGCCCGCCGCCGGCTGCGCCTCCTCCGCCCGCGGCGGCGGCAGCTCCAGCTCCGCCTCGGTGAAGACGACGTCGAGCGGATAGTCGACGAAGGTCGGCCCGCTCGGCGCCGCCGCGGCCAGGTCGAGCGCCCCCGCGGTCACCGGCGCGATCCGGGCCGGGTCCTTGACCGTCTCCGCCGACTTGACCAGCGGCGAGACGAAGGGCAGGTGGTCGATCTCCTGCAGCGAGCCGGAGCCCCAGCGCAGCTCGGGCGCCCGCCCGCCGAGGATGCAGACTGGCGAGTTGTTGGCCTGGGCTCCGGCGATCGCGCTGATCCCGTTGGTGACGCCGGGGCCGGCGGTCAGCGCGGCGACGCCGACGCCCCGGGTCGCCTTGGCGATCCCCTCGGCCGCGAACGCCGCCGTCTGCTCGTGACGGACGTCGACGAGGCCGATCCCCTCGTCCTTGCAGCCGTCGTAGATCGAGAACAGGTGCCCGCCCGAGAGCGTGAAGAGGCGATCGACGCCGCGGGACTTCAGCGCCTTCGCCACCAGCCTGCCGCCATGCTCAGCCATCCGGGGAGCCTATTCACTCGTGCCGTAGCGGGCTACCATCGCCGAGCCCGGATGGCGAAACCGGTAAACGCGGCGGCCTTAAAAGTCGCTGCCCCCCAGGGGGCTTGCGGGTTCGAGTCCCGCTCCGGGCACTTCTGTCACCCGCCGAACCGGCGTTTTCCCTGCTTCTGCTGGTTTTCGGACGCCTAAAACGGCAATAAATGTTCTAGGGCCGCAACTCGGCCCTTGTTACGGTGTCTATAGCTCAGACCCAGTCCCCAGGGGGAGATCTTTGGAGGCATCAGCCCTAACTCACGCCAGTCGCCACGGCCTCCTCGCCCGGCGCTCGCCGCTGCTGAAGCTGCAGGGCGACGAGAAGCTGATCGCGATGGCGCGGGCGGGCAACCCGGGCGCCTTCGAGACGATCGTCGACCGCTACCAGGGCCGCCTGCTCGGCTTCTGCCGCCAGATGCTGGGCTCGACCGAGGACGCCGAAGACGTCCTCCAGGAGGTCTTCGTCAACGCCTACCGGGCGATGCTCGCCGACGAGCGTGAGATCAACCTCCGCCCCTGGCTCTACCGGATCGCCCGCAACCGCTGCCTCAACTACCTGCGCAAACCGAAGGCCGACGCGCAGGAATCGATGGACATGGTCCCCGAGGTCGACGCCGCCTCCACCGCCGAGCGCGTCCACAACCGCGAGGAGTTCCGCCAGATCCTCAGCGACGTCAACAAGCTTCCCGAGACCCAGCGCGCCGCCCTGCTGCTGCGCGAGATGGACGCCCTCTCCTATGAGGAAATCGCCGCCGCGATGGACACCACCGTGCCCTCGGTCAAGTCGCTGCTGGTGCGGGCGCGTATCTCGCTGGCCGAGGCGAGCCAGGCCCGCCTGCTTACCTGCGGCGAGGTCCGGGTCGAGCTATCCGAAGCGGCCGAGGGGCTGCGCAAGGTCTCGGCGCCGGTTCGCCGCCACGTCCGCGAGTGCGAGGAGTGCGCCGACTTCCGCAGCCAGATCCGCTCCAACGAGAAGGCCCTGGCGGCGCTCTTCCCGGTCGGCCCGCTGATCGCCCTCAAGGGCTTCATCGCCTCCAAGCTGGGCCTCGGGACCGGTGGTGCCGGCGCCGGAGCCGCCGGAGCCGGCGCCGCGGGGGCAGGGGCCGGTGCGGTCGGTGGCGTCAGCGCCGCGCTCGGCGGCGGCTCGGCCGCAGGCGGGATCGGCGCGATCGGCGGCGCGATCGGGACCAAGGCGGCCGCCGGGGTGGTCACCGCGGCGCTGCTCACGGCCGGTGCGGTCGAGGTCAAGGAAACGACCAACTCGACCCCGGTCACCCCGGCACCGAAGACGGCCACCGCCACCCTTTCCACGGCAGCCCCGGCGCCGGCCAAAGTCGTGACCGCCCCACCCGTCGCCGCACCGCAGCCGGCCGAAGCGGTCGAAAACACGCCGCTACCCGCCTCCGAAGCGGCTCCTCCCGCGGCACCGCCGGCGGAAGACCCGGCGCCCAAGCCGGCGGCGCCTTCGAGCGAAGACGAAGAAGCCGCCGATCAGTCCGCCGCCGAAGCCGAAGTCATGGTCGGCGACAGCGACACCGAAGGCATCGGCACCGCAAAACCGTCCGAACAGATCCCCGGCGCCCATGGCGGCACCGGCATCGTCGTCGTCACCACCGCCAGCCCGCCGCCGAGCGAATCGGCGCCCCCGGCGGCACCGGCGCCCGAAACCACCACCCCGCCGCCACCACCCCCGCCGAGCGAACCCTCGGAAACGGAAGAAACGCCGGTGCCGCCGGTCGAACCGGTCGAACCGCCGCCGGCTACTGAAGGCCTATGACTTTGAGCCGGCGCATCAAGCAGGTGCCGGCAAAGCGACGGGTCTCCTCCAGCGAGTAGCCGAACAGCTCGAAGTCGTCGCCCGCACCCTCTGCCCAGGGCGGCTGCAGCACGCCGTCGGCGAGCGGCAGGGCCTCCTCCAGGGTGCGCTGGATCGCCTGCTTGTAGCGGTCGTCCTCGCCCGCCTTCTCGCGCAGGAAGACCGAGCCGAAGGCGACGTGGCGGTGCTCGTCGCGGGCGACGTTGGAGAAGCCCTCGACGAAGGCCGGCAGCGTCCCTTCGCGTTCGTTGAAGTCCATGATGAAGTGCTGTCCGGTCAGGGCCAGCATCCCCTCGATCACCATGTGGTAGAGCGTCACCGCCTCGACCAGGGCCTCGGTGTCCTCGGGTTCGGCGGAGAGGCGGTCGGTGCGCTGCTTCAGCATCCCGTCGAAGAGGGCGCCGAACTTGACGTTGAGGTGGGCTGAAGTCTCCTCCAGCATCTCGCCCAGCCGGTCGGACTCGAGCACTCCCACCTCGCGGTAGAAGCGCTCGAAGAAGCGCACGTGGCGGGCCTCGTCGGCGATCTGCGTGCAGAGGAAGATTTTCTGCTCCTCCGTCGGCGCCGCCCGCATGATCGGTCCCAGCTCCTCGGCCACCTTCTGCTCGCCGATGAAGAATGACGAGAGCCCGTACATGCGCTGGAACCGCTCCTCGGGGCTGATCCGCTCGTGCCAGTCCTCACGGTCGCGGCTGAAGTCGAGCTCCTGGGTCTGCCACTGCTGCCGCTCCCAGAGGTCGTAGAGCTCGGCATAGCTGAGCAGCTTCACCTCCGAGGTGCGATCGGCGGCCTCGTTCAGCGCCGGATCAGCCGTCGCCTGGAAGTCGGCGCGCTCGGTCCTCGACTGCGTCCCGGTTGCTTCGCCGGCCTCCATCCGCCCGAGCCTAGCACCGCCTGGCTGACCGGCCAGTCTTAGACGCTGTGGGTCTGCCCCGGCTCGAGCACCACGACCTGGGAGGAGGTCTGCGACTCGACGTCGGCCTTGAACGCCTCGGCGTCGGTCTCGATCGGCGGGAAGGTGTTGTAGTGCATCGGGATCACCGTTTTCGCCCCGACGAACTCGCAGGCGACGACGGCGTCGCGGCGGTCCATCGTGTAGTGGCCGCCGATCGGGACCAGGAAGACGTCGATGTCGCTGCGTTCGGCGATCAGCTTCATGTCGCCGAACAGGCAGGTGTCGCCGGCGTGGTAGACGGTCGTCTCGCCGATCTTGATCACCAGCCCCGACGGCGGGCCTAGAACGATCCCGTGCTCGGCGCTGTACGGCGCCTCTTCGGAGCCGGGCAGGGTATTGGTGTGCCAGGCGGGAACGATGCTCACGTACCCCCAGTCGAACTCGACCGTGCCGCCGAAGTTGGGGTCGCTGACGTTCTCGATCCCCTGCCCCTTCATCCATTCAGCCAGCTCGACGAGGCCGATGCAGTGGGCGCCGGTGCGCTGAGCGACCGGAACCAGGTCGGCCATGTGGTCGGCATGCCCGTGCGAGACGGCGACGTGGGTCGGCTCGACTTCCTCGGCGGTGTGGACCGCCACCGGGTTGTTCGGCTTCAGGAAGGGATCGACAAGAACCGTCGTCTCGCCCTCGCTCAGCTCGAAGCAGGACTGGCCGTGAAATTTGATCTCCATCTACTCGTCTCCTCCCGGCTCGCCGGTTTTGGTTCCGTCGGTCGTTGCCAACTCTTCCCTCAATGCCCAGCCGACCGCAACCCCAACCATCATGCCCATCCTCGCCTCCTCGGCGAGCAGGGCGCGAACGGCGGCGAGGCGCTCCTCGGGGTCGGGGACGGTCGCGGCCTTCAGCGTCTCCGCCTCCTGCGGCTCGCTGAACCAGCCGCCCTCGGCCAGAGCCGCCGCCAGCACCTTCTGCAGCTGCGGTGCGGCCTGGGCGACGACGCGCTCGGCGTCGGAGAACCGCTCCGGGTCGAGCAACCGCTCTATAGCGGCTTCGAGCTCCCTCTCGTCGGGCACCCTCAAGACCCTAATCGGAGTGATGAAAAGCCGAGGTCGCCAGGCCGGCGAGGCCGCCAACGGCTCCGCCGACCAGGCCGGCGACGAAATCCGCCGTCGGGGCGAAGAGCGGCAGCGCGATCAGCACCACGGCGGCGACCGCGACCCCGATCGCGTCGTAGTCCTCGCCGATCACCCCGTGCACTTCGGCGCGGCGGATCGCAAACCAGGCGGCGACGGCGCCGAGCGCCATGCCGTTGCCGCCGCCGACGACGGTGAAGTCGCCGCGGGCGTCGGCGACGACGCTGGCGGCGAGCATCCCGAGCGCGCCGCAGGCGATCAGCAGCACCGCGGTCGGCAGCGTCCCGAGGCGGCGCTCGACCCCGGTGGCGAAGATCGCCAGGCCGACGGCGACGACGAAGAGATAGCCCACATCCACGTAGGCAAACGGGGCGACGAGGACGCGCCACCAGTCACCGCCTTCGAGCGGGACGAGGAGGCCGCCGAGGCTCGACAGCTGATCCCCCGTCGCCTTCTGGGTCAGCAGCAGGATCGCCGAGGCGAGGATCACGGCGATCGTCGCGTAGGGCCGCTCGTCTGAGACGGCGAAGCTGGGCCGTCCCGGCCGCGGCAGCCGCCGCCGGCGCCGGGGTCGCTGCGCCTCGAGCGCGTCTCCGCGCCGCTCCAGCTTCGGCGCCCGTTTGCGCAGCCGGGCCCCGCAGTAGGGGCACTCGGTGACGTAGGGACTGACCTCCGAGCCGCAGTTCTTGCAGATGACGCTGAGCTCAGTCTCGCTCATGCATTCGAGGATACCCGCAGCAGCTCGAATCCCAATTCGAGTGCGATACTGCGCTGACAACGATCTTCGAGGAGGAACTGACGTGGAGTTGAAGAGCCTGACCGAGCAGAAATCGCTGCTGGAGGTCCTGCCGCCGGGCAAACGGGCGCGCCTGCACCGCCTGCTGTTCGAGTTCGGCCCGGGCAACGGAACCCTGATGCTGCTGCCGATCGACCAGGGCATCGAGCACGG
>DASSTG010000047.1:0-25855 GCA_035708105.1 Solirubrobacterales bacterium | reverse complement strand
TACCTCGAGTCAGTCACCTACTGACAGTTACCTACTAAGGCTGGGACCCGCGACCTCCAACCGTGAGCGCCGGCCCGCTTCTCCGGCGGGCGGCGCGGCAGGGGCCCCATGCCCGAGGAAGCTTTAGCTACCGCAGGGCATGCGAGTACCTGCCGCGACAGGACCCGCCGGCCGGAGCTCCCCAGTCCCTCGCCCGCCCGCTAAACCAGCTCGAGGTAAACCATCTCGGTCGAGTCGCTCCGCCTCGGCCCGAGCTTGACGATGCGGGTGTACCCGCCCGGTCGCGTCGCATAGCGCGGCGCCACCTCGTCGAACAGCTTGTGAACGATGAACTTGTCGTTGTGCAGCGTCGCCAGCGCCTGGCGGCGCGCATGCAGGTCGCCCCGTTTGGCGAGCGTTATCAGCTTCTCGACCTCGGGCTTGACCGCCTTCGCCTTCGCCTGGCTGGTCTGGATCCGCTCGTGCTCGATCAGCTGCTTGGAGAGGTTCGAAAGCAGCGCCTCGCGGTGGGCGGAGTCACGGCTGAGCTTGTTCCGCTTCTTTTTGTGCCGCATCGATCCTCAGCTCCGCTCTCGTCCCACTCGCCTCGGTCCGCCGACTCGCTCAGTCCGCCTGCAGGTCGAGTCCGCGCGAATGCAGGGTCTCGATCACTTCCTCGATCGACTTCTGGCCGAAGTTCGGAATCGCGTTCAGTTCCGCGCGCGACTTCCGGACCAGGTCGCCGACGGTCTGAACGCCGGCGCGCTTGAGGCAGTTGTAGGAGCGAACGCCCAGTTCCAGCTCCTCGATCAGGATCTCGTCGAGGCCGTTGGCGGCGGCACCGCCGTTGTCCCCGCCCGAGGAGAAGCCGTCGGTGGGGACGGCCGCGACCGGCTCGCGCGCGGTCAGTTCTTCCACCCGGTCGGCGTCGGTGAAGATCGCCAGGCTCTTGATCAGGATCTCCGAGGCTTCGCGCAGGGCGGCGCCGGGCTCGATCGAGCCGTCGGTCTCGAGGTCGAGCGTGAGTTTGTCGAAGTCGGTCCGCTGACCGACGCGGGCGGCGGCCACCGCGTAGGAAGCACGCCGGATCGGCGAGAAGATCGAGTCGATCGGGATCACACCGATCGGCTGCTCGTCGGACTTGTTCTCTTCGGCCGGCGAGTAGCCGCGGCCGCGGCCGATCGTCAGGTAGACCTCGAGCTTGGTTTTTTTCTCGAGCGTGGCGATCGGCGCATCGGGGTTGAGGATCTCGACGCCGGAGGGCAGGTCGATGTCCTTCGCCTTCACCTCGCCGGGGCCGGTGGCGACCAGCGGCGCCTCGACCTCGTCTGCATCGGTGTGCATGCGGACGACGAGGTCCTTGAGGTTGAGCACGATGTCGGTGACGTCCTCTTTGACGCCGGGCACGGTCGAGAACTCGTGCGCGACGCCCTCGATGCGGACGCTGGTGATGGCGGCGCCGCCGAGCGAGGAGAGCAGGACACGGCGGAGGCTGTTGCCGAAGGTGTAGCCGAAGCCCTTGTCGAGTGGCTCGATCGTGAAGGTGCCGCGACGGTCATCGACATTCTCGGCGGTGATACGGGGGACCTGGAAATCAGTGGTCATGAGTTCCTTGCGTTGCTGGGTTCTGAAATCGGGTGTCCGGACTACTTGGAGTACAGCTCGACGATCAGCTGCTCCTGAACCGGCGCCGAGATCTCGGAGCGCTCGGGATAGCGCAGGACCTTGGCGGTGAGGGCATCGTGGTCGGCCTGCAGCCAGGCCGGAACCGTGGAGACGAGTTCGGTGGCCCGACGGATCGTGTCGGTGGCTTTCGATCCGGCCTTGATCGAGATGATGTCCTCGGGACGTACCTGGTACGAAGGGATGTTGACCCGGCGGCCGTTGATCTGCCAGTGGCCGTGGGTGATCAGCTGCCGCGCCTGGCGCCGCGAGGCGGCGAAGCCGAGGCGGACGAGCACGTTGTCGAAGCGGGACTCGAGCAGCCGCAGCAGGTTCTCGCCGGTCACGCCCTCCTGGCGGGCGGCCTTTTCGTAATAGGCGCGAAACTGTTTCTCCAGCACCTGGTAGTAGCGGCGGGTCTTCTGCTTCTCGCGCAGCTGTACCCGATACTCCGACTGGCGCAGGCGCCCGCGGCCGTGCTCGCCCGGCGGGTAGGAGCGGCGCTCGACGCCGCACTTGTCGGTGAAGCAGCGCTCGCCCTTGAGGAAGAGTTTCTGGCCCTCGCGGCGGCACTGCTTGCACTGCGGGGCGGTGTCGCGGGCCACTAGACCCTCCTCCGCTTCTTCGGCCGGCAGCCGTTGTGGGCCTGCGGAGAGACGTCCTTGACCGTGGTCACGTCGAGGCCGGCGGCCTGCAGAGAGCGAATCGCGGTCTCGCGGCCCGAACCGGCGCCCTTGGCGAAGACCTCGACCCGTTCGAGGCCGTGTTCCATCCCTTTTTTGGCGGCCGCGTCGGCGGTCACCTGGGCGGCGAAGGGAGTCGACTTGCGCGAGCCTTTGAAGCCGGCCGAGCCGGCCGACTCCCAGGCGATCACGTTGCCGTCGGTGTCGGTCAGGGTGACGATCGTGTTGTTGAAGGAAGTCTTGATGTGGGCCTGGCCGTAGGCGACGTTCTTTTTGACGCGGCGCCGGGTCCGCCCTTTTCCGGGTTTTTTCTCAGCCATCGTCTCCCGCCTATGCCTTGCGCTTGCCGGCGACGCTGAGGCGCCGCGGGCCCTTGCGGCCGCGTGCGTTGGTCTTCGTCCGCTGACCCCGGACCGGCAGGCCGCGACGGTGACGCAGGCCGCGGTAGGAGCCGATCTCCATCAGCCGTTTGACGTTCTGCGAGCGCTCGCGGCGGAGGTCACCCTCGACCTCGCGGTTCTCGACCGCTTCGCGCAGTTTCATCACCTCGTCCTCGGTCAGGTCCTTGACCTGGGTGTCCGGATCGACGCCCGTCTCCTCGAGGATCCGAAGGGCGGTCGAACGACCGATCCCGAAGATGTAGGTGAGACCGATTTCCGCCCGTTTGTTGACCGGGATGTTGATGCCGGCGATCCGTGCCACTAGCCCTGCCTCTGCTTGTGGCGCGGGTTTTGGCAGATCACGAGGACCGCCCCGTTGCGGCGGATCACCTTGCACTTCTCGCACATCGGCTTGACGGAAGCTCGAACCTTCATCGCTCCGGAATCTCGTGTTGACAACAGGATTCCCGCACGCCCCATGAATCGGACGGCAGGATGAACCAACCGGCCTACAAGGCCGACGAAGAAAGATAGCAGGGGGCGATCTTCGGGGACGCCTGCTCAGGCAGGCTCGACGAGAGCGATCAGGAAGCCGTCGTAGCCCTTCACGCCGACGGTCTGGATGGTAGTGGCGCTGACCCTGGAATCGCCGGCGAGCACCTGGTGAAGGCGGCGCTGCGCCACCACCCTGGCGTCCTCCGCATCGGCATCGGCGAGGGCGCCGTCCCGCACCACGTTGTCAGCGACGATCAGGCTGCCGGGGCGGGCGTGGTCCAGCGCCCAGGAGAAGTAGTCGGGGGTACCGGCCTTGTCGGCGTCGATGAAGACGAGGTCGAAAGGGCCCTCCCCCTCCCGCTCCAGCCCGGGCAGCGCCTCCAGCGCCGGCCCGATCCGGATCTCGACCTTGTCCCCCACTCCGGCTCGCTCGATGCTGCGCCGGGCCACCTCTGCGTAGTCGGGGTCGGCCTCGAGGGTGATCAGCCTGCCGTCGGCGGGCAGCGCCCGTGCCATCAGGATCGCGCTGTAGCCGCCGAGGGTCCCGAACTCGAGGATCTTCCTCGCTCCGACCAGGCGCGCCAGCAGCTGCAGCAGCTTGCCCTGCGGCGGCGAGACCTGGATCGAGGGCAGCCCCGCGGCCTCGGCGGCGGCGACTGCCTCGCGCAGCGCCTCGTCCTCTTCGACGATCGTCTCGCCGACGAAACGATCGACTTCCGCAAAGACCTCGGCTTCCACCGGATGGATTCTGTCGGAAAGCCGTGCCAGAGTGTCGGCGATGGGTTTCGAAGCGAAATCGCTCGCCGATTCGGTCTCGCCCGCCGGACACCGGCTGACCACGCTGGAGGCGACCTTCCCCCGCTTCGTCCTCGCCGAGTTCAACACCCACCGGGTGTTCTCCCGCAACTCCGCCAGCTCGCGGGCGATCCCGGTGGCCAAACAGCTGCGCCGCGTCCTCGACGACCCCTACGTGCCGATCGAGTTCGGCTCCAACAAGCCGGGCATGCAGGCGGGCCCCGCCCTGACCGGCGCCGAACGCGACGCCGCCGAAGCCGAGTGGCTGCAGGCGCGTGACAGCGCCGTCCGCCACGTCCTCGGCCTGATCGCCAGCCCCGGCTACGTCGCCCGCTTCGACGACCTGCACGGGTGCCTGGCGGCGGCCGAGCCGTCGCTGAAGGAACCGCCGGCCGCGTGGCTGAACGTCCACAAGCAGGTCGCCAACCGGCTGCTGGAGCCGTTCATGTGGCACACCGTGATCGTCTCCTCGACCACCTGGGACAACTTCTTCAACCTCCGCTGCCATCCCGACGCCCAGCCGGAGATCAGGCTGATCGCGACGAAGATGCGCGACGCCGTCGAGCGCTCGGTGCCGACCCGCCTCGGGTCCGGCGAATGGCACCTGCCGCTGGTCGGCGAGGCCGAGCGGGAGGAGGCATCCTCGCCTGAGGAACTGGCGAAGATCGCGATCGGCCGCTGCGCCCGGGTCAGCTACCTGACCCACGCCGGCGCCCGCGACCTCTCCGCCGACGTCGCCCTCTACGACCGCCTGCTGGAAAGCGGCCACATGTCACCGATGGAGCACGTGGCGCGGCCGATGACCGCGGCCGAGCTGCAGCGGGGCGAGTGGAGCGGCAACTTCCAGGGCTGGATCGCCCACCGCAAGCTGATCCCCGGCGAGTCGAACCCGCTGGCCGGAACCAAGATCGAAGAGATCGAGATCGGCGCCGACGAATCCGTCGTGGCCTAGCTCGGCGGCAGCCGATCCATCATTTTCAGGAGCGCGTCGCTTTGGGCGCGGTTTTCTGCCCGGGTTTCCTCGAATTCGAGGTGCATGTCCTCTCCTAGCGCCCGGATGATCCTCAACCCGCCGCTCGAAATCGCGTTTCTTGCGCTCCACTTCCATGTCGACAGCGTTCACGCACGGAACAATACCTCAGACAAAGAATTGTGGAACAACTTGTATGCGGAACTGTGACTGCGGCTATCTCGGCAGCCTCTGCGTCGGCGTCGCCACCTGCTGGAAGGTCGGCCGGTTCTGGAAGGGGAACGGCGGCAGGTCGATCCCGCCGGTCACCTGGGGCCGGTTCTGGTCGAAGCAGGAAGGCTGCGGGTTGCTCGCGCACCCCCCGTCGCCGCCGCCGTAGAGCTGCTGCGGCGAGACCTTCAGCGCTGCCCCTAGGGTGCGCTGCAGCATCGCCCGGCACTTCCTCTTTGAGCCGGCGCCGCAGTAGACGCGGCTCCAGGGCGCCTTCGGCCTCGGCCCGAAGAGATCGCGCAGGTCCTTGTCGACATAGCTGTACCAGCCGTCGTCGTAGTCGGGTGCGGTCGGCGAGCCGCCGACCACGCTGCCGGTCTGCAGCATTTGCTCGAGCTGGTCGTAGGCCCTACCCCCGAGCACCGGCTTGAACTCGCCTTCGAGCAGCTTCGGCCACCAGGCGTCCATCAGCTCGATCGCCGGCGTTTCTTCGTCGACCCCGTCGCGGTTGAGGTCGCGCCGGTGAGCGCCGTGCTTGTGCCAGGTCCTCAGCCTCGCCAGCGCCTGGCGGAGCTTCGCCGACTTCGGCCTGCCGATCGCCTTGAAGATGATCGGCAGCAGCCGGTAGCCGCGCAGGTCCTGGCTCGCCGGTTCCTCCATCGCCTTGATCAGCTGGACGATCGTCATCTTCCTCCTGCCCTTGATCGCCGCCCTGACCTTGTCGGAGATCATCTGCGAACGGAAGACCGGCCCGTAGTCGTACTTGTCGTCGGCCGCCGCCCAGTGCGGCGCCTGCTTGTTGTTCCAGGAGACCAGGAACGGAGGATCGACCGCCTGCGGGTGCTTCGAGAAGGGCAGGTAGTCGGATAGCTGGGTGGCCGGCTTGAAGCCCTTCCAGTCGAACTGGCCGGTGCCGAGGATCGGGAAGTCGGGCGAGGTCCCCTTCGCCCGCTGCGGCATCGCGCCCGAGAGGGCGTAGGCGATGTGTTCGGAGTCGATGTAGGACCAGTTGAAGAGGAAGTTGATGTTGGAGACCGCCTTCTTGAAGCCCTGCACGCCGGTGACGACGCCGGGTTCGTTCAGCTGCGCGAACCCGATCACCGAGTCCGCCTCGTGGAAGTAGGTGCTGCGCTGGTGGACGAAGGCGACCTGCCTGCCGCCGACCTTGCCGCGGGCGAAGACGATCCCGTGGACGGTGCGGTAGGCGACCAGCGTCTGCGAGCCGGCCGGGGTCGAGTCGATCGTGTTCGGCGTCCAGCTCTCGGTCTTCTCCAGCTTTTCCATCGGCAGGCAGCGGCCGTGGTAGCGGTAATGGAACTTGTCCTTGCAGAGCACCTCGGCGAAGGTGTCGACGTTGTCGGAGGTCGCGGTGGTCGCGCTCCAGGCGTAGTCGCGGCCGTGGCCGAGCTCGACGTAGAGGTTGACGCCGGGGAAGGCAGCGCCGCGGGCGTCGATCCCGGGCCCGTGCAGGTCCTCCTCCATCAAGATCTGCGGCACGAAGTAGCCCACCTGCGGACCGAGGACGCCGATCGGGTGACCCGAAGCCGACTCCCTCGCCGAGACCAGCTCCCAGTTCGAGGCGTGTCCCGCCTGCTCCAGGGCTTCCCGAAGGCGCGCCCCGACCGTCCCCATCCCGCTCGCCACACCGGTCGCGCTCGAGGCCGATGCGGTCGGCGTCGGCCGCACGCTGCCGGGGTCGGGCAGCGCCAGGCCGCGCCTGGCGAAGGCGCTGCGCGTCTCGTAGGGGAACGGCTTGGAGATCGTCGTCGGCGCTTCCGGGTCGTTCTTCGAGCGGAAGCCGAACCACGCCCTGCGGCCCGCCTTCCCGCCCATCCGCTTGACGAAGGCCTGCATCGTCAGCGCCGAGTTCAGCTCGTTGCCGCCGCCGCGGCCGAAGATGCCGCCGATCAGCGAGGCGATCGCCACGACGTCGGTGGCCTTCCATGGTTCCATCGGCTTGCCGAGGATCGTGTACTCGGCCGGTTTCAGCTTCGGGTCGAGGTTGGCGGCGGCGATGTAGGCGTTGATGCCTTCGACGTAGGCATCGACGTCGTCGATCGCCTGCTGGCCCGCCTGGCCGTGGATCTTCGGAGCTTCGGTCAGCTGCCGTTCGAGATCGGCTTCGGTGTAGGGCGCGAAGGCCCACTGACCCGCGTCCGTGCTCGCGTTGGAGCCGCCGAGGAAGGAGGCGAGTTCGGCGCGGCCGGTGTGGCGCAGCACGTCCATCAGGAAGAGGCGGTCCTGGGCGCCGGCGAAGCCCGCGCCGAACATCGTGTCGGCGCGGGTGTCGCCGTAGACGTGCGGCACCCCGTAGGCCTTGTCGCGGACGATCGTCACCCCGGGCCGCGGTTCGATCGTCGAATCCACTTCCCCGGCCGGGACGCCGAAGGTGGCGTCCTTGAAGTAGCTCGGGATCTGCGCTTCGGTCAGCCCCGGCGCCGCATAGAGGAGGTTTTCGTAGAGCGGCTGCTGGTCGGCGAAGTGCGGCGGCAGCTTGCCGAGCCCTTTGAATTCGAGCAGCTGCTGGAAGCTGTCGAGCCCGTTCTCCCCCGGCGGCAGCAGGTTGCGGAAGCCGCCGGAGTCGTTGGCCCCGTAGGGCTGCGGCGCAGCGGCGGCGGTTGACACGGCCGACGCGAAGAGCAGCAGCGCGATTGTCAGAAAGCGACGCGTTGAGGAAGAGTAGCTAGGCCGACTCTTCGTGCCACGGGGTGAGGATGCGCGGGCCCTCGGGCGTGACCGCCACCGTGAACTCGAAGTGGGCGGCGAGCGAGCCGTCCTCGGAATAGACCGACCAGCCGTCGTCCCCCATCCGCACCAGCGGGCCGCCGGCGTTGACCATCGGCTCGATCGCCAGCACCATCCCCTCCTCCAGCTCCGGGCCCTTGCCGGCCTCGCCGAAGTTGGGGACCTGCGGTTCCTCGTGCATGTCTCTGCCGATGCCGTGGCCGACCAGGGTGCGGATGATCGAGAGCCCCTCGATCTCGACCGCCCGCTGGATCGCCGCCGAGACGTCGCCGAGGTGGTTGCCCGGGCGCATCTGCTCGATGCCGGCGAACAGCGAGGCCTTGGTCACGTCGAGGAGCTTCTGCGCCTCTGGGCTGACCGGTCCGACCGGGACCGTCATCGCCGCGTCCGAGACCCAGCCGTCCTTGATCACGCCGACGTCGATCGAGAGGATGTCGCCCCGCTTCAGCTGGTAGCCGCCGGGGATGCCGTGGACCACCATCGAGTTCGGCGAGGAGCAGATCGAGCCGGGGAAGCCGCGGTAGCCCTTGAAGGCCGGCTCGGCGCCCTGGGAACGGATGAACTTCTCGGCGGCGACGTCCAGTTCCTCGGTGGTGGTGCCGGCTCGCGCTTTCGAAGCGAGCATCTTCAGGCAGCGGACGAGGACCGCTCCCGAGGCGGCCATCTTCTCGACCTCCTCCGGCGTCTTTTTGATGATCATCCGGTACACGCTAGTGGTCTCCCCGCGAGCCGGCGCGGAGCCGGGATCAGAGCGACTCGTCCTGCTCCATCCGCAGCGTCGCCAGGCTGCGGCGGATCGTATCGGCGACCTCTTCCGGCGCCGCCTCGCCGTCGATCCGGCGCAGAACCCCGCGGTCGTCGTAGTAGGAGACGAGCGGCTCGGTCTTCTCGTGGTAGGTCTGGAGCCGCTTGCGGATCACCTCGGGCTTGTCGTCGTCGCGGACGATCAGCTGGGAGCCGTCGACGTCGCAGACGCCCTCCTCCTTCGGAGGGTCGAACTCGACGTGGAAGACGTGGCCGTTGGCCGTGCAGGTGCGGCGGCCGCCGAGCCGGCGCACCACCTCGTCATCGGAGACGTCGATCAGCAGCACGGCGCCGACGGCGCGTCCCAGCTCCCCGAGCTTCGCGTCCAGCGCCTCGGCCTGCGGCGTCGTCCGCGGGAAGCCGTCGAGGATGAAGCCGTCGAGCGCCTCGCTGGAGCGGATCCGCTCGGCGATCACCCCGACGATCACCTCGTCGGGCACCAGGTCGCCGCGGTCCATGTACTCCTTCGCCGTCCGCCCGAGCTCGGTTTCGTCCCGCACCGCCCCCCGCAGGATGTCCCCGGTCGCGTAATAGGGCAGCCGCAGGTCTTCCTGCAACCGCTCTCCCTGGGTTCCCTTGCCCGAGCCGGGAGGGCCCAGAAGGACGAGGTTCAGCTCCGGCATCCCCTGGAGCCTATTTGAGGAAGCCCTCGTAATTGCGCATCATCAGCTGTGCCTCGAGCTGCTTGACCGTTTCCAGCGCAACGCCGATCACGATCAGGATCGAGGTGCCGCCGAAGAAGAAGTTGGCCGAGGTCTGGCTGATCAGGATCGTCGGCAGCGCCGCCACCGCGCCGAGGTAGAGGGCGCCGGGGAAGGTGAGCCGGGAGAGGATCCGGTCCAGGTACTCCGCCGTCGGCCTGCCGGGCCGGACGCCGGGGATGAAGCCGCCGTATTTCTTCAGGTTGTCGGCCTGATCGACCGGGTTGAAGGTGACCGCGGTGTAGAAGTAGGTGAAGACGATGATGAAGAAGATCTCGCCGACCACGTAGGGCCAGCTGCTGGGGCTGAAGAAGCTGGCGAAGTTGAGGGCGGCGTTGGTGTTGAGCATCTGGCCGACGGTCGCGGGAAAGGCCATGATCGAGGCGGCGAAGATGACCGGGATGACCCCGGCCATGTTGACCCGCAGCGGCAGGTAGGTGGAGCCGCCCGAGGTCATTTTGCGCCCGACGACGCGTTTCGCGTACTGGACGGGGATGCGCCGCTGACCCTCCTGGACGAAGACGATCGCGACGATCACCGCCAGGGCGATGAAGGGCATCATCACGACGAAGACCTGATCCGGGTTGTTCCACCACTTGGTGATCCCGGTCGGGATCGAGGAGGCGATCGAAGCGAAGATCATCAGCGAGATCCCGTTGCCGATCCCGCGCTGGGTGATCAGCTCGCCCAGCCACATCAGCAGGGTGCAGCCGGCGGTGAGGCAGACCACGATCAGGAACACCCGCCCGAAGGTGGGGTTCAGGACCTTCGTCCCGGCCTGACTGCCGAAAGACTTGAAGAGGAAGACGTAGCCGAGCGACTGGGCGAAAGCCAAGCCGACCGTGAGGTAGCGCGTGTACTGGGTGATCTTCTGCTGCCCGACCTCGCCCTCTTTCTGCAGGCGCTCGAGCGAGGGCACGACCACGGTCAGCAGCTGGAGGATGATCGAGGCCGTGATGTAGGGCATGATCCCCAGCGCAAAGAGGCTCAAGCGCGAGAGGCTGCCACCGGAGAAGAGGTTGAGGAAGCCGAGCACGCCGGAGCCGCCGAAGTTGGTCTGGACTTCCTTGACCGCGTCGATGTTGACCCCCGGAGCGGGGATGTAGGCGCCGAGCCGGTACAGCGCCAGCATCGCCGCCGTGAACGCAAGTTTCTTGCGGATGTCGGCAACGCCAAACGCGTTGATAATAGTTCTGAGCATTACGGCTCCAGAGTGTGACAGGAACCGCCGGCCGCTTCTATCTGCTCCTTTGCGGCCGCACTGAAAGCGTGCGCATGGACCTCGAGCTTCTTCTTGATCTCGCCCCGGGCGAGGATCTTGACCGGGTCCTTGCGCTTGGCCAGCCCCTTCTCCTTCAGGCTCTCCGGAGTCACTTCGGCGCCGCTGTCGAAGCGCGCCTCGAGGTCGGAGAGATTGACCGGCTGGGTCTTGGTGCGGAAGTTCTCGAAGGGCATCGACTTCTTCATGTGCGGGCCGCGCAGCTTTCGCATCCGCATGTGGATCGGGTTCTGGCCGCCCTCGTAGCCGGCCTTGCGCTTGCGGCCCGAACGAGCGCCGGCGCCCTTGTGGCCGCGGCCCGAGGTCTTGCCCAGGCCGCTGCCCTCGCCGCGGCCGATCCGCTTGCGCGGCTTTTTAGAGCCGGGCTTCGGCTTCAGGTTGTGCAGCCCGATCTCTTCCGAGCGGGCGCTCCCTTTGTCTTTCTCTTTAGACGCTTTTTCTGAGGAAGTGCTCTCAGCCACCGTCGACCTCCACCAGATGGGAGACGACCCGCAGCTGCCCCTGCAGCTGCTCGGAATCCTTGAGCTCGACCGACTTACCGATCCGCCCGAGACGCAGCGCCTTCAGCGTCGCTTTCTGGTTCGGATTCGAACCCGCAGCAGACCTCACCTGCCGGATCTTCATGACGCCTCCTCGGACGGCTCACCGGCTGCCGGCTCAGCGGCCTCTGCCGTGGGTGGCGTGGTAGGGGGGACCCCCTGCTGCTCTGCAGCTGGGGGTGGGTCCCCTGCCGCGACAGGACCCGCGGCCTCAGCGGTCTGTCCCTCGGCAGACGCAGCGGCCCCGTTGCCGTCCATCCCCAGCACCTGAGTGATCGTCAGCCCACGAAGCGCCGCGACCTCCTCCGGCCGGCGCAGACGAACCAAGCCGTCCATCGTCGCCTTCACCAGGTTGATCGGGTTCTGCGTCCCGATGCTCTTGGTCAGCACGTCGCGCACCCCGCCGAGCTCGAGCACGGCGCGAACGCCGCCGCCGGCGATGACGCCGGTACCGGGGCTGGCCGGGCGCAGGACGACGTGACCGGCGCCGAAGCGGCCGATGATGCGGTGGGTGATCGTGTTGCCGTATTTGGGCACCCGGATCAAGTTCTTGCGGGCGTCCTCGACGCCCTTCTGGATCGCCAGCGGCACCTCACGCGCCTTGCCGTAGCCGATGCCGACCACGCCCTCCTCGTCGCCGACGGCGACGAGCGCCGTGAAGGAGAAGCGACGGCCGCCCTTGACCACCTTGGCGACGCGGTTGATCTCGATCACCCGCTCCTGCAGGTCGAGCCCGCGGGGGCTGACGGTTTCGACGTTCTGTGCGTTCATGCCTTTCATGAGCAGCGGCCCACCGTAGCGGAACTAGAAGGCCAACCCCCCCTCACGTGCGCCCTCTGCCAATGCCTTGACACGGCCGTGGTACTGGTAGCCGCCACGGTCGAAGACACAGGTCTCGACGCCGGCGCTCTTGGCGCGCTCGGCCAAAAGTTCGCCCGCCTTCTTCGCCTGCTCGGTCGCGCCGAGCTCTCGCAGCTCCGGCTCGATCCAGTTGACAGCGGCCAGGGTGTGGCCCTTGCTGTCGTCGACGAGCTGGGCGAACACCCCGCGGTTGGAGCGGTAGACCGAGAGCCGCGGCCGCTCGGCGGTGCCGCGGATGCGGGCGCGGACCCGGCGGCGCCGTTTGAGCCGGCGCTGCCGATTCGTGAGCACCGTCATGCGCGCTTACCCACCTTTCGCAGAACCTGCTCGTCTTTGTAGCGGATGCCCTTGCCCTTGTAGGGCTCCGGCGGACGACGCTTGCGGATGTCCGCGGCGACCTGGCCGACGAGCTGCTTGTCGATCCCCTTGATCACGATCTCGGTCGGCTGCGGGACTTCGAAGTCGATCCCCTCCGGAGCGTCGATCGCGACCGGGTGCGAGAAGCCGAGCGCCAGCTCCAGCTTCTTTCCTTTCAGCGCGGCCCGGTAGCCGACGCCCTGGATTTCCAGCCGCTTCTCGAAGCCGTCGGTGACGCCCTCGACCATGTTGGCGATCAGGCTGCGGGTGAGGCCGTGCAGGGCACGGTGCTCGCCGCGATCGGTCGGGCGGGCGACGGTCAGGGTGCCGTCCTCCTGCTTCACCGTCATCTCCGGCGAGAACGACTGCCGCAGCTCCCCCTTGGGGCCCTTGACGGCGATGTCGCCGGCGCCGATCTCGACCGTGACGGCCTCGGGCACGGGGACGGGCTTTCTTCCGATGCGGCTCATCTCGAATCCTCTAAATCACCAGACGTAGGCGACTACCTCGCCGCCGACTCCCCTGGAACGGGCTTCGTGGCCGGTCATCACACCAGCCGAGGTGCTGACGATCGCCGTTCCGGTCCCGCCCTGGACACGGGGGATGCTTTCGTGGTCGACATAGCGGCGGCGGCCCGGGCGCGAGACGCGTTCGATCCCGAAGATCACCGGCCGCCGGTCCTCGGTGTACTTGAGCTCGACGTTGATCGACTCGCCGACCGCGGCCGGCTTGCGGCCGAAGTCCTTGATGTAGCCCTGCTCCTTGAGGATCCGGGACATCTCGAGCTTGAGGTTGGAGAACGGGATCTCCACCTCGTCGTGCCCGGCGCGGATCGCGTTGCGGATCCGGGTCAGGTAATCGGCGATCGGGTCGGTCTGCATCGTCCTACCAGCTCGACTTGGTCATGCCGGGGATGTATCCCTCGTGGGCGGCCTCGCGCAGGCAGATCCGGCAGAGGCCGAATTTGCGGAAGTACGCACGGGGGCGGCCGCAACGGCGGCAGCGGTTGTAGCGGCGGGACTTGAACTTCGGCTCCCGCGCCTGCTTCACCTTCATCGAAGTCTTAGCCATTGTCTGAGCTCTCCTCGGCCGTTTCTCCGGCCTCTTCGTCTCCACCCTCGCCTTCGCCTTCCGGCTTGGCGTAGGCCTCCGGGTTCTCCTCTTTCAGCTGTTCGAGGGCCGCCTGTTCGGTTTCAGCCTTCTGGCGGGCTTCCTCTTTGCGCTGTTCCTCTTCGGCCTCTTTTTCTTCGGCTTCGCGCTCGGCCTGGCCGGGGCGGCCCTCCTGGGCGAACGGCATCCCCAGCCCGAGCAGCAGCTCGAAAGCCTCGAGGTCAGTTTTAGCGGAAGTCGTGATCGTCACGTCCAGACCCCGGACGACGTCGATCGAGTCATAGTCGATTTCAGGGAAGATCAATTGCTCCTTGACCCCCATCGAGTAGTTGCCGCGACCGTCGAAGGAGCGTGGGTTGAGGCCGCGGAAGTCGCGGATCCGCGGCACCGCGATCGAGATCAGACGGTCGAGGAACTCCCACATCCGCGCCCGCCGCAGGGTCACCGAGACGCCGACCGGCATTCCCTCCCGCAGCTTGAACGAGGCCACCGACTTGCGGGCCCGGCGCACGTTGGGGTGCTGGCCGGCGATGGTCGCCAGCTGCTGCTGAGCCATTTCGAAGGCGCGTTTGTCCTGTTTCTCGGTGCCGAGGCCCATGTTGAGCGTGATCTTCTCCAGCCGCGGGGCCTCCATCGGCGTCGAGTAGCCGAATTTGCCGGTCAGCGCCGGCAGCACGTCCTGCTCGTAGCGGTCGCGCAGGCGCGGCGGCGGGGCCGCCTGGGAAGTCGGTGCCACGGTCGCCTCCATCAGCCGATCTCGTTCCCCGTCCGCTTCGCGTAGCGGACGCGCTTGCCGCCTTTGTCGGCACGGACGCCGACGCGGGTCGGTTTGTTGTCTTTGGGGTCGAGCAGCATCACGTTGGAGACGTCGATCGGACCCTCCTTTTCGATGATGCCGCCGGCCTGCGGGTTTTTCAGGTCCGCTTCCGAGCGCGCTCGTTCGGCCCGCTTGACCATGTTCAGGCCCTCGACATAGACGCGGCGCCGTTTCGGATCGGTGCGGACGACCCGGCCTTTCTTGCCGGCGTCCTTGCCGCTGATCAGGATGACCTGGTCGTCGGTGCGGATGCGCATCCTCTTCGCCATCAGAGGACCTCCGGCGCCAGCGAGATGATTTTCATGAAGTTGCGGTCGCGCAGTTCGCGCGCCACCGGGCCGAAGATGCGGGTGCCGCGCGGGTTGTTGCTGGCCGGGTCGATCAGCACCGCCGCGTTCTCGTCGAAGGAGATGTAGGTGCCGTCGGGCCGGCTCAGCGGCTTGCGGGTCCTGACCACCACCGCCTGCACGACCTCGCCCTTGCGGACGCCGCCCTGGGGGCTGGCCGATTTCACGGTTGCGGTGATCACGTCGCCGACGCTGGCATAGCGACGGTGCGAGCCGCCCTTGACGCGGATGCAGAGGATCTCGCGCGCGCCCGAGTTGTCGGCGACCTTGAGCCTCGACTCCTGCTGGATCATCGTGCTTTCTCCACTACGTCGACCAGGCGCCAGCGCTTCGTCTTCGAGAGCGGGCGGGTCTCGATCACGCGGACGACGTCGCCCTCGCCGGCCTCGTTGCGCTCGTCGTGGGCGTGCAGCTTGGTCGAGCTGCGGACGATCTTCTCGTAAGTCCGGTGACGGCGGGCGATGTCGATGCGCACCGTGATCGACTTGTCCCCTTTGCTGGAGACGACGACGCCCTGGCGCACCTTGGCCGCGTTGGACTCCCGCTCGACCGCTGGGGTGCCGGTGCCGGCCGTGTGCGCGGCTTTCGTCGCAGCCCGCTGTTTGCGCCGCAGCTCAGCCTTGCGCCTGCGCCCGGCAAGCCGTTCCGCTTTCCGCTCCTCCGGGCTGGAAGCACGAGCCTTCCGCAGCTTGCGCGATTTGGCCAGCCGCCGCCGCTCCTTCCAAGGCAGCTCGTCCTCGGGATTGGGTTCAGCCGCAGACGCATCTGCCGCGGGTGGCGACGATGCGGGACCCTCGCCGCTAGGCGAGGGGGACGTATCGGAGACAGGACCCGCCGGCTCGGCGGTCTCGTCCTGCTGCTTCTCGTCCTGAAGCTCTTCTTTTTTCGTCTCGTCGTCGCTCATATCCGTCGCGTCTCTTTCTCCACGTCGATGCCTCGTGCCTTGGCCACCGTCAGCAGGCGCGCGATGTCCTTCTTCGCCTGCCCGAGGCGGGCGGTGTTCTCGAGCTCGCCGGTCGCGTGCCGGAAGCGGAGGTTGAAGGCCTCCTGCTTGGCGTCGATCAGCTTCGCCACCAGCTCGTCGTCTTTGAGATTGTGCACCTCCGAGGCCTTCGTCACTCTCCGGCCCCCTCACGCATCACGAATTTGGTCTTCACCGGGAGCTTGTGCCCGGCCAGGCGCAGCGCTTCGCGCGCCAGGTCCTCCGGCACGCCGGCCAGCTCGAACATCACCTTCCCGGGCTTGACGACGGCGACCCAGCCCTCGGGGTTGCCCTTGCCGGAGCCCATCCGGGTCTCGGCCGGCTTCTTCGTGTAGGGCTTGTCCGGGAAGACGTTGATCCAGACCTTGCCGCCGCGTTTGATCTTGCGGGTCATCGCCACGCGGGCGGCCTCGATCTGACGGTTGGTGATCCAGCCGCGCTCCAGCGCCTTGATCCCGTACTCGCCGAAGGCGACGCTGCTGCCGCCCTTGGTGTTGCCGCGCATACGGCCGCGGAACTGTTTGCGGTGCTTGACCCGTTTCGGCATCAGCATCAGCGACCGCCTCCTCTCGGGCCACGGCCGCCGCGATCGCCGCCGGGGCCACGGCCGCCGCCGCGTCCGCCGCGTCCGCCCCTGTCGCCACCGGGGCCACGCCCACGACCGCCGCGATCGCGGTCATCGCGGCGGCCGCCGCGACCGGCCTCGGGGGCGCCGCCGCCGTCGCCGGAGACGAGGTCGGAGCGGAAGCCCTCCGGCATCACCTCGCCCTTGTTGATCCAGCATTTGACGCCGATCCGCCCGGTGGTGGTGCGAGCCTCGTAGAAGCCGTAGTCGATGTCGGCGCGCAGGGTGTGAAGCGGCACGCGGCCGTCGGAATACTGTTCGGTCCGCGCCATCTCGGCACCGCCGAGGCGGCCCGAAACCTGAACCTTGACCCCCTTTGCGCCGGAGCGCATCGCCGAGGTGAGGGCGCGTTTCATCGCCCGTCGGAAGGCGACCCGGTTCTGCAGCTGCTCGGCGATCGACTGGGCGACCAGTTTGGCATCGAGCTCGGGGCGTTTGACCTCGCGGATGTTGACTTTGACCGGGCTGCCGGTGAGCTTGTGCAGCTCTTTGCGCAGCGCGTCGACTTCGCTGCCGGACTTGCCGATGACGATTCCCGGCCGCGCCGTATGGATGTCGACGGCGACCTCGCCGCGGCGCTCGATCGTGATGCTCGAGAGCCCCGCGTGGGCAAGCTTGTTCTCGATGTGGTCGCGGATCGCCAGGTCTTCCTGGAGAACGTCGGCGAAGTTTTTGTCCTCGTACCAGTTCGACTTCCAGTCGTGGATGTAGCCGACACGGAAACCCTCGGGGTGGATCTTCTGTCCCATCGCTTCTCTAGTCCTCCGCCGGGGTCAGAGCCACGCGGATGTGGCTGGTTCGCTTGTTGATCGGGGTGGCGCGACCCATCGCCCGCGGCCGGTAGCGGCGCAGGGTCGGGCCCTCGTCGACGGTGATCGAGGCGACGCGCATCTCGTCACCGATCAGATCGTGGTTGTTTTCCGCGTTGGCCGCGGCGGAATCGATCAGCTTGTGGATCGGATGGGCGGCACCGCGGGGCGAGAACTGCAGCAGCGCCCGGGCGCTTTCGATGTGCATCCCCCGGACCTGGTCGGCGATCAGCCGCGCCTTGCGCGGGGCGATCCGCACGTAGCGGGCGCTGGCTTTGACGACCGGCGGCGCCGCAGGGGCTTTCGGAGCGGCTTTTTTCGCCGGCTCTTTTTTCGCTTTCGCGGCTTTTTTCTCTTTGCCCTTGGCGTCGGCTTTGGCCTCTTTGTTGCCTTTGGCCGTTTTGCCTTTCGCGGCTTTTTTCGAGTCGGCTTTTTTCGCGTCTTTTTTTGCAGCCGGTTTTTTCGGCGCTTTGCCTTTCGCGGCTTTTTTGGCTGGCGTTTTTTTGTCTTTTTTCTCGTCGGCCATCGCTAGTCCTTGCCGCCGTGGGAGCGGAACGTGCGGGTCGGGGCGAACTCGCCGAGCTTGTGGCCGACCATCGACTCCGAGATGAAGACCGGGACGTGTTTTTTGCCGTCGTGGACGGCGATCGTGTGGCCGACCATCTCCGGGAAGATCGTTGAAGTCCGCGACCAGGTTTTGACCATCTGTTTTTTGTTGGCCTCGTTCAGCGCGGTGATCCGCCCCATCAGGCGCTCCTCGACCCACGGGCCCTTTTTCGTCGAACGTCCCATCTCTAACGGCCCTTCTTCTTGCCGCGGCGACGGCCGCGGACGATGTAGCGGTCGGACTGCTTGCCCTTCTTGCGGGTGCGGTAGCCGAGCGTCGGTTTGCCCCACGGGGTGACCGGATGGCCGCCGGGGGTGTGGTGCGCCTCGCCGCCGCCGTGCGGGTGGTCGACCGGGTTCATGGCGACCCCGCGGGTGTGCGGCCGCTTGCCCTTGTGGCGGCTGCGGCCGGCCTTGCCGACCTTCAGGTTCTGGTGCTCGGCGTTGGAGAGCACGCCGACGGTTGCGCGGCACTCGGCGCGGACCATCCGCATCTCCGAAGAGGGCAGGCGCAGGGTCACCATCTCCCCCTCCTTCGCCACCAGCTGGATCGAGGTGCCGGCGGAGCGGCCGAGCTTGCCGCCCTGGCCGGGGATCAGCTCGACGTTGTGGACGATGGTGCCGGTCGGCATCTGAGCCAGCGCCATCGCGTGGCCCGGTTTGATGTCGGCCTCGGGGCCCGATTTGACGACGTCGCCGACCGCCAGCTGTGCCGGGGCGAGGATGTAGTCCTTGTGCCCGTCGGCGTAGTGCAGGAGGGCGATGTAGCAGGTGCGGTTGGGGTCGTACTCGATCGAGGCGACCTTCGCCGGTACGCCGTCCTTGAGCCGCTTGAAGTCGATCTTGCGGTAGCGCCGCTTGGCGCCGCCGCCGCGGTGGCGGGCGGTGACCCGGCCGTTGGCGTTGCGGCCGCCGGATTTCTTCAGCCCCTCGGTCAGCTTCCGCTCCGGCTCGGAGGCGGTCAGCTGCTCGCGCAGCGGGTAGGTGGCGAAGCGGCGCCCGGGGCTGGTCGGTTTGGTCTTTCGGTTCGGCATCTCTCGGTCTCTCCCTAGGCGGTCTCTGCGCCCTCGAACAGCTCGATCCGCTCGCCGGGGGCGAGCTGGACGATCGCCTTCTTCCAGGCCCGGGTGCGGCCCTTGGTGAGGCCGCGGCGCTTCGGCTTCGCGCGCACCTTGGCGGTGCGGACCCCGGCCACCGCGACGTCGAAGACCTCTTCCACCGCCTGCGCGATCTGCGTCTTGTGAGCACGGTCGTCGACGCGGAAGGTGTACTTGCCCTCGGCGATCAGGGCGTAGCTCTTCTCCGAGATCACCGGACGGATCAGGATCGTGCGCGCGTCCATCAGCCGAGCCTCTCCTTCAGCGCCGAGAGCGCCGTTTCGGAGACGACAACCGCGGCGGCGCCGATCACGTCGGCGACGCCGGCGGCGCCGACCTCGACCACCTGCGTACGGCGGAGGTTGCGGAAGCTCTTCATCGCGCCGATCTCCTCGCCGGTGACGATCACCAAAAGCGGGTTCTTGGCGCCCCATTTGGCCAGCGCCTTGGCGGCGTTCTTGGTCGAGGGGGTATCGAAGTCGGAAGCGTCGAAGACCGCGACCGAGCCGCGCTCGGCGTGGACCGAGAGGGCCGAGCGCATCGCCCGCCGGCGCGCTTTGCGGTTGACCTTGACCGTGTACCTGCGCGGCTTCGGGCCGAAGGCGACGCCGCCGCCGAAGCGGTTCGGCACGCCGAGCGAGCCGACCCGGGCGCGGCCGGTGCCCTTCTGCCGCCAGGCCTTGGCGGTGGTGAAGGAGACCTCGCCCCGGGTCAAGGTCGAGGCGGTTCCGCGGCGGCGCGAATTCAGGTCCGCGCGGGCGGCCTCGTGGACCAGCGACTGGTGGAAGGGCTCGGCGAAGAGCTCTTTCGGCAGGTCGGCTTTGCCGCTCTTGCCGAGGACGGCGGCTTTAGCCATCGGTGCGCACCTCGACGATGCCGTTGCGGGCGCCGGGGACCGACCCCTTGATCAGCAGCAGGTTGCGGTCCGCGTCCACGTCGGCGATTTCCAGCCCGCGCTGGGTGACGCGCTTGTTGCCCATCTGGCCCGGCATCCGCATCCCTTTGAAGACGCGGGCGGGGAAGGCGCTGGCGCCGATCGAGCCCGGCGCGCGGACGTTGTGGGAGCCGTGGGTGACGGGGCCGCGGCTGAAGTTGTGGCGCTTGATCCCGCCCTGGAAGCCCTTGCCGATCGAGATCCCGGCGACCTTCACCTTCTGGCCCGGCTCGAACCCGGCCACGGTGACGTCGTCGCCGACCTTCGGGCCCTCCTCCGCGCCGAGGTCCTCGTCGCGGAACTCGACCAGGTGGCGCATCGGCGCGGCGCCGGCCTTCTTCAGGTGGCCTTCCTCGGCCTTCGAGAGCTTGCCCTGCTTGACCTCGCCGAAGGCGAGCTGCACGGCCCGGTAGCCGTCGCGCTCAGAGTCGCGGACGGCGGTGACCTTGCAGGGACCGGCCTCGACCACGGTCACCGGGACGACGGTCCCGTCCTCTTTGAAGACCTGGGTCATGCCGAGCTTCTTGCCGAGGATCGCCGCCATGGTCCAGCCCTACAGACGGATCTCGATGTCGACGCCGGCGGGCAGCGAGTCCAGCCGCTGCAGCGAGTCGACGGTTTTCGGCGAAGGCTGGAGGATGTCGATCAGCCGCTTGTGGGTGCGGATCTCGAAGTGCTCGCGCGAGTCCTTGTCCTTGAACGGCGAGCGGATCACGCAATAGACGTTCTTCTCGGTCGGCAGCGGCACCGGCCCGGAGACGGTGGCGCCGGTGCGCTCCGCGGTCTCGACGATCTCGCGGGCAGCCCGATCGATGGCGTCGTGGTCGTACGCCTTCAGACGGATTCGAATTTTCTGTGCCGCGATGGTTGCCACTTCGATGCGTCTCTTGTCTTTCTCTTCGCTTTACCGCGCAAAGAGGGCGGGGCCCCTTTTGGTGGGGCGCCGCCCCGGTCGTATGTCCTTGCAGTTGTCTCTCCACCCTGGGGTGGAGTTGGGGCGGGTGGAGGCCCGCCCCGGGGTCGCTACTCGGTGATCTCCGAGACGACCCCCGAGCCGACGGTGCGGCCACCCTCGCGGATGGCGAACCGCAGGCCCTGGTCCATCGCGATCGGCTGGATCAGCTCGATCGTCATCTCGACGTTGTCGCCCGGCATCACCATCTCCGTCCCCTCCGGAAGATTGGCGATCCCGGTCACGTCGGTGGTCCGGAAGTAGAACTGGGGCCGGTAGCCCGAGAAGAACGGGGTGTGACGACCACCCTCCTCCTTCTTCAGGCAGTAGACCTCGGCTTTGAACTTGGTGTGGGGCGTGATCGAGCCCGGCTTGCAGAGGACCTGGCCGCGCTCGATCTCCTCGCGCTTGGTGCCGCGGAGGAGGCAGCCGACGTTGTCGCCCGCCTGACCCTCGTCGAGGATCTTGCGGAACATCTCGACCCCGGTGACGGTCGTTTTCGACGTCTCCGGGTGGATGCCGACGATTTCGACCTCATCGCCGGTGTTGACGACGCCCTGCTCGATGCGCCCGGTGGCGACGGTGCCGCGGCCGGTGATCGAGAAGATGTCCTCGATCGGCATCAGGAACGGCTTGTCGAGCTCGCGGACGGGCTCGGGGATGTAGGAGTCCAGCGCCGCGGCGAGGTCGAAGACCGCTTTCTGGGCCTCCTCGTCGCCTTCGAGCGCCTTCAGCGCCGAGCCTTTGATGATCGGCGTCTCGTCGCCCGGGAAGTCGTACTCGTTGAGCAGGTCCTTGACCTCCTCCTCAACGAGCTCGACCAGCTCCTCGTCGTCGACCTGATCGATCTTGTTGAGGAAGACGACGACGTGGGGGACGTTGACCTGACGGGCGAGGAGGATGTGCTCGCGGGTCTGCGGCATGACGCCGTCGGCGGCGGAGACGACGAGGATCGCGCCGTCCATCTGCGCCGCGCCGGTGATCATGTTCTTCACGTAGTCGGCGTGGCCGGGGCAGTCGACGTGGGCGTAATGCCGGTTGTCGGTCTCGTACTCGACGTGGGAGGTCGCGATCGTGATCCCGCGTTCCTTCTCCTCCGGGGCGTTGTCGATCTCCTCGAAGCTATGCGCTTCCGCACCGCCCACGGTGGAGAGCGTTTTCGTGATCGCGGCCGTCAGCGTCGTCTTGCCGTGGTCGATGTGACCGATCGTGCCGACGTTCACGTGCGGCTTGTCGCGCTCGAATTTCTCCTTCGACATTCTCTCCGTTCGCCTTTCGAAAGTTGTGTTCTGTCTGATCTTGTTGCTTGAGTCTGTGGGCGGCTCCGTCGCAGGCGGCTAACGCCTGCCTGCGGGCAACCCGGGAAATATAGCCAGGTTCAGCGCCCGGCCGCGGTCGGGTTCATGAAGCTGCACCCACCGGGTCGCCCGAGCGGTGCTCGACGATCTCCTCGGCGATGTTGCCGGGGACCTCCTCGTAGCGCTCGAACTGCATCGTGTAGGTCGCCCGGCCCTGGGTCATCGACCGCAGTTCGGTCGCGTAGCCGAACATCTCGCCGAGCGGGACGAAAGCCTGGACCGCCAGCGCGTTGCCGCGCTGGTCCTGCCCCTGGACTTTGCCGCGGCGGCGGGAGAGGTCGCCGATCACGTCGCCGAGGAAGTCCTCCGGCGTGACCACCTCGACCGCCATCACGGGCTCGAGCAGCACCGGGTTGGCCTTGCGGGCACCCTCCTGGATCGCCATCGAACCGGCGATCTTGAAGGCCATCTCCGAAGAGTCGACGTCGTGGTAGGAGCCGTCGACGAGTTCGGCCTTGACGTCGACCATCGGGTAGCCGGCCTTGACGCCGTTTTCCAGCGCCTCGCGCATCCCCTGCTCGGCCGGGCCGATGAACTCGTTGGGGATCACGCCGCCCTTGATCTTGTCGTCGAAGACGAAGCCCTCTTCGGGCGCCGGCTCGAGGTTGATGACGACGTGGCCGAACTGGCCGCGACCGCCGGTCTGGCGGACGAAGCGCGCCTCCACCTTCTCCACCCGCTTGCGGATCGTCTCGCGGTAGGCGACCTGCGGCTTGCCGACGTTGGCCTCGACTTTGAACTCGCGCAGCATCCGGTCGACGATCACCTCGAGGTGCAGCTCTCCCATCCCGTGGATCAGGGTCTGGCCGGTTTCCTCGTCGGTTTCGATCCGGAAGGTCGGGTCCTCCTCGCCGAGCCGGGCGAGGGCGTTGCCCATCTTCTCCTGGTCGGCTTTGGTCTTCGGCTCGATCGCGACCGCGATCACGGTCTCGGGGAATTCGATGCTCTCCAGCGCGATCGGCGCATCGGGGGCGGCGAGGGTGTCGCCGGTTCCCGTTTCCTTGAGGCCGACGCCGGCGCAGATGTCGCCCGCGTAGCACTCGTCGATCTCCTCGCGGCTGTTCGCGTGCATCATCAGCAGACGGCCGATCCGCTCGGTCTTGCCGGTTTTGACGTTGAGGACGCGGCCGCCTTTCTCGAGCTTCCCCGAGTAGACGCGGAAGTAGGTGAGCTTGCCGACGTAGGGGTCGGACATGACCTTGAAGGCGAGGGCCGAGAAGGGAGCGCCGTCGCTGGCCTCGCGCGTGTCCTCGACGTCCTCGGCCTGACCCTTGCCGGCCGGGACGACGCCGGTCACCGGCGGCACCTCCAGCGGCGAGGGCAGCAGTTCGACGATCGCGTCGAGCAGCGGCTGCACGCCCTTGTTCTTGAACGAGGTTCCGCAGAGGACCGGGGTGAGCTCGGTCGAGAGGGTCGCCTGGTGCAGCGAGGCGACCAGCTTCTCCTGCGGTATCTCCTCCTCGCCGAGGAAGGCTTCCATCAGCTCTTCGTCGTAGTCGGCGCAGGCTTCGATCAGCTGGGTCCGGTATTCGTCGGCCTGGTCGGCGAGGTCCCCGGGGATATCGATTTCCTCGTAGGCGGCGCCGAGCTCGTCGGTCCAGATCAGGCCCTTCATCTTGATCAGGTCGACGACGCCCTTGAAGTCCTCCTCGGCGCCGATCGGCAGCTGGATCGGCAGCGGGTTGGCCCCGAGCCGGTCCTTCATCGTCTGCACCGAGTTGAAGAAGTCGGCGCCGGTGCGGTCCATCTTGTTGATGTAGGCGAAGCGCGGAACGCCGTACTTGTCAGCCTGGCGCCAGACGGTCTCCGACTGGGGCTCGACCCCGGCGACCGCGTCGAAGACGGCGATCGCGCCGTCGAGCACGCGCAGCGAGCGCTCGACCTCGACCGTGAAGTCGACGTGGCCCGGCGTGTCGATGATGTTGATCCGGTGGTCCTTCCACTCGCAGGCGGTCGCGGCCGAGGTGATCGTGATCCCGCGCTCCTGCTCCTGTTCCATCCAGTCCATGACCGCGGCGCCCTCGTGGACCTCGCCCATTTTGTGGGTGCGCCCGGTGTAGTAGAGGATGCGCTCCGTCGTCGTCGTCTTGCCGGCGTCGATGTGCGCCATGATCCCGATGTTCCGGGTTTTCTCCAGTGGAAAGCTGCGTGCCATGAGTCCTAAGTCCAGTAGTCGTGATAAGCCGCAAAAAAAGGCCCCTGGGGGCCCGGCGAAGCGTCCTGCGAAGAAACAGCGAAAACTGCCTGAGCGACGCGCGATGATAGCAGCGCTTCAGCGCAGGTCGCGGCAGATCGACCGGGCGGCCAACCGCGGCCTCGAGCGCGCCTACCCGGCGATCGCGCGGACGCGGCACCACGGTGGCCGGGCGGCCCGTGGGGCCTGGGCCTGGCTGTGGCCGCGGCTGCGCCCCCTGCTCGCCCTCCTCTTCAAGGGGCTGGCGGCGCTGGACCGGACGGTGCGACGGCTCTGCGCGCTCCTGGTGGAAGCGGCGAGCGCCGCCGGCGAGGTGGCGACGCCGGCGCGGGCGGCGGCTGTGGCCCTGGTCGCCACCGGCGCCTGCCTCGTCGCCTCCCAGTTCATCGACTACCGCGGGGTGGAGATCGGCCGGCCGGGCTACGCGGGACTGCCCCAGGTGGCGCAGGCGCCGACCGAAGCGGTGCGGACCGCCGGCGAAGCCCACGCCTACCTGCTGGTGCCGCTGGGGGCGGCCGCCGCAGCGCTCGGTCTGCTGGCCCTGGTGCGCCCGCGGCGCGGCTACGGCCTCCTCGCCGCCGCCATGGGGCTGGCCGCGATCGCCGTCATCCTCCTGGTCGATCTCCCCACCGGGCTCGACGAGGGCAGCCTCAGCTCCCGATTCGCGGGTGCCACCGCGGTGCTCGAGGACGGCTTCTTCGCCGAGCTCGCCGCGGCCGGGGGGATGGTCTTGGCCGGACTGCTCTACTATGCGCGGCCGTGCCGAATACGAATCAGCTCGTCAGGAAGGGCCGCAAGCGCCCGAAGAAGAAGACTGCGACCCCGGGCCTCAAGTCGGGCCAAGGTCGCAAGAAGCGCGTAGCCGCCCCGCAGCGGCGCGGCGTCTGCACCCGTGTCGCCACGGTGACGCCGAAGAAGCCGAACTCGGCCCTGCGCAAGATCGCCCGTGTGCGACTGACCAACGGGATGGAGGTCACCACCTACATCCCCGGCGAGGGCCACAACCTGCAGGAGCACTCGGTGGTCCTGATCAGGGGTGGTCGTGTGAAGGACCTGCCGGGCGTCCGCTACAAGGTCGTCCGCGGCACCCTCGACGCGGCCGGGGTCTCCGACCGCAAGCAGGCCCGCTCCCGCTACGGCGTCAAAGCTTCGTAATGCCCCGGCGCTCCGCAGCACAAATCCGGCCGATCGAACCGGACGCCAGGCACCGCAACCGCCTCGTCCAGCAGGTGATCAACAAGATCATGAGCGACGGCAAGAAGAGCCTCGCCGAGCGGATCGTCTACGACGCCCTGGCGATCGTCGGCGAGCGCACCGGCGACGACGCCGTCGAGACCCTGGAGGCGGCGATCAAACAGCTGACCCCGGTGCTCGAGGTCCGTTCCCGCCGGGTCGGGGGCGCGACCTACCAGGTTCCCGTCGAGGTGCCCGCCCGCCGGGCGCGCACCCTGGCGGTGCGCTGGCTGGTCGATTACGCCCGCAACCGTCGCGAGTACTCGATGGCGGAGCGGCTGGCGAACGAGGTCCTCGACGCCAACCAGCAGCAGGGCGGCGCCTGGAAGCG
>DASSTG010000046.1:0-43203 GCA_035708105.1 Solirubrobacterales bacterium | reverse complement strand
GACACCGCTCGCTTATGGCTCGCGGTTGAGTGTCTGGAGAGGGTGACCCGCCTCCTACTGCGGCACGCTTATCGTCACTATCGCTGGCGTGGTCGGTTCTTCACTGCCGCCCTGGGGCTCTTCGGTCACCATCACCGTGTCGACGCCGCTCATGTCGGCGATCGTGGCCTCCGCCTGACCCTTGCGGTCGGGAACGAGCAGCGCCGGGACCGCTTCGACCGTGCCTTCGCGGCGCACCCACGCCTCCAAGACCTTGTTTGGCGGCAGCTTGTGGAGGTCGGCGAGATGGAGCGTGCCCCCCTCCCCTTCGCGGACCATCTTCACCTCGATCCCGTGCTCGTGGGTCGAGAGCACGGTCCTCTCGGCGCCCCCGCCGCCCTTGCCGATCTCGTAGCCGGCGACTCCGGCCAGCGCCAGGATCACGACCGCGAACGCGAGCGCCGGTCGCCAGCTCCAACGCTGCCGCGGCTGCTCGGCGGGGCGCGCGTCGGCTCGCACCTCGGCCATCAGGCTCTCGCGCAACCGCCGCGGCGGGTCTTGGCGCTCGACCGACTCCGGCAGCGTCTGCACGGCCGGCTCCAGCCAGCGCATCTCCGCGCGGCAGCGCTCACAGCCCTCGAGATGGCGCTCGAACTCGGCCGCCTCGCCGGAGTCGAGCCCTCCGAGCGTGTACGCCGCGAGGTCCTCGCTCCAGCGGGTGTGATCGCTGCCGCTCATGCCAGGCCCTCGGCAAGCTCTCCCCTGATCTTCTCCAAGCCGAGGCGCATCCGCCCCTTCACGGTCCCCATCGGCAGGCCGAGGATCTCGGCGATCTCCGAGTGGCTGAAGCCGCCGAAGTAAGCGAGCTCGATCACCCTCGACTGCTCGCCCGGCAGCCGCCCGAGCGCCCCGCGCAGCTCGTCGGCGGTCTCGCGCCGCAGCGCCTCCTCCTCGGTCCGCTCCGCCGCCGGCCGCTGCTCCAGCGCCGAGGTGTCGTCGAAGTCGAGCCTCGGCGCCTTGCCGGCCTTGCTGCGGAGGAAGTCGATCGCCCGGTTGCGGACGACGCTGAGCAGCCAGGAGCGAACGCTGCCCCGGCTCGCGTCGAAGCGGGCGCCGCTGCGCCAGACCGAGATGAACGCCTCCTGGGTGACTTCCTCGGCGGCGGCGCGGTCGCCGACGATCCGGTAGGCAAGCGAGTAGGCAGCGCCGCCGTGGCGGTCGTAGAGGACCTCGAAGGCCTCGGTGTCCTTGCGGCTGACGAGGGGCATCAGCTCCTCGTCAGCGAGCCGCTCCGCCTTCTCTCGCCTGACCCCCATCGCCCGACCTTACGGACCGGGGGCGTGCCGTGGATCAAAATCCGGCGATGGCAACCGCCGCCGAGACCACCCGCGCGCGCGACACCCACACCCGCGGCGCCGCCCTGCTGGTGCTGGCCTCGATCGTCTCGGTGCAGAGCGGCGCGGCGTTGGCGACCGGGCTCTTCGACTCGGTGGGGCCCGCGGGGGCCGTGTTCCTGCGGGCGGGGTTCGGGGCACTCGCCCTGATCCTGTTCACGCGCGGGGAGCCGCTGCGGACGCGCGAGTGGCCGCACCGCGACGTCTGGCTGCTCAGCATCTCGGTCGCCGCGGTCAACCTCTTCTTCTACGCCGCCCTGGATCGGCTGCCGCTGGGGATCACCGTCACGCTGGAGTTCGTCGGGCCGCTCGGCGTTGCCCTGTTCGGCTCGCGGCGGCGGCGCGACATCGTCTGGGCCCTGCTTGCCGCAGTCGGCATCGTCCTCCTCTCCGACGGCACCGGCGGCCAGGGCGTCGATGCGCTCGGGGTGGCCCTGGCGCTGACCGCCGGCTGCTTCTGGGGCGCCTACATCCTGCTCAGCGCGCGGGTCGGAGCTCTCGCCCCCGGCCCGGGTGGGGCGACGATGGCGGCGGTGATCTCGGCGGCGATGGTGACGCCGCTCGGCATCGCCCAGGGCGGCGGCGAGCTGATCGGCGGCTCGACCCTGGCGGTGGGCGCCGCGGTCGGCATCCTCAGCACCGCGATCCCCTATGCGTTCGAGATGGAGGCGCTGCGCCGGTTGCCGCAGGCGGTCTTCGGTGTGCTGATGAGCCTGGAGCCGGCCGTGGCCGCGGCGATCGGCTTCCTGGCCCTATCGCAGGACCTGGCGGCGCTGGAAATCGTGGCGATCGCGCTGGTTGTGATCGCCTCGGCGGGGGCGCTGCGCGGCGCCGCCACGCCGGCGCCGCACGATTAAGCGCATCCGATTTCTGCCCCAGCCCGGTGTGCCGAGAATCGGAAGGGTTAGAAGGCGCCGATGCCGATCGGCGTCCCGACCCCGGTCGGCCCGTCGTAGCCCACCGCTCCCTTGCACATGATCGTCGTGCAGCTGCCGTTGCTGCCGCTGGTGACGTCGTGGAGGACGGAGCTGTCGCCGAGGTGCCCGTAGAGGGCGGAGGCGCCGGTGCTCCCTGCCGGCAGCCCGCCGGCCAAGGCGTAGACGCCGGCGACCAGCGGCGAGGAGAGGCTGGTGCCGCCGACCTGGAACCAGCCGGAGCGGCCCTGGTACTTGACCGTGTCGTAGACCGCGGCGCCGGTGCTCGGGTTGGCGTCGGCGGCGACGTCGGCGGTCCCGCGCTTGCCGGCGCAGGTGCCGAGGGAGCTCTGCCAGGAGGGCACCGTGACGTAGAGGCTGCAGCCGCTGCCGGCCCCGCTCCAGACGGACTCGCTGCCGTAGATGTTCCCGGCTCCGAGGTTCAGCGTCGTGCCGCCGACCGTGATCACCGAGGAGAGGGCGGCGGGGAAGCCGAAGGACCCGTAGCCGTTGTCTCCGGAGGAGACGGTGACGGCGATGCCAGGCTGGTTGTAGGGGGCGGCGTAGGTTTCGCTCAGCTCGCTGGAGAACTCGGAACCGCCGTAGCTGTTGGAGATCTCCTTGGCGCCGAGCCGGGCCGCCGTCCTCACTCCTGCTGCAAGGTTGGTGAGGCTGCTCGAGCTGGCCTCGACCAGGAGGATCTTGCAGTTGGGGCAGATCGCGTGGGCGACCTCGACGTCGAGGGAGATCTCCAGCGACCAGCCGCTGTCGCTGCGCGGGAACGGACCGCCGGCGCTGCCGCTCTGGTTCACCTTCTGGAAGCAGGGGTTGGCGCTGTTGCAGAGCGGCAGGCCGAACTGGCTGCTGTAGGCATTGAGGTCGGCCGCCACGTTCGGGTCGTCGTAGGCGTCGACGACCGCGATCGTCTGGCCCGCGGGGGCGCTGCTGGGAAGGCCGTAGGCGCCGCGGAACTGCACGGGGCCGTAGCCGCTGGGTGCGGAGGTCACCTGGGGAGCGCCCTTGCCGTCGGTGACGACGTGGGCGTTGCAGAGCGCCTGACCTGCGCCGGACGGGCCCGGGCAGACCGGCCGCTGGGAGGCGGCGCTCGCGGGCGCGACGACGACTGCCGAGATCGCGACGACCGCAGCCGCCGCCGACACCAACTTGACCCGCAACATGCCCATCCTTAAGTCCTCTCCCTTGATTTGCGGGATGATCCTAGCTGCGGGGGAGGAAAGCGGTGGAAATCTTTTCCTAGTTTCGATTAGGCGGGCGAACCGGCGCGCAGGGTCTCCAGCGCGGAAGCGATCCGCTGCACGCCCTCGCCTGCCTTGTCGGCCGGCACCGGCGCGAAGGAGAGTCGCAGGCTCCGCGCCCCGTCCTCGAGCATGAAGTCGGGGCCGGCGACGAAGGTGACCCCGTGGTTTCTCGCCTCGGCCAGGAGGACGGCGCTGTCGGTGCCCTCGGCGAGGTCGAGCCAGAGGAAGTAGCCGCCGCCGGGAACGACGAACTCGGCCTCGGGGATCTGCTCTTCCAGCGCCGCGACCAGCGCCTGGCAGCGGGCCTTCAGCTCGCCCTTGACGAACTCGATGTTGCGGTCGAGCTCGCCGCTGCGGCAGAGCTCGAGCACGATCGCCTCGGCCAGCATGTTGGGCGAGATGTAGATCTCGTTCGCCTTTTTCGCCAGCTTCTGGATCTCTGCGGCGGGGCCGGCGAGGTAGCCGACCCGGACGCCGGGGCTGACCGTCTTCGAGAAGGAGGAGGCGTGGACGACTTTGCCCGCCTGGTCCAGGGAGAGCATCGTCTCCAGCGGCTCCCCCTCGAAGGGCAGCTCGCGGTAGGGGTCGTCCTCGAAGATCCAGAAGTCGTGCTCGGCGGCGAGCTCGACCAGGCGGCGGCGCTTCTCGCTCGAGAGCGTGCAGCCGGCCGGGTTATGGGCGTTGGGGATGACGTGGGCGAACTTCAGCGGCCCTTCGTCCAGGGCCGCTTCCAGCTCCTCCACGTCGAGCCCGTCGGCCTGCAGCGAGATCGGCACCAGGTCGACGCCCAGCTGCTGCAGCAGGAGCAGGGTGCGGTCGTAGCTCGGCTGCTCGACGGCGACCCGGTCACCCGGCCCGAGGAGGTGCTGGAACAGCATCGCGCCGGCCTCCAGCGAGCCGTTGGTGATCATCACCTGCGCCGGCTCGAGGTGCCCGTGCCGCTCCGCCACCCACCGGCAGAGCCCGGGATGGCCGATCCCGACCCCATAGGAGAGCGCCGTTTCCCAGTCCGAGGCAAGCGCCCGCTGCGCCGCTTCCCGCACGTGCTCGTGGGGAAGGATGTCGGCGCTCGGAGCGCCCCGCGCGAAAGAGATCGTGTCGCCCGCCATCGACCGCCGACACTAGCAACGCCACCGCCCCAGCGATTTCCCCCAACGAGCGCTCAACTCGCCGTCGAGCTCCCCCGGCTGCTGACCTCTCCCTGGCTTCGAGCTGAAGGGCGCCTACAGTGAGCGCAGGGTCTCGACGGCGATCTGGGCCGTCTCGGTCGGGCTTTCGCCGACCCGCACGCCCTTCGCTTCGAGCGCGTCTTTCTTCGCCTGGGCGGTGCCCGAGGAGCCGGAGATGATCGCGCCGGCGTGGCCCATCTGCTTGCCGGGCGGAGCGGTGAAGCCGGCGATGTAGGCGACGACCGGCTTCGAGACCTCGCTGGCGATGAACTCGGCCGCCCGCTCCTCGGCGTCGCCGCCGATCTCGCCGACCATCACGATCAGCTCGGTGTCGGGGTCGGCCTCGTACATGGTGAGGACGTCGATGAAGTCGGAGCCGACGATCGGGTCGCCGCCGATGCCGACGATCGAGGAGTTGCCGGTCCCGGCCTGCTTCAGCTCGTTGCCGATCTGGTAGGTCAGGGTGCCGCTCTTGGAGACGACGCCGATCGGGCCCGGGTCGAAGAACTGGGCGGGGATGATGCCGACGTTGGCCTTGCCGGGCGAGAGGACGCCGGGGCAGTTGGGGCCGATCAGGCGGACGCCCTTCTCCTTCGCCTTCCAGTAGGTAGAGAGCATGTCGAGGACCGGGATCCCCTCGGTGATCGCGATCACCGTCTCCACCCCGGAGTCGATCGCCTCGTTTATCGCCGCGGCGGCGAAGCGCGCCGGGACGAAGATCATCGAGGTGTTGGCGCCGGCCTCGGAGACCGCCTCGGCGATCGTGTCGAAGACGGGGGTGCCCTCAACGTCCTGGCCACCCTTGCCGGGGGTCACCCCGGCGACGAGGTCGGTCCCGTAGGCCTTGTTGCGCAGGCCGTGGAAGGAGCCCTCGCGCCCGGTCAGGCCGGAGACGGCGAGCTTCGTGCCCTCGTCGACGATGATGCTCATGCGGCGCTCCCGGCGAGCTCGACGACGCGGCGCGCCGCGTCCAGCATCGTCTTCTCCTGATGCAGGTTCGGCAGGTCGGCCTCGGCGAGGATCTTCAGCCCCTCCTCGGAGTTGGTCCCGTCGAGGCGGACGACCAGCGGCATCCCGAGGTCGATCTGCCGCGAGGCGGTGACGATCCCGTTGGCGATCTCGTCGCAGCGGGTGATGCCGCCAAAGATGTTGAAGAGGATCGCGCTCACCTTCTGGTCGCTCTTGATGACTTCGAGCGCGTTGACGATCGCCTCGGCTTTGGAGCCGCCGCCGGCGTCGAGGAAGTTCGCGGGCGCGCCGCCCGCCTGGGCGACGACGTCGAGCGTCGACATGCAGAGGCCGGCGCCGTTGGCGAGGATGCCGACGTTGCCATCGAGCTTCACATAGGTGAGGCCCTTTTCCTTCGCCATCTGCTCCTGCGGGTCGTCGACGGTGTCGGCGATCTCGGCCAGGTCCTGGTGGCGGAAGAGGGCGTTGCCGTCGATCGTCACCTTCGAGTCCAGCGCGACGACGTCGCGGCCGGCGGTGACGATCAGCGGGTTGACCTCGATCAGGCTCGCGTCCTCCTCGCGCGCCACCTCGGCCAGCTTCACCAGCGCCTCGGCCGCCTCGTCGAGGGCGTCCTCGGCGAGCCCGGCCTCGGCGACGATCGAGCGCGCATCGCCCGCGGTGAACTCACGCGTGGGGTCGACGTGCCGCTTGACCAGGGCGCCCGGGTCCTCGGCGGCGACCGCCTCGATGTCCATCCCGCCTTTGGCGGAGACCATCGCCAGCAGCTTCTTCTCGCCGCGGTCGAGGATGACCGAGGCGTAGTACTCCTCGGCGATGTCGGAGCCGCCCTCGACCCAGACCTGGTCGACGCGGAACGGGCCCTCGCCGTGCGGGCCGACGATGTCCATGCCGATGATGGCGCCGGCGTGGGCGCGCGCCTCCTCGGCGTCCTCGGCGATCTTGATCCCGCCCGCCTTGCCGCGGCCGCCGATCAGGACCTGGGCCTTGATCGCGCACGGGTATCCGATCCTCTCCGCCGCGGCGACTGCCTCCTCGACGGTGTCGGCGACCTCCCCGCTCGGCACGGGAATGCCGTGCTTGGCGAACAGCTGCTTGCCCTGGTACTCGAGGAGGTCCATGAGAGGTGGGCGCCTGAAGCGCGGCGCGGAACCCTATCGAGATCGCCCTGCGGCCGCCGAGCGGCAGGGGGACTGCCTGGCTGTCGGGCCAATGGCATAATGCCGCGCTCTCATGGCCCTCCCCAGTCTCAAAACCATCAAATGGGTGACCACCGACTGCTATGGCACCCTGATCGACTGGGAGAAGGGCATCGTCGAGGCCTGCAGGAAAGAGGCGGCCAAGGACGGCTTCAGCTTCGACGAGGGCCCTTTCCTCGAGCGCTTCATGGAGGTCCAGGCCGAGATCATGGCCGGTTCGTATGAGCTCTACGCCGAGGTGCTGCGCCGCACGATCGTCAAAGTCGCCGGCGAGATCGGCTGGGAAGTGGAGCCCTCGCGGGCCCAGTTCCTCCCCAACAGCGTCGCCTACTGGCTGCCGTTCCGCGAGGCGAACGCGGCGATGGACCGGCTGGGCAAAAAGTACGAGATCGGGATCGTCTCCAACATCGACGACAAACTGCTCGGGATCTCGCGCCGCCACCTGCGGACGGAACTCGACCTCGTCGTCACCGCCCAGCAGGTGCGCAGCTACAAGCCGGACCCGGTCCACTTCAAAGAGTGCGCGCGACGGATCGGCGGCAAGAAAGGCTGGCTCCACATCGGCTCCGATTACACGACCGATATCGCCCCGGTGCTGAAGATGAACGTGCCGGTGATCTGGGTCAACCGCCATGGCGAGAAACTGGAAGGGCGCAAAGCCCCCAGCGCCACGGTTAAAAACTTCCGCGAAGCCGTCAAAAAACTCGGCGCGTCCTGAGCGTCTTCTAGCTTTCACGCCGCAACTCAGGCGTGAGGACCCGGTTTCGAGGGTAGCCACGCCGCCGTCAATCGATGCCGACTTCCGCTCGACACATCAGTCAATCCAGCCTGCGCTCCCGGGCGCGCCTGGCCATCGCCGCCGGGCTGCTGGCCCTGCTCGCCTGCCTGGTCCTGATCGGCGCCAGGAGGGCGGGCGCCGCCACCGCCTCGGTTTCCCCGATCTCCGAAGAAGCGCTGGAAGAACGCTCCTCGGAGCCGCTCGACGAACGCCCCAGCTTCGTCGTCATCCAGACCGACGACGAGACGCTCGACCAGCTCTACACGGTCTTCAACGCGGGCGGCGTCGAAGTGCCGGCGATGCCGAACACCCTCTCGATGATCGCCGGCCGGGGAATCACCTTCAACCGCTACTACGTCTCCTATCCCCTCTGCTGCCCCTCGCGTGTCAGCCTCCTGACCGGGCGTTATGCGCACAACCACAACGTCCGCGGCAACGTGCCGCCGAATGGCGGCTACACCGGCTTCAAAGCCCGCCAGGCCTATGACCACAACATCGCCACCTGGCTGCAGGGAGCCGGCTACCGGACGATCCACATAGGCAAGTTCCTCAACGGCTACGGCGACGAACCGTTCGACAGCGGGACCGACGTGCCACCCGGCTGGAGCGCCTGGCACACGGTGCTGAACGCCGACACCCATCACTACTTCTACGGCTACACGCTGAACGACAACGGCTCGATCGACGGGCCCTTCGGCGACTCCGGCAGCTGGGACACCCGCGAATACGGCGAACGCGACTACTTCGGCTGCCCGACGACCACGATCGAAGGCAAGCCGTGCCTGTACGAGACGGACGTCTTCAGCCGCATCGCCTACGAAGAGCTGAGCGGGACCCCGGCCGAACAGCCCTTCTACCTGCAGCTCGACTACACCGCCCCGCACGGCGACTTCCGCCGCCCGGCCGGGCCGGAGCCGGCGCCGCGGCAATACACCCTCTTCGACGGCGCCCCCTATCCCCATAGCCGGGAACAGGGCTTCAACGAGGGCAACGTCAACGACAAGCCCCGTTTCATCCGCGAAGCCCCCTACCTCTCGCCGGAAGAAATCCATACCTACCGCGTCTACTACGACAAGGCGCTGGCCTCGCTGCGGGCCGTCGACGACGGCGTGAAGACGGTCCTCGACACGCTGGGCAGCGAGCACCGCCTGCGCAACACCTACGTCATCTTCACCTCCGACAACGGCTTCTTCTACGGCGAGCACCGGCTGACCGGCGGCAAGTTCCTCGCCTACGAGCCCTCCACCCATCTGCCGCTGCTGATCCGCGGGCCGGGGATCAAGCCTGGGACCTCCACCGGGGAGCTGTCGGCCAACATCGACATCGCGCCGACGGTCCTCGAACTGGCGGGTGTCAAACCCGACAAAAGCATCGACGGCCGCTCGCTGGTCCCCTTCATGCGCGACCCCAGCCTGCGGACCCGGCGCCCGATCCTCTTCGAGTCCTTCGTCCAGACCAACGACGTCGAAGAGAACGGCGGCGGTCCTCCCGCCGCCCCCTCCAGCGTCGCGGCCGGCGAAACCGGCGGCGGCGCGAGCGTCAACCAAAGGCCGGCCTGGCTCAACCGCCGCGAACGCCGGCAGCAGCGCCGGTGGAACCGCAGCAAGGCAAAAGCCTCGATCGTGGCGCCGCCGAAGGACTACGAGGGAATTCGCCTCGGCCCCTACAAGTACATCGAGTGGCCCGACGGCGAGAAAGAGCTCTACGACATCAACAAAGACCCCTACGAGCTCAACAACATCGTCCGCGTCCCCAACTACTTCCCGATCCGGGCCTTCCTCCACGCCCAGCTGATTCGGCTCGAGGCCTGCGTGGGCCGCCACTGCAGCGAAGTCGCGCCGAAATTCCCGCTCACCCGCAAGCAGCAGCTGAAGGTGAACAAGGAACGGCGCGAAGAAGAACGGCGGAAAGAGAAGGAACGCGAAGAAAAGCGGCATCACAAACGAGCGGGCTAGGGGTTAGGCCGAGGAGAGGGTGGGGTCCTCCAGACACCGCTCGCTTATGGCTCGCGGTTGAGTGTCTGGAGGACCCCACCCTCTCCTCGGCTGCGCGGGCGCTCGTCGTCGGGTGCGTTACTTGATGACGGCTAGGGTGTCGCCTGAGGAGACTGCGGCGCCTTCGGTGACGTTCAGCTCCTCTACTTTGCCGCTGCGGTGGGCGGTGATCTCGTTCTCCATCTTCATCGCCTCGATCACGCAGATCAGGTCGCCCTCGCTGACCTCGGCGCCCTGCTCTACGGCCACCTTGAGGACGGTGCCCTGGAGGGGCGAGGGCAGTGCCTCACTCGAGGCGCTGGGGCCGCTGCCGCCTTTGCGCTCGCGCTTCGGCGGCTGCTTCCTGCCGCCGGCGGCGGGGACGGCGGCGCCCCCTGTGGGGGCCTCGCCGATCACCTTGACGTCGAAAAGCTTGCCCGAGACCTCGACCTTGTAGTCGCGGCTGACCAGCTCGCCGCCCTCCTCACCGGTCGCGGGCGGGGCCGGGTCGGCGGGAGCGGTCGTCTTCAGCCACTCCTTGTCTTCCATCAGGTCGCGGCAGGTCTCCCCGCGCGCCCACTGATCGGTGGCGAGAATGGCCTTGTGGAACGGGATCAGGGTGGTGAGGCCGCCGGTGTCGTATTCGCCGAGCGCCCGCAGCATCCGCCGGGTCGCCTTCTCGCGGTCGACGTCCCAGACGATCAGCTTGGCCACCATCGGGTCGTACATCGGCGTCACCTCGCCGCCGCCCTCGACGCCGGAGTCGACGCGGACGCCGGGGCCGGCGGGCTCGCGGTAGGAGTCGCCGATCGGACCCGGGGCGGGGGCGAAGTTCTTGTGCGCGGCCTCGGCGTTGATCCGGCACTCGATCGACCAGCCGTTCAGCTCGACGTCCTCCTGTGAGATCGAGAGCGGCTCGCCGGCGGCGACCAGGATCTGCTCGCGGACGATGTCGATCCCGGTGACCATCTCGGTCACGCAGTGCTCGACCTGGACGCGGGTGTTCATCTCGAGGAAGAAGTACTCCTCGCCGACCTGCATCCCCTCGATCGTGCCGGCGCCGCGGTAGCCGACCGCCGCGGCCGCGTCGGTGGCGATCTTGCCGATCCGCGCCCGCATCTCCTCGTCGACGTGCGGCCCGGGCGCCTCCTCGACCACCTTCTGGTGGCGGCGCTGCAGCGAGCAGTCGCGCTCGCCGAGGTGGACCACGTTGCCGTGCGAGTCGGCGAGGACCTGGACCTCGACGTGGCGCGGGTCCTCGAGGTAGCGCTCGACGTAGACGCGCGGGTCGGAGAAGAACTTCTCCCCTTCCCTCGAAGACCCCTCGTAGGCCTCCTGGAGGTCGTCGGGAGTCATCGCCACCCGGAAGCCCTTGCCGCCGCCGCCGCCCGCCGCCTTGCAGGCGACTGGGTATCCGGCTTCGTCGGCCTGGCGTTTCGCGTCCTCGAGGTCCTCGGCGACCTCGGTGGAACCCGGGACGATCGGAACCCCGGCCTTCTCCATGATCTCGCGCGCCCGGGTCTTCGAGCCCATCGCTTCGATCGCCTCCGGCGGCGGGCCGATCCAGGTGATCCCGGCCTCGTCGCAGGCGCGCGCCATCTCGGCGTTCTCGGCGAGGAAGCCGTAGCCGGGATGGATCCCTTCGGCGCCGGCCTCCTTGGCGGTCTCGATGATCTTCGGGATGTTCAGGTAGCTCTCGGCCGGGACCGCGGGGCCGATCAGGAACGCCTCGTCGGCCTCGCGCACGTGGGGAGCGTCGCGGTCGATCTCCGAGTAGACGGCGACCGAGGTGATGCCCATCTCGCGGAGGGTGCGGGCGACCCGGATGGCGATCTCGCCGCGGTTGGCAATCAGGACCTTCTCGAACACGGCGGCGCAGTCTATTTATTTGGGCGGTGGCGGGGGGTCGGGTGGTCCCTCCCCAGACACCACTCGCCGCGCTCGTGGTTGAGTGTCTGGGGAGGGACCACCCGACCCCCTGACCCAGGCCGCAGATAGGGTGCGCCGCTGATGTTGATCGAGCTGCAGAGTCATTCGACGGTCTCGGACGGGCAGCTGGGGCCGTCCGAGGTGGTGGCTGAAGCTGCGAAGGCGGGCGTCACCACGCTCGCCCTGACGGACCACGATGCGATCGCCGGAGTGAGGGAGGCGCAGGATGCCGCTGAGCGGCTGGGGATCGAGCTGGTGCCGGCGATCGAGATGTCCTGCGTCCACGAGTACGCCGAAGACCTTCACGTCTGCGGTTACTGGGTGGACGTGGGGAAGATCGCGGCGGCCTGCGAGCGAGCGCAGCACGAGCGGGTGACCCGGGCCGGAGAGATCGTCGAGAAGCTGCGCGGCCACGGCTTCGACATCCATCTCGAGGACGCGGTCCGCGAAGCCGGCGACGCGCTCTCGATCGGCCGCCCCCACATCGCCCGCGCCGCCGGCGCGACCGGCGACCTCGGCCCCTTCTTCGAGGAGTACCTGGTGCCGGGAGCCAAGGCCTTCGTCGCCCGCCGCTGGCCGACCGCCGAGCAGGCGATCGAGCTGATCCGCGAAGCCGGCGGCATCGCCGTCATCGCCCACCCCTACTGGGACATCTCAGCACCGCATGAGGTCGACGACCTGATCCGCTCGCTCAAGGCCGACGGGGTCGAGACCTACTACCCGACTCACAGCAAGGAGCAGACCGAACACCTCCTCGAGCTCTGCGACGAGCTCGGCCTGGTCCCCACGGCCAGCTCCGATTACCACGGCCCCACCCACAAGACCTTCGCCGAGTTCGGCGCCTACGACACCTACGGCCTCGGCGCGCCGCAGGTGCCGGCTAGGCCGTAGCCACCCGCAGGCAGACCCAGTCGACGAACTCGGTTTCGCTGATCTCACCGGCTTCCACGGCCTCGAAGATCGGCGGCACCACGAACGCGTCCTCCTGCGACATCTTCCACGGCTGTCCGGCCTCGTCCAGCAACAGGCACATGAACCGGTAGCCGATCTTGCTGTTGTCCTCGGCGAAGGGCTGGTTGCGGACAACCCATGCCGCGCACATGGCAGCAATTTCCACGATCGTGGGCGACGAACCCGGCTCCTCGACAGCAGTGAGGAGCGAGTCGAATGCCGGATCGGAATCGAGGGAAGTGGCGCGCAGCAACTCGTCGGCAGGGACCCCCAGCTGCGCTTCCGCAACAAGAAGCAAATCGCCTATCAGCGTCACTCGGTCCGGCATCGTCGTACATATTACAGCTTTAATGCCGCAAGCTAAAAGATTTCTTTTTCCATTGATGGCGTCGTCCTCTCACAGGAACCAGAGGGCGTGACCTGTTGAGGTATATATGCGTTATCATCGCCGCGAGATGGCAAGCAAAGCAACGAGCCTTCGCCTTCCCGAACCGATGGCAGCAGAACTTGCCGCCGTCGCTCGCGCCGATGGCATACCCATCTCAGAGGCGGTGCGCCAGGCGATCGAGAAGCACATCGCGGAACGACGCGCCGACGAGCAGTTCCAGGAACGCCTGAAGAAGCTTCTCGAAGAGGAACAAAGAGTCCTCAAGCGCCTCTCGAAATAGATCGGCTCAGCCCGTATAGGGGTGGGTCGGGATCTTCCCGCCTGCTTCCAGGAGGTCGAAGCCGTCAGGGGTATGGAGGTGGTCGGGGCCGGTGCCGGGGTGGCCGGTGACGCCGTACTGCCAGACGATCTTCTTCGACTTCGGATCGATGATGACGACGCGGTGGCGGTAGTCGTCGTTGACGGCGATGTCGCCGCTGGGGAGGCGCTCGGCGAGGCTGGGGTGATTGAGGGCGCCGTTGCCACCTTCGGGGTGGTAGGACCAGAGGATCCTGCCCGCGCGGGTGAACTCGTAGATGCCCCCGGGGTCGGCATAGTCGACGACGAGGTACCTGTCGGGACCGAGCTGCTGAGGGTCGGACGGGTAGGAGATCGGCAACTGCAGGGTCCAGACGAGCTTTCCGGTGCGGGTGATCTCGTCGATGTAGGAGCCGTTGACCTCGGAGACGAGGATGTCGCCGTTTTCCAGCGGCGTGTCGCCGTTGGGCGATCCCAGCCGGTGCGGAGGTTCGTGGGTGCATTCGGCGGGGTCGCCGAATTCGCGCAGGACCTGCTTCTGCGGCGAGATGATCAGGATCCTGCAGTTCTGCGCGTCCGCCACCGAGACGTTGCCGTTCTTCAACAGGTAGGCGTCGTCGGGCTCGTGCAGGTAGCCCGGTTCGGAGCCGGTCTGCCCCGGATGGCCGTAGGACCAGAGCAGCTTGCCGCCCGGGAAGGAGATCTGGACGATCCGCTCGTTCTCCTCCTCGTTGGAGATGATCTGGGTGCCGCCGTGGGTGAAGAAGGCGTCGTCGGGAAAGTAGAAGCCGCCGGGCGGGGCCGGGTGTTCCTTGGAGGGATAGCGCCAGAGGATCCGCTTGCGGTTGTTGACGACGATGATCCGGTTGTTGCCGCGGTCGGCGATCATCAGCCGGCCTTCGAAGGGCGGAGCGTGCTTCGACGCGGCGTTCGGCCTCGCCGCGTCGGCTTTCCCTCCACCCGATCCCTCGCCTTCCGAGCTTCCTTCCGGCGCCGTCTTCAAGCTCAGCTTCACGACCGAGGAGAGCGCTTCCCCGCCCGAACCGGTGCCGCCGATCAGGTAGGCGGATTCGCCCGAGCCGGCGACGGCGCCGCCGGCGATCGGGTGCGGCAACGTCGAGGCGGGGAAGACCTTGCCGCTGCCGGGGTCGAAGCGCCAGCTCTTGGCGGTCGCGCCTGCTGAGCCTTCGCCGCCGAGGACGTAGATCGAGCCGCCCATGGCGACGGCGGCCGCATGCGAGACCGGGTCGGGCAGCCGGCCGATCTGGCGCGCCGTTCCCTTCGCCGGGTCGACTTCCTGGATCGCGTCGGTTGGTTCGCCGGCGGCGGTCTCGCCGCCGAAGGCGTAGATGCGGCCGCCGAGGGCCGCTACCGCCATGTAACGGGCGGGCACTTCGAGTTCCGCGACCTGCGAGAACGAGCGCCCGTCGCTGGTCGCCAGCACCGCCGGGTCGGGGTTGGCACCGTCGTAGCCGCCGAGGAGGTAGGCCTTCGATCCCACCGTCACCGCGCTGAGATCGGAGCGGACCGCGGGGAGGCGGCCGACCACCGTAGCCGTGGCCGGCGACGACGGTGAAGCCCCCACCGGCAGCGACTGCACCTGGTCGGTGCTGGTTTCGGTGCCGCCGCCGAAGACGAGGACCTTCCCGTTCAGCACGGTTGCCGCGGCATCGTGCAGCGGCCCCGCCAGCGATCCGGCCGAGGCCACTTCAGCCGAGCGCTCGCGCAGGAACACCCCTTCCACCGAGGTTTCGCTCGCATCGAGGCCGCCGAGGATCAGCGTTCCGGCTGGAACCGCCACCGCGGCCTCCCCGGAGATCGGCGCCGGTAGCCCCTTCTCGGCTGCGGCGACCAGCGCCTTCGAAGCCGGTGCATCGGCTACGTCCACTCCGCCCGAATCTCCCGACGACCCGCCGAGCGCCCGGACCGCCAGGAAGGCGGCCACCAGCAGCAGACCGAGGGGCAGCAACAGTCGACGGCGGCGATGTGCACGGGACGGCAGCCGCCGTCCCGCTCGCCTCGCTTCATCCGCCGGCGGTCGCTGCACCGGCCAAGGATGTCGCCGCCGACTGAACCTTCTCTAAAGCCCGCGAGCTAGGCGGCGGCCGGCTCCTTGGCCGGGATCAGCCCCCGGCCCTCGAGGTAGGCAAGCAGCTTCTCCGCCGACTCCTCCGGGGTCTCGCTTTCGGTGTCGGCGACGAAGTCGGGGTTCTCCGGGACCTCGTAGGGGTCGGAGACGCCGGTGAATTCCTTGATCTCGCCCTTGAAGGCTTTCTCGTAGAGCCCCTTGACGTCACGCTCGGCGCAGGTGTCAACCGAAGCCTTGACGTAGACCTCGACGAAGCGGTCGCCCATCAGTTCGCGGGCCTCCTGGCGGATCGCCGCGTAGGGGGAGATCGCCGCGGTGATCACCGGCACGCCGTTGCGGCTGAGCAGGTCGGCGACGAAGGCGATCCGGCGGATGTTGGTGTCGCGGTCCTCTTTCGAGAAGCCGAGCCCCTTGGAGAGGTTTTCGCGGACGATGTCGCCGTCGAGGATCTCCAGCTTCGAGCCGCGCTCGCGCAGGTGCCCCTCCAGCAGTCGGGAGATCGTCGTCTTGCCGGCTCCGGAGAGCCCGGTGAACCAGAGGGTGAAGCCCTTCTCGTCAGCCATGCTGTGTCAGTCCTCCTTGTAAGCGTCGATAAGGATGTCGGCGACCTCGTTGCGGGAGAACTCCTGCGGCGGCCGTTCGCCGTTGCCGAGCATCTCCCGCACCTTCGTGCCGCTGAGGAACACGTGCGCCTCGTTGCCGTGGGGGCAGGTCTTGCCCGAGGCCATGCCCTCGCACTCGTTGCACCAGAAGCTGTGCTCGAAGAAGAGGGGTTCGATCCCCAGCTCGTCGATGTCGATGTCGTCGAAGATCTTCTGCGCGTCGTAGGTGCCGTAGTAGTCGCCGACGCCGGCGTGGTCGCGGCCGACGATGAAGTGGGTGGCGCCGTAGTTGCGGCGAACGATCGCGTGCAGGACCGCCTCGCGGGGGCCGGCGTAGTGCATCTTCGCCGGCTTCACGCCCAGCATCACCCGGTCGTTGGGGTAGTAGTTCTCCATCAGCACCTCGTAGCAGCGCATCCGCACGTCGGCGGGGATGTCGCCGGCCTTGGTCTTGCCGATCAGCGGCTGGATGAAGAGCCCGTCGCAGGTCTCCAGCGCGGCCTTGGTCAGGTACTCGTGGGCGCGGTGGATCGGGTTGCGGGTCTGAAAGGCGACGACGCGCTTCCAGCCACGGTCCGCGAACTCCTGCTTGGTCTCCGGCGCCGTCTTGTAGCGGCGCATGAAGGCCTCCTCGTGGTCGGGCAGAGCGTCGACCTCGATCGGGCCGGCGAGGCAGCGGTTGCCCTCCTCGTAGATCGCGGCGACGCCCGGGTGGGCCTCGTCGGTGGTGCCGTAGACCTGCTCGGCCTCGCGCCTGACGTCGCGCTCCCAAATCTCCTCGACGGTGAGGCGGCCCAGCTTCTTGCCTTCGTCGGAGGAGAGCTCGATCACGTCGCCGACCTCGCACTCGAGGTCGCTCGCCAGGGTGATCGGGATCGGCCAGTAATCGCCGGCGGCGGTCCGCATCTCGCTGCAGACGCGCTCCCAGTCGGCGGAGCCCTGGAAGCCGGTCAGCGGCGCGAAGCCGCCATTGCCGATCATCTCGAAGTCCGCCGTGTGGCGCTCGGAAAGGGTCAGGGACAACTCAGCCATCGTCTCGCTCATCTGCTCGTTTCACCAATCGGGGAATAGGGATGTCCAGATACAAGGATTCGCGCCGCTCTTAGAGCTGTCGGGCGCTAGTTGATCCCGCACTCGGTCTTTGCGAGGCCGCTCCAGCGGCCGTCGCGAAGGTCTCCGCCGGGTTCCACCGGCTTGGTGCAGTGGGTGCAGCCGATCGACGGGTAGCCGCGATCGTGGAGCGGGTTGTACGGGAGGTGGTGCTCACGGATGTAGTTCCAAACGTCGCGCTCGGTCCAATCGGCGAGCGGATTCAGCTTCCAGAGGTTGAAGCGCTTGTCCCAAGCGAACTTCGGGGTCTTGGAACGGGTGCTGGAGTCCGCCCGGCGGACGCCGGCGACCCAGCAGTCTACGGAAGAGAGGGCGCGCCGCATCGGCTCGACCTTGCGGATGCCGCAGCAGGCGTCGGGATCGCGGTTCCACAGCTCCGGCCCGTACTCGGCCTCCTGCTCCTCCAGGGTCAGGTTGTGGAAGCGGTCGAACTCGATCCCGAGCGCCTCGGCGAGGCGGTCGCGGGTCTCGTAGCTCTCCTCGAAGAGGACCTCGGTGTCGAGGTAGAAGAAGCGCGCCTCCGGGTTGACGGTGCTCGCCATGTGGGCCGTGATCGTGCTCGTTTTCTGGAACGAGCAGGCGATGTAGTGCCGCTCGCCGAAGTTCTCGAACATCCACTCCAGCGCCTCCTGCGCCGTGCTCTGCTCGAGCTCGGCGGCGATCGCCTCGTGGTCGAGGTCCGCCGGTGTGGGGACGGTGCCGGACAGGGTGACGGGCGGTGGTTTCATCGCTCCGCTCGGGCGCGAGCTAGATCGCGCACTCCCCCTCGCCCCGGATGACCTCGTAGGGGCTCGATCGATTCCAGTCGATGAACTGCTGCATCGTCTCCAGGCTGAACTCGGCCGGCAGGGTGAGGTCCTTGACCTCGGCTTCGAAGGGCTCGGTGCCGACGCGCTCGGCGAAGGCGTTGAACTCCTCGCCGTCGCTGCGGTCGCGCTCGTACAACCGGATCCAGCGCTCGACCGCCTCCGGCACCCGTTTCGCGGGGAGGCGCGATTTCAGCCGCTTGCCGAAGGCGACCGAGCCCTCGGCGGCGGCGCCGCCGATGTGAGGGATGTAGGCCGGCATCTGGCGGCCGCCGACCTTCAGCGAGGCGCCGTAGAAGCCGATCGTGCCGATGTGGTGCTGGCCGCAGCCGTTCGGGCAGCCGCTCATCTTGATGTGGATGCCGCGGGTGAGCGGGTCGCCGATGTCCATCGCTTCGATCCGCTCCTGGATCGCCCGGTTGAGGCCCATCGAGCTGGTGATGCCGAGTTTGCAGCTGTCGGTGCCGGGGCAGCTGATCACGTCGTCGATTTCGTTGGCGCCGGAGTCGGCGAGGCCGAGCGCGCCGAGGCGGGACCAGACGTCGTAGAGCGCCTCGTCGCGGACCCAGCGCAGGATCAGGTTCTGCTCGACCGTGCTGCGCGCGTAGCCGCCGCAGTAGTCGCGCATGATCTCGGCGAGGCCGCGGAACTGCTCCGGGGTGAGGTCGCCGCGGGTGATCTTCACCGTCACCGCGTTGAAGCCCTCCTGCCGCTGCGGGATCGCGTTGCGCTCGACGAAGAGGTCGAACTCCGAGCGATCGCCGTTCGGCGAGGACGGGGCGACCGGCACCGCCGGCGCGTTCTCCTCCTCGTCGTGGTCGAAGCGCAGGCGCTCGAGGTCGGCGACGAAGTCGCGCTCGGCGACCCACTCGCCTTCGAGCTCCTCGTCGACGAGCTGGCGGAAGGCCTCGGGGCCGATTTTGTCGAGCAGCACCTTGATCCGGGCGCGGGCCCGGTTCTTGCGCAGCCAGTCCTGGCGGTCGAAGATGCGGACGATCGCCTCGGTGACCTTGAGGTACTCGCCGTCGTCGGCGCCGACGAAGTCGAAGATCTTGTGGGCGAAGCGGGGCATGATCGCGGTGCCGCCGCCGACCCAGACCTCGAAGCCGCGCTCGCCGTCCCGGACCACCGGCATGAAGCCGATGTCGTGGATCGGGACGATCGCCCGGTCTTCGGCCGAAGAGGAGAAGGCGGTCTTCCACTTGCGCGGCATCGCCTGGGTGGTGGGGTGCCGGACGAAGTAGCGGACGTAGGCGCCCGCATACGGGGTCGGGTCGAAGACCTCGTCCTGGGCGATCCCGGCGAAGGGGTCGGCGGTGACGTTGCGGACCGTGTTGCCGCAGCCCTCGCGCGAGGAGAGGCCGGACTTGCCGAGCTCCTCGATCAGCTTCGCCGCGTCGGCGAGGGGGACGTGGTGCAGCTGGATGTTCTGGCGGGTGGTGATGTGGCCTTTGTTCAGCGGCACCCAGCGCTCGATCACGTCGGCGAAGGCCTCCATCTGCTCCGGCGAGACGCCGCCGAAGGGGAGCTTGACCCGGATCATCTGCACGTCGGCCTGGCGCTGGCCGTAGACGCCCTGTTTGAGGCGGAAGGGGATGAAGGTGTCCTCGCCCTGCTCGCCGCTGAGGAAGCTGCCCGCTTCGGAGCTGAAGTCGTCGAACTCGCGCTCGAGGACGGGGATCACGTGGCCTGGGACGTTCTCGTAGGTCTCCGGGTTCTCAAGCGATCCGGGGGCCTTGCCGCTCTGCGGTTTGGCGAAGTCGACGTCGAGCCCCTCGAGGACTGCTTCCGCCTTGCTCTCACTGGGAGCAGAGACTGAATCCATGCTTCCTGTCCTTCCTGCGGGTCGTGGTTTCTCGAGCGCCGACCGAACACGGCCGGAAGAAGAAAATAGCAAAACCCTGACCGGGATTCAGGTATTTAACTTCTTGAGCGGTTGGAGGGGGAGCCGGGGGCTCCCCGGCCTCTGGTCAGCTTCGTTTCTGAGCCTGGAGCCTCGCGGCTGCTTCGCCGGACTCGGCGACGTAACCGCCCTCCGGCTCCATCGGCAGCTGGTCCTTCTCCCAGCCGACGATCCCCTCGCTCAGCTTCACCGCCTCGTAGCCGGCGTCGCCCAGGGCGGCGGTGGCCATCGAGGAGCGGTTGCCGCCGCGGCAGTAGACGACCACCGGGCGGTCCTTGTCGATCTCGCCGATGCGGTTCGTCAGCTCCGGCAGGGGCACGTGGTCGGCGCCCGCGATGTGCCCCGCCTCCCACTCGTGGTCGGCCCGCACGTCGATCAGCTGGGCGCCCTCGTCGAGCATCTTGCGGGCCTCCTCGCGGGAGACCTCCTTGGTTTCCTCTGCCATGGAGGCGAACCCTAGCAGCGGATTTCCGGGGGGATCGATCGATCTCGGCGCGGCCATCCGCACGCGCCGGCGGCAGCTGGGCATCACCCAGCACGACCTCGCGAGCTCGATCGCGGTCAGCCGCAGGGTCCTAGGAGTTGAGGCGCGCGGATAGCCCAGCCTCACAGTCTTCTTACGGAGGCGGGACTTCCCCTGTTCCTTTTCCTCAGATAGCAGGCATAAGGAACAGGAGAAGGGGGCGCCGGGTGGCGCCGCGGCGGGGTCGGTCAGTCGACCTCGCTTCCCTCGATCAAGAATGCGACGCGGACGTGGGCCCGGTACTCGTCGAGGTTCTCGCCGCGGATGCCGGTGGAGACGATGTCGACGGCCCGGATGTTGCGCAGCGAGCCCTGGGCCTGCAGCAGCGCCTGTTTGGCCGCGTCGTCGGTCGACGTCTTGGAGCTTCCGACCAGCTCGATGATTTTCACGACAGCCATGCGGATCCTCCTCGTAGGTCCTCGATCGTCTCCTTGGCGCTGACGCCCTCCAGAAGTGCCGCCCGCTGCCAAGCGGGCGCGGCCGGTGCCTCCTCCGCCGGGGCGCCGCCGAGCTCGGCCTCGAACTGCGCGATCGCCGCCGCGACGGCCGCGGCCTCGTCACCTTGCGCGGTCTTCCGTGCCACGGAGCGAAGCCTAGTTCAAGGGCAGCCGAGGCCGGCATTTGGGGAAGCGTGTGCCACTGCTACCGTCGTCGCGTGGGCAAGATCTACGACGGCATCGACGCGCACCAGCGGCAGTGGATAGCCAAACAGCCGCTGTTCTTCGTCGGCTCGGCGCCGCTGGATGGCGACGGGCACGTGAACGTCTCGCCGAAGGGGCCGATCGGGACGCTGCGCGTGCTCGACGACCACACGATCGCCTACCTCGACATGGTCGGGAGCGGCGCCGAGACGGTCGCCCATCTGCGCGAGAACGGGCGGATCGTGGTGATGCTCTGCGCCTTCGAGGGGCCGCCGCGGATCCTGCGCCTTCATGGCAGCGGCGAGGTCGTGCCGGCGGACGATCCGCGCTTCGAGGAGCTCTACGAGCGCGCCGCCTTCGAGGCGCCGCATGAGGTCGAGGCGGCACGGCGGGCGATCATCGTCGTCGACGTCACCCGCGTCGCCGACTCCTGCGGCTACGGCGTGCCGCTGATGAGCTACGAGGGCGAACGGCCCCACATGGAGGCCTGGGCGGAGAAGAAGCTGCGGGTCGGAGGCGAGGCCGAGATCGAGGCCTACGTCGCCACCAAGAACGCCGAGAGCATCGACGGCCTGCCTGCGTTCTAGGCTGCCGACCGCATCCGATTTCGCCCCCACCGGAGTGTGGATCGAGTCGGATGCGGCGAACTCAGCGGCTCAGGCCGCGCAGGCGACGAGGCGCCGCATCAGCTCCGCCGCCTCCACGTCGCCCAGCCCCTGGTCGGCGGTCAGTTGCTGCCAGGTGCGGAAGGAGATCGCGTGGCCGATCGCCGCGCGCGTGCGGTTGTTGGCCTTGCCGCGAAGGCCCCTCCCCCGCATCAGGATCTCGGTGATGAACTCCATGAGCTGGTGGTAGGGGGCGAAGAGCCTGGCGACCATCGGGACAGATGCCTCGTCGCGCAGGAGCTTGTCGAGCATGTCCCCGACTTGGCGGTAATAGGCGTAGAGCTCCTCGAGCGCGGTTCGCAGGCGATCTTCGGGATCGTCGATCTGCTCCCAGAGGCTGACGTCGGGCGGCGGGTTCTCCGCAGCCCAGTGCGCCGAGCAGGCGCCGAACAGCGCTTCCTCGTCGGGGAAATGGCGGTAGACGGTCGACCGCGGCACTCCCGCGTGCTCGGCGACGGCTTTCATCGACGTATGGGCGGGTCCGCGGGTGCCATGGAGCTCGACCGCGCTTTCGGTGATCCGCCGCCGCGTCCGCGCCTCCTGTTCGGCGCGGCGCTTCATCTTGTAGGGCCGCTTTTTATCGGACATATATGTAGCGCCAATCTTGACAGACGGAGCGGAAGCTGTCTATAGTTTCGCGCAACAGGGATGTACCGCGAAATATGAGTCTCGAAAGGAATGGATCGATGGCAACGATGATCGGGCCCGGTGACGGCAAGGCAGGATTCCTCGGCAGCATCGGGGTGCGCTTCATGATCGGCGGCGAGGATGCGGGCGGCGACTTCTCGCTTGTCGAACACCCCCTGTCGGCGAAGGCCCTGGCGGCGCCGCTGCACCGGCACACCCGCGAGGACGAGTACAGCTTCGTGCTCGAAGGCCGGATGGGCGGGCTGCTCGGCGACGAGGTGGTCGAGGCGGGTCCCGGCGACCTCGTCTTCAAGCCGCGCAACGAGTGGCACACCTTCTGGAACGCGGGCGAGGAGCCGTGCCGGATCCTCGAGATCATCGCCCCGGCCGGCTTCGAGCGCTTCTTCGAGCAGCTGGTCGACATGGGCGGCGTCCTCAACGCGACTCCCGAGGAACTGGCGGCTCTCAACGAGCGCTACGGCCTGGAGATGAAACCTGAGAGCGTCCCGGAGCTGCTGGACCGCTTCGGGCTGGTGATCGGCGAGCCGGTCGAGGGCGCGCTGCAGTTGGCTTGATCGGCCGACCGAGGACGCTGCGCCGCGCCGGGTCCAGCGCCGCCAGGGGCGCTGCTACTCTGCGCGGGTAGGCAGCCTGTCTGCTGCCTGCGCGTCCGTCTTCGACAGCAGCGAGGAAACGCGCTTTGACTCCCGACCAGGGGTTGACGATCGACCGGCAGGGGCCGCGTGAGGAATGCGGCGTCTTCGGCGTATACGCGCCCGGGCACGAGGTCGCCCGCCTCGCCTACTTCGGGCTCTACGCACTGCAGCACCGCGGCCAGGAGTCGGCGGGGATCGCCACCTGCGAGGGCGGGATGCTCACCACCCTGCGCGACTCGGGCCTCGTCTCCCAGGTCTTCGACGAGGAGAAGCTGAAGGCGCTGCACGGCGACATGGCGATCGGCCACGTCCGCTACTCGACCACCGGCGGCGGCTCCTGGGAGAACGCCCAGCCGATCTGGCGCGACGACGGCCGCGAGCTCGCCCTCGCCCACAACGGCAACCTCACCAACGCGGTCGAGCTCTGGGGCGAGCTGAAGGAGCGCGGGCTGCGGTTCCGCGGCACCTCCGACTCGGAGATCATCGCCGCCCTGCTCTCCGCGCACGAGGGGAAGATGATCGAGGACGCCGTCGCCGACGTGATGCCGCGGCTGCAGGGCGCCTACTCGACCGTGGTGATGACGAAGCGGGCGATCGTCGCCTTCCGCGACCCGCACGGGATCCGGCCGCTCAGCCTCGGCCGGCTCAAAGACCGCTTCGTCGTCGCCTCCGAGAGCTGCGCCTTCGACATCATCGGCGCCGAGCTGATGCGCGAGGTGCACCCGGGCGAGATGGTCTCGCTGACCGAGCGCGGGCTGGAGACCCGGCAGGTTGTGAAGACCGAGCGCCGCGCGAGCTGCGTCTTCGAGCACATCTACTTCTCCCGCCCCGACAGCCGCCTCGAGGGCAAGGTCCTGCAGCAGGCGCGCGGCCGGATGGGCGAGATCCTCTGGCGGGAGGCGCCCGTCGAGGCCGACCTGGTGATCTCGGTGCCGGACTCCGGCAACCCGGCGGCGGCCGGGTTCGCGCGCGCGTCGGGGCTGCCGCGCGACGACGGCCTGATCAAGAACCGCTACGTCGCCCGCACCTTCATCCAGCCCGGCCAGGAGCTGCGCAAGCACGGCCTGCGGATGAAGTTCAACCCGCTGCCGGAGATCGTCGCCGGCCAGCGGCTGGTGGTCGTCGACGACTCGATCGTGCGCGGCAACACGACGCGGCAGATCATCGGCATGCTGCGCGAGGCCGGCGCGAAGGAGGTCCACCTGCGGATTTCGGCGCCGCCGATCCGCAACCCCTGCCACTACGGCGTCGACATGTCGACCCGCGAGGAGATGATCGCCCACAACCGCTCGATCGAAGAGATCGCCGACGAGCTCGAAGCCGACTCGCTCGCCTACCTCTCGATCGCCGGCGTCTACGAGGCGATCGGCGGCGACCCCGGCGAACACTGCGACGCCTGCTTCACCGGCAACTACCCGCTCGGCGACCCCGACGAGGCCGACGGCAAATTCGCCTTAGAGACCGCCGCGGCAAGCTGAGCTAACCGCCCAGCGCCAGTTCCAGACCTAGCCAGACGATCACGAGGGACGCGAGCAGAATCGCGCCCTGGAGCGCATGCAGTTTCGGGCGGCGCAGGTGGACCAGGGTGAGGACGATCACGGCGACGACGAGGCCGAGCTTCCACTGCAGGGTCGAGCTGTCCCAGAGGTCGTAGTGAGAGGCCATCGCCCAGCCGGTGAGGACGAGGAGGCCGAGGGCGATCAAAGAGCCGTAGCCGAAGCGTCGGGCGATCCCGCGCATCCGCTCGCGCTCCGGGTCGGGGTCCCTACGCAGCACCGGCACCACGGCGATCCCGAAGACGAGCTGGCCGCCGACGAAGAAGGCCATCGCCAGCAGGTGCAGGTAGAGGACCGCTTGCCAGAAGTCGTGGTCGCTCATCGGTCCCGAAGCCTATTGCGGTCGTAGTTCCAGCCGCATAGCGGCGGGAACTACGACCGTGCCCGCGGGTGCGGCAAGATGGCGCCGTGAGCGCCTTTCGCATCGTCGTCCTCGCCTCGGGCAGCGGCACCAACCTGCAGGCGATCCTCGACCAGCTGCACGGCCGGGAGGTCGAGGTGGTCGGGGTCGGGTCCGACAAGCCGGAGGCGGGGGCGCTGGAGCGAGGGCGCGGCGCCGGAGTCGAGACCGCGGTCTTTCCCGCCGCCGAGTTCCCCGACCGGGCCCGGCGCGACGAGGCGATGGGCGACTGGATCGAGTCCCGCCGGCCCGACCTCGTCGTCCTCGCCGGCTACATGCAGCTGCTGAGCGCGCCGTTCGTGCGGCGATTCCGCAACCGGGTGGTCAACATCCACCCGGCGCTGCTGCCGGACTTTCCCGGCCTCGACGCGATCGGGCAGGCGCTCGCGGCGGGGGTCGAGACGACCGGCGTCACCGTCCACTTCGTCGATGAGGGCGTCGACACCGGCCCGGTGATCGCCCGGCGCGAAGTGCCGGTGGCGGCCGGGGTGCGCCGCGAGGAGCTGGAGGCGGTGGTGCATGCGGTCGAGCACGAGCTCTACCCGGAGGCGATCCGCATGATCGCGGAGGGCCGGGTTAGGATCGACCCCAGCGATCCGCGCCGCGTCGTGATCGCTCCCAGATGAACTCCGACCCAGCCACCAACGCCACCACCGAGAGCCTCGACGACGGCCAGGTGCGGGTGCGGCGGGCCCTGGTCTCGGTCTCCGACAAGACCGGGGTCGCCGACTTCGCCAGGGGCCTGGCGGGGCTCGGGGTCGAGATCCTCTCCACCGGCGGCACCGCGACGGCGCTGCGCGAGGCGGGGCTCGAGGTGACCGACGTCTCCGAGTTCACCGGTCAGGAGGAGATCCTCGGCGGCCGGGTGAAGACGCTGCACCCGCGGCTCCACGCGGCGCTGCTGGCGCGCCGGGAGGATCCCGAGCACGGGGCGACGCTGGAGCGCGAGGGGATCGAGCCGATCGACCTCGTCTGCGTCAACCTCTACCCGTTCGAGCAGACCGTCGCCGGCAGCGACGTGACGCACGAGGTGGCGATCGAGAACATCGACATCGGCGGCCCGACGATGATCCGCGCCGCGGCGAAGAACCACGAGAGCGTCGCCGTAATCGTCAAGCCGGAGTCCTACGACGCGGTCCTCGCCGAGCTGGAGGAGAGCGAGGGGCAGCTATCCGCGGCCACCCGGCACTGGCTCGCCAACGAGGCCTTCGCCCAGACCGCGCGCTACGACGCCGCGATCAGCCGCTGGTTCTCGATGGAGTACGAGGACTTCCCGGAACACCTGGCGATCGCTTACGAGAAGGTGCTCGACCTCTCCTACGGAGAGAACCCGCACCAGCGGGCGGCGCTCTACTCGGAGGCGGGGCTGCGGACCCACATCCTCGCCCGCACCTCGAAGCTGCACGGCCGCGCGCTCTCGTTCAACAACGTGCTCGACCTCGACTCGGCTCGCAACCTGGCCAACGACTTCGACGAGCCGGCCTGCGTGATCGTCAAGCACAACAACCCCTGCGGGGTGGCGGTCGGCGCCGACGCGCTCGAGGCCTACCTGAAGGCGCTCGCCTGCGACCCGCTCTCCGCCTACGGCGGCGTCATCGCCCTCAACCGCCCGATCGGCCCTGAGCTGGCCGAGAAGCTGCACGAGAACTTCGTCGAGGTGCTGAGCGCGCCCGGTTACATGGACGGGGCGCTCGAGGTGCTGCAGCGCAAGGAGGCCATCCGAATCCTCTGCGAGGAGGAGCGGCGGGAGACCGACCCGCGCGAACGCGACGTCAAGCGGGTGGCAGGCGGCCTGCTGATCCAGGACCGCGACGGCGACCCCGAGCCGCGCCAGATCATGGAGGCCGTGACCGGCAATGAGCCGTCCGAGGAGCAGTGGCAGGACATGCTGTTCGCCTGGACCGTCTGCCGCCGCGTCCGCTCCAACGCGATCGTGATCGCCAAGGGCGGGGCGACCCTCGGCATCGGCGCCGGCCAGATGAGCCGCGTCGACTCGGTCCGGCTCGCGGTCGAGAAGTGCCGCGAGGCGCGCGGCTCCGACGCCGACGCGCTGCTCGCCGGCTCGGCCCTCGCTTCCGACGCCTTCTTCCCCTTCGCCGACGGCCCCGAGCTGGCGATCCAGGCGGGGGCCACCGCGGTGATCCAGCCGGGCGGCTCCAAACGCGACGCCGAGGTGATCGAGGCCTGCGAGGGAGCCGGCGTGGCGATGGTCTTCACCAAGCACCGCCACTTCCGCCACTAGGAGCCCTCAGGCCGCCGCCCGCTGGCGCTCGCTCGCCCGCATCACGTGCTTGCAGACCTGCATCGGTTCGTCAGCGACGACCAGCAGCTCTTTGTCGCCGGGGGAGATCAGGCCGTGGTCCTCGAGCCCGCGGTCGATCCACTCGAGCAGGGGGTCCCAGAACTCGGAGTCGACCAGGATGGTCGGGAACTGGTAGATGCGGTGGGTCTGGATCAGGGTCAGGGACTCGAACATCTCGTCGAGAGTGCCGAAGCCGCCGGGCATCATCACGAAGGCGCGGGCGAAGCGGACGAACATCAGCTTGCGGGCGAAGAAGTAGTGGAACTGGAACTGCCGGTTGACGTAGGGGTTGATGTGCTGCTCGTGCGGCAGCTCGATGTTGAGGCCGACCGAGAGGCCGCCGGCCTCGGCGGCGCCGCGGTTCGCGGCCTCCATCAGCCCGGGCCCGCCGCCGGTGATGACCGTGTAGCCGTGGTGGCTGAGACAGGCCGCGGTCTCGCGGGCGAGCTCGTACCAGCGGTGGCCCTCGCCGATCCGCGCCGAGCCGAAGATCGAGACCCCCTCTTCGATGTCGCGGAGCGCCTCGAAAGCGCCTTCGATCTCCTTGTGGATGCGGTTGACGCGGCGCTTGTCGTCGCTCGCCTCGTCGACCGGCACCCGCAGCAGGTGCCGGTCATGCCGCGCCCCGTCACCGCCGCTCGTTCCATCTCTGCCCGCCATCGCTCAAGTAGAGCACAGGAGGTCGTAGTGCCCCCGGCGGGACTCGAACCCGCGCCGCGCGGCTTAAAAGGCCGCCGCTCTAACCAGCTGAGCTACAGGGGCGAGGTGCAGATGGTAGAGCGCGGCTGAGGGGCATGCCGGGCGGCGTTCAGGAGAGGTCGGGGAGGCCCTCGTAGGCGGTCGAGGCCTCGGCGTGGGTGCGGCGGGGGATGCGGCCGGCCCGGTGGGCGAGGTGGCCGGCCTCGACCGCGCGACGCAGCGCCGTCGCCATCGCCACCGGCTCTTCGGCGCCGAAGATCGCGCTGGCGGCGAGGACGGCGTCGCAGCCGAGCTCGAGCGCCTGGGCGGCGTCGGAGGCGGTGCCGATGCCGGCGTCGAGGATGACCGGGACCTCGGCGCCCTCGGTGATGATGGCGATGTTGTACGGGTTGCGGATGCCGGCGCCGGAGCCGATCGGCGAGCCGAGCGGCATCACCGCGGCGCAGCCGGCCTCCTCGAGGCGGCGGGCGAGGATCGGATCGTCGTTGGTGTAGGGGAGGACGGTGAAGCCCTCGCCGACCAGCTGCTCGGCGGCGTCGAGGAGCTCGACCGCATCGGGGTAGAGGGTGCGGTCGTCGCCGATCACCTCGAGCTTGATCCAGTCGGTCCCGAAGGCCTCGCGGGCAAGCCGCGCAGTCCGGACCGCGTCGCGGGCGGTGTAGCAGCCGGCGGTGTTCGGCAGGGCGAAGAGGCCGAGCCGGTCGATCACGTCGAGCACCGAGCCCTCCGCCGCCGGGTCGATCCGGCGCAGCGCGACGGTGACGATCTCGGTGCCCGACGCCTGCAGCGCCGTTTCCATCTGCTCCAGCGAGCGGAAGCCGCCGGTGCCGGCGATCAGCCGCGAGGACCACTGCCGCCCGCCGAGCTCCCAGGTTTCGTCGGCCTCGGCGGAACCGCCCTGGATCGCCGCCAGCACCTCGACCGCCTGACCCTCGCGCAGTGGCGTCCGCTCCCACTCGCCGCGCGGCACGACCTCCCCTTCCAAGGCGACCGCGACGCCGCGCCCGTCGGCGTCCGCGCCCGTGGAGCGAACGGCGGCGTCGAGCGTCGACCCTGCGGGCAACTCGTGCGGCCGGCCGTTCAGCTCGATCCTCATCGCGCCGCCTCGACCCTGGTCAGCAGCTCGGCCACGGCCTGGGCCGCGAGCGGCGCCAGGAGGATGCCGTTGCGGAAGTGGCCGGTGGCGAGGACGAGGCCGTCGATCGCGCCAGGGCCGACGAGCGGGAGGTTGTCCGGCGTGCCGGGGCGGAGGCCGGCGATCGCGTCGAGCAGCTCCATCTCGGCGACGTCGGGCAGCAGGCGGTAAGCCTCCCGCAGCAGCTCATGGACGCCGCCCGCGGTGACGGCGGTGTCGAAGCCCATCTCTTCAACCGTGGCGCCGACGATCAGGCGGCCGTCGTTGCGAGGAACCAGGTAGACGCGCTCGGAGGCGAGGATGTGGCGGGCGGGCGGCTCGCCGTCGCGGCGGCGCAGCTCCAGCACCTGGCCTTTGACCGGGCGCACCGGGGGGCGAGCGTGCTCGGGGAGCCACTCCGCTGCGCCGGACCAGGCGCCGCCGGCCAGGACCACCGTCTCCGCGCGCAGCTCCATGTCCTGGGTCCGCACCCCATTCAGCCGCTCGTCCTCGAAGAGCCCGTCGGCCACCTCGGACCCGGTCAGCATCTCGACCCCCTCCGCGCGGGCCGCGGCCACCAGCGCCCGGGTCAGCGCCCGCGGGTCGACCGTCGCCTCGCCGGCGGCGAAGACGCCGCCGTGGAACGAGGGCGTCAGGCCGGGCTCCAGGTCCCGGCATCTGCGCGGCGGCAGCCACTCGGCCTCCAGCTCGAGCGAGCGCTGCAGATCGTGGACCCGCCGCAGCTGCGCCGCCTCGTCGCGGTCGAGGGCGACGTGCAGCGCCCCAAGCCGTTCGTAACCGGTGCCCTCCCCGCTCTCCGCCTCCAGCTCGGCGACGAACCCGGGGTACAGCCGCGCCGCCGAGAGCGTCAGCTCCAGCAGCTCCGGCTCGCCGAAGGTCAGCTCGCCGACCGGGGCCAGCATCCCGGCGGCGACCCGCGTGGCGCCGCAACCCGGCTCGCCGCGCTCGACGACCGCCACCCGCGCGCCTCGCTGCGCCAAGCGCCAGGCGCAGCTCAGGCCGATGACGCCACCGCCCACGATCACCACGTCGAAACTGCGCTTCTCGGTCACTGCGTTGCCTCCGCCGGCATTACCCGGATCAGGTCCAGACGGTCGGTGGCCACGATGCCACCCTCTCAGCCCTCGCGGGCTCCCGTGCACTTGGTGCACCACCGATGCTACCCCTCCGCCGGGGCCGGCAGGCGCCGCTCCCCCATAATCAACGGCATGAGCCTGTCGCTGCCCGAGGGAGACGGCCCGCTGCGCCGCGAGCGCCTGCGGACCGCGCGCCTCTACTTCGTCTGCGACGCGCGCCCCCCCGGGGACCTCGAACGCCTGCTGCGCGCCGCCCTGACCGGCGGCGCCGACATCGTCCAGCTGCGCGAGAAGGAGCTGGGACGGGCGGAGATCGAGCGGGCCGCCCAGACCTTCCGCCGCGTCGCCGACACCTTCAGCGCCCTCTTCATCCTCAACGACGATCCCGAGCTGGCGCGCAGCTGCGATGCCGACGGCGTCCACGTCGGCCAGGACGACGTCGGCGCCGAGCAGGCGCGGGAGATGCTCGGGCCCGACGCGATCGTCGGCCTCTCGACCCACTCGGAGGAGCAGATCGCCGCCTGCGCCGGGCGGCCGGTGGACTACATCAGCGTCGGCCCGATCTGGGAGACGCCGACCAAGGAAGGCCGCCCGGCGGTCGGGCTGGAGCTGATCCGTCATGCCGCCGCGCAGGCGCCGCATCCCTTCTTCGCCATCGGCGGCATCGACCCCGCCAACGCCGAGGAGGTGGTGCGCGCCGGCGCCGAGCGGCTCTGCGCGGTGCGGGCGATCCGCGACGCCGCCGACCCGGCCGCCGCCGCAACCGAGCTGCGGCGCGCCTTCGCCGGCGCCGAGAAGGGACTGGCGCCCGGTGGCTGAGGTGTGCGGTGCCTGACGAGAAGGTCAAGCGCAAGCGGCGCGGCGCCGACGCGATGACGCGGGGCTACGCGCGGGCCGAGCAGCGAAATCAGGAAGCGCGGGAAACGCTCGAGCCGCTGGCGGAGGGGGAGCGGCCGGCCGTGGTCACGATCGGCGCGGTCATCGCCGCCCTGATCGCAGCTTCGATCGTCGCCGGCTACCTCGCCGGGGTGAAGGTCAACGGCGAGGTCCCGAAACTGCCGCAGGTGCTGGCGCCGGCGATGATCATGGGGGTCATGGCCTGGGGCATGTGGCGCGCCCGCTACTGGGCCGTGCTCGGCTTCCAGCTGATCCTCGTCTTCCTCATCTTCAGCGCCTTCTTTGGCCTCCTGGTCGGCGCCTCGAACGTGGCGCAGGTGATCGCCACCCTGGCGCTGCTCGCCGTCGCCGGCGGCTTCTTCTACTTCATGGTCAAGGCGATGGCGCGGATCCAGATGCCGACCCGGCTGCCGCGCGAGTAGCCGTGACCCCGAAGCTGCCATCGATCGGTGGCGTCGCCGGGCTGCCCGGCGACGCGGCCGCGGCTCTGCGCCACCTGCCGGAGATCGCCGAGAACACCCGGGCGATGAAGGAGCACACGGCGGCACTGAAGCGGGTTGCCGACGCCCTCGACCGGGTCGCCGCCGACACCGCTGCGCTCGGCACGATGAACGAGCGGATGGAGACGATCGAGGCGGCGATGCCGGTGCTGGTCGAAGTGCAGCGGCACCTGGAGCGCCTGCCGGAGACGATCGAAGGGCTGATGGCGACGGTCCAGACGCTGCAGAGCGCGGTCGAGCCGCTGGGGCGCCTCGCCGATCGCGTTCCCGGGCAGAAGAAGACCCGGTAGCGGCACCGGTTGTCGGAGCCTCGCCTTCTATAGGCTCAGACTCCGGATGGCGGACTCCTTCGACCAGATCGTCATCGGCGGCGGGCCCGGCGGCTACGTCGCCGCGATCAGGGCGGCCCAGCTGGGCCAGAAGACCGCGGTGGTCGAGCGCGACAAAGCCGGCGGCCGCTGCCTCAACTACGCCTGCATCCCGGCGAAGACGATCCTCCGCACCGCCGAGCTCTACCACGAGGCTCGCAACAGCGCCGAGCTCGGCGTCGTCGGCACGGCGGTCGAGCTCGACTGGGGAGCGCTGCACAAGCGCCGCGAGGACGTCTCGGCGACGCTCTCGGGCGGCGTCGAAGGGCTGTGGAAGAAGAACAAGGTCGAGTTCATCGCCGGCGACGGCGCGCTGAACGGCGACGGCAACGTCGTCGTCGGCGACGAGACCTACGAGGCGAAGGCGGTGACGCTTGCGACCGGCTCGGTGGCGCTGCCGATCCCCGGCGTCGAGTTCGGCGGTCGCGTGCTGGACACCTGGGGGGCGTGGTCGCTGGGCGAGCGGCCGAACCGGATCGCCGTCGTCGGCGCCGGCGCCTCCGGGGCCGAGCTCGCCTCCGCCTACGCGCGCTTTGGCACCGAGGTGCTGCTGATCGAGATGCTCGACCAGATCCTCCCGGCCGAGGACCGCGACATGGCCAAAGTCGTCGAACGCGTCTTCAAGCGGCAGGGGATCGAGATCTCGACCGGTACGCCGGTGCAGAACGTCGAGGCCGGCGAGGGCAGCGTCAAGTTCAGCTACGGCGACAGCAGCACCGAGGTCGATTACCTGATGATCGCCGGCGGCCGCGCGCCCGACGTCGAGGGGCTGGGGCTGCAGGAGGCCGGGATCGAGCTGGAGGAGAACGGCAGGGTCAAGGTCGACGAGTTTCAGCGCACCAGCAATCCGAAGGTCTTCGCCATCGGCGACCTGACCGGCGGCAAGGCGCTCGCCCACAAGGCCTCCGAGGAGGGCGTGGTCGCGGTCGAGGCGGCGGCCGGGGTCGAGACCCATCCGGTCGACCAGAACCTGGTCGCGGGCGCCACCTTCTGCCACCCCCAGGTCGCCAGCGTCGGCCTCACCGAGGCGGCGGCGAAGGAGGCCGGCCACGAGGTCAAGGTCGGCAAGCAGAAAATTGCCGGCGAGGGCGCGGGCACCGTCTACGACGACAAGGACGGCCTCGTCAAGCTCGTCGTCGAGGCCAAGTACGGCGAGATCCTCGGTGCCCACATCGTCGGCAACCGCGCCTGCGACATGATCGCCGAGCTGGTCGTGGCGATGGAGCTCGAGGGCGGCTACCAGGAGCTGGCGCGCACGGTGCACCCGCACCCGACCGTCTCCGAGGCGATCCTCGATGCGGCGAGAGCCGTCGACGGCTGGGCCATCCACGCCTAGCCTTCGCCTGTTCCTTTTCGTCGAATAGGACCCAAAAGGAACAGGCGAACTTGGAGCTCCCTTTCGTCTGTTCCTTATTGGGGGATAGCAACGAAAAGGAACAGGCGATAATCGTCCGGGTGAGCGAGCGCGCCACCTTCTATTACGACCTCGGGTCGCCCTACGCGTACCTCTCCGCCGAGCGGATCAGCGGGCTCTTCACCGAGGCGGGACTGGAGCAGCCGGAGTGGCAGCCGATCCTGCTCGGGGGGCTGTTCCGCCGCTTCGACCGCGGCTCCTGGGCGGAGACCGACGCGCGGGCGGAGGGGATCGAGGAGGTCGAGCGCCGCGCCGCCGCCTACGGGCTACCGCCGATCGCCTGGCCGCAGCCGTGGCCCGGCAACACGCTGGTGGCGATGCGCGCCGCGACCTTCGCCAAGCAGACCGGGCGCACGATCGCCTTCTCCCTCGCCGCCTTCCGCCAGGCCTTCGCCGCCGGCCGCGACCTCACCGACGCCGACAACGTGACGATCGCCGGCGCCGCCTGCGAGCTGCACCCGCGCTCGCTGCTGAAAGCGGTCGAAACCGAAGTCGTGAAGCGGGCGCTGCGGGAGGCGACCGACCGGGCCGGCGACCGCGGCGTCGAAGGGGTGCCGGCGGTCGTCGTCGCCGACGAGGTCTTCTGGGGCGACGACCACCTCGAAGAGGCCGTAGAGGCGGCGAGCCGCGCCAAGTAGTCATCTAATGTGAGGTGGCGATGGCTGAGCTGCCCGACGCCGCCACCTGTTACCAGCTGCTCGCGCGGATGGCGCTGATCCGCCGCTTCGAGGAGGAGGCGGGGCGCCAGTACCAGCGGGCAAAGGCCGGCGGCTTCCTGCACCTGGCGATCGGCGAGGAGGCGACGATCGTCGGCACCACCTCGGTGATGCGCGAGGAAGACTTCCTGATCGGCACCTACCGCACGCACGGCCACGCGATCGCCCGCGGCACCGAGCCGAAGCGGGTGATGGCGGAGCTGTTCGGCAAGGTCGACGGGACCAGCGGCGGCCGCGGCGGCTCGATGCACATCTTCGACGCCGAGAAGCGGTTCATGGGCGGCTACGGGATCGTCGGCGGCAACCTGCCGATCGCCGCCGGCCTCGGCCTTGCCTCCCAGTACAAGGGCGAAGACGCCGTCACCGTCTGCATGTTCGGCGACGGCGCCTCCAACACGGGGAACTTCGGCGAGACGATGAACCTGGCGGCGCTGTGGAAGCTGCCGGTCCTGTTCCTGGTCGAGAACAACCTCTACGGGATGGGGACCTCGGTCGAGCGCCACTCCGCCCAGATCGATCTCTCCAAGAAGGCCGAGGGCTACGGGATCCCCGGCACGCGGGTCGACGGGATGGACGTGCTCGCGGTGCGCGAGTGGGTCGCCGAGGGGATCCGGCAGGCGCGCGAGGAACAGCGGCCGACCCTGCTGGAGGCCTTCACCTACCGCTACCGCGGCCACTCCGCCGCCGACCCCGAGGTCTACCGGGAGCGCGAGGAGGTCGAGGAGTGGCAGCGGAAAGACCCGATCGAGACCTTCGCGCGGCGCTGCGTCGAGGCGGGCGTGCTCGGCGAGCGCGAGGTGCAGCAGGTGCGTGACAAGGCCGACGAGGAGGTCGAAGCCGCGGTCGCGTTCGCCGAAGCCTCGCCGGAGCCGCCGCTCGACACGATGTACGAAGGGCTGTACGCCCGCACCGATCCCGGCGGCTGGTACGCGGTCGACGAGCGCAGCCCGGAGCCGCACCGCGGCGAGGACGAGGCGGAGATGCCGGCGGCGGCGCGAGAGCTGGCGGAGGCGGGCGCCGCCTACGCGGCGCAGGAGACCGGCGAGCGTCCCAACCCCGCCACGCACGGCGACGCCCAGGAGGGCGTGGAGCCGCGGATCAGCTCCGAGTACGAGGTCGGGAACGAGGCCGAAGCGGGGCCTGACGACGACGCGGAGGGAGCGGAGCCGGCGATCAACGAGGAGCGCGAGGGCTGATGGCGCAGCTGCGGATGCGGGAAGCGCTGCGCGACGCGATGGCGGAGGAGATGCGCGCCGACGAGAGCGTCTTCGTGGTCGGCGAGGACGTCGCTGTCTTCCAGGGCGCCTTCAAGGTGACCGAAGGGCTGCTCGACGAGTTCGGCGAGCGCCGCGTCCGCGACACGCCGATCTCCGAGAACACGATCGTCGGCATCGGGATCGGCGCGGCGATGAACGGCCTGCGGCCGATCGTCGAGCTGATGACCGTCAACTTCAGCCTGCTGGCGCTCGACCAGATCGTCAACCACGCCGCCGCGATCCCCTACATGTTCAACGGCCAGGCGGGGGTCCCGATGGTGATCCGGATGCCCGGCGGGGGCGGCCACCAGCTCGGCCCGACCCACTCGCACAGCTTCGAGGCGCTCTTCCTGCAGGTGCCGGGGCTGCTGGTCGCCTGCCCCTCCACCCCGGCCGACGGCAAGGCGCTGCTGAAGGCGGCGATCCGCGACCCCAACCCGGTGATCTTCATCGAGCACGAGAGCCTCTACGGGACGCGCGGGGAGGTGCCGGAGGGCGACGGCGAACCGCTGCGCTTCGGCGAAGCGGCGGTGCGGCGGGAGGGATCGGACGTGACGATCGTCGGCGTGCTGAAGATGGCGCAGGTGGCCGCGCGGGCGGCGGGGGCGCTGGCGAGCGAGCACGGCGTCGAGGCCGAGGTGATCGATCCCCGCACCCTGCGCCCGCTCGACCTCGACACGATCCTCGCCTCGGTCCGCAAGACCAACCGGGCGGTGATCGTCGAGGAGGGCTGGCCGCACGGCGGCGTCGGCGCCAACCTGGCGACCCTGATCACCGAGCAGGCCTTCGACTACCTCGACGCCCCGGTCCAGCGAGTCACCGGCGCCGACGTCCACATGCCCTACTCCAAGCGGCTCGAGCAGGCGGCGATCCCGCATGAGGAGCACGTGGTGAAGGCGGCGCTGGCGACGCTGGCAGGCGCGCACTGACCGCGCCTCACTCCTTTTCGGTAGACAATCGCCATAAAACCTGACTATTTATTAGGAACGCCTATGTACTCAGAATTCCTCTGCAAGGGTCGCTGGCGTGAACCGCAACAGCAAGTACCTCCTGTCGGTGGCCTTCCTGCTGGCGTTCTTCGGGGCGATCCTCACCTTCGCCCTGCACGACGAGGGGGCGACGCGGTTGGGAGTGAATCTCCAGGATCTCGGCGGCGTGCTGCTCGGAGCCGCCGCGCTGTTGGCCGCGGGAACGGCGATCGCCGCCGTCGAACCCACCTCTGGAAGCCAGGTCAGCACCAACAACCTGCGCGCGATCACCGGCCTGGTCGCGGTGGTCGCCGGGGTCGCCGCGGTCGCCGCCCTGACTGTGGTTTCGGTGACCATCCTCGGTGGCACCAACAAGGATTCGGTGGTCGCGATCACCTCCTCGGCATTCGGGATCGTCTCGGCGGTGGTAACCGCGTTCCTCGGCATCAAGGTCACTGCCGAGGCCTCCGCCAAGGTGACCGAACAGGGAGGGAAAACGGCGGTCGCCCAGCACGAAGCCGATGTCAAAGAGAGGAAGATCGACAGGGTCAACGAGACGATCGGCGCGCTCGAAAAACAGGGGAAGGTGACTGAAGGCGCGGCCGCGGCGATACGAGAGGCCAGCGAAAGAGCCGAGGAAGAGGCGCGAAGGCTGGACCCTCCTTTGGGGGGAGGGTCAGCGTGAGCCCGCCCCCCACTCCGGTACCGACCTCCCACACCCCAGTACCCGCCTCACCACCGCTGCCTGACGAAGCCGAGCTCCTCCATCGCCTCGGCGACGTGAAACACGTCGTCGTGCTGATGATGGAGAACCGCTCCTTCGACCAGATGCTCGGCTTCCTCGGCAAGCATGGCCGCGTCGAGGGTGTTCGCGGCCTGCAGGGCGACGAGGTGAACTACGACGAGGAGGGGAATGCGTACCACTCGTTCGAGTGGGGGGACGAGCAGACGAGCTTCCATCCTCCCCAGGACCACAGCGGCAAGATCCTCGACCCCTGCCACGGTCCCGGCTGCGTCGCCGAACAGTTGCAGACCTACCGTGGGCAATCGCCCGGCGGCTACGTGAAGAACTTCCTCCGGCGCAAGGACAAGCAGGGAAACCTGCTGGACATCCCGGCGGCCTACCGGGGCCTGCCGATGGGGTACTACACGGAGCGCCACCTCCCGGTCTACGACATGCTGGGCAGGGACTACGCCGTCTGCGACGCCTGGCACTCGTCGATCCCTGGCGATACCTGGCCCAACCGCCTGTACGCGATGGCCGGCCAGGAGGGCGAGCCCGTCACCAGGGAGCCGGGGCTCCTCCAAGACCTGGCCAACCGCCTGCGCCAGGTGCCTCCGCTGGCCGAGCTCGCCAACGCGCCGATCTTCGACGTCGCCGCCTTCACCCGGCACCTGCGCGATAGCCAGTGGCGCTGGTACTCGCACGACCCGGCGACGCTGCGGGGCGCCGATGGCCGCTACCGCGACTTCACCCGGCACCGCGAGAACTTCGCCTACTTCGATCGCAAGCGGATCAGCCTCCTGACCAAAGCGGTGGAGGGGCTGACCGTGGAGCTCCACGACAGCTTCCTCGACGACGCGGCGAAGGGGCAGCTGAGAGACGTCTCCTGGATCGATCCGAACTTCATCGACCTCAAGCTCCTCGATCCGAACTCGAACGACGACCACCCGCCCTCCGACGTGCGGGCGGGGCAGGCGCTGGTTCTCGAGGTCTACGAGGCGCTGGTCAACAGCCCCGGCTGGCGGGACACGGTCCTCGTCGTGGTCTACGACGAGCACGGCGGCTTCTACGACCACGTCATCCCGCCCCCGGTTCCCGCCGGCGATCCGGCCAAATACGAAACGCTGGGGGTGAGGGTGCCGGCCCTGGTCGTGGGTCCGCGGGTGCAGCAGGGCTGCTGCCACCACGTCTTCGAGCACACCTCGCTGATCTCGACGATCCTGCGGCGCTTCGCCGACGATCCTGCGGCGGCGCTGGGGCGGATGCCCGCGCGTGTCCACGGGGCGCCGCACCTGGGCGCGGTCCTCGAGAGCGGCCCCCGGCAGGAGGCACTCGACCGCGAGCGGCTGCAGGAGAAAATCGACGAGGCCCGGGACCGGCTCGACAACTGGCGGCGGCGCGACAGGAGGAGGAGGCGGGCGCGCGCCGGCGCTCCCTCGCCGGTGAAGGACGGCGGCGCCGGCCAGGATCAGGAGCTGCTGGACTGGCAGGAACAGTTCCTCGGCTTCGCCCTCAAGATGCGTAACGGCGGCCTGCCCCCCGGCCAGCCGTAGCGCGGTCGTACTTCCCTCCGCTCAGCGGCGACAAATACGACCGCGCCGGGGTCAGCAGGTCTTCTTGGCGCCCGTCACGGCGTTCCATGCCCGGCCGACGGAGAAGTCGGCGGCGACGCGGAAGACGCCGGGGTGGGAAGCGCGGGCGACGGTCCACTCGCCGCGGCGGATGATGCAGCCGGCGCCGCGGGCGATCGACCAGTAGGGGGTGAAGTTGACGCGGACGAGGAACTCGCCGGGCCGCTCGACGTCGAGGGCGAATCCCTGGCGGCCGAACCAGAGCGTTTCCGCGGCCGCGCCGCCGAGGGGGGCGACGAGCGGCTTCGGGTCCCGCACTTCATATATGCGCCAGTGCCGGTCCTCGAAGCGGAGCCTCAGGTAGGAGGGCCCGGCGAGGATCAGCCTCCGCTCTTCCTGCGAGGAGTAGTCGAGGGGCGCGTCCGGGAGCGCGACGTAGGAGATCGCGTTGGAGCGCAGCCAGGCGCCGTAGCTCGCGGCCGTCAGCCCCCCCTTGTCGTAGAAGAGATCGTCGCGGGTGGTGTCGAGCTGGCGCAGCCAGCCGCGCGCGAGCTCGAACTTCGGCGCCAGGTAGGCCGACTCCCAGTGGTTCGCGGTCGGCGGCACCTCGATCCGCATGCCCTGCGCGTCGTGGGCCCGCAGCCAGCGGGCGACCGGCTGGAAGTAGGCGGAGGCGGTCGAGGGGTCGCCGACCGAGCGGGCGATCTGGGTGACGCTGGCGTTGAACTGCCAGTAGAGGCTGCCGGCCATCGTCAGCGCCAGGGCAGTCGTGAAGACCCAGGCCGGAACCGCCGGCCGCGGGCGCCGCGAGAGCAGGACCGCGGCCAGGACCGGGCCGCCGAAGAGGGCGCCGAGGCGGACCGCGTTGCCGCCCATCGCATTCGGCAGCAGCCAGATCGCGGTCGAGGCGAGGAGGTAACCGAGGAGCACCCGCCGCAGCTGCCGCTCCTCCCGGCGGACGCCCTGGGTGAGGATCATCGCCCCCAGGCACCAGCCCGGGATCGCCACGTAGGAGGAGAAGACGAAGGGGAACTGACCGCTTTCGGGAAAGGCGAGGTTGGGCGCGACGGTGAGGACGAGCGCGAGCGCTCCGGCTCCGAGCGCGAGGCGGCTGGGACGGCGGCGCGGCTCGATCGCGCCGGCGATGACGACGCCGGCGAGGAACGCTCCCGCCACCGGGCTCGCCAGCGGGCAGGCCGCGGCGGCGAGCAGCGCCGGCGCGCGGCGGCCGAGCTGCAGGCAGCGCAGCGCCGCCAGGCCGAAGGCGACGCCGAGGGCGAAGGTGAGCTGGCCGTCGGCGAGCAGGGTGACGACGCCGACCGCGAACCAGAGGGTGGCCCAGCGCGCCTCGGCGCTCCAGCGGTCGCGGACGAGGCGGTCGAAGAGGTAGGAGGAGGCGACGACGGCGAGCATCCCCACCAGCTGCGGGCCGAGCAGCGCCGCCAGCGGCGGGAACAGCAGGCTGTAGGTGAGGGTGTAATGGCCGCCGTACCAGCTGCCGTTCCAGATCGCCAGGCCGGCGCTCTGGAAGAGCTCGGTGCGGAAGACCTGCGCGGCGAGATCGCCGACGGGGGGGCTCCAGATCAGCATCGCCAGCGCCAGCAGCGAGCTGAGCGCCACGGCCGGGAGCCATTCGAATCGGAGGGCCTTGGTCTGGACCATGGGCAGGGGCGGCCAAAGGATACGTCCGCCTCCTGCAACGATTCGTAAATGGCCGCTGAGATCCTCGTCGTCCGCTGCGGGGTCGTCCCCTACGAGGAGGCGCGGGAGCTGCAGGAGGAGGTCGCGGCGCGCCGGCGGCGAGGCGAGATCGCCGATGCGCTGCTGCTGCTCGAGCACCCCCCCGTCTACACGCGCGGCCGGCGCTCCCGGCCGGAGGAGCTGCCGATGGGGGCCGAGTGGTACGAAGCGCAGGGGATCGAGGTGCGCGACACCGACCGCGGCGGCCTCGTCACCTACCACGGGCCGGGACAGCTGGTCGCCTACCCGATAGTCCACCTCGGCACCTACGGCGACGACGTCCACCGTTACGTCCGCGGCCTGGAGCGGGTGATGATCGAGGCGCTCGGGGGGGCGGGGGTCACGGCGGAGACGATCGAGGGCCTGACCGGCGTCTGGGTCCCGGCGCCGGCGGGCGCGCGGAAGATCGGGTCGATCGGGCTCCACGTCAGCCGCGGCGTCACCACCCATGGGCTGGCGATCAACGTCAACAACGACCTGCAGCCGTTCGAGTGGGTGGTGCCGTGCGGGATCGAGGGAGTGGCGATGACCTCGCTCTCCCGCGAGCTCGGCGCCGAGCAGGACCTCGACGCTTTCGCCGACAGCCTCGTCGCCGCCTATGCGCGCGTGCTCGAGCGCGAGCCGGTCGAGGTCGAGGACTGGGCGACTTTGCAAACCAGTGGTTGACGAAGTCGCCCGGTCGCGGCTCGCTACGCTCAGGTGACTCGATGAGCGAGACCGCCGAGCGCATCCACGTCACCCGCTCCCGCGCCAAGCCGGGGGGAACCGCCGCCGATGCCGCCGGCACCGTCCCCTTCCGCCGCGCCCGCAAGCCGCCGTGGCTGAAGGTGCCGGCGCCGGGCGGGCCCAACTACCGGCGGCTGAAGGAGAAGATCGGCGCCGACAACCTCCACACGGTCTGCGAGGAGGCCAACTGCCCGAACGTCGGCGAGTGCTGGGAGCGCGGCACCGCCACCTTCATGATCCTGGGCGACGTCTGCACCAGGCGCTGCGGCTTCTGCAACGTGCAGACCGGCAAGCCGAGCTGGAACGACCCGCTGGAGCCGCTGCGCGTCGCCAACCAGGTGAAGGCAATGGGGCTGCGCCACGCCGTCGTCACCTCGGTCGACCGCGACGACCTGCCCGACTACGGGGCGAGCGCCTTCGTCGGCGTGGTCCGCTCGATCCGGATGCTGGCGCCGGGGTGCAAGGTGGAGATCCTCACCCCCGACTTCCGCGGCCAGGAGATGCCGCTGGCAAAGGTGATCCACGAGCGGCCCGACGTCTTCAACCACAACGTCGAGACGGTGCCGCGCCTCTACCCCGTCGCCCGCCGCGGCTCCCGGTTCCTGCGCTCCGCCCGTGTCCTGAAGATGGCGAAGGAGATGGGCGGCGCCGACGTCGTCACCAAGTCGGGCCTGATGGTCGGGCTCGGCGAGTCCTTCGAGGAGATGGTCGAGACCTTCGGCCTCCTCCGTGAGCACCACGTCCAGGTCCTCACCGTCGGCCAGTACCTGCGCCCGACCGAGAACCACCTGCCGGTCGTCCGCTACTGGCACCCGGACGAGTTCGCCGCCCTCGAGCGCGCCGCCTACGACCTCGGCTTCGAGTCGGTCGCCGCCGGCCCGCTGGTCCGCAGCAGCTACCACGCCGACCAGAACCTGCCCGAGGGCAAGCGGGCCGAGACGCTGATCGCTTAGGCGCTGCGGCCTACAATCTGCCGCGAGGGGCCATAGCTCAGCTGGAAGAGCGCCTGCTTTGCAAGCAGGAGGTCGCCGGTTCGAGCCCGGCTGGCTCCACTGCTAGTCGTCGAAGTCGAAGTCCTTCGGGGGCTTCTGCTCGAACCAGAGCTCGTCGTCCTCCGGAGCGTCCTCGAGGAAGTCGGGGGTGTCTTCGAGCACGTCCTCGTGGCCGGTGTCGGGGTCGTAGTCGGGGTTGAGCGGCTCGTCCTCGCCCTCCTCGTCCTCACCGGTCAGCGGCGGCAGCTCCTGTTCCTCCGCCGGCGGCGACTCGAGCGCCTGGTCGAGCTCGTCGGAGAGGCGCTGCTCACTCCAGAACTCCTCGTCCTCTTCGTCCTCCTCGTCGAGCGGCTCGGCGGGAGCCTCGGCGCGGGAGGCGTGGATCTCGGTAGCCGGTTCGGCGAGGATGATTTTCGGCTCACTCAGCTCGATCTCGACGATCTCCTCGTCGGAGGGGCTCGGCGCCTCGACGGCCGGCGCCTCCTCGTCCTCGAGCTCGGCCTCGACGTCGAAGAACTGGGTGGGCTGGTCGGCGATCGCGGGGCGCTCGTCCTCGGCGGACGGAGCCTCGGCCTCCTCCGCTGACGCGGGCTCGACATCGACGGGCGGGGCCGCCTCGGCCTCAACCACCGGCGGCTCCTCGGCGGGCGAGGCCGCCTGCAGCGAGTCCTCGGCGGGGGCGGTGGCCGTCGGCTCCGGCGGGGGCGGCTCCTGCAGGTCGGCGACATTGATCCGCCGTGGGCCGGCCCCCTCCCCTTCCGAATCCACCTCAGGAGCCTCGGTCGCCATGAACTCCGTCGGCGCCTCGGCAAAGGGGTCGGGCTCCTCCGGCCGCCCAGGCGGCCCAAAGGCTTCGTCCTCGAGCTTTTTCAGCTCAGCCTCATCCGCGCCATGGGCGCGCTTCAGCTCCAGATGCTCTCGGATGGCGTCGTCGAGAATGCTCATGCTGCCGGTCCCCCCAAGGAGGCTCCCAAACTCTATGGGGTTATCCTGTCGCTTGCGAGGAAACGGGACCCACGTCCCATCTTCGCCCAAAGCCCGGGGCTATAGCTCAGCTGGCAGAGCGCCTGGATCGCACCCAGGAGGTCGGCGGTTCGAATCCGCCTAGCTCCATCGCCGAAATGCCCTGCACGTCGCAAACTTCACTTTTTGCAGGGCTTTCCAACCGCCTCCGGAATCCGCTCCTATTTCAGGCACTAGTTGTCCTACCCACGGACGTTGTGAACACGGCTGATCGGCGGCCGGTCTCCTAAGGAGCTGTGGGGCCTGCGCCGGTTGTAGTAGCGCAGGAAGGATGGCATCGATCGCGCCCGCTCTGCTGAGGTGGGCCAGGAGTGGGCGT
>DASSTG010000045.1:0-6428 GCA_035708105.1 Solirubrobacterales bacterium | reverse complement strand
TGACCCTCCCCAGACACCACTCGCCAACGGCTCGTGGTTGAGTGTCTGGGGAGGGTCACCCACCCCGCCCAGCAACTCCATGGCGAAATCCGCTCGCAAGATCGTGTGCGCTGCCCTGCTGGTTCTAGGTGGGCTGCTGGTGATCCCCGGGGTTGCGAGAGCTCAGATGCGGTTAGAGCATGCAGGGCTCTCGCAGAAGGGGCGGGAGCTGGTGCTCTCGGTGCGGACTTCGGCGCCGGTGGGGTTGGGGAAGCTGGAACCGCATCCGGATCCGCGGCGGGCGGCTTCGCGGTACCTCTGTTTCGAGTTCAGCCCCGACCCCTCGGCGCCGCCGCTGCGCCTCTGCCTCGGCGGACGGAAGGCGCACCGGCGGGTCGGCGTCGAGGAGGTGAACCCGGTCGGGCGGCCGACGCGGGAGAGCTGGGTGCGGGCGACGGTGAAGCGGCCGCAGCGGCAGAAGCTCGTCGTCTCCCTGGTCCCGGGCGAAGCCGGGCTCTCACCGCACCGCTACCAGTGGCGCGTCGTCCGCAGTTCCGGCTGCGAAGTCCGGAGCCGCTGCGCCGAAGCTCTCCCCGCCACCGGGACCAGCGGCTTCCGCCTGCGCCCCGTCCGCGCGGTCGGCTGCACCGGGGGCAGTCCCGGCCTCGTCACCAACGGCCCGCGCGACCGCCCCGTGGTCGCCCTCACCTTCGACGACGGCCCCTCCGAATACACGCCCGAATTCCTCCGGGTGCTGCGCGAAAAGGGCGTCCCCGGCACCTTCTTCGAGATCGGCCAGGAGATGCCCGGCCGCGAAGACACCATGCGCCGGATCCTCGCCGAAGGCGACGAGATCGGCGACCATACGATGAACCACGTCGAATTCCCCGGCTACGAGCAGATCGCCGGGGCGGCGACGCGGATCAGGGCCTACACGCACTTCCAGCCGTGCCTCTTCCGCCCCCCGGGCGGCGGCGTCGACCCGGGCGTCATCGCCACCGCCGGCGGCCTCGGGATGCGGACGATCACCTGGGACGTCGATCCCCGCGACTGGTCCCTCCCCGGCACCGGCGCGATCTACTCCAACATCGTCGGCCACGCCCGCAACGGCTCGATCATCCTCATGCACGACGGCGGCGGCCCGCGGAGCGAGACCCTCGCCGCCCTGCCGCAGGTGATCGACGCCCTGCGCACCCGCGGCTTCGGCTTCGCCACCGTCTCGAAACTGCTCGGCTACCGCCTCCTCTACCGACCCTTCGGCTGATCCGGAGCGACATCCCTCTCCGTAGGGATGGCCGATGAGGATCGCAATCGTCGGAACCGGCGTCTCCGGACTGGTGGCCGCCCACCGCCTCGCCCGCGAGCACGAGATCGTCGTCTACGAGGCGAGCGAGCGGATCGGAGGGCACTCCCACACGGTGCCGGTCGAGGCCGCTGACGGCACCCACTGGATCGACACCGGCTTCATCGTCTTCAACAACCGCAACTACCCGCACTTCGAAGCGCTGTTGGACGAGCTCGGGGTGGCGAGCCGGCCCTCCCACATGAGCTTCTCGGTCTCCGACGGGCGCGGGCGCTTCGAGTACTCCGGCACTCCCTGGGGCCTCTTCGCCCGGCCGGCGCACCTCCTGAGCCCAGGCTTCCTCGGGATGCTGCGCGACTGGCGCCGCTTCAACCGCGAGGCGCGGGCGCTGATCGGGACGAACGGGACCGCGCCCTCGCTCGGCCATTGGCTCGAGCAGCGGGGCTTCTCCCCCCAGTTCGTCGAGCGGCTGATCGTGCCGCAGGCGAGCGCCGTCTGGTCGGCGGACCCGGCGCAGATGTGGAGCTTCCCGGCCAGCTTCATGGCCGAGTTCTTCGGCAACCACGGCATGTACAGCCTGCGGGGGCGGCCGAAGTGGCGGACGGTGCGCGGCGGCTCGCGCAGCTACGTGGAGGCGATCGCGGCGCCGTGGCGCGACCGCATCCGCACGGACGCGCCGGTGCGGCGGGTCGAGCGGCTGCCCCACGCGGTGCGAGTCGAGGCCGAGGGCTGCGAGAGCGAGGAGTTCGACCAGGTCGTGATCGCCACCCACTCCGATCAGGCGCTGGCGATGCTCGCCGACCCGAGCGAGGCCGAGCGCGAAGTCCTCGGCGCGATCCCCTACCAGCGCAACCAGGGCGTACTCCACACCGACGCCTCGCTGATGCCGCGCCGCCGCGCGGCCTGGTCGAGCTGGAACTTCCACCTCACTCCGCAGCCGGTCGCCGGGACCACCGTCACCTACTGGATGAACAACCTGCAGCGCCTGCGCATCCGGGAGCACTACTTCCTCACCCTCAACCGAAACGAGGAGATCGACCCGGCGAAGGTAATCCACAGAATCGCCTACGACCATCCCGTCTACACCAGGGAGGGGGTGGCGGCGCAGGCGCGCCATGCCGAGATCAGCAACGCCGGCCGCCGCACCCACTATTGCGGCGCCTACTGGGGCTGGGGCTTCCACGAGGACGGCGTCGTGAGCGCGATCGGGGTCTGCGAGGAGATCCTTGACGAGCGCCGCTCCGAGATTGTGGGGCCTATAGCCCCCAAGATCTCGGAGATAGGGGAGGAGGCCCTCGCCGCTTGAGCGCCTCGGCCGTCTATGAGGGCTGGGTCCGCCATCGGCGCTTCGAGCCGGTCGAACACGAGTTCCGCTACCGGCTCTTCCTCATGTACCTCGATCTGGCCGAGCTGCCGGAGGTCCTCGATCCCTTCCCGTTCTTCTCCGCCCGCGGTCGGGCCCTCGCCCGCTTCCGCCGCGAGGACTTCATGGGCGACCCGGCCCGGCCGCTCGACGAGTGCGCGCGCGAGGCGGTCGCGGAGGCAACCGGCACCCGCCCTTCCGGTCCCGTCCGCCTCCTCGCCGGCCTCCGCTGCTTTGGCCACAGCTTCAACCCGGTCTCCTTCTACTACTGCTTCGACCCCCCGGGCGAGCGGGTAGAAGCGATTGTGGCCGACGTGCAGAACATCCCTTGGGGCGAGCACCATCCCTACGTCTTGGCCCGTGGCGAGCGGCGCGGTAGCGTCCTCAGGGACGAGCTCGACAAGACCTTCCACGTCTCGCCGCTGATGGGCATGGATCAGACCTACTCGTTCCGCGCCGGCGAGCCCGGCAAGCGCCTCGCCGTCCACATCGAGTCGCGCCCGCGCGAGACCGCAGAAAGTCGTCGCATGGGCGATTTTTCGCGGTCTCGGCAACCGACCAAGACCTTCGACGCCACCCTCAGCCTGCGCCGGCGCCGGCTCTCCCGCCGCACCCTCACCGGGCTGCTCGCCCGCTACCCGGCGATGTCGCTGCAGGTGGTGGCGAGGATCTACTGGCAGGCCGCGCGGCTGAGGCTGAAGGGCACCCGCTACCACCCGCACCCGGAGGGCACCCGCCCGCGCGGGTTCGTCTCGCCATGAGGGACGCGATCGCCCGAGCCGGCGTCGGCGCCGTCCTCGGCCACCTCAGCAGCGGCCGCATCGACGTCGTCGAGGGCAGCCGCGAGCGCAGCTACGGCCCGGCCGGCGCCGACCTCCACGCCACGGTCACGATCAACGACACCGCCGCCTGGCGCGGCCCGCTCCGCGGCAGCGTCGGCCTCGGGGAGGGCTACGTCCGCGGCTTCTGGGAGACCGACGACCTCGTCGCCCTGATCAGGATCGCCGCCCGCGAGCTGCGCCAGATGGACGGCGTCCGCGGCGCCGTCGCCCGCCCGCGCGGCCTCTGGCACCGGCTCCGCCACCTCGTTCCCGAGAACACCCGCACGGGCTCCCGCCGCAACATCTCCGCCCACTACGACCTCGGCAACGACCTCTTCGCCGCCTTCCTCGACGAGCGGATGATGTACTCGTGCGCCTACTTCCCCGACCGGGCGGCGAGCCTGGAGGAGGCGCAGCTGGCGAAGCTCGACCGCATCTGCGACCGACTCCGTCTCGGCCCGGAGAACCACCTCCTGGAGATCGGCACCGGCTGGGGCGGGATGGCGATCCACGCGGCCCGGCGCAGCGGCTGCCGAGTCACCACCACGACGATCTCCCGCGCGCAGTTCGAGCTGGCGCGGAGGCGGGTGCGCGAGGCGGGCCTCGAGGACCAGGTGACCGTCCTGCTCCAGGACTACCGCGACCTGCAGGGTCGCTTCGACCGGCTCGTCTCGGTGGAGATGATCGAGGCGGTCGGCTGGCAGTACTTCGACGACTACTTCCGCCGCTGCGACGATCTGCTCAGCGACGAAGGCCTGATGCTGCTGCAGGCGATCACGATCGACGACCGCATCTACGAGATCGAGAAGGGGGCGAAGAGCTTCGCCAACACCCACGTCTTCCCGGGCGGCTGCCTGCCCTCGCAGGGTCTGATCGCCGACTGCCTGGCGCGGGTGACCTCGATGAGGCAGGTCTGGATCGACGACATCACCGCCCACTATCCGCCGACCCTCGCCGAGTGGCGCGAGCGCTTCTTCGCCGCCTGGGAGCGGCTGCGCGCCCGCGGCTACGACGACCGCTTCCGCCGCCTCTGGGACTTCTACCTGAGCTCCTCCGAGGCGGGCTTCCGCGAGCGGCGGATCGGCGACGTGCAGGCGCTGTTCGCCAAGCCGAAGGCGCGGTGAGCGCGGCGAGCGCCGGACAGCGGCAGCCGCTGCTGCTGATCCACGGCCTCGGCGGCTCCCGCTGCATCTGGGAGCCGGTGGTCCCGCTGCTGGAGAAGGAGCGCGAGGTGGACGCGATCGACATGCCGGGGTTCGGCGCCTCGCCGCCCCTGCCCCAAGGCGAAGAGGCGAGCGCCGCCAACCTGGCGCGCGCCGTCCACGAGGAGTGCGCGCGCAACGGGGTCGAGCGCCCGCACGTCGCCGGCAACTCGCTCGGCGGCTGGGTGGCGCTGGAAATGGGCCGCTTCGGCTGGGCTGCCTCGGTGACCGCCCTCTCCCCCGCCGGCCTCTGGTCGCGCCCGCTCGGTGAGCCTTCCGGCGGCGGCGCCCGCATGCTCCTGCGCGGCTCGCCCTGGGTGAAGGCCGCGCTCCCCTTCCTCACGGTCGCTCTCCAGTTCCCGCAGACCCGCGCCGCCGCCTTCCAGTCGATCGCCGCCCACCCCGAGCGGATTCCGCCCGAGGCGGCCCGGCAGCTCGTCCTCGGCTGGCTCGACGGCGAGGGCTACGACGCCGCCAACCGGGCAATGCGCAGCGACGTCTTCGACCCGGACGGCTACCCCGAGGACGTGCCGGTGACGATCGCCTGGTGCGGGAAGGACCGCCTGCTCGGCCCGCCGAAGCCGCACCGACGGCCGCCCGGTGCCCGCTTCCTCGTCCTCCCCGGGGTCGGCCACACTCCGACCTGGGACGACCCGGAGCTGGTCGCCCGCACCCTGCTCGAGGGCAGCGCCCGCCAAGCCGCCCCGGGACCTGTCTGACTTCCTCCCCCTCATTCGGGGCCTAAAGTCAGACACCCCCCATCCGCGCCAACGAAGGAGGACGCAGTGATCGTCGAGAGGACCGAGAACCCGATGTGGCTGTCGAACGCCTACCTGGTCGCCGACGAGGAGAGGAAGACCGGGGTCTTGATCGACGGCAACGACGAGCTGGGGCCGCTGCTGGAGCGGATCGAGCGCGACGACATCGAGATCACCCACGTCCTCGTCACCCACCCGCACGGCGACCATGTCGCGGGGCTCGCCGAGGCGCGCGCGCAGCTCGGCGACCCGCCGCTGGTCGCCCACGAGGCCTGCGCGGCCGAGCTCGACGACGAGGTCGAGGTCACCCTCGGCGACGGCGAGACGCTGGAGGCCGGCGACCTCGGGATCGAAGCCCTCTTCACCCCCGGCCACGCCGCCGGCCACCTCGCCTTCCTCGTCAACGGCACGGACGTCTTCACCGCCGACGTCCTCTTCAAGGGAACCGTCGGTGGCACCATGGCCCCCGGCGCCAGCGGCTTCGCCGACCTCGAGGCCTCGGTGATGCGCCTGCTGGAGCTGCCCCCCGAGACCAAGGTCCACCCCGGCCACAAGGAGCCGACCACGGTCGGCGAGGAGTGGGAGCACAACCCCTTCGTGCGGATCTGGCGCGGCCTCGACCCCACCGAAGAGGAGCAGGTCACCGTCTGGGGCAGGCCGGCGACGCTGAAGCTGTGGGCCCCCGATTACGACGGCGGCAACAAGGCCTGGGTCCTCTTCTCCGACACCGGCGAGGAGGCGATCGTCGGCGGCTCACAGGTCGAACGCGGCTGACCAACGGGCGCCGCGAGCGCCGAACTTTAGGGCCCAAGCCGGTTTCTGGACTTATATTGGATTGGTAAGTGGGCCGCTAGGCCTGAGACTCCGCGCTCATGCTCGCCACCGAAATCCAGGAATTCTTCTTTAACTGGTACCCCGTCTTCGGGGTCATCTTCTCCGGCTGCCTGGTCTTCATCTTCCTCAAACTGCTGCGCAGCACCGTCGGCTCGACCAAGCCCGAGA
>DASSTG010000044.1:0-12037 GCA_035708105.1 Solirubrobacterales bacterium | reverse complement strand
AAAAAGTGATGCAGTTCGGCTAGGCGGGGCTGGGGTCGCCGGCCAGGTCGGCGTAGAGCGCCGCGGTCCGCTCGGCCACGTCGCCCCAGTCGAAGCGGCGCACGTGCTCGTGGGCTTCCGCGACGAGGCGGCGGCCGAGCTCATCGTCGGAGAGGACGCGGATCGCGACGTCGGCGAGCGCCTCGGGGTCGTGGGCGCGGAAGCGCAGGCCGGCCTCCTCGTGCGGCACCACCTCGCGCAGGCCGCCCGTGTCGGCGACGATGCAGGGGCAGCCCGAGGCCATCGCCTCCAGCGCCACCAGGCCGAACGGCTCGTAGATCGAGGGCACCACGGTCAGGTCGGCGATCCGGTAGAGCGAGTGCAGGACGTCGTCGCCGATCCAGCCGAGGAAGGTTCCGTGCTCCATCAGGCCCAGCTCGGTCGCCTGGCGCTTCAGTTCGGCCTCGTGGGTGCCGGAGCCGGCGACGAGGAAGCGCGTACCCGGCGCCTCCTCGATCACCCGCGGCATCGCCTCCAGCGCCAGCTGGAATCCCTTCTCGTAGACGAGCCGGCCGATCAGCAGGACGAGCTTCTGCTCGGATGTCGCGAACTCCGAGCGCAGCCGCGCCAGGTCCGCGGCGGGCTGGTCCGGGAGGTCCTCCGGGTCGATCCCGTTCGGGATCACCGTGATCCGGCCCTCCTCGACGCCGAAGATGTCGGCGACCTGTTCGCGCATGTAGTGGGAGCAGGTGATGACCCGGTGCGAGCGGTTGGTGATCCAGCGCTCGACGCCGTGGATGTAGGTCTGCGGGTGCTTGTCGACCCAGCCCTGGTGGCGGCCGTACTCGGTCGCGTGGATCGTCGTGATCAGCGGCGCGTCGAAGCGTTTGGCGAGGTGATCGCAGGCATTTGCGACGAGCCAGTCGTGGCCGTGGACGAGGTCGAAGCTGTAGCGGTCGCCGAGCTCGACGCCGGCCGCGAGCATGTCGGAGTTCATCCGCTCGACCCAGGCGACGAACTCGCCGAGGTCGGTCGGCCGCTTCGGCTCGCGGATGCGGTGGATGACGACGCCGTCGCGGCGCTCCTCGGCCGGCGACTCCTCGCCGCCGCGGGTCAGCACGTGCACCTCGACCTCGCGCTCGACCAGCGCCTCGGAGAGCTTGCGGACGTGGCGGGCGAGGCCGCCCTCGATCAGCGGCGGGTACTCCCAGGAGAGGATGAGAACGCGGGTCAAGTGCGGTGGCTGGGTCCGGGGTGGCTTGTCAGGGCTCCAGGAGCGGGGCGGTGCTCAGGTCCGGCGCGAGCGCACGCATGCGGGGATCGGTGGCGCGGTCGCAGTCTATGGCCTCCAACATCGCCTGGGAGTGATCGGTGGCCCGCCGGTAGGCGTAATCGCCGGCCTGCTTGCGCTGGTCGAGGAACGCCCAGTCGCTCGCCTGCGCCGCCAGCAGCTCGCGGGCGGCGCGTTCGAGGCGAGGCCCGCGCAGTCCCGCCGAGACCGCCCGCAGCAGGCGCAGCTCGAGCCGCCGCGCCCCCCAGGCGAGGTCCGCCACCGCGGGGGAGTCCCACGTGCGCAGGTCCTTGTCCTCGCCCCAGGTGGAGGCCACGAGGGGACGCTCGACCGGCTCGTGCTCGGCGAGCGCCTGGGGGACGGTGAGCAGGCGCACGCCCGCCGCCGCGGCACCCGCCAGCACCTCCCGCAGCCAGATCGGTCCCTCCGACCACCAGTGGCCGAGCAGCTCGGTATCGATGGCGAAGACGAGGAGGCCGCGGCGGCGGCGCTGCTCGGCGTAGGTGCGGAGCCGCTGCGCGGTGGCAGCGAGGAACTCCCCCGCCTGGCGGCGGGCGGCGGCCGCGGCGACCGCCGGGTCGTAGGCACCGCCCCCGACCCGCCAGATGCGGATGCCGCGCAGCGATTTGCCGGCGAACTGGGCGTGGGCGGAGTCGGAGGGGTAGCCGTCGAGCGACCAGAGCCAGGCGATCGCCTCCCAGTCGATCTGAAGCGCAACCGGTCCGGCCCCGGTCTGCACCGGCGCCAGCGCGTCCAGCGGCTCGGCGTGCGCGCTCTGGTCGACGCAGAACCAGCGCACTCCCGCTTCGGCCAGCCTCCACTCGAGGCCGGGCACATAGGCGCACTCAGGCAGCCAAAAGCCGCCGTCCCAGCCGAAGCGCCGCCGGTGCGAGCGGATGCCGGTCTGCAGCTGCAACCGCACCCCCGGCCTGGTCGCCAGCAGCGGCAGCACCGCGTGGGTGGCTGATGAGGCGGCGAGGGCGATTCGCCCCTCCGCGGCGGCACGCTGGAAAGGCGCCAGCGGATCGCCCCCGGCCGCGTCGAGCAGATCCAGGGCATGCTGGTAGCGCTCGCGCTCGCCCTCGCAGGCGGCCCGGCACTCCTCCGGCACCTGCGGCAGGTCGGCTTCGGCGGCGCCGATCCGCCACTCGATCAGGAACCGGCGCAGGCGCTCGGCGGCGCCGCGGTCCTCGAGCTGGTCGGCCAGCACCGGCGTCACGGTCATCGTCAGGCCCCTCGCCACCTCCAGCACCGGCAGATAGGAGCGGATCACCGCGTCGAACAGCCACTCCTCGCCGAACGGGTAGGTCCCGAACCCCTCGACATAGGGCATATGGCTGTGCAGGACGATCGCCAAGTCGCCGACGCCCTCGCTTTCGAACTGCATCAAATTTCCTCCGTGGCAGGTAGGAAATTTGATGCAGTTCGGGATTTAGGGAGCACGGCAGACGGCTAGGAAGTCCAGCGCTCGGTCCAGCGGGCCTTCCTTCAGGGCGAAATCCGAGCTCGCGATCGCGGGGGTGAACCGGTCGTAGAAGGGCCTGGTCAGGCCGAGGCGCTTGTGGACCGAGTCCCAGCCGAGCTTGATCGCCAGCTCGTGGGCGCGCAGCTTGCGGGCGTGGAAGAGGCCCAGCATCTCGACCCGCTCGAATTGCGCCTGGCAGAGCTCGCGGAACTCCCCGGCGCGGTACTCCTTCAGGTGCCAGGGGTTGTCGGACTTCTCGGCCCCGGGAGGCGCCAAAGTCAGCAGGTTCGGGGTCGAGACGTAGGCGACGCCGCCGGGCTCCAGCATCGACTTGAAGTGCTCGAGGATCGCTCCGGGGTCCTGGACGTGCTCGATCGTCTGCAGGAAGACGACGGCATCGCAGGGCTCGGCGAAGCCTTCGACCAGATCGCGCTCGAAGCGCAGGTTCGGGCGCTGGTAGCGCAGTCGCGCGTGCTCGTGCGCTTCGGGGTTGGCGTCGACGCCGACGACGCTCGCGGCAGTGCGGGCGAGGACGTCGGAGCCGTAACCCTCGCCACAGGCCATATCGACCACCCGCCTGCCGCCGACCCGCTCGGCGATCCACTCATAGACGACGAGGTGGCGGCGGAACCAGTAGTTCTCCTCTGGCACGTCGGGCAGCGTCCGCTCCCCGGTCAGGGGCAGCGGCGGCACTCCGGGCAGCTGGCTCTCCTGGAGGTAGCGGCGCTCCACGGACGGACCGTATTGCAGATTCCGCGTAGAGTTCCCGCCCGATGCCGGCCTCCCCCTCCGCCACCCCGGAGCACATCAAGGACGTCAACACCCGCTACCACGACGCGGCGGCCGAGGAGTACGATGCCAAGTGGGGCATCGACTTCGGCGAGATCGGCCAGCGGCAAGTGCGGCTGAAGCTGGTCAAGGCGCTGGGAGGGATGAAGGGCCGCAGTTTCGGCGATGCGCTGGAGATCGGCTCCGGCACGGGCTACTTCTCGCTCAACCTGGTCCAGCTCGGGGTGATCGAGCGACTGACCGCAACCGACATCTCGCCGGGAATGCTGAAGCGGCTGGCCGGAACGGCCGAGGCGCTGGGGCTCGAGGACGTGAAGACGGTGGTCACCGAGGCCGAGGCGCTGCCGTTCGAGGACGAGAGCTTCGACCTCGTCCTCGGCCACGCCGTCCTCCACCACATCCCCGACCTCGACCAGGCCTTCGCCGAATTCCGCCGCGTCCTGCGGCCGGGCGGGATGATCGCCTTCGCCGGCGAGCCCTCCCGCTACGGCGACTCGCTGGCGGCGCTGCCGAAGCGCGCCGGGCTGGCGCTGGCGCCGCTCTGGCGGCGGGCTATCGGCGCCGAGCAGCGCGCCGTCGCCGAAGGCGAGCAGTCCCACGACCACTCGCTCGAGGGCGAGGTCGACGTCCACGCCTTCGCCCCCGCCGACCTCCGCCGCCTGCTCCGCGACGCCGGCTTCGAGCAGCGCCGGGTCGGCGGCGAGGAGCTGCTCTCGAACGCCTGGGGCTGGGGACTGCGCACGGTCGAGTCCAGCGCCGAGCCCGAGTCGATCCCCTTCAGCTGGCGCCGCTTCGCCTTCAACAGCTACATCGCCCTGCAGAAGGTCGATGCCCGCCTGCTCGAGCCCTACCTGCCGGCCGAGCTCTTCTACAACCTGCTGGTCTCGGCTCGCAAGCCGTCCTAGGAGCTCCTAGCGCCGCAGGCGCGGGCCGCGGTCCTTGCGTTCGCCAGGGGCGCGGGCACGGTAGATCTTGACCCGGTAGTCGAGGCCCTTGAGCCTGCGCTCGCCGACGTAGGAGTAGTCGAAGCCCTCCCCCACCGCCTCCTTGGTCGCCTCGTCGAGGACGACGCTGCCGGGCCGGGCGACGTTGGTGAGGCGGCTGGCGAGGTTGACGGCGCGGCCGTAGTAGTCGCCCGACTGCGGCAGGGTCGGCCCGCTGGCGATGCCGGCGCGCAGCCAGGGGAACTGCTGACCTTCGGCCTCGGCGGCGTCGATCAGCTCCAGCGCCGCCGCGACCATCGGCTCCGGATCGGAGGAGACCAGCATCACCTCGTCGCCGATCGTCTTCACCAGCCGCACCGGCGGCTCGGCGACGGCGGTAGCCATCTCCTCCAGCCGCCCGGCAACCATCCCCAGTTCCTCCGGGGCGATTTCCTCGCCGAGGCGGGTGAACTCGACCAGGTCGGCGAAGCAGACCGTCAGGTTGACGGCACCCCCAACCTCTCCCGAGGCGAGGTCGGTGGCGCCGATCACGTCGCGGCGGATCTGTTCCAGCAGGTGCGCCTGCAGCGCATAGACAACGGTCGGCCCGACCAGCGGCAGCATGTAGTCGGCCGCGGCGACGAAGCGACGGGCGACGTCGCGCTCGGTGTCGCCGGGCCGGATCAGAGTGCGGACGATCAGCTCGCGGTTCGCTTCGGCGATCCGCGCCATCCCCATCCCGATCGTGCGGGCCACCCCGAGGAGGCCGTCCTCGGGCAGGCCGGTGTCGATGAAGGCCTTGACCATCCGCGCCGCCTCGAGGTCGGCGTTGGTCGCCCGGCGCTCGTCGGGGTCGGGATACGGCATCCCCAGGGCCGAGCTGAAGCGCTGCAGCGTGTCGAGGTCGAGCTCCGCCTGCTCGGCGACCTCCCGCGCCGTATAGCGCGGGCCTTCGCCGGCCAGCGCCCGCTCCACCGGGAGCAGCGTCAGGCGGCCCGCCGCGACCGCGTCCTTCAGTTCCTCGAGGCCGCAGCCCTCCTCGGCGAGCTGTTCGAGCAATTCGCGGCGCGCCTCGCGCGGGGCGCCCTCGACACCCTCCAGCAGCCCCTCTGCCTCGAAGTCGATGTCAGGCCCCGCCATCGTCACCCAGCGTAAGCGACCGCGCCGCCGCGGCGCGGGTCGCCGCCGCCGCTGAGCTCGCCGCTGCGCGGGTCCCGGGCGACTGCCTGCACGCCGCCGAAGAAGAGGTTGATCGCCGGCCGCCGCGCCACCGGCACGCCCCGCCCCTCGATCCGCTCCAGCGCCGCCTCCTCGATCCCGGGCTCGGCCTGGACGATCCCCTGCTCGAAGTGCAGGCGCGGCGCCTCGACCGCGGCGTCGACCGGGAACCCCTGCTCGACCGCCCGCACCACCGTCTGCAGGATCGCCGAGCGGATCCGGTTGGAGCCGGCGCTGCCGAGGGCGAGGACGATCTCACCGCCGCGCAGCACCACCGTCGGCGCCATCATCGAGGGCACCCGCCGGCCCGGCGCGATCAGGTGGAAGCCGGCCGGGTTGAGGTCCTCCTCGCCGAGCATGTTGTTGAGGATCACGCCCGTCCCCGGCACCAGCACGCCCGAGCCCGAGCCGTTCGAGCAGGTGACGCTGGCGCAGTTCCCGTCCGCGTCCAGCACCGAGATGTGAGTGGTCGAGCCGAGCAGGTCGGCGGCGGCGAGGTCGAGGCCGGCCGGATCGAGGAAGCCCGCCTCCATCCCCTCCTCATAGAGGGACTCGGCGAAGGCGAGGTCGCGGCGCGAGTTGGCCGCTTCCATCGCCGCCACCAGCTGCTCGGGGCCGCTGCGGGGGCCGAGGCGCTCGAGCAGGCCGAGGCAGTAGGCGATCAGGATCCCGCCCGAGGAGGGCGGCGGGTTGGTGAGGACTTCGGTGCCGCGGAAGGCGGTCTCGATCGGTTTGCGCTCCACCGCCGCGTAGGAAGCGAGGTCGCCGGGGCCGACGTAGCCGCCGTGGCCGATGACGAAGTCGCTGATCGCCCGTGCCACCTCGCCGCGGTAGAAGGACTCGGGGCCTTCCTCGGCGTAGCGTTCCAGCGCCTCCGCCAGTTCGGGAAAGGCGAAGACGTCCCCCTCCACGAGCCGCCGCCCCTGCGGCGCGTACAGCTCCCTGGTCCCGGTCATGTGCTCGTGGATTGGAGCGAGGATCTCGAGGATGTAGGCCTGCTGGCGGTTGACCGGCGCGCCCTCGCGGGAGAGCCGTATTCCCGGCCCGACCAGCTCCGACAGCGGCATCGTGCCGAAGCGCCCGAGCGCGTGCGCCAGCCCCGCCGCGGTACCGGGCACGCCGCAGGAGGCCGGGCCGACGTAGAAGGTCTGCGTCGTCTCGGCGTCGAAACGGACCGGCACCGGGACCAGCTCGGTCGTCCGCCCGATCCCGTCCCGCCCGGGCGCCGCGACGAAGAAGTCGATCAGGGTCGTCTCGCCGCCGTCGTGGACCATCATGTGGCCGCCCGCGCCGAACCCAGTCAGAGGGCTCTCGACCGCAAACGAAGCGAGCACGGCGCAGACCGCCGCGTCAACCGCGTTGCCGCCCTCCCGCAGGACCTCCGCCCCGGCCTCGGCGCTCAGCGGATGGCCGGCTGCGACGACCCCTCGCATGGGGCCCGGGTCAGCTGGGCAGGAACTCGGGGACGTCGATGCCGAGCTCGCGGTCGCCGCCTGAGCGGCCGCGGCGCGATGCCTCAGCGTCCTTGGTGCGGCGGATCGTCGGCTCGGCGGCGCGGCGCGGCGGCGTCGTGCGGCCGTCGAAGCGGGTGGCGACGACGGTGACCCAGACCTGGTCGCCCAGCTCCTCGTCGATGTTGGCGCCGAAGATGATGTTGGCGTCGGGGTGGGCGGCCTCGCCGACCACCTTGGCGGCCTCGGAGACCTCGACCAGCGAGAGGTCGCCGCCGCCGGTGATCGAGAGCAGGATCGAGCGCGCGCCGTCCATCGAGGTCTCGAGCAGCGGCGAGGAGATCGCCTTTTCGGCCGCTTCGATCGCGCGGCCGTCGCCGTGGGCCATGCCGATCCCGAGCAGCGCCCGGCCGGCTTCGGACATGATCGTCCGCACGTCGGCGAAGTCGAGGTTGATCACCGCCGGCAGGGTCACCAGGTCGGAGATGCCCTGGACGCCCTGGCGCAGCACGTCGTCGGCGACCTTGAAGGCCTCGACCATCGAGGTCTGCTGGTCGAGCACCTCGAGCAGGCGGTCGTTGGGGACGACGATCAGGGTGTCGACCTCTTCGGCCAGTTCCTCGATCCCCTTCTGGGCCTGGGTACCGCGGCGGTTGCCCTCGAAGGTGAACGGCTTGGTGACGATGCCGACCGTGAGCGCGCCGACCTCGCGGGCGAGCCGGGCGACGACCGGGGCGGCACCCGAGCCGGTGCCGCCGCCGGCGCCGGCGGCGACGAAGACCATGTCGGAGCCCTTGAGCAGGCGCTTGATCTTGTCCTGCTCCTCGAAGGCGGAGCGGTGACCGACCTCCGGGTCGGCGCCGGCGCCGAGGCCGCGCGTCTGCTCGTCGCCGATGTGGACGGTGACGTCGGCGACGCAGAGCTGCAGCGACTGCAGGTCAGTGTTGACGGCCATGAACTCGACCCCGGGGACGCGGGCGTCGACCATCCGGTTGACCGCGTTGACGCCGGCGCCGCCGACGCCGACGACTTTGATCACCGGCTGGTGCGGCTCGCCGCTGCCCGGCGGCTCGTAGGCGGGCTCCTCGCGCCCGTACCTGGGCGTCTCGGTGGTGAACTGCTCCCGCCGCGGCTTCGGCTCCTCGTTGAAGACCCGCTTCAACCGCTCCGGCGCGGACTCATTCGAGGTCTCAACCGCGCGCTCCGAACCATGGGTTTCCTGATCGTAGAGAGCAGGCGCCTCCTCGTGCGTCAGCGGAATGTCAGTCTGATCCGCCCCTGGCGCGGGTGGCGACGCTGCAGGACTCCCGCCGGTAGGCGGGAGGGACGTATCGGAGACAGGACCCGCGCCCCGCTCGCCTTCGTCCTGTTCCTTTCTTGCCTCAGCCGGATCCTGGCGCCCATAACGAGGCGCCTCGGGTGGATCCATCGGCGCGTCTTCGGTGGTCGACCGGAAGAGGTCGGAAAGCGGGCCCTCGCGCATGCTTGCGCGCTTATTCCGCCGAGCCATGGGACAGAACCTCCTTCGCCAGATCCCGGTAGTAGTTGGCGGCGCTCGAGTCAGAATCGTACTTGAGCACGGAGGACCCTTTCACGGGCGCCTCGGCGAATTTGATCGCTTTCTTGATCCGGGACTGGAAGACGAGGTCGCCGAAGTTCTCCTCGAGGATCTCCACCGCCTCCTTGGCATGGATCGTCCGCGAGTCGAGCATCGTCGGCAGGATGCCCTCGATCTTGACGTCGGGGTTGAGGTTCTCCTGGATCATCCGCAGCGTGTTCTGCAGCTGGACCAGCCCCCGCATCGAGAGGTACTCGCACTGGACCGGGACGATCACCTTGTTCGCCGCGGTCAGCGCGTTGATCGTCAGCAGGCCGAGGCTCGGCGGGGTATCGATGCAGACGAAGTCGTAGTCGCCGGCGACCTCCTTCAGCGCTTTCTCCAGCGAGCGCTCGCGGCCGATCTTGGTGCTCATCGCGATCTCGGCGCCAGCCAGGTCGATCGAGGCGACGGCGATGTCGATCTCCCGCTTGACGATGATCTCGGAGATCGGCATGTCGTTGACGAGCACGTCGTAGAGGCTCTTCTCGACCTTGTCGGGGTCGATCCCCTGGCTCATCGTCAGGTTCCCCTGCGGGTCGAGGTCGACGCAGAGCACGCGGTAGCCGGACTCGGCGAAGGCGACGGCGAGGTTCAGGGTCGTGGTCGTCTTCGCGACCCCGCCCTTCTGGTTGGCGAAGGCGATCACCTCGGCGCCCTTCACCGGCGCCTCCTCCGCAGCCTCCTTCTCCTTCAGGAAGTCGAGCCGCGTAGGCGCGATCAGATCGACAGCCTTCATCCGCCCGTCACCCTCGGAGCCTTCCTCAGCCTCCTCGGACGGCTCGACCTTCTCGACCACGACCTCGGACGGCCGCTCCTCAACGGCCTCTCCCGCGGGTGGCGACGATGCGGGACTCTCGCCGCTAGGCGAGAGGGACGTATCGGAGACAGGACCCGCGGGCTCGGCGCCCCCGTCCCTGGACGTATCGCCGACCCGCTCAGGCACCGCTTCTTCCATCCGCTGCAGCTCGTCGTGGATCGGGTGCTCCTCCTGGATCTCGACGGGAGCAGGCTTCGGCTTCTTTCGGCTTAGAAATCCCATTGCGCGGATATTCGTATGGGACTCGGCTTTTCCTGCCGGGTCCCGAAATTGCTAGGAATCAGCCAATCCCGGACCTCCTCGACAAGCGGCTCGTGATCGTCACCGGCAAGGGCGGCGTCGGCAAGACGACCGTCTCCGTCGCCCTCGGCCTCCGCGCGGCGAGCGAAGGCAAGCGGACGATCGTCTGCGAGGTCGCCTCCCAGGAGAACGCCTCGCGCATCTTCGATCACGCATCCGTCGGCTTCCACGAGGTCGAGATGGAGGAGAACCTGTGGTCGATCTCGATCGACCCCGACGAGTCGATGCGCGAGTACGTGCTGCTGCAGCTGAAGGTGCGGGCGATGCGGGACATGCTCTTCCGCAGCCGCATCTTCAACTACCTCGCCGCCGCGACCCCGGGGCTGAAGGAGCTGGTGACGATCGGGAAGATCTGGGAGCTCGCCCAGCTCGATCGCAAGGTGAAGAGCGGGCGCAAATACGACCTGGTGATCGTCGACGCGCCGGCCACGGGGCACGGGGTCGGCTTCCTGCAGACGCCGCGCACCTTCGCCTCGATCGCCCGGGTCGGCCCGATCCACTCCCAGGCCGAGACCCTCGACCGCTTCATCACCGACCACGAGCACACCGGCACCGCGATCGTCGCCCTGCCGGAGGAGATGCCGGTGAACGAGTCGGTGGCGCTGGAGCGGGACCTGCGGGACGAGGTCGGAGTGGCGGTCGACCGCGTCTACCTCAACGGGCTCTACCCGGAGCGGTTCAAGAAGGGTGAGGCGGAGGCGCTGGCGCAGCTGGCCGAGTCCGAGAACGGGACGAACGGGGCGACGAAGGCGGCCGCGCGGGCGGCGCTCTCCGAGTTCAACCGGGCGAAGTCGCAGCGCTCGCAGCTGAGCCGGCTGAAGCGGGGCGTCGAGGCTCCGGTCAAGACCCTGCCCTTCCTCTTCGAGCCCGAGCTCGACGTCGAGGCGGCGCGCAGGCTGGCGAGGAAGCTCTGATGGCCTCGGTCGGCGAAGTCCTCGACGGCAAGTCGATCTGCATCTGCGCCGGCTCCGGGGGCGTCGGCAAGACGACGACCTCGGCGGCGATCGCGCTGGGCATGGCGGCGCAGGGGCTGAAGGTCTGCGTGCTGACGATCGACCCGGCGAAACGGCTGGCCGACTCGCTCGGGCTGGAGGAGCTCGGCAACGAGGCGCGCCAGGTCAACCCGGCGCTGTTCGAGGCCCAGGGGGTGGAGATCAAGGGCGAGCTGTGGGCGATGATGCTCGACGCGAAGGCGACCTTCGACGAGCTGATCGCCCGCCAGGCCCCCGACGAGGAGTCCCGCGACCGGGTCCTGAACAACCGCATCTACCAGCAGATCTCCAACGCCCTCGCAGGCTCGCAGGAGTACATGGCGATGGAGAAGCTGTTCGAGCTGCACACCGAAGGCGATTTCGACCTGCTCGTCCTCGACACGCCGCCGACCCGCAACGCCCTCGACTTCCTCGAGGCGCCGAAACGGCTGACCCAGTTCATCGAGGGCAAATCGCTGCGCGTCTTCATGAAGCCGACCGGGCTGGCGGCGAAGGTGACCGGCCGCGGCGTCTCGGTCGCGCTCAGCGTCTTCAAGAAGATCGTCGGCTTCGACCTCCTCGCCGACCTGGCCGAGTTCTTCAACGCCTTCAGCGGCATGGTCGACGGCTTCCAGGCGCGGGCCAAGCGCGTCAACAAGCTCCTGGCCGACTCGGAGACCTGCTTCCTCGTCGTCTGCGGCCCCCAGGGGGAGCCGATCGACGAGGCCGTCTACTTCCACCGCAAGCTGGTCGAGGCCAAGCTGCCCTTCGGCGGCGTCGTCGTCAACAAGGTCCACTACCCCGCCGACGAGCTCCGCGCCGAGGTCGAAGGGCTGCCGGAGACCCTCGCCAAGGAGCTGGGCGACGCCAACCTCGCCAAGCGGGTCGCCGACAACTTCGCCGACTACCAGGCCCTGGCCGAGCGCGACGCCCGCAACATCGACCACCTCGCCTCCGAGCTCCGCACCAGCTGCGTCATCCGCGTCCCCTACCTGGACGAAGACGTCCACGACCTCGCCGGCCTCTCCCAGATCGACCGCTACCTCTTCGCCACCGCCGAGCAGCGCGTGGAGATGGCGGCCGGGCGGGCCTAGGCACTAGTTGACCCGCCCACACACGTTGTGAACACCTGAAAGGCCATCCGGGCCCTCCAAGACGCTTGCGGTTCTGACGCCCAAGCGAAGGAGGACCCGGATGAAGGTTCACGGTAACGCCGCTCTCGGACCAGCGGGG
>DASSTG010000043.1:0-51578 GCA_035708105.1 Solirubrobacterales bacterium | reverse complement strand
GACGTCGGCCTCGGTCTCCACGAGCACCGTGTGCTCGGGCGCCTCGCCCATGGTGCCCTCGACCTCCTCGTGGCCGGCGTGGCCGATGAGGACGATGGTGTAGCCCTCCGCCGCGAACTTGACGACCTCGCGGTGGACCTTGGTCACCAGCGGGCACGTCGCGTCGATGGTCTGCAGGCCGCGCTCCGCCGCGTCCGCGTGGACGGCGGGCGAGACGCCGTGGGCGGAGAAGACCGTCGTGGCGCCCTCGGGCACCGTGTCGTTGAGCTCGTCGACGAAGATCGCCCCGCGCTCGCGCAACTGCTCCACGACGTGCTTGTTGTGCACGATCTCCTTGCGCACGTAGACCGGCGCGCCGTACAGCTCCAGGGCGCGCTCGACGGTCTGCACGGCGCGGTCGACCCCGGCGCAATAGCCGCGCGGCGCGGCCAGGAGCACCCGATGAGGGCCGGTGGCCGTGTTTGCCATACCCGCAGGGTACCGGGGGACGTTTCCGAGCTTCCCCGGCCCAACCGCCGCAATCCAGCCACCGTGTCTGAGTTTTCCCGTCGCATGTGCGGGTCAAACTCAGACACGTCGCTCGGTACCCTGGGACTGATGGCAACCACCGCCACCGGACCGAAGCGGGTGCTCCTGGCCGCGCCCCGCGGCTACTGCGCCGGCGTCGACCGCGCCGTGCAGACGGTCGAGCGCGCCCTGGAGCGCTATGGGGCGCCGGTCTACGTGCGCAAGGAGATCGTCCACAACAAGCACGTGGTGGAAGAGCTCGCGAAGCGCGGCGCGATCTTCGTCGAGGAGGAGACCGAGGTCCCGGAGGGGGCGATGGTCGTCTTCTCCGCCCACGGGGTGGCGCCGAGCGTCCACGACAACGCCGGCGCCCGCGGGCTGCGGACCATCGACGCGACCTGCCCGCTGGTGACCAAGGTCCACGTCTCGGCGCGGCGCTTCGCGGCCGCGGGCTACACGATCATCATGGTCGGCCACGAGGGCCACGAGGAGGTGGAAGGGACCACGGGCGAGGCCCCGGACAGCATCGTCCTGATCGAAACCGTCGAGGAGGTGGAGAGGCTCGAGGTCCCGGACCCGACCAAGGTCGCCTTCATCACCCAGACGACGCTCTCGGTCGACGAGACGGCCGAGGTGATCGCCGCCCTGCGGGCCAAGTTCCCCGGCATCGTCAGCTCCAAGTCCGACGACATCTGTTACGCGACCACCAATCGCCAGATCGCCGTCAAGCAGCTCGCCCGCGAGTGCGAGCTCGTCCTCGTGATCGGCTCTACCAACTCCTCCAACTCCAATCGCCTGGTCGAGGTCGCCCGCGAACACGGCGCCGCCTCCCACCTGATCGACAACCACAGCCAGGTGCGGGAGGAGTGGCTGGAGGGAGTCGAGACCGTCGGCATCACCTCCGGCGCCTCCGCCCCCGAGGAGCTGGTTGAGCGCCTAGTCTCCTTCTTCCGCGACCGGGGCGCCGAGAGCGTCTCGGAGCTGCGCACCGTCCACGAGGACGTCCGCTTCATGCTGCCGAAGGAGATCCGCGAAGAGGTCGCCGCGGCCGCCGGACGATTGGAGAGTTAACCGTCCTATAGGCAGGTCGACTCGCCAATCGCCGCTCAGGGGACGCCGGCGGCGAAGCTGATCGACCAGATCTTGACCCCTGGAGCGGGGCGGAGGACCAGGCTGTGGGCTTGATGGCTCGGGTGCTCGGCGAGGGTGCGCAGGCCGGGGACGGGGTCGCCCGGCAGCGTCTTCCACTCGCCGTCGATCTCGACCTCGATCCCGCCCTCGCCCTCGGCCGTGGCGAAGACGCCGCCGGCCTGGTAGTCGAGCGCCAGGTCCTCGCCGTCGGAGCCCGCGACCCAGGCCCGCTGCCAGGAGCCGCCGGGGAAGAACTCCTCGGTGGGTGGGATCACGCGGGCGCCGGGGGCATCGGTCGGTCGCAGCGGCACCATCGGCTCGGGCAGCTCCTGCAGCGCGTCCATCTCCCGCAGCTCCGCCTGGATCGCTTCCTCGGTCTCGCGGTATTCGCCCTCGCCGAAGTGGGCCCAGGAGAGGGCGCCGCCGAGGCTCCAGAGGAAGAGGCTGGGCCAGCCCGTGCAGCCGTAGGCGGCCCAGAGGTCGTGCTCGGCGTCGATCGCCACCGGGAACTCGACGCCCAGACGCGCGAGCCCGGCGGCGAGGTTCCCCGCCTCGGCGGCGAAGGGGAAACGGGGCGCCTGGACGCCGATCACGCTCAAGCCCGCCTCGCGGTAGCGGCGGTTCCACTCGACCAGGTAGGGGAGCGTGCGGACGCTGTTCAGCTGCGCGTATTCGACGAAGTGGACGATCGCCGGCCCGCCGGCGGTCAGCGCCGGCATCGACTCCGGTTCGGGGCCGATCCAGGTGAGGCCGACCGGTAGGTCCGGGGCGGCGATGTTGTCGCGTCCAGGGCGCATTTAGGGAGGGTTGAGGCGGGACAGTATCCTGCCCCGCGTGACCGAGCTCGTCACATTCCTGCTGCCGGCTCTGCCGCTGCTGGGGCTGCTGCTGACGCTCCTGCTCGGCCACTACCCCGGCTGCGAGGCGATCGTCCGCCTTTCGGAGTGGATCGCCGACCGCCGTCGCCGCAGCCGCGACTTCAGCCGCCGCTCGCTGCCGAAGCCGCCCCGCGCCTTCGCGCCCCACGGCGGCCTCCTGATCGCCCTCGGGCTCGCCCAGCGCCCGCCGCCGCTCCCGGCCTAGTCCCCAGAACCAGGCCATCCCGTGGTTCCTTTCGCACCTATGTGGTGCGAAAGGAACCACGCAACTGCTCGCGCGCTTTGGAGGCGCGCGAAAGGAGCACGAGATGAACACGAGAACTGCACTGATCGGCGCCGGCCTGGTGGTTGTGGCCGTCGTCCTTCTGATCGTCCTCAGCAGCGGCGGCAGCGACGAAAGCAGCACCACCGACGCCGGCAAAGTGCCGACGATCGTCGTCGACAAGCAGGGGAAACCGGTCGGCGGAATCCAGGAACTGATCTACCACAAGGGCGACCGGATCCACTTCAAAGTGAAGGTCCCCTTCGCAGAAGAGGTCCACCTCCACGGCTACGACGTGATGAAGGAGGTTCCGAAGGGCGGGGGCACCGTCACCTATGACCTGCCGGCCGAAATCGAAGGCGAGTTCGAGGCCGAGCTCGAGGGCCGGAAAGAACAGATCATCGACATGAAGGTCGAACCGTGAGCTTTCTCCCGCTCGCCCACGCGCTGGCATCCAGGCAGGATCTCCCGATCCCTGCCTGGCTGTTCGCGTGGGCGGCGTCGATCGTCCTGATCGCCTCCTTCTTCGCCCTCTCGGCGGCCTGGCGAAAGCCGCAGTTCGAGGACGAGCGCCGGCGGCCGTTCGGCGAGCGCTTCTCGGCGGCTCTGCTCGGCCTGCCGATGCAGGTCATCTGCGGGGCGATCGGCGTCTTCCTGCTCGGGGTGGCGATCTACGCCGGCCTGCGCGGCACCGAAGCGCCGGACCGCAACTTCGCCCTCACCTTCCTCTTCGTCACCTGCTGGCTCGGCTTCCCCTTCTTCTCGGCCTTCCTCGGCGACGTCTTCCGGCCCTTCAACCCGTGGCGGGCGGTGGGCCGAGCCGCGGGCGCCGGCTTCAGGACGATCGCCGGGCAGCGGGCCGCCCACCTCCCCTACCCGGAGCGACTCGGCCGCTGGCCGGCGGCGATCGGCCTCCTCGCCACCGTCTGGCTCGAGGTCGTCTACGGGGCCAGCGGCGGCGTCGCCGTCGGCCTCGCGCCCCACGCCGCCGCCCTCGCCGCCGCCGTCTACAGCGTCTACACGCTGGCGATGATGGCCGTCTTCGGCACCGAAGAGTGGTGCGAACGGGGGGAGATCTTCTCCGTCTACTTCGGGATGTTCAGCCGGCTCGGGGTCTTCGGCAGCCGCGACGGACGGCTCTACCGCCGCCGCCCCTTCTCCGCCACGACCAACTGGGCGGCGATCCCCGGCTCGGCAGCCCTGGTGATCGCCTCGATCGCCAGCACCAGCTTCGACGGCGCCCAGGAGGGCGCCTACAAAATCGCGATCGAAAACCTCTACGAATGGTTCGTCGAACGCGGGGTCGAACTGACCGCATCGCTGCGCCTCACCGACACGATCTTCATGCTGCTGACCTTCGCCGGCGTCGGCCTGATCTACCAGCTCGGGGTGCGCGGGATGCGGACGGTTCCCGGCGCCCCCAGCTTCAAGCAGCTGCGCAGGGGCTTCGCCCACACCCTGATCCCGATCGCCCTCGCCTACCTGGTGGCGCACTACTTCAGCCTCTTCTTCTTCCAGGAGCAGGCCCAGTTCACCTACATCCTCTCCGATCCCCTCGGCACCGGCCACACCGACCTCTTCGGCACCGTCAACAACACCGTCGACTACAAGGTCCTCACCGCCAACATGATCTGGTACGTCCAGGTGGCGGCCCTGGTGATCGGCCACGTGATCGGGCTGATGCTGGCCCATGACCGCGCCCTCGTCTACTGGCCCGACTACAAGAAGGCAACCGCCTCGCAGTACTGGATGCTGGCGGTGATGGTCGCCTTCACCTGCTTCGGCCTCTACCTGCTCTCGGTGGCAAACGGGTAGAAGGCCACGAGTGCTGCCCGTAGCCCACGTCGGCCACTACCTGTGGATTTTCTACCTGCTGCCGGTTGCGATCGTCGTCGCCGGAATCGTCAAGAGCGTCGTCTCCCAGCATCGAGCTGCAGACGCACCACCCGCGGGTGGCGACGATCGGGACGACTCTCCCGGTAGGGAGAGCCCCCGATCGGAGACAGGACCCGCGGGCCGAACGCGCCCTTAGTCAGAGGATCTCGGCGAGGCGCGTTTCAAGCGCCTCGGAGATGCTGTCGCGGACGGGGCCCTCGGCGAGGCGTTCGACCAGGGACTCGAGGAAGCCTTCGATGATCAGGCTCTTGGCCTCGGCCGCATCGAGGCCGCGGGAGGTGAGGTAGAAGAGCTGCTCCTTGTCAACCTGGGCGACGGCGGCGGCGTGGGTGCAGCGGACGTCGTCGGCGAGGATCTCCAGCCCCGGGATCGCATCGGCGTGGGCCTCGGGCGAGAGCAAGAGGTTGCGGCTCTCCTGGAAGGCGTCGGTCTGCTGGGCGCCCGGATCGACCTTGATCATCCCTCGCCAGACGGCGGTCGCGCCGGCGGCGAGGACGCCGCGGAAGGCGAGGTCGGAGTTGGTGTTCGGCGCCGCGTGCTCCTGGGTGGTGTCGTAGTCGAGGTGCTGCCCGGCGCCGCCGGCATAGCCGCCGGTCACCCGCGCCTCGGAGCCCGGGCCCGCGAGGTTGGTCTCCATCCGCACCTTGCCGTTGGCCGAGCCGAAGCCGAGGGCGGCCCAGTCGAGGCGGCCGTCGCGCTCGACCTGCGCCCGCTGGGTGGCGAAGATCCACGCCTGCTCGGAAATGTCCTGGGTGTTGACGTAGCGCAGGGTCGCGCCCTGGCCGACGCTCAGCTCGACCACCGAGTTGAGGAGCGCGTCGACGTCGTCGCCGGGCGAGGACCAGTGCTCCCAGACCTCCGCCTCGGCGCCGTCCTCGAGCACGACCAGCGTCCGCCAGTCGACGGCGGTCCCACTCGAGTCGACCGGCACCTCGACCTGGACCGGCTCGCTCAGCCGCACCCCGCTGGGGACGAAGATCAGCACGCCGTCGCGCCAGCCCGCCTCGTTGCGGGCGACGAAGAAGTCCTCCATCGGCACCAGCGAGCCCAGCCGCTCGCTGACCAGGTCGCCGTGGCTCGTGACCGCATCGGCCAGTGAGACGACGACCGCGCCCTCGGCGCCGGAGACGACCGGCTCGGCGCTCGCCTCCTCGTAGACGGTCAGGTCAAGCCGGGAGAGATCGGTGAATTCCCATCCCTTCGCCTTCTGGTCAGGGAGCGGCAGCTCCTGCGCGAGAGAGGCGCCCTTGCGGCGCCTCTCTTCGAGCCAGGCCGGTGCGGTCGCCAGCTCAGCCAATGGAGCCCTCCATCTGCAGCTCGATCAGGCGGTTGAGCTCGACCGCGTACTCCATCGGCAGCTCTTTGGTCACCGGCTCGATGAAGCCGTTGACGATCATCTTCGAGGCCTCCTCCTCGTCGAGCCCGCGGCTCTGCAGGTAGAAGAGCTGCTCGTCGCCGATCTTGGAGACGGTCGCCTCGTGGCCGACGTCGGCGTCGTTCTCGTCGATCCGGATCGTCGGGTAGGTGTCCGAGCGCGAGTCCTCGTCGAGCAGCAGCGCGTCGCAGACGACCTTCGAGCGGGACTCGCTCGCCCCGTCGGCTATTTCCAGCAGGCCGCGGTAGGTCGCCCGGCCGCCGTCCTTCGAGATCGACTTGGAGAAGATCGAGGAGGAGGTGCGGGGCGCGCCGTGGATGATCTTGCCGCCGGCGTCCTGGTGCTGGCCGTCGCCGGCGAAGGCGATCGAGAGGATCTCGCCGTGGGCTTCGGGCCCGAGCAGGTAGATCGACGGGTACTTCATCGTCAGCTTCGAGCCGAGGTTGCAGTCAACCCACTCCATAGTCGCCTTCTCGTGCGCGACCGCGCGCTTGGTGACGAGGTTGAAGACGTTCTGCGACCAGTTCTGCACGGTCGTGTAGCGGACCCGGCTGCTCGGTTTGGCGACGATCTCGACCACGGCCGAGTGCAGCGAGTCGCTCGAGTAGACCGGCGCCGTGCAGCCCTCGATGTAGTGGACGTCTGCGCCCTCCTCGCAGATGATCAGCGTCCGCTCGAACTGGCCCATGTTCTCGGTGTTGATCCGGAAGTAGGCCTGCAGCGGCATCTCGACCTTGACCCCGGCCGGCACATAGACGAACGACCCGCCCGACCAGACCGCGCTGTTCAGCGCCGCCAGTTTGTTGTCGTTCGGTGGGATCACCGTCGCCCAGTACTCGCGGACGAGGTCCTCGTGCGCGCGCAGGGCGGTGTCCATGTCGGTGAAGATCACACCCTGGGCCTCGAGCTTCTCGTTCACCTGGTGGTAGACGACCTCGGACTCGTACTGGGCGCCGACCCCGGCGAGGAATTTGCGCTCGGCCTCGGGGATGCCGAGGCGGTCGAAGGTGTTTTTGATGTCCTCCGGGACCTCGCTCCAGTCGCGGCTGTTCTTGTCGGAGGCGCGGACGAAGTAGTGGATGTCGTCGAAGTCGATCTGGTCGAGGTCGCCGCCCCATTTCGGGGTCGGGCGCTGTTCGAAGTGCTCGAGCGCCTTCAGCCGGAAGTCCCGCATCCACTGCGGCTCTTCCTTGAAGTCGGAGATCGTCTCCACGACCTCTCTGGAGAGACCCTTCGGGGCTTTGTAGGCGTAGCCCGTCTCGGGATCGTTGAAGCCGAACTTCTCCTTGTAGTCGGCGTTGATGCCGGCCAGCTCGCGTTTCTCGGCGAGAACCTCGGGCGTTGCCATGTCAGTTGACCTCCAAAGTGATGGTGTCGTCCTCGACCGCTACCGGGAACGTCTGGACCGGCTGGAAAGCGGGGAGCGTCTTCGGCCTGCCGGTGGTGAGGTCGAAGAGGGAGCCGTGGCGCGGGCACTCGACCGTGCAGGCGGCGGCGTCGAGCTCGCCCTCGGCGAGCGGGCCGTTGTCGTGCGAGCAGCGGTCCTCGATCGCGTAATAGGCGCCGTCGCAGTTGAAGACGCCGATCTTGATCCCGTCGTGCTCGACCAGGCGCATCCCGCCCGGCGGCAGCTCGGCGGCGGGGCAGACGCGGATCTTGGTTCCTGCGGTCTCGGTCAAGAGGGTGAGAGCTCCAAACGCCGCACTCGCGGCCTAGTGCTGCTTGAAACTTAATCCTACTTCTACAGTCGGATTTTAGCGGGCCGGAAGTGTGGTCTCATGGACGTCGAACCTTCTTCGAGAGGAGCAAGAGATGAGCGAGAGGACGAGTTACGCGCCCGGCACCCCCTGCTGGGTCGAACTCAGCGGGACGCCTGACGTCGAGGCCAGCGCGAGCTTCTACGGCGAAGTGCTCGGCTGGGAGATGCCGGAGCTGCCGAACTCGGCCGAACTGGGCGGTTACCGGCGGGCGAAAAAGGGCGGCAAGGACGTGGCCGGCGTCTCGCCGCGGATGCAGGACGGCCAGCCGACCGTCTGGGCCACCTACGTCTCGGTCGACGACGCGGCGGCGACGATGGGCAAGGTCGCGCAGGCAGGCGGCCAGGTCGTCGCCGAGCCGATGGACGTGATGGGCCTCGGCACGATGGCGGTCTTCAGCGATCCGACCGGCGCCGTCTGCGGCATCTGGCAGCCCGGCACCTTCGCCGGCGCCGAGCTGGTGAACGAGCCCGGCGCGGTCGGCTGGAACGAGCTCAGCACCCGCGACCCCGACGGGGCCAAAGCCTTCTACGGCGCTGCCTTCAGCTGGGAGGCGTACGACCTCGAGATGGAGGGGGGCGGCACCTACACCGAGTGGCGGGTGGACGGTCAACCGGTCGGCGGCATGCTCGACATGCGCGGCCGCATGCCCGACGAGGTGCCTCCTCACTGGGGCGTCTACTTCGGCACCGAGGACACGGACGCGACCGTGGAGAAGGTGAAGGCCGGCGGCGGTGAGCTCCTCTTCGGCCCGATGGACATCGAGCCCGGCCGTTTCGCCACCGTCAAAGACCCTTTCGGCGCCTTCTTCAACGTGATGCAGCCGAGCGAGCAACTGCTGGCACGGATGGCCGAAGAAGGCAAATAGCTCAGCCACACCGGGTCCGTAAAAATCCGTGCTCTATACGGGTTTTTACGGACCCGCTAAAGCTGACTTACGGACTCGCTAGAGCTGACCGAGGTCGGCGACCGCTTCGGCCGGGTCGCCTGCTTCGCCCTCGTCCTCCCATTCGGCGGGCTTGCCGAGGGAAGCGCTCTTGACGACCTTGAGGCCGAGCATCGCGCACTTCATCCGGGTGGCCGAGATGTCGATCCCGAGCAGCTCGAGGACGAAGTCTTTCGGCAGCCGCAGCAGCTCCTCGCGGCTCATCCCGACCAGCTCGTCGGTCAGCAGCGAGGTGGCGGCGGTGGAGATCGCGCAGCCCTTGCCCTCGAAGGCGATCGCTGCGACCTTGTCGTCCTCGTCGAGGCGGATCGTCACGCGTTGCTCGTCGCCGCAGAACGGGTTGGTGTCCTCGAACTCGAGATCGGGCTGCTCGAGGCGGCCGAAGTTGTGCGGCCGCTTGTAGTGCTCGAGGATCTGGTCGCGGTAGAGCTCGTCCATCAGAGATCGAACACCTTACGCGCGTCTTCCAGCCCCTCGACCAGGCGGTCGATCTCCTCGGTCGTCGTGTAGACGCCGAAGCTGGCGCGGGCGGTGGCGGCGATCTGCAGCCGGTCCATCAGCGGTTGGGCGCAGTGGTGGCCGGCGCGGACGGCGACGCCGTGCCGGTCGAGGATCTCGGAGACGTCGTGGGCGTGGATTCCCTCGATCTCGAAGGAGACGGGGCCGAGGCGGCCCTCGCCGCGGGGGGGACCGAAGACGCGCAGGCCCGGCACCTCGGCGAGGCGCTCCAGCGCGTAGTCGGCGACCTGCTCCTCGTGCTCGCGCACCGCCTCCATCCCGACCATGTCGAGCCAGCGCATCGCCGAGGCCATCCCGATCGCCTGGGCGATCGCCGGCGTCCCCGCCTCGAAGCGGGCGGGCGGGTCGGCGTAGGTCGTTCCCTCCTTGGTCACCTTGCGGATCATCGAGCCGCCGCCGAGGAAGGGCGGCATCTCGCGCAGCACCTCGAGCTTGGTCCAGAGGGCGCCGATCCCGGTCGGGCCGTAGAGCTTGTGGCCGGTGATCGCGTAGAAGTCGACGCCGAGCCCGGTCATGTCGAGCGGCAGCTTCGGCGCCGCCTGGGCGCCGTCGGCCAAGATCAGCGCGCCGGCCTCGTGCGCCATCCGCGCCAGATCGGCGACCGGGTTCTCGGTCCCGAGCACGTTGGAGACGTGCGTCACCGCGACCAGCTTCGGGCCGCGCTCCAGCAGCGCCGCGTAGGCGCCGAGGTCGAGCAGCCCCTCGTCGTCGACCGGCGCCCAGTCGATCTCCGCCCCGACCCGCTCTGCCAGCTGCTGCCAGGGGACGACGTTGGAGTGGTGCTCCATCTCGGTGAGGAGGACGCGGTCCCCGTCGCCGACGTTCGCCTCGCCCCAGGCCCGGGCGACCAGGTTGATCGCCTCGGTTGCGTTGCGGACGAAGACGACCTCGCGGCGGTCGGCGGCGGCGATGTGATCGGCGACGGTCGCCCGCGCCCCCTCGTAGGCTTCGGTCGCCTCGGCAGAGAGGGTGTGGGAGCCGCGGTGGACGTTGGAGTGGTGGCGCCGCTCGTAACGGTCGACCGACTGGATCGAGGCCAGCACCCGCTGCGAGCTGGCGCCGCTGTCGAGGTAGGCGACCGGCCGGCCGTGCACCTCGCGCTCCAGAGCCGGGAAGGCGGCGCGAATCTTCTCGAGATCGAACGGCGGAGCCGCGGCAGGGCTGTTTGCGCTCACCGGCTCCATCTCACCCGAGGCTAGGCAGGCGCGCCCGCCTCGACCTCCTCTTTGATCCAGCCGTAGCCCTTCTCCTCCAGCGTCTCGACCAGCTCCGGCCCACCCTCCTTGACGATTCGGCCCTGGTACATGACGTGGACCTGGTCGGGTTTGACCATGTGGAGGATGCGCTGGTAGTGGGTGATGATCAGGACGCCCATCTCGGGCCCGGCGAACTTGTTGACGCCCTCGGCGACCGTGCGCAGCGCGTCGATGTCGAGGCCCGAGTCGGTCTCGTCGAGGATCGCGATCTCCGGCCGCAGCAGCGCCAGCTGCAGCAGCTCCATCCGCTTCTTCTCGCCGCCGGAGAAGCCGTCGTTGAGGTAGCGGCTGGAGAAGTCCTTGGGGATGCTGGCCAGGTCCATCGCCTCCTGGGCCGTCTTGGCGAAGTCTTTGATCTTGATCTGCTCTTCGCCGCGGGCCTCGCGGTGGGCGTTGATGATCATCCGCAGGTACTTGCTGACTGAGACGCCGGGGATCGCCACGGGGTACTGGAAGGCCATGAAGAGGCCGGCCTGCGAGCGCTCCTCGGGGTCGGCCTCGGTGATGTCCTCGCCCTTGAAGGTGATCGTCCCCTCGGTCACCTCGAGCGCCGGGTGGCCCATGATCGCGTTGGCGAGGGTCGACTTGCCGGAGCCGTTCGGGCCCATCAGGGCGTGCACCTTGCCCTTCTCGACGTCGAGGTCGAGACCTTTGAGAATTTCCTTCTCCTCGGCCTTCACGTGCAGGTTGCGGATCTCCAGCTCAGCCAATTTCGCTCCGTTTCTGGGTTTGCGGTTGAAGTTCGGCGATGCGGTCTCAGGCGGCGCTGCCGATCGCCGCGGCCCGGGTCGGGGCGCTCTCGGTGGAGAACTCGACCAGCTCGGCGAGGGTGGTGCCGGCGAGCGCCTTGTTGACCCCACCCTGGACGCGCATCCACAGCAGCTTGGTCGAGCAGGCATGGTCGCCGTCGGCCTCGTGCGAGCAGAGGACTTTGCCCTCGGGCGTGTCGTGGAAGCACTCCATCGGCGCGATCTGCCCTTCCAGCGCCTCGACCACCGCGTCCATCGTGATCTCCTCGGCCGGCTTCGCCAGGCGGTAGCCGCCGTGGGCGCCGCGGGTCGAGTCGACGAGGCCGGCCTTGCGCAGCTTGGCGACCAGGTGCTCGAGATAGGAGAGGGGGAGCCGCTCGGCTTCGGCGACCGACCCCAGCGAGACCGGCTGCGAGCCGGGCTGGCGGCCCAGCTCGACCATCAGTCGCACCCCGTACTCGGCTTTGGTCGAAAACAGCATCGATCTAAATCCTACCGAAGCGGTCGGTTATGCCGAGTCTGTCTCGGCCCTCCCTAGGGGCACCTAGGACAGACTCGCGTTCACGGCTCGATCAGGCCGCGGCGGATCGCGTAGCGGACCAGCTCGACCCGATCGCGCATGCCGAGCTTGCGCATCGCGTTGGCGCGGTGGTTCTCGACCGTCTTCTCGGAGAGGTGGAGGACCTCGGCGATCTCCTTCGTCGTGTGCGCCTCGGCGACCAGCTTGACGATCTCCTCCTCGCGCGGGGTCAGCTCCTCCTCGCCGCTGGAACCGCGCTCGAGGACGTCCTTGATCAGCGTCCTCTGGGCCTCGGGCGTGAGGAATGGCTCGCCCCTCTCGACCGCACGGATCGCCGCCAGCAGGTCGGTATCGGCCTGCGCCTTCAGCACGTAGCCCGAGGCGCCCGCCTTCAGCGCCTCGAACAGGTAGCGCTCGTCGTCGTGCATCGAGAGGATCAGCACCGAGACCTCCGGCGCCTGCTTCTTGATCTCCCGCGTCGCCTGCAGCCCGGTCAGCTTCGGCATCTTCACGTCGAGGATCGCCAGGTCCGGCCGCTCCAGCACCGCCAGCTCCCGCGCCTCGGCCCCGTCGGCGGCCTCGCCGACGACCTCGATGTCCGGCTGCCGCTCCAGCAACAGCCGCAGCCCGGAGCGGACGATCCCGTGGTCGTCGGCGATCAGCACCCTCATGCCGGCGATTCTCCGGGCACGGTGAGGCGGACGGTGGTGCCGCGGCCGGGCCGGGACTCGATCGTCAGCTCGGCGCCGATCAGGAGGGCGCGCTCGCGCATGCCGCCGATGCCGAGGCCCCGCTCGGACTCGTCGAAGGCGAAGCCGCGGCCGTCGTCGGCGACCTCGAGGACGACCCCGCCCCCTTCGGTCCGCCGCAGCCGCACCTCGACCCGGCCGGCGCCGCTATGACGGGCGGCGTTTGAGAGCGCCTCCTGGGCGACGCGGTAGACGACCAGCTGGGCATCGCCGCCGAGGTCGGAGAAGTCGCCGTCCACTTCGAAGCCGCCACCGATCTCGCTGCCCAGGCGCTCGACCTGGCCTTCGATCGCCGCCGCCAGGCCCAGGTCGTCGAGCGCGGTGGGCCGCAACTGCCGGGCCAGCGAGAGCAGCTCGGTCATCGCCTGGTTCGCCAGCGCTTTGGTCTCGGCCAGTTCGCCCTCCAGCTCCGGCGGCGCCGCCTCCCGGGCCGCCTCGAGGCGCAGCAGCAAACCGGTCAGCGACTGGTTCACCTCGTCGTGGAGGTCGCGGGCGACCCGCGCCCGCTCCTCCTCCTGGGCTCGCAGCGCCGCCGAGCCGGCCCGCCGCCGCTCGGCTTCCAGGCGCCGCATCATCCGCAGGAAGGCGAGCTCGATCCGCGCCACCTCCTCGGTCTCGCCGACCCCGTCGATCGAGACGGGGAGCAGGGGCCGGGCGCTCGAGAGGTCGACCTTCTCCATCGCCTCGACCAGGTCCTCCAGCGGCCGCAGGCGCCGCCGCTCCCGCACCAGCGCGATCACCAGCGCCACGACGACCAGTGCCAGCGCGATCACAGTCAGAGTCATCCGCCCAGCCTAGAACCACCCATTCACCTGTTCCTTTTTGGCGCATCCCGACAAAAAGGAACAGGCGGAATGGATAGGGGGTGCCCCGTGCCGCTTCGGGGGATAGTCCCTATAGGAGAAGTCGCGCTTTCGTCGCATACTGGGACTGCAACCGAACTCAGGAGCGAACCACGCGATGACCACCACCAAGCAATCCACCTGGGGCGCGACGCTGCGGACCACGATCCTGATGGCCTCCCTCGGCGGCCTCCTGGTCGTGATCGGTGCCCTGATCGGCGGCGCCCAGACCGCGCTGCTGTTCCTCGTCATGGCCCTGGCGATCAACTTCTTCAGCTACTTCTTCAGCGACAAGATGGCGCTGGCGATGAGCCGCGCCAAGCCGATCGACGAGGCCGAAGCGCCGCGCCTCTACCAGATCGTGCGGGAACTGACGACGCGAGCCGACCTGCCGATGCCGCGTCTCTACATGATCCCCCAGGACCAGCCCAACGCCTTCGCCACCGGGCGCAATCCGAAGCACTCGGCGGTGGCGGTCACCCGCGGCATCACCAAACTGCTCTCCGAGGACGAGCTGCGCGGCGTCCTCGCCCACGAGCTCACCCACGTCCGCAACCGCGACATCCTGATCCAGTCGGTGGCCTCGGCGATCGGCGCGGCGATCACCTACCTCGCCTACATGCTGATGTGGTTCGGCGACGGCGAAGACAACGGCCCACTCGGCCTCGTCGCTGCCCTCAGCATGGTGATCCTGGCCCCGATCGCGGCCAGCATCATCCAGCTGGCGATCTCGCGCCAGCGCGAGTTCGCGGCCGACGCCGGCGGCGCCGAAATCTGCGGCAACCCGGAGTCGCTGGCGAGCGCGCTGCTGCGGCTCGAGCAGGGGGCGGAAGCGATGCCGATGCAGGTCAACCAGGCCGCCGAGCCCCTCTACATCGTCGCTCCGTTCAAGGGCAAGGGCATTGCCGGCCTCTTCTCCACCCACCCCCCGATCGAGGAGCGGGTCCGCCGCCTCCGCCAGATGCGCCCCACCCTCTGATCCTGCGTCCAATTAGCGCGGAAAGCGGTCCCGGAGCCCTTCCCCGGGGCCGCTTTCCCATTCGGAGAAGCCGGTTCGAATCGGCGCTATACTTTTTGAAGTAAAAGCCGATCCGAATTAGGGGATTTACTTCAAATGGCCATCGACACCGAGCGCGTGCAGACGATCGAGGAGATCGAACCCTTCGAGGCGGCGGAGGAGATCGACGGCGGCGACGTCGTCCTGATCGACACCCGCGAGCCCCACGAGTACCAGGAGGCTCACCTCGACGGCGGCAAGCTGGTGCCACCCGGGCTGATCGCCGACGAGATCGCCGCCGCCGCCCCCGACAAGTCAGCCCGCACGATCCTCTACTGCCGCTCCGGCAACCGCTCCGCGATCGCCGCCGCGCAGCTGCAGCGGCTCGGCTACGAGAACGTCGCTTCGATGAGCGGCGGCATCGTCCAGTGGCAGGAACAGGGCCTGCCGGTCGTCTCTCCCTCGGGATTGACCGCTGAGCAACGCGAGCGCTACTCGCGCCACACGCTGCTGCCCGAGGTGGGGGTGGACGGCCAGCTGAAGCTGCTGAACGCGAAGGTGCTGCTGCTTGGCGCCGGCGGCCTCGGTGCCCCGACCGCGCTCTACCTGGCCGCAGCCGGCGTCGGCACCCTCGGCCTGGTCGACGACGACGTCGTCGACGCCTCCAACCTGCAGCGCCAGGTGATCCACAACATGGAGCGGATCGGGATGCCGAAGACCAGCTCGGCGCGGATCTTCATCGAAGAGCTGAACCCCGACGTCAGCGTGGTCGAGCACAACGGACGCCTCGACGCGTCGAACATCCTCGACGTGATCTCCGAGTACGACGTGATCGTCGACGGTGCCGACAACTTCCCCACCCGCTACCTGCTGAACGATGCCTCGGTGCGGCTGCGCAAGCCGGTCGTCTCGGCCTCGATCCTCGGCTTCGACGGCCAGATCTCGACCTTCGTCCCCTACGAGGGGCCCTGCTACCGCTGCCTCTACCCGACGCCGCCGCCGGCCGAGCTGGCGCCGAGCTGCTCCGCCAACGGGGTGCTCGGGGTGATGGCCGGGACGATGGGCACGCTGCAGGCCAACGAGGTGATCAAGTTGGTGCTCGGCAAAGGCGAGCCGCTGGTCGGCCGCCTGCTCCTCTACGAGGCGCTCGGCACCCGCTTCACCGAGCTGAAGGTCCGCCGCGACCCCGACTGCCCGATCTGTGGCGAGCACGCCGAGGAGATCGCGGAGTCGGAGATGGGCAAGTTCCCCGACTACGACGCGTTCTGCGCGGGGGCCGGCGGCGATCGCTAAGCCGCGAATACCGGCGCATCTCGGCGTCCTCGGTCGGTTGTGTGCAGAGCACACTTCCCTCCCTCCGTCCTTGAGCTGCTTGGTCTTCGCGGCTTAGTAGGATCACCGGCCTCATGGCGACCGTCCGCATCCCCCCGGTGCTGCGCCCGAAAACGGGGGGGCAGCCCGAGGTCGAGGCCGGCGGCGGCAACGTCGGCGAGGTCCTGCGCGCGCTGACCGGCGAGTTCCCGGAGACCGAGGAACAGCTTTTCGGCGAGGGCGACGAGCTCAACCGCTATGTCAACGTCTATTTGAACGACGAGGACGTGCGGGTGCTCGACGGTCTCGACACCGCCGTAAAAGACGGCGACACGGTTGTGATCCTCCCGGCCATGGCCGGCGGCGTCTGACGACTGGCGAATTAACCTCGCTAGAGGCGGGTTAACTCTCCAATCGCGCCCGGCGCTAGCGCTCCAGCACCAAGCCCAGGAACTGCTTGGTTCGCTCCTCGCGCGGATTCTCGAGCACGTCGGCCGGCTTGCCCTGCTCGACGATCACGCCGCCATCCATGAAGATCACCCGGTCGGCGACCTCGCGGGCGAAGCCGATCTCGTGGGTGACGACGATCATCGTCATCCCTTCCTCGGCCAGCTCGCGCATCGTGTCGAGCACTTCCTTCACCAGCTCGGGGTCGAGGGCGCTCGTCACCTCGTCGAAGAGCATCACGTGCGGGTCCATCGCCAGCGCCCGCGCGATCGCCACCCGCTGCTGCTGGCCGCCGGAGAGGGTTTCCGGATACTGGCCGAGTTTGTCGCCGAGGCCGACCCGCTCGAGCAGCTCGGTCGCCTTCGCCCTTGCCTCGGCCTTGCTGCGGCCGAGCACCTTCTCCTGCGCCAGCGTCACGTTCTCCAGCGCCGTTCTGTGAGGGAAGAGGTTGAACTGCTGGAAGACCATCCCGACCCGCTGGCGGACGAAGTCGAGCTCCCAGCTTTCTTCGCCGGTGCCCGAGCCCGGCCCCTTGCAGATGTCGCGGCCTTCGAGGAAGATCTCGCCCTCCTCGGGCGGCGCCAGCAGGTTGACGCAGCGCAGCAGCGTGCTCTTGCCGGAGCCGCTGGGGCCGAGGATGCAGATCACTTCGCCGCGCGCAATGTCGATGTCGACACCTTTGAGGACTTCGAGCTTGCCGAAGCGTTTGCAGATGCCCTCCAGCCGGACCATCGCCTCCGCCATCACGCCACCTCGATGTGAGAGCCGCGGGTGATCTTGCCCTGCTGGCGAGAGATCAGTTTGTCGACGAGGCGGGCCAGGGGAAGGATGATGATGATGAAGAAGAACCCGGTGAGGATCAGGGCTGAAGCATTGAAGGATTCGGCGAGGAGTTCGCGGCTGATCAGCACCGACTCGCTGAAGGCGATGACGCTGACCAGGGTCGAGTCCTTGAGCAGGGAGATCATTTCGTTCAGCATCGGCGCCGGGATCAGGGTCACCGCCTGCGGCACCACGACGTGGCGCATCGCCTGCCAGTGGCTCATCCCGAGCGAGCGCGCAGCCTCCATCTGGCCGCCCGGCACCGCTTCGATCCCCGCCCGGTAGACCTCGGCGGTGAAGGCCCCGTAGACCAGCATCAGGGCCGCGACCCCGTACCAGAAGGGGTCCGGCTTGCCCAACCAGTGGGGGATGCGGATGTCCTTGGGGATGAATTCGAGAAATGGGATTCCGCCCGAGATCAGCAGGATCACGATCAGGATCGGGATCGCCCGGAAGAGGTCGATGTAGCCGATGGTGAGGAAGCGGATCGGCATGAACTTCTTGCCCGGCAGCTGGCGCAGCAGCGCCAGGACCAACCCCCAGGTGAGGGCGAGGATGGCGACGACGGCGAAGATCAGGAGGTTCTGGAGGAAGGCTTCGAGGACTTCCCGGAAGTGTTCCCCCATGTAGCCGAAATCGAAATAGAGGTGGAAGAATTCGCTCATCTCTCGCTCCTGCTGCTCCCCCTAGAGAAAAGAAGAGGCGCCATCATGGCGCCCCTTCCCTTCGTTCTCAAATCGCGGACCGCTATTCGGCTTCGTGCGTGGCCGTGAAGATCGCCTTCGGCGGTTCGAGGTGGAACCACTTTTCGTAGATCTTCTTGTAGGTCCCGTCGCTCATCACTTCTTCCAGGCCCTTGTTGATTTCTTCGAGGAGTTCGGTGTTGCCCTGGGCGACGGCGATTCCATACTCTTCTTCGGTCGGGACTTTTTCGGCGATTTCGACGCCGCCAGATTTTTCGACCGCGTTCTGGGCCACCGGAGCGTCGATGACAACCCCTTCGACCGTGCCGGCCTTGAGCGCGTTGACCGCGTCGGGGCCTTCCGGGTAGGGACGGATTTCGCTGCCGCCGAGTTCTTCCTTGGCGAGTTCCTGTCCCGTCGTGCCCTGCTGAACGGCGACCGTCTTTCCTTCGAGGTCTTCCAGCGACTTGATTGAGCTGCCTTCCGTCACCAGCACCGCCTGTTCGGACAGGTAGTACGGGTTGGAGAAGTCGACCACCTTCTCTCGTTCTTCGGTGATCGTGGCGGCCGAGATCACCGCGTCGAACTTGCCTTGGGCGACGTCGCGGAAGATCGTTTCGAATGAGGTGTCCTGCACTTCCGGCTTGCGGCCGATCTTTTCGCCGATAGCTTCGATCAGTTCGATATCGAAGCCGGTGTAGTTGCCGGGTTTCCCCTGCTCGAACGGGGGATACGGGATGTCGGATCCGACGGTCAACGGTTCGCCGCCACCTGCGGTCGTTTCTTCGCCGGTGCTGCCACCGCCGCCGCAGCCGACCACGACGAGAGCGGTCAGGGACAGCAGGAAGACCGCGAAGACTGCGGTCAGCCGGGTCTTTCTCATTCGTTCCCTCCGATGAAAGATTTGCCGAACACGCCGAACATACAAGCTCCTCGTTTACATGCCTAGCGCAGCGGTTTCGAATACCCGACGGCGGCTTGCCGAACCCCCGCTACACTTTCTGAAGTAACGGGCGGGAACATGCTTCGAGACGAGCTACTCAACAAGCCTTGCGGAGGGCGCTTCGCAAACATCGTCGAGTCGATCGGCAACACGCCCCTGGTGGAGCTGCCGCGGCTCTCACCGAAGCCCGAGGTCCGCATCCACGCAAAGCTCGAGGGCCACAACCCGACCGGCTCTGTCAAGGACCGGGTGGCGAAATCGATGATCGAGGCGGCCGAGGCAGAAGGGGCGATCGAGCCCGGCCAGACGATCCTCGAACCGACCTCGGGCAACACCGGCATCGCCCTGGCGATGATCTGCCGCCGCAAGGGTTACCCGCTGAAGGTGGTGATGCCCGACAACGTCACCGAGGAGCGGACCGAGCTGCTGCGGATGTACGGGGCTGAGATCGTCTACTCGGAGGGTGCCAAGGGCTCCAACGGCGCCGTCGAGGTGGCGCTGGAGATGGCCGAGGAGCCGGGCTTCTACATGCCCTACCAGTACGGCAACGAGGCCAACCCGCTGGCCCACTACAACGGCACCGCGGTCGAGATTCTCGACGAGCTCGACGAGGTGACCGCCTTCGTCGGCGGCCTTGGCACCGGCGGCACCCTGATGGGCAACGGCCGCCGGCTCAAGGAGGCCAACCCGGAGACGCTGATCGTCGCCGCCGAGCCGAAACAGGGGGAGCTGGTTCAGGGGCTGCGCTCGCTCGACGACGGCTTCATCCCGCCGATCATCGACCTCGCCCTGCTCGATCGCAAGATCATGGTCTCCAACCGCGACGCGATCGTCTGGACCAAGAAGCTGCTCGAGGAGGAGGGCGTCTTCGCCGGCGTCTCCGGCGGCGCGATCGCCTACATCGCCAACCGCATCGCCGCCGAGCTCGACGGCGGCAACGTCGTCTTCCTGATCCCCGACGACGGCTGGAAGTACCTCTCCTCCGGCGTCTACACCAAGCCGGTCGAGGAGATAGAGAATCTCGACTCGACGGTGTGGTGGTAGGGCCGCTCTACTAGTCTCGACCGATGAAGATCTCGCAGGATCTGATCGACGAGATGGTCGCGCACGCGCGCGAGGACCTGCCGAACGAGTGCTGCGGGATGATCGGCGGCCGCGACGGCGAGGCGACCAGGGTGGTGCGGGTGGAGAACGCCGCGGCCAGCCCGCTCCGTTACGAGATGGACCCGCAGGGGCAGTACGACGCCCTGAAGGCGATCGAAGACGACGGCGAAGACCTCGTCGCGATCTACCACTCGCACACCCGCAGCGCCGCCTACCCCTCGCAGACCGACGTCAACGAGGCGGTGATGTGGCCGGAACAGGTCTACGTGATCGTCTCGCTGGAGAACGGCGACGCGCCCGACGTCAAGGCCTACTCGCTGCAGGACATGAAGATCGCCGATGTCGACCTCGACGTCGCATAAGAAGCGCGCCGGATCGCATCAGCGCGGCGCCCACGGCGGCGGCGACGGTTCCGACCGCGGCGGTGAGGGCGGCGGCGGAGGCGGCGGAGGCGGTGGTGACCTGGTCAAGGTCGCCTTCGCCCGCAACCAGGTCGAAGGGGAAATGCTGCAGGGCCTGCTCTCGGAGGCCGGCATCCCCAGCATCCTCAAGCGCAGCCGCGGCTTCGACAACCCCGACTTCCTCGCCGGCGGTCCGCACGACGTGATGGTCCCCGAAGGCGCGGCGCCGCGCGCCCGCCAGGTGCTCGCCGAAACGATGATCGATGACGAGGGCGAGGAGCGGGCCGAGCTGGAAGAGCAGCGCCGCCTCGCCCGCGGCGAAACCGGCGTCACCTCCCCGGCCCGACTCGCCTTCTGGATCGGCGTCGCCGTCGTCGGCGCCTTCATCCTCGTCTGGCTGCTCTACCAGGCGACCTGACGGCGCCGGCTCTACCTGACCGCGACCGGGCCGCGGACCATCTCACGCAGGTAGTCGCGCCAGGCGCCCTCGATGTCGCGGAAGCGGGCGTCGAAGGCGTCTTCGAGCTGTACCTCGGGGCCCTGGGGGAGGAGCTTGGCGACGAGGCGCTCGCAGGCCTCGGGCCCGCGCTCGTTCTCCAGCAGGTCGAAGATCGTGCCGCCGAGGATGACGGCGTCGCGCCGGGAGGGGGGGAAGGAGGGGCGGGAGCTCTCGCGCAGGCGGCGGATCACCGCGGCGCGGTAGAGGCCGACCTGGCGGGCGAAGTACTGGGCGCCGCCTTCGACCAGCCAGGCCCAGCGCAGGTAGCGGGCGAAGCGGCGCGGGGTCCAGGAAGGGGGGAGGTCGGTGTTGTTGTGGGCGATCACCATCTGCGCGTAGAGGCGCTCGGCGGTGCCCCGCAGGGCTTCGCATGAGTCCTCGCCGCCGGCGCGGCGTTCCATGTGTGTGTCGTTGAGGACGTGGAGCTCGGTCGACATCGGCCAGCCGGCGAGGTAGCGGCGGCCGGCGGGGGCCGCCGACCAGCGGGCGGCGGGGAGGAAGGGGTGGGCGGCCGTCAGCCAGAGCGGGTTGGTGTGGACGACGACCGTCACCTCCTCCGGGATCCGCTCGAAGCGGTCTTCGAGCCGCAGCCGCAGGCGCTCGAGCCTGTCCAGCGTCCGCTCCGCATAGGAGGAGTCGTCGGAGTCGTGGCGCGCGGTGAAACTGAGCGACTCAGTCTCGACCCAGGACATCTAAGGCCACCTTACCGGCGCATACCGGCGTCCTCGGTCGCTCGCGTGCAAAAAAGCACGCCACGCGCCCTGCGTCCTCGGTCTGCTTGGTAAGGCGGCCTTAGACAAGGGCGGGCTCGGCTGCCCCGCATCTGTCCACGATCTCGCTGCGCGCGCGGTCGAACTCTTCGTCGGCCATCACCGGCGTGCCCTCGAAGGGCAATTCGCGGTCGATCTCGACCCAGGAGCGGCAGCCGTGGTACTCGTCGCGGACGCGGACGGTGACCGGACGCGGGATCCGGTGGACCCGCAGCAGCAGCACGTGGAGCGGGTGCCGGCGCTTCCAGGCGAGGCGCTTTTCGGCGTAATCCGGCGTCCAGATGTAGTAGGGAGACAGCGAGTCCAGCGTGCGCCGGTCGTTGATCGTCACGTGGTCGACCACCTCGGCCCAGGCGCGCAGGCGGACGCGGTCGGGCTGGGGGATGCCGCCATCCTGGAGCAGCGCCTTCGGCGGCGGCTCCTCGTCGGGCCAGACACCCTCCTCGAGCGCCCGGCGCAGCTCCGGGTGGTGGGATTCGCGGACCAGGTCGTTCCGCTGGTGGTCGAAGGTGGGGTAGAGGAAGAAGCGCTCGTGCTCGAGTTCGAAGTGCTTGTTCTCCTCACGGATGCCGCCCTTGCGCAGGGTCAGCAGCTGCTCCCCCTCCGCGAGGGCGCGGACCGTTACGGCCCATTCCTTGAGAGCGATCGGCATTGAAGTAGTCCTGCGAAGATTTCGTGTTTCGACGGGGGCTGGGCATCCGTCGAGCGGCCTGATACAGGCCGTCTGCGCCCGCCCGAGGGCGCGCATTCTAGAGCAGTGCAGCGAAATCTCAACTAAAAAACCGCGAAATATGGGCATTTGCCACCTCTAGAGTGGCGAACGTCACATTAGGGGCATCCGCCGTGCCCGCCGCCGCCGGGAGTTTCGATTCGCAAGCGGTCCCCGGGCATCAGCTCGCCGGCCGCCTTGCCCGGCAGCGGGGTCCCGTTGAGGAGGTTGACCCCCGGGGCTGCGTCCCCGCCGCCGTCCCGGCCCTGCGGCGGGTGGCGACGACGCTCGGTGATCAGGCTGAAGCGCACCGATGCCAGCGCCTCGATCTCGCGCACGACCCCGTCGCCGCCGCGATGGGCGCCGGCCCCGCCGCTGCCGCGCCGCAGGGAAAGCTCGCGGACCCGCAGCGGGAATTCGGTCTCCAGCGCCTCGGTCGGCGTGTTCAGGGTGTTGGACATGGCGACGTGGATCGCGCTCGGGCCATCGGCGTCGGGGCAGGCGCCCTGGCCGCCGCCGATCGTCTCGTAATAGGTGAAGTCCTCGCCGGCAAGGGTGAGGTTGTTCATCGTCCCCTGGCCCTGGGCCGGCCCCGGCCGCGCCCGCGAGAGGGCGGCGAGGACGAGATCGGCGACGCGGCTCGAGGTCTCGACGTTGCCGGCGGCGACGGCGGCGGGAAAGCGGGCGTTGAGCAGCGATCCCGGCGGGGCGATGACCTCGATCGGGCGGTGGGCGCCGGCCGAAGGCGGGCCGTCGGGGTCGGTGAGGACGCGGACGGCGAAGAAGGCTGCCGACCTGGTCACCGAGAGGGGGCAGTTGAGGTTCCCCTCGACCTGGTCGTCGCAGCCCTCGAAGTCGAGGCGGAGCGCGTCGCCGGCGATCGTCGCCTCCAGGCGCAGGTGGATGTCGCGCTTGGCGCCGTTCCAATCGCCCTCGAGGACGTCCTCGGCGTTGTAGGTGCCGTCGGGGAGCTCGGCGAGAGCGGCGCGGGTGCGGCGCTCGGTGTAGGCGAGGATCTCGGCCATGCCCTCCCGCAGCGCCTCGGTGCCGAGCCGCGCGCACAGCTCGGACAGGCGCAGCTCGCCGATCCGGTTGGCGGCCTGCTGGGCGCGCAGATCCGCGAGGCGCTGGTTCGGCATCCGCATCTGCGAGGCAAGGCCGTCGAGCGTCTCGGCATCGGCGCGCGTCGGCGGGATCACCACGCCCTCCTCGTCGAGCGTGGTCGAGAAGGCGGGCATCGAGCCGGGGGTGGGACCGCCGACGTCGGCGTGGTGGGCGCGGCTGGCGGCGAACCCCAGCAGCGCTCCGCCGGCGAAGACCGGGGCGATCAGGGTGATGTCCGGCAGGTGGGTGCCGCCGCGGTAGGGGTCGTTGAGGATCCAGCTCCGCCCCGGCCGCTGTTCCTCGTCCAGGACGGCCGCGACCGCGTCCGGCATCGATCCCAGGTGGACGGGGATGTGCTCGGCCTGCATCACCAGCTCGCCGCTCGGGTCGAAGAGCGCGGTCGAGCAGTCGTGCCGCTCCTTGATGTTGGCCGAGTAGGCGGAGCGGATCAGCGTCGCCCCCATCTCGTCGCAGGCGGCGCGCAGCGCGCCGACCAGGACCTGCAGCGTTATCGGGTCCATGCCGCTCATCCCGTGGTTCCTTTTGCACGTATGTCGTGCGTTTCGAACCGCGCGATGATCGTGCCGTGCTCGTCGACGCTGGTGCGCCAGCCGGGAGGGAGGACGAAGGTCGCCTCGGGCAGCTCGAAGACGACCGGGCCATCGGCCTCGGCGCCGGCGGCCGGCTCGCCGCGGAGGACCGGCGTCTCGATCCACTCGCCTGCGTGGAAGACGGGGCGGGAGCTGCGCTCCGGGGCGCCGTCGCCCGCCGCCACCGGCCACAGCTCCGGGCCGGGCACGACCAGCGCCAGCTCGACGTCCACGAGCACGACCTCTCCCTCGGGGTCGCGGTGGCCGTAGCGCTCCTCGTGCGCCTGCTCGAATCCCTCGATCAGCTCGGCTGGATCGGGATCGGCGGGGCCCGGGACCGGCAGCTCGAAGGCCTGCCCGGCGTAGCGCAGCTGGTAGACGACCCGCACGTCCGCTTCCTCGGCCATGCCGGCGCCGGTCTCGTCGATCATCGTCTGCACCTCCGCGGCGATCCGTGCCGCGGTCAGGTCGCGGCCGCTCAGCATCACCGTCCGTGCCCTGTCGCGCCGGCGCTCGGAGGCGCAGAGGCCGAGGGCCGAGAGGACGCCGCCGGCGCGCGGGCAGAGGATCGTCTCGATCCCCAGCTCGGCGGCGATCGCCGCAGCGTGCATCGGGCCGGCGCCGCCGAAGGGCAGCAGGGCGAAGCCGCGCGGGTCGATTCCGCGCTCGACGGTGACCACCCGCAGCGCCCGCACCATCTCCTGATCGGCGACGCGGAGGATGCCGGCTGCGGTCTGCAACGGCTCGAGCCCGAGCGAGCGGCCGAGCCCGGCGATCGCCCGCTCCGCCGCGGCGGCGTCAAGCGCGACGCCGCCGGCAAGCTGCGAGTCGCCGGCGAGGTGCCCGAGCAGGAGGTCGGCGTCGGTGACGGTCGGCTCGGCGCCGCCGCGTCCGTAGCAGGCGGGGCCGGGGTCGGCGCCGGCCGAGCGGGGGCCGACGCGCAGGGCGCCGCCGGCGTCGCGCCAGCCGATCGAGCCGCCGCCGGCGCCGACGGTGTGGACGTCGACCATCGGCAGCTGGATCGGCCGGCCGCCGATCTCGCGCCAGTCGGTCCTCCTGACCTCGCCGCTCTCGACCACGCAGACGTCGCAGGAGGTCCCGCCCATGTCGAAGCCGAGGGCGTTGCCGTCGCCGCTCAGCCCGGCGAGGAGCCCGGCGCCGACCGCGCCCCCGGCGGGACCCGAGAGGACGCTCCAGGCGCCGGCGCGCGCCGCCTCCTCGGCGGGGGCGACGCCGCCGGAGGAGCGCATTACCAGCGGCTGCGGCAGGCAGGCACCGCCGGCGGCTTCGCCGAGGCGGCCGAGGTAGCGGCCGAGCAGCGGGCTCAGATAGGCGTCGATGACGGTGGTCGAGCAGCGCTCATACTCGCGGAAGCGGGGGAGGACCTCGTGGGAGGCGGAGACGTGGACGCCCGGGAGGCGCTCCCTCAGCGCAGCGGCAATCCGCCGCTCGTGCTCGTCGTCGAGGTAAGAGAAGAGGAGGCAGACGGCGACCGCTTCGGCGTCGCTCGCCTCCACCGCCGCGACGAGGCGCTCGACCTCCTCGTCCGCGAGCGCCTCGACGACGCCCTCCGGTCCGACCCGCTCGGCCGCCTCGAAGCGCAGCTCGGGCGCGACCAGCGGAGGGGGCTTCGGCGCGCAGAGCCGGTAGAGGTGGGGCCGGTCCTGGCGGCCGATCTCGAGCACGTCGGCGAAGCCGCGGGTGGCGACGAGCGCCGTCCGCGCTCCCCGTTCCTCCAGCAGCGCGTTGGTGCCGACGGTCATCCCGTGGGCGAAGGCTTCGACGTCGGGCCCCTCGGCGCCGGCGCGCGCCAGCACCTCCGCGACCGCCCGCATCACCCCCGCCGACTCCTCCCGCGGCGTCGTCGGCACCTTGGCGGTGTGGAGGTCGCCGCCGTCGAGCAGGACCGCGTCGGTGAAGGTCCCGCCGACGTCGACGCCTAGGAGCATCTCAATGCCACTCCTCCTGACGGGCGCTCCCGTCGGGCGAGACGACGACGTGGATGCCGTCGAGAGCGGGGTCGGCGCTGGGGCAGTCGCGGCGCAGGTGCCCCCCGCGCGACTCGCGGCGGGCGAGGGCGCTGGCGCCGACCGCCCGGGCCAGCGGATAGGGGTTGGAGATCAGGCGGGCCAGGTCGTCGGGGTTGCGCATCGGCCCCGCGCAGCGCCAGACCGCGTCGCGGGTCTCCTCGCTCGGCGGGTCGAAGCGCCACCCGGGCGGGTCGGGCCGAGAGCCGGGCCCTTCCTCGCCCAGCGCCGCCGCCGCGGCCCGGCCGCCGAAGACGAAGCACTCGCTGAGCGAGTTGGAGGCGAGCCGGTTGGCGCCGTGCAGGCCCGTGCAGGAGCACTCGCCGACCGCGTAGAGGCCGGGCAGCGAGGAGCGACCGTCGACGTCGACGGCGATCCCGCCCATCGTGTAGTGGGCGGCGGGGGCGACCGGCACCGCCCTCGCCCGCGGGTCGAGCCCCGCCTCGGCGAGGGAGGCGAAGACGTTGGGGAAGCGGGCGGGGTCGATCTCGCGCAGGTCGAGCTCGACCGCCTCGGTGCCGTCGAGGCGCATCTGCTCGAGGATCGCCGCCGTCACCGCGTCCCGGGGCGCCAGCTCGTCGGTGAAGCGCCGGCCCTCGGCTCCGAGCAGCTTCGCGCCCTCGCCGCGGATCGCCTCGGTGATCAGCGCTCCGTCGTAGCGCGTTCCCGGTAGCGCCAGCGCGGTCGGGTGGAACTGGCAGAACTCGAGGTCGGCGAGGTCGGCGCCGGCCAGCGAAGCCAGGACCGGCCCGGCGCCGATCGCTCCCCGGGGATTGGTCGTCCGCCGCCAAAGCGCCGCGGCGCCGCCGGTGGCGAGGATCGTCGCCGGCGCCGCCACCGCGCCCGCGCCGGTGAGGACCCCGTGGCAGCGCTCGCCGTCGCTCCACAGCGCCACCGCCGAGGTCCGCTCCATCACCTCGATCCGCTCCTGGGCCGCCACCATCGCCGCCAGCTTGGCGGTGATCTCGCGCCCGGTCTGGCTGCCGCCGGCATGGACGATGCGGCGGTGGGTGTGGCCGCCCTCGAGCGCCAGCCCCAGCCGTCCCTCGTGGTCGACGTCGAAGACGATGCCGCGGGCGATCAGGTCGCGGACGACGGCCGGCGCCTCCTCGACCAGCGCCCGCACGGCCGAGGTGCGGCAGAGGCCGCGGCCGGCGGCGATCGTGTCGGCGGCGTGGAGGTCGGGCGAGTCGTGCGGTTCCAGCGCCGCCGCCAGACCGCCCTGGGCCCAGAAGCTGGCGCTCTCCGAGAGCGGCGTGCGGGAGATGAGGCAGACGCGGGCGCCGAGCTCAGCCGCCCGCAGCGCGCTCCAAAGGCCGGCGGCGCCGCCGCCGACCACGGCGACGTCGAACTCAGCCGCTGCCTCTGTCGACGGCGTTATCGCCCCTCGGCCTCTCGACGGAGCGAGTCGAGCTGCGCCTGCAGCCACTGCGCCGCGCTCTCGCGCGCCCGCGCCAGCTCGTCGGCGACCGTCTCCTCGGCGACCGAGGCTCGGCTCTCCGCCGCCTCGACCCGCTTCTCGGCCTCCTCGACCTGGGATTCGATCTTCCCCAGGCGCTCCTCGGCCGCCGCCAGCGCCTTCTCCTTCTCCTCGCGCTCGCGCTCGAGGTCGGCTTCCAGCGCCTTGATCTCCTCTTCGGCCCGGCGCTCGGCCTCGGCGGCGAGCGCCGCCGCCTCCTCCAGCCGCCGCTCGGCCTCGCGGATCCGGCCTTCGAGGGTTTCGTCTGCGGGACCGGTCTCAGCGCTCATCCCGAACCAATCTATCTCTGCTCCGGCGGCTTGGTCGGCACCGCTCCCTCGACCACCGCGCGGTAGGCCTCGATCACCCGCTCGGCCATCGGGCCGGCGGCGAGGGTTGCGGCGCGGCGCGAGCCGGCGACGCGGGGGTCGGCGGCGTCGAGGTGACGGCGGGCGACGTCCCCCCAGGCATCGAGTGTGAAGGGGGCGCTGAGACAGCCCTCTATCCCGCCCAGCGCGTACGGCGCGATGCCGACGGGAGTGGAGAGGACCGGGACGTCGCAGGCCAGCGCCTCGACCGCCGCCATCCCGAACCCCTCGTAGTCGGAGGTGACGAGGACGGCGTCGGCGGCGTTGATCCAGAGCGGCATCCGCTCCGGCTCGATCGAGCCCCCGGTGAGCAGGTCGGCGCCGCAGGCGGCTGCGAGCTCGGCGGCGCGGTCGTGCCGCTTCTCCGGCCGCGCCGGGTTGGCCGGGAAGAAGAGGAAGCGCCCGTCGGGCTCGAGCCCTAGCGCCCGCCGCGCCTGCGCCCGCGGCATCGGCTCGAACCGCTCCAGGTCCGGCCCGCAGGCGAGGACGGCCGAGCCCGGCACCGCGGGCAGTCCGGCCCGCCCGTCCTCGGGCTCGAACAGCGCCCGCGATACCGCGGCGGGGAGGTCGATCCGCCAGGCGAGCCGCCGCGAGAGGTGGCCGACGAGGTGATGGCGGACGTCGGTGCCGTGGAAGGTGACGATCAGCGGCCGCGCCCCGGCCAGCTTCGCCACCCAACCCGCCAGCCCGTAGTGGGCGTGGACGAGGTCGAAGCGCTGCCGTCGCAGCAGCGCGCGCAGCCGCCGCGCCGCCGGCAGGTACTCGGCACGGCCGCGAGCGAACTCGAAGAGGTCGACCTCGACCCCCCGCTTGCGCGTCTCGTCCACCTGGTCGCGCACCCAGCGGCCGCGCTGCGGCGCGGCGGCGTCGGGCGTGAAGTTGGTGACGACGAGAACCCGCACCGGCGTCAGGGTAGCCGCGGCGGTGGCAGGCGATAGCTCGCCGGGGTCTTCGAGAGCCTGATCGGGTTGCGGGGAAGGCGGACCGGCGGACCCTTCTCGCGCGGTATCTCGACGATCGGGTCGAGCCCCATCCGTGCCGCGAATTCGAAGGCGGCGCCGACATCGTTGACGAGGCCGGCGGGGACGCGCCGCGCCTGCAGGAGCCCGATCCACTCGGCGGCGGGCCGGGACGAGAGCGCGGCCTCCAGCAGCGGCCGCAGCTCTTCGCGGTTCCGCACCCTGGCCGGGTTCGTGGCGAAGCGCTCCTCCGTCGCCAGGTGCGCCTCGCCGAGGACTTCGCAGAGCTCGCCGAACTGGCGGTCGTTGCCGACCGCGAGGACGATCTCCCCGTCCCGGTAGCGCAGCAATTCGTAGGGGGCGATGCTGGGATGGCGGTTGCCCATCCGTCCCGGCACCACCCCGGCGACGGTGTAGGCGGAGGACTGGTTGACGAGCCCGGCAAGCAGGGCGGAGAGGAGGTCGACCTCGACCAGCTGCCCGCCGCCGCCCTCACGGCGGTGCTCGAGCGCGGCCAGAATGCCGACCGCGGCGTAGAGGCCGGCGATGACGTCCACGAGCGCCACCCCGACCTTCAGCGGCTCGCCGCCGGGCTCGCCGGTGATGCTCATCAGGCCGCCCAGCGCCTGCACCAGCAGGTCGTAGCCCGGCAGCTCGGCGCCCGGTCCCGACCCGCCGAAGCCGGTGATCGAGCAGAAGACGAGGTCCGGGTTCCCGGCGGCGAGGGTCTCGTAGTCGAGGCCGAGCTTTGCCATCACTCCGGGCCGGAAGTTCTCGACGACGACGTCGGCGGCGAGCGCGAGTCGCCGCGCCTCACCGAGATCGTCCGGGTCGCCCAGATCGAGCACGACGCTGCGCTTGTTGCGGTTGACAGCCTGGAAGTAGGTCGCCTCGCCTGCGGCGTCGTAGGGCGGCCCCCAGGAGCGGGTGTCGTCGCCGGTCCCAGGCCGCTCGACCTTGGTCACCTCGGCGCCGAGGTCGGCGAGGGTCATCGTCGCCAGCGGCCCGGCGAGGACCCGGGAGAAGTCGAGGATCCGCAGTCGTCCCAGCGCCGAGTCGGCCATTAGGTCACGATCCTAGGACCCCGCAACCCGCCATCGAGAACATCAAGGACGCCACATGTCATCCACCACCGCCGCGCCGCCGATCCGCCCCAGCGACTACCTCGCCCTCGATTCGCTCCTCAGCGACGAGGAGCGCGACATCCGCGACACCGTCCGCGCCTTCGTCCGCGACAAGGTCGTGCCGAACGTGGGCGAGTGGTTCGAGCAGGCGACGGTGCCGGTCTCCGAGCTGGCGCCGGAGCTGGGCAGGCTCGGCGTGCTCGGCATGCACCTGCAGGGCTACGGCTGCGCCGGCGCCAGCGGCACCGCCTATGGGCTCGCCTGCATGGAGCTGGAGGCCGGCGACAGCGGCATCCGCAGCCTCGTCTCGGTGCAGGGCTCGCTGGCGATGTACGCGATCTGGCGCTGGGGGTCGGAGCAGCAGAAGCAGGAGTGGCTGCCGCGGATGGCGGCAGGGGAGGCGATCGGCTGCTTCGGCCTGACCGAGCCCGACGCCGGCTCGGACCCCGGTTCGATGCGGACGCGAGCGCGCCGCGACGGCTCCGACTGGGTCCTTCACGGGCAGAAGATGTGGATCACCAACGGCTCGGCGGCTGAGGTGGCGGTGGTCTGGGCGCAGACCGACGAAGGGGTGCGCGGCTTCCTCGTCCCCAAGGGCACCAGGGGCTTCGCCACCCAGGACATCCATAGGAAGCTTTCGCTGCGGGCCTCGATCACCTCCGAGCTGCTGCTCGACGACGTGCGGCTGCCGGCCGACGCGGTGCTGCCCGAGGTGAGCTCGCTGAAAGGGCCGCTCTCGTGCCTGAACGAGGCGCGTTACGGGATCGTCTGGGGCGCGGCCGGGGCGGGCCGCGCCTGCTACGAAGCGGCGCTGGAATACGCGACCGAGCGGGTCCAGTTCGGCCGCCCGATCGCCTCCTTCCAGATCCAGCAGCAGAAGCTGGCGGAGATGGTGCTGGAGGTGAACCGGGCGACGCTGGTGGCGGTCCACCTCGGGCGGATGAAGGACGAGGGGACGCTGCGGCCCGAGCACGTCAGCCTCGGCAAGCTCGGCAACGTCAACGGGGCGCTGGAGGTGGCGCGGGCGGCGCGCCAGGTCCTCGGCGCCAATGGGGTGACGCTGGAGTATCCGGTGATCCGGCACATGAACAACCTCGAGTCGGTCGTCACCTACGAGGGGACGGCGGACGTCCACGCGCTGGTGGTGGGAGGCGCGGTGACCGGGATCCAGGCCTTCCGTTAGTCATTCGCGTTTCCTTTGTCCAGTCGCGGGTATCTGACTGCTCGCAGGCGCCAGCGGCGAAGGAGGACGCATGGGAGAGGCGAGCGGGAGCCCGTCTCTGGTCTTGGTCGAGCAGCACGAGGCCCTCCGCGACGGCCTCGCGGTCCTGCTCGAACGCCGCGGGTTCGAGGTGCTGGGGTGCGCGACGACCGCCGCCCGGGGCGAGGAGGTGATCGGCGAGCGCGAGCCGGACCTGGCGGTGGTCGGGGTCGAGCTCCCCGATGAGCGCGGCACCGAGCTGGTGCGGCGGATCGCCGGCCGCGGAACCGGCCCGAAGTGCGTCATCTACACCGGCCTCGACGATCCGAACCTGCTGGAGGCGGCCTACCGCAGCGGCGCCCGGGGCCTCGTCGCCAAGCCGGCGGGCCTCTCGGTCCTGGTCGATGCCCTGCGCGAGGTCTGGCGCGGCGGACGCTACTTCGATCCCAGCTTCGCCCGCCGCAACGGCGAGGCCGACGGCGACGGGCGGGAGAAGCGGATCAGCAGCCGCGAGGCGGAGATCCTCGCCCTGCTGGCAGACGGCCTCACCGGCGAGCAGATCGCCAGGCGCCTCGTCCTCTCACCCGAGACCGTGCGCACCCACGTCCGCAACGCGATGGAGAAGCTCGACGCCCGGACCCGGACCGAGGCGGTGGTGAAGGCGATCGAGCTGGAGGAGATCCAGCGCGGCTGAGGCGCCCGCGAAGCTTCAGCTCGCCGCCCTGATCGCCGCGTCGAGCCAGACCAGCAGGTCCAGCATCAGGAACGCGATCTTCAGCCAGGCGCCGGGGAACGCTCCGTGCACGTCCACGCGTCCAGAGTCGTCATCGCAGCTGAATTCCGCATCCCCGCTTCGTGGTAACGCGTGTTTTTGGATGTCACAGAAATGACGCTAAGCGGCGCGGCAATCGGCACTCCCGCGTCTTGTTCCGTGCGCCCGCGCCGCCGAGCATCCCGCCTCCAAACCACTGCGAAGGAGGCAACGATGCTTTACAAGCTGATCGGCTACATGCACGCCCAGGCGTCCTGGCGGGTGCGGGAGATCCGGCGCCTGGCGGGGGAGACGGGGCAGGGGACGGTCGAGTACGTCGGCCTGATCCTGCTGGTCTCGCTGCTGATGGTCGGCATGGTCGCTGCGATGAAGGGGTTCAACGGCAAGCAGGGAACCGAGCTTGCCGACGTGATCGTCGACAAGATCAAGGAGGCGGTGGACAAGGTCGCTTTCAAATAGGGATCACGGCGCTTTTGTGGACACCGCGGCCACAAAAGCGCCACTCGTCGCTCGCCCCCTGATCGCGCCCGCATGCGAAACTCGCGCGATGCCAGCTTCTCGCAGTTACGACAGGGCGCCGGCCGACATCCGGCCGGTGACGATCGATCCGGGGTTCGTCGAAAGCGCCGCCGGGTCGGCGCTGATCTCGATCGGGCGGACGCGGGTGATCTGCACCGCCTCGGTCCAAGAGCAGGTGCCGCGGTGGATGATGGGCAAGGGGAAAGGCTGGGTGACGGCCGAGTACGCGATGCTGCCCGCTTCGACCGGCGATCGCAAGCGGCGCGACATCGCCAAGGGCAAGCAGGACGGTCGCGGGGTCGAGATCCAGCGGCTGATCGGGCGCGCCCTGCGGGTCGTGGTCGACTTCCGGGCGATGGGCGAACGCAGCGTCTACGTCGACTGCGACGTCCTCGAAGCCGACGGCGGCACCCGCTGCGCGGCGATCACCGGCGGCTACGTCGCCCTGCGCCAGGCCTTCCAGAAGCTGGTCGACAAGAAAGCGTTGCCTGAGCTGCCGCTGACCGGCTCGGTCGCGGCGGTCAGCGTCGGCATGGTCAACGGCCGCGCCCTCTGCGACCTCGATTACGGCGAGGACTCCAACGCCGAAGTCGACGCCAACGTGGTGATGACCGGCGACGGCGGCCTGGTCGAGGTGCAGGCGACCGCCGAGCGGACGCCGCTCTCGCGCGCCTCGCTGGACGAGCTGCTGGGCCTGGCCGAGCTCGGGATCGGGCGCCTGCGGGAGGTGCAGGAGCGGGCAGCATGATCCTCGCCACCCGCAACGAGCACAAGCTGCGGGAGATGGCCGAGCTGCTGCCGGGGGTTGACCTGAAGCCGCTCCCCGACGAGGTCGAGCTGCCGCCTGAGACCGGCGACAGCTTCGAGGCCAATGCGCTGGTCAAGGCCCGTGCCGCCCACGCCGCCACCGGCGCGGCGACGGTCGCCGACGACTCCGGGATCGAAGCCGCCGACCTCGGCGGCGCCCCCGGGATCTACTCGGCCCGCTATGCGGGCGAAGGCGCCAGCGACGAGACCAACCTGGCCAAGCTGCTGCGCGAGGTCGATGCCGCAGCCGGTGACCGCCGCGCCGCCTACGTCTGCGCGATCGCCCTGATCGACGAGGACGGGCACGAGTACGTCTTCGAAGCGAGCTGCGAGGGCACGCTGCTGCGCGAGGGGCGCGGTAGCGGCGGGTTCGGCTATGACCCGGCCTTCGTCCCCGACGAGACCGGCCCCCACGACCAGCGGACGATGGCCGAGCTGAGCCCCGAGGAGAAGCACGCGGTCAGCCACCGCGGCAAGGCGGCGCGGATGCTCGCCCGCCACCTCGGCCTGGAGGCAGAGGCGGCGCGATGAGCGCCAAAAGCCGGGCGGCGGCGCTCTCGATCGCCTCCAACTCGGCCCTGATCGCGCTCAAGCTCGCCGCCGGTGCGATCACCGGCTCGATCGCGATCGTCACCGAGGCGATCCACTCGCTGATCGACCTCGTCGCCTCGGTGATCGCCTTCGTCTCCGTGCGCAAAGCCGATGCCCCGGCCGACGAGGAGCACCCCTACGGGCACGAGAAGGTCGAGAACCTGGCGGCGGCGATCGAGGGAATCCTGATCCTGGTCGGCGCCGCCGTGATCGTCTATGCGGCAACCCGCCGCCTCGTCGTCGGCTCGGAGGTCGAAAGCCTCGGCTTCGGCATCGCCGTGATGGGCGTCTCGACCCTCGCCAACCTGTTCGTCTCCAGCTACCTCTACCGGCAGGCGCGCCGCACCGATTCGCCGGCGCTGGAAGGCGACGCCGCCCACCTGCGAACCGACGCCATGACCTCCGCCGGCGTCCTCCTCGGCCTCGGCGTGGTCGAGGTGACCGGGATCGCCGCCTTCGACTCGATCACCGCCCTGATCGTCGCCGCGGCAATCGTCTGGGCAGGCCTGACGATCTTGCGCCGGTCCTCCGCGGTACTGATCGACGAAGCGCTGCCGGAGGCGGAGATGGACCGGATCGAGGCGGCGATCGCCGCCGCCCGCACCCCCGAGGTCGCCGGGTACCACAAGCTCCGCGCCCGCCGCGCCGGCAGCCGGCGCCACATCGACTTCCACGTCCAGTACCGCTCCGGCACCTCGCTGGAGCGTGCGCACGAGCTCGCCCACGAAATGCGGGACGAGATCGAGGCCGAGATCCGCCAGGCCGACGTCCTCATCCACGTCGAGCCGGAGACCTCGTTCCGCGAGCGGGAAGAGGGCCCTTACCGCGCCGGCTGACCTTTGCCTGTTCCTTTTTGGCGCATAGCGACGAAAAGGAACAGCTAAGGCGGGGGGAGGAGGTTGACGCCGGCCGCCAGCCCGACCGCGACGAGGGTGATCGCGTAGCCGGTGTAGCCGCTGAAGGCGAAGAGGACGGCGGCGATCGCGCAGACGACGACGACGGTGATCCAGGATGCTCGGGCAAGGGACATGGTCGGTATTTTCACCGAGATGGCCGACGCCCCCGCTCCCACCGCCCCCAGCAGCGAGTCAGCGGAGGCGGCGCTGGCGTTCCTGACCGAGATGTCGCCGGACCTGCGCGGCGCCGCCGTGCTCGGCCCCGACGGGGAGGTGCTCGCCGCGACCGGCGAGGAGCCGGAGCGCTGGGGAGAGGACGCCGCCGCCCTCCTCGCTGCCGCCGATGCCGCCGAGGGCGTCCCCGTAGAGCAGGTCCACATCGCCACCGAGCAGGGCGAGGTGTTCGCGCTCCGCGGCGAGGGCCTGGCCGCGGTCTCGGTCACCGACCGCTTCGCCCTCGCCTCGCTGATGCTCTTCGACATGCGCTCGATGCTGCGCCAGCTGGCGCGACGGGACGAAACGTCGTCCTCTGTGGGCCGAGGGGCCGATAAGTCGCCCATAGATGGACAAATCGGCCCGTCGGCCGAGGAGGATGGACAGAATGGCCCGTCGACGGGAAAGGCTGACTGATGCCCGTCAAGCCGCACCGCGTGCTGCTCGAGCGCGTGTCCGCCTACGCCGACGAAGCCGCCGCCTATATGCGCCGGCGGCGGGTGGCCCGCCGGCCCTTCGCCCGCCTCTACTACCCGAACGGCCGCAGTGCCGACCATGCCCAGGACTCTGAGAGCGGCGCCGAGCTCTTCGTCGCCGCCGGCCGCCTGATCGAGGTCGCGGGAAGAAGGGAGCGCGGGTGAGCGAGTTGCTCGACGAGGACGTTGCCGCGCGCGTTCTAGGCCGCGCGCTCGCCCACGGCGGCCGCTTCGCCGAGGTCTTCGCCGAACGGCGCCGCGGCCAGACCCTGGCGATCGACGAGCGGCGGATCGAGTCGGTCCAGTCCGGCGCCGAGGAGGGCGCCGGGGTCCGCGTCGTCGACGGCAACACCACCTATTTCGCCCACGTCGACGGTCTCGACCCGGACGATCTCGAGCGCGCCGCGGGAGAAGCAGCGGCGGCACTGAAGGCCGACCGCCGCGAGCCGCAACCCCTGCGGGCGCGGGCGACGACGCCGCTGCCGATCGGGCGCCGTCCCGAAGGCGTCGCCGCCGCCGAGAAGGCGCAGATGCTGCGCGAGCTCGACGAGCGCGGCCGGGCGGAGGGCGCCGAGATCGCCCAGCTGATGGCCTCCTACGCCGAGGCGCGGCGCGAGGTCGCGGTCGCCAACTCCGGCGGTCTCTTCACCGGCGACGACCGCACCCGGGTCCGGGTCGGCGTCCAGGCGGTCGCCCGCCGCGACGGCAGCGTCGAGACCGGGACCGAGACGCTCGGCGCCCACCGCGGCTACGAGCTGCTCGAAGACGATCCCGCCAGGATCGCCGAGCAGGCCGCGGCGAAGGCCCTTACCCTGCTCGATGCCGTCCCCGCCCCGTCGGGCTCGATGCCGGTGGTCGTCGGCGGCGGCTTCGGCGGCGTCCTCTTCCACGAGATGACGGGCCACGGCCTCGAGGCCGACCACATCCAGAAGGGAGCGAGCGTCTACGTCGACAGGCTCGGGGACCGCGTCGCCGAGCCGCTCCTGAACGCCTTCGACGACGGCCGCCTGCCCGGCGAGTGGGGAAGCGACGCAATCGACGACGAGGGGCGGCCGACGCAGCAGACGCAGGTGATCGAGGACGGCCGCCTCACCTCCTACCTCTACGACCACCTCACCGCCGAGCGGGCGGGGGTCGCCTCGACCGGCAACGGCCGCCGCGAGAGCTTCCGCCACCTGCCGATCCCGCGGATGACCAACACCTACATCGCCCCCGGCGACGCCACCCCAGAGCAGATGATCGCCGAGGTCGAGCGCGGCTTCTACGCCGTCTCCTTCGGCGGCGGACAGGTCGATCCCGCCACCGGCGATTTCGTCTTCGGCGTCTCCGAGGGCTACCTGATCGAGGGCGGCACGGTGACCCGGCCCTGCCGCGGCGCCACCCTGATCGGCAACTGCCTCGACGCGCTGGCGGCGATCGACGCCGTCGGCGACGACTTCTTCATGAAGACCGGAATCTGCGGCAAGGGGGGCCAGAAAGTGCCGGTCGGGACCGGCCAGGGCCACGTCCGGCTGCGAGCGCTGACGGTCGGGGGGACCGAGAGATGACAGCGGGAGCGTTTGATGACAGCGGAGCGTTTGATGACTGATCTGAGCGCGGTCGCCCACCGCGCCGTCGAGGCCGCCACCGAAGCCGGCGCCGGCGACGCCGAGGCCTACGTCCAGCGCGAGAGCGGCCGCACCGTCCGCGTCCATGGCGGCGAGGTCGAGAGCCTGACCGCGGCGGTTCAGACCGGCGTCGGCATCCGCGCCTGGCTCGGCCACCGGGTCGGCTACTCCTATGGGACCGACCTCTCCGCAGCCGGGGTGGCGGCGACCGCCGCCCGCGCCGCCGAAGCCGCCGCGGTCGCCGACGAGGATGAGTTCGCGGCGCCGCCGCAGCCGGCCGAGATCGAGGCGCTACCCGGCCTCAGCGACCCCTCGGTCGGCGAATGGGAGGCCTCGCGGGTGGCCGACCTGGCGATCGCTGTCGAGCGCACGGCTCTGGAGTCGGACCCGCGCCTGGTCGGCGTCGAGCAGGCGGTCTACGCAGACGGAGAGGAGCAGGTGGCGATCGCCTCTTCGACCGGCGTCGCCGGCGAGTACGAGACCTCCTCCTGCCACGCCTACCTGCAGGCGCTGGCCGAGGGTGAGGGGGCGCGGGAGACCGGCCTCGGCTTCGGCCTCGGGCGCGGCCCGCGCGACCTCGACCCCGAGGCGATCGGGGCGGAGGGGGCGCAGCGGGCGCTGGAGATGATCGGCGCCGGCAAGCCGGCCTCGCGCTCCTGCCCGGTCGTCCTCGACGAGACCGTCGCCGCCAGCTTCGTCGGCCTGATCGGCGGCGGCCTCGGCGCCCGCGCCGTCCAGCGTGGGCGCTCGCCCTTCGCCGGACGCCTCGGCGAGCACCTCGCCGGCGCCGCCTTCGTCCTCCACGACGACGGTCGCGCTCCCGATGGCGCCGCCTCGGCGCCGTTCGACGGCGAGGGGGTGCCGCGGCGGCGCACGCCGCTGATCGAGGACGGCAGCCTGCGCTCCTACCTCTACGACACCTACACCGGCAACCGCGAGGGCGGCGCCTCGACCGGCTCCGCCTCGCGCCAGGGCTATCGCTCGCTCCCTGCGGCCTCGGCTTCGAACCTGATCGTCGCGCCCGGCTCGCACTCCTTCGAGCAGCTGCTGGCCGCGGCGGGGGAGGGGATCTACGTCAACGACGTCGCCGGCCTGCACTCCGGCGTCAACCCGGTCACCGGCGTCTTCTCGGTCGGCGCCTCGGGCCGGCTGATCCGCGCCGGCGCCCTCGCCGAGCCGGTGCGCGAGTTCACGATCGCTGGCGAGCTGGCGGCGCTGCTCGGCGCGGTCAGGGCGGCGGGATCGGAGCCGCGCTGGGTCCCCTTCGGGGGTTCGGTCAGTACCCCGCCGCTGCTGATCGCAGAGATGGCGATCAGCGGCTCATGACGGCGCCTCGTGACGTTTGGCTCTAGAGCGCCGAGTGTTACGCCGAGACCGCTGTTAGATTGCGCCGATCTTCAAACTCCGAGGAGGATTCAAGACGTGACCAAGGCTGAGTTTCTTGACCAACTTGCCAGCGACGAGCGGCTCGGCAGCAAAAAAGCTGCCAGCGATGCTGTTGACGCCGTTCTCGAGGCCATCTCCGGTGCCTTGAGCAAGGGCGAGGAGGTCGCCTTCACCGGTTTCGGCAAATTCCACGTCGCCGAGCGCGGCCCGCGCCAGGGCGTCAACCCCCGGACCGGCGAAAGGATCACCATCCCCGGCGGCAAGGTTCCCCGCTTCTCCGCCGGCTCGGCCCTGAAGAGCCAGGTCAAAGGCTAGGGACCAGACTGGCCGATTTCGCAGATCGACTCGCGGCGCTCGTCGAGGAGCGCCGCAGTCAGATCTGCCTCGGTCTCGACCCCGACCCGGCCAAGCTGGCCGGGGACGGGGCCGGTGACCCCGACGCTCCGGCCGCCGAGCTGGCAGCAGCCGCGGTCGCCGCCCACTGCCGCCGCCTGATCGAGCAGGCGGGTTCGGCCTGCGTCGCCGTCAAGCCGCAGCTCGCCTGCTTCGAGCGGCTGGGCGCCCCAGGATGGAGGGCCTTGCAGAAGGCCTGCGACGCCGCCCGCGACGCCGGCCTGCTGGTCGTCGCCGACGGCAAGCGCGGCGACGTCCCGGTGACCGCCGCCGCCTACGCGCAGGCGCTGGTGGGAGAGACGCAGACGCCCTGGGGCCCGGTGCCGGGACTCGGTGCCGATGCCTTCACCGCCAACCCGCTGCTGGGGCGCGACGCGCTCGAGCCGCTCCTCGCCGCCGCGGAGGAGGCGGGGGCGGGGATCTTCGCCCTGGTCCGCACCAGCAACCCCGGCGCCGCCGACCTGCAGGACCTGCCCGCCCCCGAGGCGCCCCTGCACGAGCGGCTGGCCGGGATCGTCAACGAGCTCTCCGGGCGTCTGCTCGGCGAGAGCGGCCTCAGCGGGATGGGGGCCGTGCTCGGGGCCACCGAGCCTCAGCACTTCGCCCACATGCGGGAGCTGATGCCGCGCTCGATCTTCCTCATCCCGGGGGTGGGGGCACAGGGGGGGCGGCCGGAGCTGCTGGGCGCCGCATTCTCCGCCGGCCGCGCCGCCGGCCTCGTCGCCGCATCACGCGGAATCGCCTCCGACCCCGATCCTGCCGCCGCGGCGGAGCGCCTGCGGTCCGCCGTTTGGGAAATCTCGACCGCCTGACGACGTCCTGCGCGATTACGATCAGGCCGCTCAACCGGCTTCGCCCCCAGCCCGATGGAACAACGCTCCAGCTCCGCCGCCCGCATCTTCGCCGCCGTCGCCCTGATCGCGGCGGTGCTGGTCCTGGTCGTGGTCGTCTCCTCGGCGACGAACGGAGGCAGCTCAGACGGCAAGCAGCACCACAAGCACCAGGCCCAGAAGGAAACGGCCCACCACCGGACCCAGGCGAAGACCTACACGGTCCAGACCGGCGACACCTTGACCGCGATCGCCCACAAGACCGGCGTCACCGTCGCCGAAATCCTCGCCCTGAACCCCGAAGTGGACCCGCAGATCCTGATCGCCGGCCAGACGCTGAAGCTCAAGTGAGGGGCTGGCGCCACGGCGCCGTGCTCCTGCTCGCGATCCTGGCGGCGCTGCTGCTCCCTGCCGCGGCCGTCGCCTCGCCGCCGCAGCTGCAGCAATCGCGCGCCTGGGGCCTGATCGACGCCCGCAACGGCGACGTCCTCACCTCGCACGCGCTGGACAAAGCGCTGCCGATCGCCTCGACGACGAAGCTGATGACCGCCTACGTGGCGATCAAGGACCTGCCGCTCGGCAAGATCGTCCGCGCCCAGCCGTACGAGCCCGAATACGGCGAGTCGCTGATGGGCCTGCGGACGGGGCAGCGGATCAGCGTCCGCGATCTGCTCTACGGCCTGATCCTGCGCAGCGGCAACGACGCCGCCCACACCCTGGCGATCGACGCCGCCGGCTCGGAACGGCGCTTCGTCGCGCAGATGAACCGTTACGCGGCCGCGCTCGGCCTCTCCCACACCCACTACGCCAACCCGGTAGGGCTCGACCAGAAGGGCAACTACTCGAGCGCGCTGGACCTGATGACGCTGACCCGCCGGCTGCTGGCGATCCCCGCCTTCGCCAAGATCGCCGACTCGCGCAGGGCGGTGCTGGGGAGCGTTCGTCCGCGGCGGCGGATCGAGTCGATCAACGAGCTGCTGGAAATGGCCCCCTGGGTGACCGGGGTGAAGACCGGCCACACCTTCGGCGCCGGGTACGTGCTGGTCGGCTCCGGTCAGAAGCACGGGATCAGCCTGATCTCGGTCGTGATCGGCGCCTGGACCGACGAAGAACGCTTCGAAGGCAACCTGGAGCTGCTCGAATGGGGCTTCCGCCAGTACCGCCACGAGCTGCCGATCCGCGCCGGCCAGGTCCTCGCCGAGCCGGAAATCCGCTACTCGGGCGGGCACCTGCCGCTGCGGGCGGACCGCTCGCTGGCGGCTGGGGTGCGCCGCGGCCAGGGGTTCGAAGTCCAGGTGCAGGCGCCGGGCGAGGTCGAGGGCCCGCTGCGGCGGGGGAAGCGGATCGGCCGCGCGACCGTCTTCGTCGAGGGCCAGAAGGTCGGCAGCGTCGCCCTGCGGGCCGGCCGCTCGGTTCCGAAGGCGGGCACTTTCGACCGCGTCAGGGCCTTCCTCGCAGACAACTGGATCCCTATCGCAGTGGGGGCGTTCGTGATACTCATCCTTTCGGCAACGCTGCTGCGGCGGGTGGCCCGCAGGAAGGAAGCGAGGAGCGAAATCGGGTGATCGCAGAGTGATCCTCACCGTGACCTTGAACGCGGCCATCGACCGCACCGTCGCCGTGCCGAACTTCCGCCTCGGACGCCGCCATCGCGCGGTAGAGAGCCGCACCGTCGCCGGCGGCAAGGGCATCAACGTCGCCCGCGCCCTCAACCTGCTGGGGCGGCCGGTGATCGCGGCCGGGTTCGCCGGCGGTCCGACCGGCACCAGGGTGCTGGAACAGCTGCGCGAGGAATCGGTACTGACCGACTTCACCGAGATCGCCTCGGAGACCCGCGTCAACCTCGCCGTGATCGACCCCACCTCGGGAGAACAGACCGAGATCAACGAGCGCGGCCCCGCCGTCAGCCCGGAGGAGGTGAAGCGGCTGTTCGACCGCATCGCCTACCTGGCCGGGGGGGCGAGGATCTGCGTCCTCGCCGGCTCGCTGCCGCCGGGGGCGGGGGACGACCTCTACGCGCGGCTGATCTCCGACCTCGGCCGCCGCGGCGTCCCGGTCGTCCTCGACGCCGAGGGCGAGGCGATGCTGGAGGGTGTGCGGGCCGGGGCTTCGATGGTGACGCCGAACGAGCGCGAGGCCGAGGAGCTGGTCGGCCAGGAGTTCGCCGACCGCGGCGACCTCGCCCAGGGCCTGCTGGAGATCGTCAGGCAGGGGGCGAGCGAGGCGGCGATCACCCGTCCCGACGGCTGCGTCGCCACCGTCGGCGAGGGTGCCAGCCGGCGGCTGCTCGAAGTACACACCGAGCCGCTGGAGCCGGTCTCGACGGTGGGCTCGGGCGACGCCTTCCTCGCCGGCTACGTCGCCGCCCGCTACGAGGGGCGCTCGCCCGAGGACTGCCTCGCCTACGGCGTCGCCTGCGGGGCGGAGTCGACCCAGCACTTCGGCGCCGGCACCGTCGACCGCAACCAGGTCGAGAGGCTGCTGGGGGAGGTCTCCGTGCACGACTTGGAGGTCCCCGCCGAAGTGTAGGCTGACTGATTCAACGCCAGCAGCCCTTGGAGGACTAACTTGGAAATCGAAATCGGCCGCGGCAAGAAGGGGCGCCGCGCTTACGGATTCGACGACATCGCGATCGTTCCTTCCCGCCGGACCCGCGATCCCGACGACATCGACATCAGCTGGACCCTCGGTCCCTACCGCTTCGAGCTGCCCTTGGTGGCCTCGGCGATGGACGGGGTGGTGAGCCCGGAGACCGCGGTGCTCACCAACGAGATCGGGGGCCTCGGGGTGCTCAACCTGGAGGGGATCTGGTCGCGCTTCGAGAACGCCGAGGAGAAGCTGGAGGCGATCGCCGCCGCGCCCAAGCACGAAGCGACCCGGCTGATGCAGCAGATCTACACCGAGCCGGTCAAGGCCGAGCTGATCGCCAGTCGGATCGAGGAGATCAAGGCCCGCGGCGCCGTCGTCTGCGGCTCGCTGACGCCGCAGAAAGTGCGCGACTACTACGAGGTGGCGGTCGAGGCCGGCCTCGACATCCTCGTCATCCAGGGCACGGTGATTTCCGCCGAACACGTCTCGACCACGGTCGAGCCGCTGAACCTGAAGGAGTTCATCGCCGAGGTGCCGGTGCCGACCGTGGTCGGCGGCTGCGCCTCCTACTCGACCGGGCTGCACCTGATGCGGACCGGGGCGGTCGGCGTGCTCGTCGGCGTCGGGCCCGGCGCCGCCTGCACCACCCGCGGGGTGCTCGGGATCGGCGTCCCGCAGGCGACGGCGATCGCCGACGTCGCGGCCGCCCGTGCCCAGCACATGCTCGAGACCGGTGAGTACGTCAACGTGATCGCCGACGGCGGCATGCGCACCGGCGGCGACGTCTCCAAGGCGATCGCCTGCGGCGCCGACTCGGTGATGATCGGCTCGCCGCTGGCCCGCGCCAAGGAGGCACCCGGGCGCGGCTTCCACTGGGGGATGGCGACCTTCCATCCCTCGCTGCCGCGCGGCACCCGCGTCTCGACCAAGCAGGACGGGACGCTGGAGGAGATTCTGCTCGGTCCGGCCAAGGAGAACGACGGCACCTTCAACCTGATGGGGGCGCTGAAAACCTCGATGGCCACCTGCGGCTACGAGGACATCCGCTCTTTCCAAAGAGCAGAGGTCATGGTTGCGCCGGCTCTCATGAGCGAGGGCAAGAAGCTCCAAAATGAGCAGTCGGTCGGCATGGGGTCCAACGGGCGGGCGGCTGTGTCGACTGGAGTCGCCGTATCGGATGACTGAGAGCCTGAAAGCAGCTCCTCCGGCGGGTGGCGACGATATTGAGGACTCTCCCGGTAGGGAGAGCCCAATATCGGAGACAGGACCCGCCGGCCGGAGCGCCCTCGAGGAGGTGCTGGTCCTTGACTTCGGCGGGCAGTATTCGCAGCTAATTGCCCGTCGGATCCGGGAATGCGGGGTCTTTGCTGAGCTGCTGCCGGCCACCACGGCTGTCGAGAAGATTCGGGAGCGGAAGCCGAAGGGCATCGTCCTGTCGGGGGGGCCGGCTTCTGTTTATGAGCCGGGGGCGCCGGAGTTCCCTACTCAGCTGCTCGATCTCGAAATCCCGATGCTGGGGATCTGTTACGGGATGCAGGCGATGGTCCTCGCCCTCGGCGGCCGGGTCGAGTCGGCGGAGACGGGCGAGTTCGGGCGCACCGACCTGGTCCTGCGGGACGGCGGCGGCCGCCTGCTCGGCGGCCTGCCGGAGGAGCAGACCTGCTGGATGAGCCACCGGGACGCCGTTTTCGAGGCGCCGGAGGGCTTCACCGCCCTGGCCTCGAGCCCGAGCTCGCCGGTCGCGGCGCTGGAGCTGCCCGACCGCGGCCTCTACGGCATCCAGTTCCACCCCGAGGTTGTCCACACGCCCTTCGGGACCGAGATCCTCACCCGCTTCCTGCGCGACGTCGCCGGCTGCGCCGAGGAGTGGTCGCCGCAATCGGTGATCGCCGAGCAGGTGGAGAAGGTCAAGGCCCAGGTCGGCGAGGGACGGGTGATCTGCGGCCTCTCGGGAGGCGTCGATTCCTCGGTCGCCGCCCTGCTCGTCCACAGGGCCGTCGGCGACAAGCTCACCTGCGTCTTCGTCGACCACGGCCTGATGCGGCTGAACGAGGCCGAGCAGGTGGTCGAGGCCTTCAGCCAGTTCGGGATCCCGTTCGTCCACGTCGACGCCGAAGAGCGCTTCCTCGAGAAGCTGGCGGGCGTCGAGGACCCGGAGCGCAAGCGCAAGATCATCGGCGCCGAGTTCATCCGCGTCTTCGAGGAGGAGGCGGAAAAGCTCGAGGACGTCAGCTTCCTGGTCCAGGGCACGCTCTACTCGGACGTGATCGAGTCCGGCGGCTCCGACCACGCGGCGACGATCAAGTCCCACCACAACGTCGGCGGCCTCCCCGACGACCTCGAATTCGAGCTGGTCGAGCCGCTGCGGATGCTGTTCAAGGACGAGGTGCGGGCGGTCGGGGCCGAGCTCGGCCTGCCGGAGCGGATGGTCTGGCGCCAGCCCTTCCCGGGGCCGGGTCTCGGCATCCGCATCGTCGGCGGCGAGGTGACGAAAGAGCGGCTCGACGTCCTCCGCGCCGCCGACGCGATCCTGCAGGAGGAGATCCGCGCCGCCGAGCTCTACCGCTCCCTCTGGCAGTCGTTCTGCGTGCTGCCGGTGGTGCGTTCGGTCGGGGTCCAGGGGGACGGCCGCACCTATGCCTACCCGATCGTGATCCGCGCCGTCACCTCCGACGACGCGATGACCGCGGACTGGGCACGCCTTCCCTACGAGCTGCTGGAGCGGGTCTCGAACCGGATCATCAACGAGATCGGCGACGTCAACCGCGTCGCCCTCGACATCTCCTCGAAGCCGCCGGCGACGATCGAGTGGGAGTAGGCACTCCCGGCCTCAGGCCTCCAGCGATCCGGCCGTCTCAAAGGCGGCCATCCCGATCACGGTCGAGACCGGACCGCGGCCGTCGCTCCCGCTGAGCCGGTCCTGGCTGCGCAGGTGGGCGGCCAGGGCCAGGGTGGTCGCCTCTTCGAGGATCGCCACGACCTCCTTCCATCCCTGCTCGTCGAGGAAGAGCGGCATCCAGCGGAAGACGGTGTCGTCCCTGTCGTCGAGCGTGCCGGCGTCGAGGGCGGCGATCGCCTTGTCGAGGAAGGTCTGCAGCGTCGCGGCGGAGACGCCGCCGCGAACCGAGGCCGGCACCTTGCGCCAGCCCCTGTCGCCGACGAACGCGTGTGGCGTCGCCTTGTAGAAATGCTCGGTCGCCCCTCGGCGCTGCGCGGTGTCAACCAGTTCCAGCGCCCCGAGCCGATCGAGCTCGCGGGTGTGGTAGGCGACCCCCCCGAGGGCGGCGTCGAACCTCTCCGCCAGCTCGTGCGGACTGGCGACGTGATCGGTGAGGGCCTCGAGGATCTTGATCCGCAGGGGATGGGAGACCGAGCGGACGAGGCGCGGGTCGATCGCCTCCGGACAGGCACTCATCCTTCGCTCGCCTTCGATTGCGTTTCCGGGCCGCGACCGGCCTGTCTCCGGGCGTCGACCATGATCTCGCGGAGCGCCGCCACCGTCCTGTCCAAGAGGTTCTGGCGGGCGTCGTGGGCCACGTTGGTGCGGGCCGTCCGCGGCAGCTGACGCCATCGGTGATCGCCGCTGAGGGTTCGCGGGTCCGGCTCCGGGTCGGGATCGGGGCGTGACTGCGGACGGTGTCTCATCGTGCACTCCTTCGAAGGGCGAATACGGCTTTGTTCGCCGCTGATTCGATACGTATAGACGATCGCCTTCTATTAATCCAGAACACTCGATCTTGTAAAAAGATTCGAAGGAAGTTGAGCGCAAGCCGCTGGTTCCGAATCACACGCCGGCCAGCCGGGTGACGGCGAAGATCAGGGCGAACCCGGCCGCGGTCAGCCCGACCCGCCCCCAGGAGCTGTTGGCGTGCGCCTCGGGCAGCAGGTCGGCGGCGCCGATGTAGAGGAAGATCCCGCAGTAGGCGCAGAGGACGTAGCCCAGGGAGTGGTCTGAGATCGAGACCTGGGTGCCGACGACTGCCCCCAGCAGCGGCGCCAGGGCGTCGATCGTCAGCCACCTGCCGGCGGCGCGGCGGTTGCCGGAGCGGCGCAGCACATAGCTGACCGTGTTGAGGCCGTCGGCGAAGTCGTGGCTGATCACGGCGAGGAAGACGAGCAGCCCGGTGGTGGAGTCGACGCCGAAGGCAAAGCCGATGCCGAGGCCGTCCATGAAGCTGTGCAGGGAAAGCCCCGCCGCGCCCAGGATGCCGACGCGTTCGCCGGCGAGGGTCGCCACCGCCTCGTCGCGGTCGTGCAGGACAAGCATCCGCTCGGCCAGGAAGAAGCCGAGGAAGCCGGCGGCGACGAGAGCCGTGCCGAGGTTCGGGTCGTCGATGCCCTTCAGGCCCTCCGGAAGGACGTCGAGCAGGGCGACGGCGACGACGACGCCGCCGGTCAGGGCCAGCATCGTCGGCAGGCGGTCGCTGAAGCGGAGGCCGACCCTGCCGCCGATCAGGGTGGCCACCACCGTCAGCCCCGCCAGGGGGATCGCCACCGGCACGCTCAGTTCTCCCGCTCGCTGCAGCGCGGGCAGACCCCGCGGAGGAGGACGTCGTGGGCGGTGATCTCGAACTCGGCCCGCTCGCCGATCGCCTCGATCGCCCGCTCGAGCTCTGCGTCGGAGAAGGGGACGAGGCGGCCGCAGCGGATGCAGACCATGTGGTGGTGATGCCCGCCCGGATCGATCCGCTCGAAGGCGACCACTTCGCCGCCGACGTCGACCCGGTGGACGAGCTCCAGCTGCTCCAGCTGCTCCAGCGTCCGGTAGACGCTGGCCCGCCCGACGCTCGGCAGCCGCCGGTCGATGTCCAGCGCCGTCACCGCACAGCTCTCGCCGCCCAGCAGCTCGATCACCTTCTGCCGCGCCGCCCCGGCGCGGAAGCCCGCCTCGTTCAGTCGCCTCTTCGCCCGCTCGGCCCAGGTCACGGCCGGGAGACTACATGAAAATGAGACCCGTTCTTATCTACCTCAGGAGTAGGCGTCCCATCTTTCGAGATAGGGGAGCGGGTCGAAGGGCGAGCCGCCCTGGTACCAGCCGGGCGGGCTCCACATCTCGAAGTGGAGGTGGCAGCCGACGGCGTCGCCGGTTTCGCCGACGATCCCGATCGGCTGGCCGGTGCGGACCGTTTCGCCGGTGTGGAGCGGGGAGGGTTCGGCGAGGTGCGCGTACATGAAGTCGTCGGGGGTGCCGCGGCCGTCGATGACGAGGTAGTTGCCGGCGGCGCTCTGGTAGCCCGCGTACTGGACGATGCCCCCGCGGGCGGCGACCAGCGGCGTGCCGCAGGCGGCCATCACGTCCTGGCCCTGGTGGGTGTGGCCGGCGCGGGGAGCGCCGAAGCGCCCGGCCCCCATCTCGAATTCATGCGGCCCGAGGACCGGGAAGGCGTAGCCGTAGAACGCGAAGCCGAGGCTGAGGGTGGTCGAGGCCGTCGCCTTGCGCGCCGCCGGGGCCGGGGCCGCCCCCTGCGGACTGATGCGGAAGCTGTAGCGGCCGTTGCGGGCCGGACGGCCTTCGTCGGTGGTGCCGTCCCAGCGGACTTTGGTTGCGACTTCGGGGGCGACGTTTTCGCGGTAGAAGGTCTTGACCGCTTCGCCGGCTGAGTTGACGACTTCGATCTGAAGGTCGTTTTCGGGCTGGCTGCTGCCGATCGTGAAGGTCAGCTTCGGATAGCGGTAGCCGAAGTAGAAGGATTTGCGCGGGCTGGTTTCGGCGGAGACGAGGGTGAGCGCTCCGGCGCTCGGCGCGCTGGACGGGGCGCCGGCGGGGCTGCCCTTGGCGGAGGGGGCCGCGCCCGGGGTGCCGGCGCCGCCGGTGGTCGCCGCCGCGGCCCTGCCGGCGAAGAACGCCAGCACGGCGATGACCGCCATCACGCCTATCTTGCCGACCGTCCCCGGCCGGAGGAACCCGGTGCCGCTCAACCGCTAGCCCTCTCTTTCCGTCGCCTGCGGAGTTAGCTGACGGGCTCGCGCTGAAAGAGTCGCGCTATGGACGGTTTTCGTCCGATTCGCCCCTGGGACCTGCAAGGCCCCTGCGGTTCCTCCGCTCCCGACCGGTGGCCCGTTCGGGATTCGGCTTTGCTCGGGCGGCAGCATACACCGCGATGCGGCTATCATCCGCTGGCCGCGTCGGTGAATCCGCGCGGTTTTTGCGCGATGAAGACCTTTGTAGCCACTCCCGCCAACCGCCAGCGCAACTGGTACGTCGTCGATGCCGAGGGCAAGACCCTGGGTCGCCTGGCGACCCAGATCGCCGACACCCTGCGCGGCAAGCGCAAGCCCGAGTACACGCCCCACGTCGACACCGGCGACTTCGTCGTCGTCGTCAACGCGGAGAAGATCCGCGTCACCGGCGACAAGCTGGCGCAGAAGACCTACTACCGCCACAGCGGCTACCCCGGCGGGATCAAGTCCCGCACGCTCGGCGAGATGCTCGAGCGCAAGCCCGAGGAAGTGATCCGCAAGGCGGTGAAAGGGATGCTGCCGCGCAACCGGCTCGCCCGCCAGCAGCTGACCAAGCTGAAGGTGTACGCCGGGCCCGACCACCCGCATGCGGCGCAGCAGCCGAAAGTTATGGAGACTGATTGATGGACGACGAGACGCGTAAAGACGAAGAGACTCAGGACGAGGGCGCTGAGGGCGCGGGTCCTGTCTCCGATTCCGGGCTCTCCCTACCGGGAGAGTCCTCGGAATCGTCGCCACCCGCGCCAGAGGCGTCTGAGGAGCAGCCGTCCGAGGTCGTTGCTGAGGAGCCTGTGGCGGAGGAGGTGACCTCGCCTGAGCCCGATCAGGAGGTCGAGGAGCCTCAGGCCGAGGAGCAGGTCGCCGGGCAGCCGGAGGCGAAGGAGAAGAAGAAGGACGTCATTCCCGGCGCCGATCTGGAGCCGATCCTGGTCGAGCCGGAGCAGCCGGAGCTGAGCGCCGAGGAGCGCGCCCGCCTCGAAGCCGAGGAAGAAGAGAAAGCCCGCCGCGAAGCCGAGCTCGCGGCCGCCGAGGAGACCGACGCCGCCGCGGCCAGCCGCGCCCCGGCGAAGATGGACAAAGGCGCCCGCTTCCTCGCCACCGGCAAACGCAAGAGCTCGATCGCCCGCGTCATCCTCGTCCCGGGCGACGGCAAGATCGAGATCAACAAGCGCAGCCTCGAGGAGTTCTTCCCCCGGCCCCTGCACCAGACGATGGTCAAGCAGCCGTTGGCGGTCTCGGGCTACGAGGGCAACGTCGACGTCCGCGTCCGCGTCCACGGCGGCGGCATCAGCGGCCAGGCCGGGGCGATCCGCCACGGCGTCGCCCGCGCCCTGACCGAGATCGACTCCGAGCTGCGCCCGGACCTCAAGCGGCGCGGCTTCCTCACCCGCGACGCCCGGGTCAAGGAGCGGCGCAAGGCCGGTCTCAAGAAGGCCCGCAAGCGGCCGCAGTTCAGCAAGCGCTGACGAGGGCGGGGTGGAGACCGCGCGCAAGCTCTTCGGAACCGACGGAGTCCGGGGAGAGGTCGGCACCTTCCTCACCGCCGAGCTGGCGACGGCGCTGGGGCGGGCCACCACGGCGACGCTCGAGGCCGAGCGGCCACAGGTCCTGATCGTCCGCGACACCCGCGAGTCCGGCCCGATGCTGGAGGCGGCGCTGGCCGCCGGGATCGCTGCCGCCGGCGGCGACGCGCTGCTCGCCGGCGTCCTCCCGACCCCGGCCGCCGCGATCCTCGTCAAGCGGCTCGGCCTCGACCTCGCCGCGGTCGTCTCCGCCTCGCACAACCCCTACGGCGACAACGGGATCAAGTTCTTCAGCGCCCGCGGCACCAAGCTCCCCGACGGGGTCGAGGCCGAAATCGAGGCGAAGGTCGAGCAGGCGGCCCCCGCCGAGCGCCCCGGCCACGTCCGCGAGCTGAACGGCGGCCTCGACGACTACCTGCGCGAGTTGCAGGCCGCCTTCCCCCTCGACCTCTCCGGGCGGCGGGTCGTCCTCGACTGCGCCCACGGCGCCACCTACCGCGCCGCGCCCGCAATCTTCGAGCGCCTCGGCGCCGAGGTGGAGACGATCGCGGCCGAGCCCGACGGCCGCAACATCAACGCCGGCTGCGGGTCCACCCACGTCGAGCACCTGGCCGAGCGGGTCGCCGCCTCCGAGGCGGAGATCGGCTTCGCCTTCGACGGTGACGGCGACCGCGTCCTCGCCGTCGACGGCTCCGGCCGCGTCCACGACGGCGACGAGCTGATCGCGCTGACGGCCCGGGGGATGAAGGCGCGCGGCGAGCTGAACGGGGGCGGCGTGGTCGTCACCGTGATGAGCAACTACGGCTTCCACCAGGCGATGGACGAGTCCGGGATCAAGGTTGCCGTCACCCAGGTCGGCGACCGCTACGTGATCGACGAGATGCTGCGCCGCGGCTGGAAGCTCGGCGGCGAGCAGTCCGGCCACATCATCTGCAGCGAGTTCGTCTCCACCGGCGACGGCATCGCCGCGGCGCTGATGACGATGCGCGAGCTCGCCGCCGAGGGGCTCGAGAGCGCGGTGCCGATGAGCAAGCTGCCGCAGGTGCTGGTCAACGTCGAGGTCGCCGACCGCGAGGCGATCGAGGGCGCCGCCGCCATCTGGGAGGCGGTCGAGCGCGAGAGCGCCGCCCTCGAGGGACGGGGCCGCGTCCTCCTGCGCCCGTCGGGCACCGAGCCGCTGGTCCGGGTGATGGTCGAGGCGCCCACCGACGAGGAGGCGAGCTCGATCGGTGAGCGCCTGGCCGACCTGGTGCGGCGCGAGCTCGCCTGAGGGGCTCGGCGACTCCTCCCAGCTACCCTTACTCGCCTTCATGTGCGGCATCGTCGGATATGTGGGCGCGAGGCCCTGCGAGGAGCTGCTGCTCTCAGGTCTGGAAAAGCTCGAATACCGGGGCTACGACTCGGCCGGCCTCTCCGTGCTCAGCGACGGCAGTGTCGAGAGCGTCCACGCGGTCGGCAACCTCGCCAACCTCCGGGCGGCGGTCGACGCTCGGGCCGAGAACGGCGCTGGACCGCTGCCGCCGGCCGAGACCGGCATCGCCCACACCCGCTGGGCCACCCACGGCCGCGTCACCGAGGAGAACGCCCACCCCCACTACGACACCGAGGACCGGGTCCACATCGTCCTCAACGGGATCGTGGAGAACCACGCGAAGCTGCGGCGGCGGCTCGAGGAGGAGGGGCACCGCTTCACCTCCGACACCGACGCGGAGGTCGTCGCGCACCTGATCGCGAGCCACTACGAGGGCGACCTCGCCGCCGCCGTCCGCGCCTCCTTCGGCGAGCTGCGCGGCCACTATGCCTTCGTCGCCATGCACGCCGAGGAGCCGGGCCGCCTGGTCGGCGCGCGCAAGGAGTGTCCGCTGGTCGCCGGGCTCGGCGATGGCGAGGCCTTCCTCGCCTCGGCGATCCCCGCCTTCCTCGCCGAGACCCGCACCGCCGTGCCGATCGAGAACGGCGAGGTGGTGACGATCGACTCCGACGGGGTCTCGATCACCGACTCCGACGGCGCGGCGGTGAGCCGCTCCGCCGAAGAGGTGAGCTGGGACGCGGAGGCGGCCGAGAAGGGCGGATACGAGACGTTCATGCTCAAGGAGATCCACGAGCAGCC
>DASSTG010000042.1:0-13533 GCA_035708105.1 Solirubrobacterales bacterium | reverse complement strand
CCCCGGCTCAATAGCTGTGTCCGTCCATCCAGACTTTCCAGATCGCGGCGACCGAGATTCCCAGCAGGACGATCCAGAGCAGCGTGCCGCCACCGGTGGCAAAGAGCTTGTCGCTGCCTGCCACGAGGAGGGTGAGCATGCCGATCGCCGCGTAGAGGATCGCGCGCCGCCCGTCGCTCAGGGTCGCCAGCGTCAGCTGGTTTTCGCGGCTCAACACGTAGACCATCCAGGCGATGCCGGCCAACAGAGCCATGGTCAGCGCGGCGACCATCGCGGAGGCCATGTTGCCGCCGCCGGGCAGGAAGGCGACGACCAGCCCGAGGATCATCACGATCGCTACGTTGCGAACGGTCCGCACACCACGAAGTGTAGGGAGGGCAAGGCGGCGGTTCTACTTGTGCGTCATCACGACGATGCCGACGACTACGGCCGCGATGACGCAGAGGAAGGCGAGCGCGGCGACCACGCCTGCCGCCGTCGCCGCGACCGGCCGCTCGCTGCGGTTCAGCTCGACGAACTGACCCGACCCCCAGATGCCGAGCGAGAAGGCGAAGGTGATGCCGACGCCGGCGACGATCGAGGCGACAACCGTCTGCCAGAGCTCCTTCCAGGCGACGAGCGTTGCGACGATCACGCGCCGACCGCCTCGACGGGAGCGCCCTGCCGCGCCCTGCGGGCAAACGCGGCGGTGATCAGCGACAGCGCCATCAGCGTGACCAGGACCGGCCCCAGCGCGCCGGTGCCGAAGATCCGCGTGAAGCCATAGGTGGCGGCCCCGATCAAGGCCGCGGCCGGCAGGGTGAGGATCCAGGCGACGACGATGTTGCCGGCGACGCCCCAGCGCACGGCCGAGAGCCGTTTTGCCGCGCCCGAGCCCATCACGCCGCCGTTGATCACGTGCGTGGTCGAGAGCGGGAAGCCGAAGTGGGTCGAGGCGAGGATCACCGCCGCCCCCGCCCCCTGCGCCGAGAAGCCCTGGGCCGCGTCCATCTTGATGATCCGGGTGCCGGTGGTCTTGATGATCCGCCAGCCGCCGCTGTAGGTGCCGAGGGCGATCGCGGTGGCCGAGGCGACGATCACCCAGGTCGGCGGATCGGCTTCCGCACCGAGCTTCCCGGCCGCGATCAGGGCCAGCGTGATCACTCCCATCGTCTTCTGGGCGTCATTGGTGCCGTGGGCGAGCGCCAACAGCCCGCCGGAGATGACCTGCCCGTAGCGGTAGCCGCGGGTGACGATCCCCGGCCGCTGCCGCCCGACCGCCCGGTAGGAGAGGCCGATCGCAAGACCGGCGACGAGGAAGGCGACGATCGGCGCCACCACGGCCGGGACCAGGACCTTGCCGACGAGCCCTTCGGCGAGGATCACGTCGAGCCCGGCGGCGGCGACGGCGGAGCCGACGACACCGCCGATCAGCGCGTGCGAGGAACTTGACGGCAACCCGAAGTACCAGGTGATCAGGTTCCAGGCGATCGCCCCGATCAGGCCGGCGAAGACGATCGTCGGAGTGATCACTTCGGCATCGACCACGTCCTTGGCGACCGTCGCGGCGACGCTGATCGAGATGAAGGCGCCGATGAAGTTGAGCAGCGAGGCGAAGCCGATCGCCACCGACGGCCGCGCCGCCCCGGTCGAGATCGAGGTGGCGACGACGTTGGCGGTGTCGTGGAAGCCGTTGGTGAAGTCGAAGGCCAGCGCGGTGCCCACAACGATGACGAGGATGACGTCAGCGGACACGGGCCGTCATGAGTTCTTGATGACTATTCCCTCGATGATCTGCGCCGCGGTCTCGGTCGCGTCGATCGCGTTCTCGAGCACCGCGAACATGTCCTTCCAGCGGATCACGACCATCGGGTCGATCCCGTTGGAGAAGAGCGAGGCGACGGCGTCGCGGGAGATCCGGTCGCCGTCGTTCTCGAGCCGGTGGATCTCGATCCAGTACTTGTCGAGGTCTTTGAACGAGGGGAGGTTCTCCAGGCCCATCGCCAGCTGCTCACAGGAGGCGACGAGCACCTTGGTCAGCGCCTGCGCCTGCTCCATCGGCGCCTCGATCTTGTAGAGGCCGAGGAAGTCGGCGGCCTCCTCGGTGAAATCGACGATGTCGTCCATCTGGGTCGCCAGCGCGTAGATGTCCTCGCGGTCGATCGGGGTCACGAAGGTCGTGTTGAGCCGCCTGACGATGTCGTGGGTGATCCGGTCGCCCTCCTGCTCGGCCAGCAGGATCTCCCGCGAGAGCCCCTCTCCCTCGGGCCAGGTGTGCATCATCTCGTCGAGCAGCTTGGCGGCGCGAACGGCGTTCTGGCCCGCCTCGATGAAGAGGTCGAAGAAGGTCCGGTCGCGGGGGAGGAGCGAGAAGCGCGCCACTGCGGACGCATCCTAGAGATGTAACGGGCGGCAGCGCCGCTCAGGCTGCGGAGGCGGCCAGGTGCTCTGCGGCACGTGCGGAATGACGCGCCATCAGCTCCTCCTGCGCGTTGCGCAGTTCGCCGTCGGGCCGGCGGCGGACCCACTCCCCGTCGGCATCGAGCTCCCAGGAGCCGGCGTTGTCGGCGAGGCAGCGCTCGAGCACGTCAAGCAGCTCGGCCTTGATCGCCGCGTCCTCGACCGGCGCCACCAGCTCGACCCGGCTGTCGAGGTTGCGCGGCATCAGGTCGGCGGAGCCCATCAGCACCCGCGTCTCCTCGCCACGGCGGAAGGCGTAGATCCGGGAGTGCTCGAGGAAGCGGCCGACGATCGAGGTCACGCGGATCGTCTCGGAGACCCCCTCCACCCCCGGCCGCAGGCAGCAGATCCCGCGCACGTTGAGGTCGATCCGCACGCCCGCCCGCGAGGCCTCGTACAGCGCCTGGATGCAGCGGGCGTCGACCAGCGAGTTCATCTTCAGCGCGATCCGCGCCTCCTCGCCGGCCTCGTGCGCCTCGACCGTGCGCTCGATCTCCTCGACGATCTGGTTGCGCATCGTCGTCGGCGAGACCAGCACCTTGCGGTACTTCGCCGGCCGCCCGTAGCCGGTGAGGAAGTTGAACATCTCGGCGACGTCGGCGCCGAGATCGGGATCGGCGGTGAAGATCCCGAGGTCGGTGTAGTGGCGGGCGGTCTTCGGGTTGTAGTTGCCGGTGCCGACGTGGACGTACTCGCGCACCTGCTCGCCCTCGCGGCGGGCGACGAGGATCGCCTTGACGTGCGTCTTCAGCCCCGGGATGCCGTAGACGACGTGGACGCCCGCCTCCTCCAGCGACTTCGCCCAGTGGATGTTGGCCTCCTCGTCGAAGCGCGCTTTCAGCTCGACCATGCAGACGGCCTGCTTGCCGCGTTCGGAGGCGCGGATCAGCGACGGCACCAGCGGCGAGTCGTCGCTCGTCCGGTACACCGTCTGCTTGATCGCCAGCACGTCGGGGTCGGCGACCGCCTGGGCTACGAAGCGCTCGACCGAGGTCCCGAAGGACTCGTAGGGGTGGTGGACGAGCAGGTCGCGCTGGCTGATCTCGGCGAACATGTCGACCGGCTCGTCGTCCTCGCCCTGCAGGCGCGGCTGGGTGACCGGCGTCCAGGGCGCGTAGCGGAGCTCGGCGTGGCCGGGGAGGTCGGCGATCGCATCGAGGTCGGCGAGGTCGAGAAGGCCGTCGATGTCGTAGACCTCGCGCTCTTCGAGCCGCAGCGCCGCGACCAGCTGGGCGCGCAGTTTCGGGTTCATCTCGGAGGCGAGCTCGAGCCGCACCACCTCGCCGAAGCGGCGGCGTCGGAGCTCGTCCTGGACCGCCTGCAGGAGGTCGTCGGCCTCGTCGGAGACGTTGAAATCGGCGTCGCGGGTGACCCGGAAGTAGCCGTGGTCGATCACGTCGATCCCCGGGAAGAGCGCCTCCAGGTTGGCGGCGATCACCTCCTCCAGCGGGACGAAGGTGAGGCCGCCGTCGCCGAGCGGCAGGAAGCGGCCGAGCAGCTCCTTCGGCACCTTGACCCGGGCGATGATCTCGTTGCCGCTCTCGGAGTCGCGCAGCAGCACGCCGAGGCTGAGCGAGAGGTTGGAGATGTAGGGAAAGGGGCGGCCGAGCCCGATCACCAGCGGCGTCAGCGCCGGGAAGACCTGCTGCTCGAAGCGGGCGTCGATCTCCCGCCGCTCGGCGTCGGTGGCGTTGTCGAGGGTGACGATCCGGATCCCGTGCTCCTCCAGCGCCGGCCGCAGCTCGGCGCCGAAGCAGTGGCAGAGGCGGTCGTCGAGCTCGAGCACCCGCTGCTGGATCGCGTCGATCTGCTCGCGCGGCGTCAGCCCGTCGGGGCCACGGGCCTCGATCCCGGCATCGAGCTGGTCGAAGAGGCCGGCGACGCGGACCATGAAGAACTCGTCGAGGTTGGAGGCGTAGATGCCGCAGAAGCGGGTCCGCTCCAACAGCGGCACCTCCGGGTCCTCCGCGAGTTCGAGAACCCGTTGGTTGAAGTCGAGCCAGGAGAGCTCGCGGTTGAAGTACAGGGCGGGGTCGTCGATCGCTCCATCGTACTGGGGCACTTTGGCCGTTCCCCGGACTCAGGCGGAGCGCGCGAGGGCCTGCGAGCCGGCAGGGCAATATTTGCTAGTCGGCACGCGGGCGATGGGAAAGCCGGAGAACGCGGGTCTTCGATTGCCGCCATGGGGAAGAATCCGGGGCGCGCCGACCTTGTTCGAACGTGGTCGAACGGCTCATCATCCGAATCCTCCTCGCCACGGCTCTCGGCCTCTCGCTTTTGGCTTTCGTCCTGGTTCCGATCCCGGTAGACGCAACCGGTGATCCCGATCTACCGGCGCCTGCATTCGAGCAGCCTGACCTGTACCGGCTGGAGGTAGGGCTGATGGTTTTCTACGGCAACCTTCTCTTGATGACTCCCGCGTGCACCGGGCTGGCCCGCGGGCGGCTCCCAATCGAGATCTCCACCCGCGGCGCAAGGTTCGCGGAGCAGGCCGATCGATCGGCAGCACAGGACGGAGCCGCGATCGAAAGATTGGAAGCCACCACCGATCGCCTTGCTTTGAAGCTGGCGGAGGCGCGCACCGAGATCGAGCGGCTCGAGGAACTCGCCAGCAGTGACAGGACACAACCGGAGGTAATTTCGGAGCGATGACAGAGCAAGAACAAAGAGACATGGCGCGGCGGCTGGCCAAGGGGTCAGATGTTCTCGCCTTCGATCGTGCCCTCGAAGTCGTGCGGCGTCGACCGGCCGAAGCCGAAGAGCTGCTTCAAATGCGTGAAGAAACGCAAAGGCGACAGGTAGAACGCGCCCGCGCCGCTGAGCGCCGGCACCAAGCCCTGATCGAAGACTTCTTCTAAGCCGCGACCCGTTCCGCCGAGCTGCCGTTGGCGCTGCCGTTGAGGAGGTCGAGGATGATTCCCTCGCGGAGGCCGCCCTTGCCGATCTGGAGGGGCTGGCCGAGCAGGTCGGAGACCTTCTCCAGCAGGAGGACACCGGTTGGAAGGATGCGGACGCGGGTGGGGTCGAGCTCGAAGCGGCGGCCGACCTCGGCGGCGGGGTCGCCGCAGAGGACGCGGATGCCGCGCTCCAGGGTCTCGTACTCGAGCACGGCGCCGACGAGGCGGCGCAGCGAGGTGGCGGAGCCGCCGACGGCGACGGCCTGGGCGGGCTGCTCGATCTCGACGTCCTCGAAGATGTCGTCGATGCGGTCGCGGGCGCGGCGGATCTCCGCCGCCGAGGGCGGGTCGGAGGAGATCAGCTCGTCGGCGAGATTGCCCGACCCCACCGGCCACGAGCGGACGCTCTGGACGCCGTCGGCGACGGTGCCGAGGATCACCTCGGTCGAGCCGCCGCCGATGTCGACGACGCCGACCAGCCCCTCCGCCGGGTGCCCCAGCGTCTTCGTCGCGCCGAGGAAGGCGAGCCGCCCCTCCTCCTGCTCGGCGAGCACCTCCACCGGAATGCCGGCCGCGTGGCCGATTGCCTCGGCCACCGCATCGCCGTTGGCCGCATCGCGGATCGCGGCGGTGGCGACGGCGCGGATCTCCTTCGCGCCCAGCTCCCGCGCCAGCCGCACCTGGGTGCCGACGACGTCGCCGACCTCCTCGACCTTCTCCGGCCGAATCGCCCCCTCGGCATCGACCGCCTTACCGATCCGCGTATAAGCCCGCTGCTCCATCGTCTTCTTCAACTGCCCGTCGACGGGCTCCGCAACAAGCAGCCGGGTCGTGTTCGACCCGATATCTATCGCCGCACAAAGCGTCATGGGTATCTCCCCCATGTTCCCAGGCGCCCCGGACTTCACACGAGAAGGGCGGGGGTGCTGCTCTAAGCGGCTTGTACTTTTTTCCTGGCGCCAAACTCGGCCAGCTGGCGCCGATCCTGAAAAAAGTTGAGCGTGAGCAGTACCCCCGCCCTTCTACGCCTCAGGGTGCGAGGCGTCCTCGAACTCGCGGAACAGCCCCGTGACCACGAAGGCGACCTGCTCGCCGATATCCACAGCGTTGTCTGCCGTCCGCTCGATCGCCCGCGCCGCCAGCAGCATCGTCATCGCCCACTCGCGCTTGTCGGCGTCGTCGCCGAGCTCCAGCGCCAGCCGGAAGCAGTCGCGGTTGAGGTTGTCGACGAGGTCGTCCTGGCGGACCAGGTCCTGCGCCATCTCGACGTCGCGCTCCTCGAAGGCCCGCTTCGCCTGCGCGATCAGCGTCTTCGTGTGGCCGCCCATGCTGAGGATCAACCGCACCATCTCCTCGTCGGCGGGCGGCTCGTTGCCCGAGATCGGGATCACCTTGCAGACGTTCACGCACTGGTCGCCCATCCGCTCGATGTTCTTCAGCACGTGCAGCAGCGAGGAGATCAGCCGCAGGTCGGTCGCCACCGGCGACTGGGTCGCCAGCAGCGTGATCAGCGCCTGGTGCACCTCCAGGTAGCGGCCGTCGATGCGGTCGTCGTCGGCGACGACCAGCTGCGCCAGCTCGACGTCCTGGCGCTCGACCGCTTCCAGCGTCCGCGTCAGCGCCGTGTTGACCAGGTCGAGCCCGCCCAGCGCGCTCGCCTCCAGGTTGGCAAGTTCCTCCAGGTATTCGGTGCGCGCCACTTCCGGCATCGTCGTCTCCCGTCCGTCTAGCCGAAGCGGCCGCTGACGTAGTCCTCGGTCTCCCGCTTGCCCGGTTTGGTGAAGATCGCCTCGGTCGGACCGACCTCGACCAGATGCCCGGGCCTCCCCGTCCCCTCGATGTTGAAGAAGGCGGTGACGTCGCTGGCCCGCGCCGCCTGCTGCATGTTGTGAGTGACGATGACGATCGTGTAGCGGCTCTTCAGCTCGCCGATCAGGTCCTCGATCGCCAGCGTCGCCACCGGGTCGAGCGCCGAGCAGGGCTCGTCCATCAGCAAGACCTCGGGCTCGACCGCGATCGCCCTGGCGATGCAGAGCCGCTGCTGCTGACCGCCGGAGAGGCCGCCGCCGGGCTTGTCGAGCCGATCCTTTACCTCGTCCCAGAGGTGGGCGCCGCGCAGGCTGCGCTCGACCACGCCGTCCTTCTGCGCCTTGCTCGCCTTCCTCGCGTTGAGGGTGAGGCCGGCGGCGACGTTGTCGTAGATCGACATCGTCGGAAACGGGTTCGGCTGCTGGAAGACCATCCCGACCAGCCGCCGCACCGCCACCGGGTCCACCCCCGACGCGTAGACGTCCTCCCCGTCAAGCGTGATCGTGCCCTGCACCCGCGCCCCCGGGGTCAGCTCGTGCATCCGGTTGAGCGAGCGCAGGAAGGTCGTCTTGCCGCAGCCCGAGGAGCCGATCAGCGCCGTCACCTTGTTCGGCTCGATCGTCATCGAGACCCCCTCGACGGCCTTGAATTCGCCGTAGAAGAGGCTGACCTCGCGCGCCTCGATCGTCTTCGCCGGCGGCCCCGCCGCCGTCACCGGCTCGGTCGAGGTGGCGGTGACGCCGCGTGAATCCGCCATCCCGCTCCTGCTCCCAGGGGGCGCGGCCTCACCTGGCCCCCTGCGCTTCGTCACGGCTCCCAGCATCGATCTCAGCTTCCTTCCTTCCGCCATCTCTCAGCGGATCTCGGTCTTGTACCGCCGGTAGACCAGCCGGGCGGCGACGTTGAGGATCATCACGATCGCGATCAGGGTCAGGGCGGCGGCCCAGGCCTTGTCGTAGGCGGCCTGTTTCATCACCCCGGGCGAGCGGTACTCGTTGTAGGCGTAGACGGCCAGGTTCTGCATGCGGCCGCTGAAGGGGTCGGTGTTCATCGAGTCGACGACGCCGGTGGTGACCAGCAGCGGCGCGGTCTCGCCGACGATCCGGGCGACCGCGATCATCACCCCGGTGACGAGGCCGGCGAAGGCCGTCGGCAGGACGATCCTGGCGATCACCTTCCACTTCGGCGTCCCCAGCGCGTAGGCCGCCTCCCGCAGATGGTCCGGGACGATCTTCAGCACCTCCTCGGCGGAGCGGATGACGATCGGGATCATCAGCAGCGAGAGCGCGACCGAGCCCATCACGCCCAGCCGGATCCCGGGCCCGAGGAAGAGCTCGAAGAGCGCGTAGGCGAAGAGGCCGGCGACGATCGAGGGGATGCCGGTCATCACGTCGACGAAGAAGGTGAGGGCGCGGCGCAAGCGGCCGGTCCCGTACTCGTTGAGGTAGATCGCCGACATGATCCCGATCGGGACCGAGATCACGCTGGCGACCGCGGTGATGATCAGCGTGCCCATGATCGCGTGGGCGGCGCCGCCGCCGCCGACCTTCCCGCGCGCGTCTTCGGTGAAGAATTCGAGGCTGAGCCCGGGAACGCCGCGCTTGACGACCTCGAACACCAGCGAGAACAGCGGGATCAGCGCCAGCGCGAAGGCGGCGGCGATGAGGACGGTCATCGCGGTGTTCGCCCAGCGGCGGCGCCGGCCGAGGCCGCCGGCGAGCAGCCGCGAAGCCTGGGCGGGAAAGGCGCCTGCGGCCTGAGCCGAGCTCTCCATCGCCTATTCCTCGTTGGCGCGGGCGATGATCGCCCGCGCCCCCATGTTGGTGACCAGCGTGATCGCGAAGAGGACGAGGCCGGTGGCGATCAGGGCGTTGATCGCCAGTCCGCTCGACTCCGGGAAGTTGAGAGCGATGTTGGCGGCGATCGTCGAGGGGTTCGCCTGGCTGATCAGGTTGAAGGTGACCGCGCCCGAGACCGAGAGGATGATCGTCACCGCCATCGTCTCCCCCAGCGCCCGGCCGAGCCCGAGCATGGCGCCGCTGATCACCGAGGAGCGGCCGAAGGGGAGCACCGTCATCCGGATCGTCTCCCAGCGGGTGGCGCCGAGCGCCTGCGCGCCTTCCTGCAGCCGGCGCGGGGTCTGCGCGAAGGCCTCGCGGGCGACCGCGGAGACGATCGGCAGGATCATCACCGCCAGCACCAGGCCGGCGACCAGCATCGTTCGCCCGGTCACCGAGGCCGGGCCCGCGAAGACCGGGATGAAGCCGAGCTTTTCTTCCAGCCACCTCATCACCGGCACCGCCGCCGGGCCGAGGACGAAGATCCCCCAGAGGCCGTAGATGATGCTCGGGATCGCCGCCAGCAGATCGAGCAGGTAGCCGAGCGTGAGCGCGATCCGCGGCGGCGCGACGTGGGTGATGAAGAGCGCCGCACCGACCGCGAGCGGAACCGCGACCAGCGCCGCCAGCACCGCCGCCAGCACGGTGCCGAAGGCCAGCGGGGCGACGTACTCGAGGAAGCTCTTGCCCTCCGGCAGTTCCGAGGCGGCGGCGGTAAGGGCGGGGAAGCCCTCGGAGAGGAGGAAGATCGCCACCCCCGCCAGCAGGGCCAGGACCGTCACCGCGGCGAGAACCGCGGAGCGCGAGAAGACGCGGTCGCCGCGGCGGCGGCGCCCTCCGGACGCCGCCGCCAGCAGCTGGCCCGCGTTGGTCGTGGTGTCGACCGAGGCCACCGGCCTCCTAGCCCGCTTCGATCGCTTCCACGGCGGGCGTCACTTTCTTCGTCAGCGCCGCGGAGAGGGGAGCCGAGCCGGCCTGTTCGGCCGCCAGTTCCTGGCCTTCGGGGCTGACCACGTATTCCGCGTAGGCCTTCACGGCTTCGGCTTCGGAAGCGGAGCCGTATTTCGTGCAGCCGATCAGGTAGGAGACCAGCACGATCGGGTAGGTGCCCTGCGATTCGGTCCTGCGATCGAGTTCGTAGGCGATCGTGTGCCTGCCGGGGCTGAGTTCCTTGTCGAGCGGAGACTCCTCGACGATCTTCGCCGCGGCTTCGGCGGTCGGTTCAGCCCATTCGCTGCCGACCTTGACCTGGGCGACGCTGAGTTCGCCGGCCTGACTGGCGTCGGCGTAGCCGATCGCGCCTTCGCCGGCGCTGACCGCTTCGACCACGCCCGAGGTGCCGGAGGCGGCTTCGCCGCCCTTGACCGGCCAGTCGCCGCTGACTTCGAACTTCCAGACGCTGGGAACGACCTCGGAGAGGTATTCGGTGAAGTTCTGCGTCGTGCCCGACTCGTCGGAGCGGTTGACCGGGGTGATTCGGGTGCTCGGCAGTTCGACGCCGGGGTTGTCCTTGGCGATCGCCGGGTCGTTCCAGCTGGTGATTTCCTGGGCGAAGATCTTCGCCAGGGTTTCCGGGTCGAGCTTCAGTTCTTCGACCCCCGGCAGGTTGTAGATGACCGCGATCGGCGAGATGTAGTCCGGCACCTCGATCAGTTCGCCGGGCGAGCACCGCTTTTCGGCCTTTTCGAGTTCGCCTTCTTCGGTCGAGAGCGCCGCGTCGCTGCCGGCATAGGCGACTCCGCCGGAGATGAACTGTTCGCGGCCGCCGCCGGACCCGATCGGGTCGTAGGAGATCGTCGCGCCGCTGTTTTCGTTCTCGAATTCGGCGATCCACGCTTCCTGCGCCGCCTGCTGAGCGGTCGAGCCGGCGCCGGCGATTTCGCCGGAGACTTCGCCGCCGGACGAGGAACCGCCACCGCCGGTTTCGTCGCTGCTACTGGAACCGCAGGCGGCGACACCGAGGGCGAGCGCCACGGCAAAGGCGATCACCACAAGCCATCTAGAGCTGGACATCGGTCTCCCTTGGATTCGTTTCGACATAGCTGGAACGGAGGCTCTCAGCGGTCGATGCCCGGCTTGTTACTGCGCTGTGGCGAGAATGTGAAAAAGATGTAAAAGAGCGCACACGCCCGGCTATCGGGCGATCGCCCTCTCGGCCAGCTCGCCATGGGGCAACATGACCTCCGCCGCGTCCTCGGGGCTGAGGTCGGGGTAGAGGGAGCGGATGACTGCGATCGCCACGGCGGCGCCGAGGAACTGAACGGCGGCGAAGCCCGGAACCGACGCCGGAGCGATCCCGGCGAAGGTGTCGGAGAACATGCGGCCGACGTCGATCGCCGGGTTGGCGAAGCTGGTCGAGCTGGTGAAGAAGTAGGCCGAGCCGATGTAGGCGCCGACCGCGGCCGGTGCCAGGTTGCCGCGCTCGCTCCGCGCCAGAGCGAAGATCACGAGCAGCAGCCCGAGGGTGGCTATCGCCTCGGCGAACAGGTGCGAGGTGGAGGCGCGGTGGGTGGTGGCGACGGTGATCGCCGGCAGGTCGAACATCAGGTTCGCGGCGACCGCCCCGGCGATGCAACCCGCGACCTGGGCCGGGATGTAGGCGAAGGCGTGGCGCCGGCGCAGGCCGCCGAAAGCGGCGTCGACCAGGGAGACGACCGGGTTGAAGTGGGCACCGGAGACCGGCCCGAACATGAGGATGAAGGTGAACAGGCCCGTCGCCGTCGCAGCCGCGTTCTCCAGGAGCTGGAGGCCGGTGTCCCCGGGCGAGAGCCGGGCCGCCGCGATCCCCGAACCGACGACCGTGGCGGTGAGGAACGCGGAGCCGAGGAACTCCGCCAACAGGCGCCTGGGAAGCGGGGCACGATTCATAGGGCCGCTATCCTATGTATTGACAGACTTGATTTCAATAGATATATGTGAATCGATGGCAGTCGATCTGCAGCTCGCCCCGAAGACCAAGCGCGCCGCCGGCGAGCCCAGCTGCGAGCCGGTCGCCTTCCCCGACGTGGACCGCGAGGAGGCCGAGCGGATCGCCGCCGTCGCCAAGGCGCTCGGCGACCCGATCCGCCTCCAGCTCGTGGACGTCCTGCGAAAGCACGCCGGAAAGGTCTGCGTCTGCGAGCTGGTCCCGCTGTTCGACCTCTCCCAGCCGACCGTCTCCCACCACCTCAAGGTCCTGCGCGAAGCGGGGATCGTCGGCTCGGAGCGGCGGGGGCTGTGGGCCTACTACTACGTCGTTCCCGGCGCGCTCGACGAGACCGCCGGCTGGCTGGCATAGATGGCGCACGCGCTGTTCGTCTGCCTCCACAACGCCGGTCGCTCGCAGATGAGCCAGGCGCTGTTCGAGCGCGCGGCCGGCGGTCGCCACGAGGCGCGCTCGGCCGGCACGACGCCGGGCGAGCGCGTCCACCCGGAGGTCGTGGAGGTGATGAGCGAACTCGGGATCGACCTCGCCGATCGCAAACCGAGGCTGTTCAGCATCGAGGACGCCGAATGGGCCGACGTCGTGGTGACGATGGGCTGTGGCGACAAGTGCCCCTACATACCGGGCAAGCGCTACGTCGACTGGGACCTCCCCGACCCCAAGGGCCGCCCGCTCGAGGAGGTGCGCCGCACCCGCGAGGAGATCGGCCGCCGGGTCACCGCGCTGCTCGAGGAGCTCGACGCGGGGTAGCGCGCCACAACCCGGGGGGAACTTTCGGGTTGGTCGGGGTAGGAGACCGGTAATTTGCAGGCTCGCCCTTTGCGGACCTCGCCGGATCGATCTGAAAGGACGGCAATGCGGGCAGTGAGAAGCAGGCTGACCTACGCGAACGTGGTCGCGACGATCGCGCTCTTCCTCGCGCTCAGCGGCGGCGTCGTCTGGGCGGCCCACAAAGTCGGCACGCGGGCGCTGAAGCCGAACGCGGTCACCGCCGGGAAGATCAAGAAGAACGCGATCACGGCGCCGAAACTCCACAACAACGCGGTCACCGGGGCAAAGATCCGCGACGACTCGATCGGCCTCGCGAAGATCGCGCCGGGCACCAACCTCGTCGCCAGCGCCGGGGGCGGCCCGGTCGGCGTCAACAGGGACGGCGAAACGGCGATCCCGCTGGCGGGCTCGACCACCTTCACCTCCGAGGCCGGCGTCGCCAACCTGCTCAGCATCGAAGTGAGGGGCGCCAACCTCGGCCGCGAGGGCAGCGAACCGTGCACCCCGGCGGTCGTCCCCTACATCAACGGCAACCTCTACGAAATGGCGCCGCTGACGGTCAGCGCCTTCGCCCCCTCCGCGAAAGAGCCGAGCGGGCTGCGGCCGATCGCCGGCGCCACGGTGCCGATCGGGCTGCTCAGCCCCGGCACCGCGCAGACGGTCTCGCTCAAGGTCAGGGGGGACATCGACTGCTCGGCCGGCTCCACCGTCTCGGTGGCGCTGGCCGTGACGCAGGCCAAGTAGGCGCCGGTGAAGCTCTGCCGCTTTCGCAGCGCGGCCGGCGCTCCCGCCCTCGGCGTCGTCAAGGGCGAGGAGGTCGCCGACCTGAGCGGCGGCGGGCTGGGGGCCGAACCGG
>DASSTG010000041.1:0-117143 GCA_035708105.1 Solirubrobacterales bacterium | reverse complement strand
CCCCGCTGGTCCGAGAGCGGCGTTACCGTGAACCTTCATCCGGGTCCTCCTTCGCTTGGGCGTCAGAACCGCAAGCGTCTTGGAGGGCCCGGATGGCCTTTCAGGTGTTCACAACGTGTGTGGGCGGGTCAACTAGTGCCTGAAATCGTGCCGATGCGCAGGGATTAGCAGCGAGTTCGGGTTATTCCGGCTTGCATTCCTGCAGGGCTGTAGCTATGGCGCGCCTATCTTGGGCAAGGTGGCGACGGTATCTTCGAGCGATGGCGGTGCGGCTGGTGGATGGAGGGTGGTGGGAGGAGCTGGAGGCGGCGCTCGGCGGTGAGGCTTCCACGTTGAGGATCGCGAGCCCTTTCATCAAGCGCGGCGCTGTCGATGGGCTCCTTCCCGAGACCGGGCCTTCTCTTCGAATCCTCACCCGATTCAACCTCGACCACTTTCACGAGGGGGTTTCCGACATCTCCGCCTTGCGACGCTTGATCGAGCTCGGGGCACAGGTGCGGGGTGTCCAACGCCTGCACGCGAAGCTCTATTTGTTCGATGGGCATACCGCCGTTATCACCTCGGCGAATATGACCGAAGGCGGGCTGCGCAAGAACCATGAGCTCGGGGTGGTCACGGAGGGGGGAGCACTACCACAGCGCTGTGTTGGCTACTTCGACGCGCTGTGGGAGAAGGCTGCCCCCGACCTCGTGGTCGCGAAATTGGACGAGTGGGAGGAGCGAATCGAGGCCCAGCAGATTCCCGGTGTTCCCTCCATCGGCTCAGGCTTGGGCGACGAGGGCGCCGACGTGGGAGCAGATGCCGAGCCCCAGCTTCCCCCGCTGTTCGACGAGCCTCGCCAAGGCTTCGTCAAGTTCTTCGGCAAGAGCGACAACCGAGCGCGCCGGGACTACTCCGTGCTCGAGGAACTAGAACGTGGGGGTTGTCACTGGGCCTGCACTTATCCGAAGAACAGGCGGCCGATCTCGGTCCCGGATGGCGCCGTGATGTTCATGTCTCGCCTGGTGCATAGCCCAAACGACACGATGATCTTCGGCCGCGCCATTGGGCGAGGCTATGAGGAAGGCCGAGATGACGCTTCATCTTCAGACCTCATCAAACGCCCCTGGAAGAAAGACTGGCCCCACTACATCAGGGTGCATGACGGAGAATTCCTTGCCGGCACGATGGAGAACGGCGTCTCCTTGGCCGAGCTGATGGACGAACTCGGTCCTCATGCGTTCGGGTCCACGACCGAGAACCTCAAGTCCGGCACGGGCAACACCGATCCGCGGAAGGCGATCCGGCAGCACCCCGCGGCTCGACTAGCCCCAGCCGGACTTGAGTGGCTGAGCGAGCGACTGGAGCTCACCTTCCAGAAACACGGGCGGCTGCAGCCAGCGCAGCTCGCGAGCCTGGATTGGCCCGAGTTCTAGCCCCCCTTGCGAGAAGCCTGGCAATGATTCAGGGTCTTTCTCCCGAGTTGCAGCGTTGATCGGCGCCGCCTCCTGGTCTCGTATGTTCCAGTCGTGTCCCATCCGCAACCCTCAGCCGCTCAGGAGTTAGCCGATCTCTCACGGGAGGAGCTCATCGAGCTGCTCAGCGAGCAGGCTGAAGACGGTATCCACATCGACTTCTCCGGCAAGGCGAACGCCCGCAAGCTCTACAGGCGGGTGCGGCCGCGGGTCGCACGAACCCTGAAGAGATATTCGGTCGGAAGCGAGGAGGACCAAGCTCGGAATCTCGTCATCGAGGGAGACAACCTGCAGGCGATGGCGACGCTGTTCCGTGAGCGCGGCCAGGTGGACCTGGTGCTTGCAGACCCGCCCTACAACACCGGCCACGACTGGCGCTACAACGACCGCTGGGAGGAGGACCCCAACGATTCCGACCTCGGCGAATGGGTGACCGCCGACGACGGTGCCCGGCACACGAAATGGATGCGATTCATGTGGCCGCGACTGCAGATGATGAAAGCGATGCTGAAGCCGACGGGGGTCCTGGCGATCTGCATCGACCACCGGGAGCTGTTCCGGCTTGGTCAGATGCTGGATGAGCTGTTCGAAGAGAAGAACCGGCTCGCGATCATCAACTGGCAGAAGATGTACGGTGCCAAGAACCAGGACAAGGGTGTTTCGGTGACCACCGAGTACGTCTTGGTCTACGCGCGTGACATAGAGCAGGCGCGGACGGGCAAAACGGTGCGCTCCGAGGTAACTGCCGGCGGTTACCGCAACGTCGACGACGATCCGCGCGGGCCGTGGGCGCCCTCGGACTCGACCCTGATGGGCGCCGCCACCCACCCGGGTCAGGTCTACGCCATCCAGAATCCCTTCACCGGCCGCCTGCACTATCCGCAGCAGGGCCGCTGCTGGCGTAACGAGCGAGCCAAGATGAAGGCGGCGGTCGAAGAGTGGGGAGTTGCCTACGAGGACGTCGATTTGGAAGATGGCCTTCACCCGGCGTTGGTGATCAAGGGTGTGCGCGATCCGCGAAAGGCGACGCCAGCTGACCTGGTGATCAAAAAAGCGCGAAAGACGGCCCTGAAGATGCGGGAGAACGAGGTGTGGCCGCGGTTCTTCTGGCGGGCCGACCGCAATCGTCGTCCTGGCGAGGGGGAGCTCCGCTACAAGACCTATGAGCAGGACGTCAAAGCAGGGGTCGTGCCGACGACCTTCTGGGCAAGCGACGAATATGACCTCCTCTCGCTCGACGCAGTCTCCTGGGAGCACGAACTCTCGGGGACGACGCATGCGGGCCAGCGTGAGCTGAACGCGGTTGTCGGGCGAGGGCACGGCTTCGACACCGTTAAGCCGCTGATGCTGACGCAGAAGATCATCCAGCTCTGGTGCCCAGCCGACGGCCTGGTGATGGACCCCTTCGCGGGCACCGGCACGACTGGTCACGCCGTGCTTGCCTCCAATGCGGAAAGCGGAGCCTCTCGACGCTTCATCTTGATCGAGCAGGGTCGCCCCGAGCGCGGCGATTCCTACGCCCGCTCGCTCACCGCCGACCGCCTAAAACGCGTCGTGAGCGGCAGATGGAAAAGCAAGAAAGAGAAGTCGCTAGGGGGCGGCTTCCGGTTCTGGACCCTGGGCAAGAAGGTTGACGCCGAGGCGCTCCTGAAAATGGAGCGGGAAGACCTCGCCGACACGATCATCGCCTCACATTTCGACGCGTCGGTGCGTAAGCGCGACGCCCTGGTCAGGATCCCGCGGAAAGCCGGCTACAAGTACCTCGTCGCTCACAACGCCCGGTCCGAGGGCTTCTTCCTAATTTGGAACGGGCCGAAAGGCAACATTGACTTTACCGAGCAGACCTACGAAGCATGCGCAAAAGAGGCGGCGAAGGCGGGCCTGGAGCCCAGATACCACGTCTACGCCCGCCTGTACGTGTTCCAGACCAGCAATGTCGTCTTCTACCAGATCCCCGATCGCATCCTGACCGACTTCGGACTCGACCTCCGCGGCGAGCCCTACCACGACGTGGAACCGTGATCGAGCTCAAGAAGTTCCAGCGCTTGGCGTCCGACCAGATTGCCGACCGCTTCGCTAAGTACTACGACGAGCCGCCGATGCGCGGTACTAGGAAGCGACCGCGAGTCGTGCCCTTTTACCAGAGCCTCGCCTCGATCACTGCCTCGGGAAAGACCGTGATCGTCGCCGATGCCGTCTCCACCATCTCCACCCGGCTCCCGGTCGCGCCGGTGGTGATGTGGCTCTCGAAGGGAAAGGTCGTCGTCGACCAGACGTACACCAATCTCGCCGCCGGCGGCAAGTACCACCACCTGCTCGGCAACGCACGCTTCAGCTATCTGGCCCAGTACGACACGACGGTCGTTCGTGAAGCCGGCGAGCCGCTGATCTACTTCGGCACCGTCGGTACCTTCAACCAAAAGGACAAGGAGAAGGGCGAGCGGCTGATCTTCCGGAGCGAGATCGACACCGCGGAGGACAGTACGTGGGAGGCGCTCAAGCTGCGCCTCGACAGCGCTGACCAGCGCCGGCCCCTGCTCCTCGTCTACGACGAGAGCCACAACCTCACTGATCAGCAGATGGGTCTCCTGCTGGAACTTGAGCCGGACGGGTTGATCGCGGCGAGCGCTACGACCAAGTTGCCCACCCGCCTCGGCACCGAGATCCAGCACCTCAAGAACGAGGGGTGGAGCGACGCCGAACTGGTCACGACCGTCGATCCCAAAGCCGTCGCCGATTCGGGACTGGTCAAGAGTCGCCTCCAGCTGGGCGGCTACGAGGCCCCGATGGAGGAGACGATCAACGCCCTGATCGCCGACATGGAGGATTGCGAAGAAGAGGCGGCAGCGCACGGGGTCGGCAGCCCTAAGGCCATCTACGTTTGCAAGACCAACATCGTCGAGGGCGACAGCAACCAAAAAGACGATCCACGGCAGCCTTTCCTGCACCGCAAATCACCGCCGATCCTGATCTGGCGCCACCTCACCGAGGCGTGTGGTGTCGACCCGTCGCAGATCGCCGTATACGCTTCGCTCGCGACCCACAGGGACTTCCCGCTCCCGCCCGAGTTACGGCTGTTCAAAGGAAAAGACAAGGACTACGAGGCTTTCACCGCGGGGGATTTCCGCCATGTCATTTTCAACCTAAGCCTGCAGGAGGGATGGGACGACCCGCTCGTCTACTTTGCCTACATCGACAAAAGCATGGAATCAAGCATCCAGGTGGAGCAGATCATCGGACGTCTGCTGCGCCAGCCGGGAGCGCAGCACTACCCGGTCGAGCGACTCAACTCAGCGCACGTCTACATACGGGTCGACAAACGCGGTGTCTTCACCGAGGTGCTCGAGAAGGTCAACGAGAAGTTGACGGCCGATGCGCCCGGCCTCAAGATCGTCGAGACCAAGCCGGGCAAAGCGAAACCGGAGGCGCTCCCCCCCAAGGAGAAGAAGACTATCTTCGGAACCGCATACGTCACCACCGAAGCGATCGAGCCGGTTGCCGAGATAGTCGACAGTCTTGGCGACTTTCGCAACGACGACGGCTCGAACATAAAGAGCGCAGGCGGTCGCACGCTGATACAACGCCTGATCGGCGAAGAGGGGAGTCCGGAATTCGAATGGGAGGAGTTCGAGCACACGAACCTTGTCGTCGCCCGCTGGCTCTTCCAGCGGGAAGTGGCACGACGCTTCAAGGGTGCGTTGGGGATCGTCTCGATGGAGTCGCCGAAGTTCGACGCCAAGGTCGGCTTTGGAAGCCGCGCCCATAAGCAGATCAGCCGAGTCGCAGAAGATGTGGTCAGCGCCTATATCGACAACGTGCGCCTCAAGCAGAAGACGATCAACCCGTATGTCGTCGGCCCGGTACTGGTCCGCCGAGACGAGATGGAGACCTTCTCCAACGCCCTGCATGAGGGTTACAGTGGACTCAATAAGTCACTGGAGCTCCCCTTCGCCCGGGCCATCGATAAGACCGGCCTCACCTGGGCACGCAACCCGTCACGCAGCGGCTACAACATTCCGCTCATCAGCGTAGGACCAACGAACAATTTCTATCCCGATTTTCTGGTGTGGAGAAATCAGAACGTGTACGCGATCGACACCACCGGCGGACACCTCCTGAAGGACAAGACCGGACGAAAGCTGCTTTCGGTCGAGGCGGCTAAGCCAACCGGTGGGCGTCTCTATATCCGGCTAGTTTCAAAAGGGCATTGGAATGCAGACGTCGAGCAAGAGGACTCTTCCGGCTACACGATCTGGGGGCGTAAGCAGGACGACTCCCTTCGAGCAATTCATGTTGACTCGGTGGAAGACGCTGTTAAACGTTTACTGGCTAAAGTGTCGAGCTAACCATCTCTGCTTTCAGTTGTCCTGTATCAGCGTGCGTTATCCGCTGGTACGGCGCTGGGGCATCTAACGCAGGTGCGAATGTGGCTCTCAGGGATTGGCTGAAAGAGTAGGGACAGGTACTCACCGATATGCGCGACCGCGCGGGCGAATTGCGAGGACGTCGATCACTTTCCCTTTCGATCGCCGGTCAAAGAGGATGCGCCACTCTCCGACGCGGAGGCGCCAGAGGCGATCTGGCCCGCGGAGGCGCTTGACGTCACCGTCGGGAAGCTGACCGATTGCTGAGGTGATGCGCTCGCGATCCTTCCGACCCAGCCTGCGGAGGGACTTCAGGGCAGTGGGGCGGACCTCGATCCGCCATCCGCTTGGATCAGCCAGCGTTCAGCTCCGCCTCGGCGTCTGACCAAGAGATGCCCGGTTCGCTCCGCGCCTCTTTAACGGCGCGCAGGTCCTCGTCGGTCAGCTCCTCGTCGTCGTAGGGAGCAGCATCCAGCTTGGCCGCGACGGGGTCTTGGGCACGACGAAGGAGAATCGCGGCGGCCGGCAGCGATTCATCGGGAAGAGCATCTACAAGACGGTGTAGCTCAGTCTTGGTCATCGGCATCAACGGTACCACCGGATTGCGCCTACCTAGCGTTGCGGCCGGCTGCTGGCCGAGCGCTGTTGCGGCGTTTCCAACCGCCCTCCGAAATTTCAGGCACTTTTCGCCAGAAGTGCCTGACTCGCTGCATATCCGTTCATATCCCTGCATATTTCACTTTCTGCAGCCTCTCCAAGTCCATCAGAAAAGTGCTGCAAATCAGCATGTTCTGACAACTTCGCGCTCTGCGCCCTCTCTGCATCGCACCCAGGAGGTCGGCGGTTCGAAATCCGCCTTCCTCACGCGTCAGAAGTCGGCTGAACCGCGTTGGCTACCGAGAGCGGCGCCCTTCAGCCTTCCCGCAGCAGCTCGACCACCACGACCGCGTTGTTGTGCTCGGTGTCGCGGGCGGCGTAGACGATCGTCAGCGGTCGCTTGCTCGCCTGGTCGCGCAGCTCGGCGAGCTTTGGGGCGTGGCGCTTCAGCTCACCGCGGTAGCGGCGGCGAAACTCCCTGAAGCGGTGGGGGTCGTGATCGAACCAGCGGCGGAGGTCGCTGCTCGGGGCCAGGTCCTTGGCCCACTCGTCGAGCTTCGCCCTCTCCTTTGAGACGCCGCGGGGCCATATGTGGTCGATGAGGACGCGGTAGCCGTCGCCTCGTTGCGGCGGGTCGTAGGCCCGCTTCGCCTTGATCTCGAATGCCATCCGTCTCAGCCCTCCATCGAGGCGCTCTCGGTCGGGGTCGCTGCCCGCGCTCGAGCGCTGCGTATCCCATCCTCGCTCATCGGCGCGCCGGGGAGGTCGCGGCGGCGGGCCTGGAGCTGGTGGCCGAGCGGACCGAGGCGACGGAGCTCGGCTGAGGATCGCTGCCTCCAGGGTCTCCATGAAGGGCGGCCATGCAAGCGCGGCGGAGCGTCCGGCGGGCGCGCAACCATCGGGTCATGTGGCAGTTGACCGTCGTCTGTTCCAGCTGCGCCGAGGAGGCCGAGGTCCTTGTCGCCGACCTCGACGACGTCGAGCGCGAGGTATGCGAGTGCGGCTACAGCTTCGTGGTTCTCTCGGTGGCCGAGTTCGAGCCGATCGAGACGGTTGGCGGCCGCCTGGTCCAGCTGCACCGAGGCGACGACCTCGACCTGGCCGCGTAGCCCGCGATCGCCTCGGCCCTTTCGCTGATCGTCTGAAGCTCCCTCCGCAGAGCGTTATCGACCAGAGGCGTTCAGACGTCTGTCCGGCGGGCGCCCGCAGCTGCCGGGTTACGTTAGGATTTCTAGGACAGACAGTGATTTTTAAAAAAACTGGTGATGTTCAGAGTGATGCAGGGGAGAGTTCACAACTGGCTTGATGCGATCGCCGATCCGACGCGGCTTCACATCCTGCGATCGCTCGTCCATCTCCCTGACGCGACCATCGCCGACCTCCTCGTCGACTGGGCGAGCGCGCAGACCTTGCGCCGCCACCTGGATGCGCTCGTCTCCACCGGGGTGATCAAGGAAAAACCCGGAGAGAGCGACGGGGAGACGCCCGGCCGACCCGCTGCCCGCTTCAGCCTCGTGCCGGAGATCCGCGCCGATCTCTCGCCGGTTCTCCTACCTTCGCTTCGACCAGATCGAGGGCCGACGCCGCTCCTATGAAGGGCGTCAGGGTCAGGTAAGCGATCAGCGGCAGCAGCTCCAGCATGTTCTCGCCGCGCCCGATCACGATCTGATTCCGGAAGAGCTCCTGGATCACGCCGCTGATCGCCTCTGAGACCAGTCGCGGCACCTTCGAGCCGTCCGGACCCTGGCGGTAGCCCTCCTCCAGGAACAGCGTGTAGGCCATCCGGCTCTCGAAGGAGCGGTGGATCGCCGCGTTGCCCGCGGCGTAGACCTCGATCAGCTCGACGTACATGAGGCTCTTCTGCCCGCTGACGTAGGAGAGCAATGCTTCGAGCCCGTCCCAGACGCGATCCGGCCACTCCGCCCGAGCGAAGAACCTGGCGGCCGTGAAGGCGACGCTCGCCTCCAGACCGAATGCCTGGGTGGCGAGAAAGGCGTCGTCCTTGTCGCGGAACTGGTCGTAGAAGGCCTCGCGGGTGATGCCGGCCACCGCCACGATGTCGGCCACGGTGGTCGCCGAGTAGCCCTTCTCCCGCGACAGCTCCGCGACGGCCGCGAGGATCCGCAGCCGCTGCTCCTTGGCGACCCGGGCCGGGGAGAGGGCTCCCCGCCCTCGCGGCAGGGTCCGCCCTAGGACTTCCAGCCCCAGCGCCTCGTCCGCGACCCCGCTCAGCCCGGCCCCCTTTTCCCGCCATGCGGCGAGGCTCAGCCTGGCCGGCGGGGACGGGAGCGCATAGGAGTCGATCCAGGCGAGGAGGTCGTCCCGGAGCTCCTCGAGATGGCCGGCTTCGCCGCGGAAGATCCTCGGCGCGACGACCCCTGTGACGCCGCCCATCAGAGCCCGGGCCGGGATCTGAAGCGGCGCCGCGCCGCCGGGCGGTACCGCCAAATACGCTTCCAGCCGGTCCTCGACGATGGTCCACACCGCCTCGTGCTCGGTTCGCACAGAGGCGTCTCCGGCGAGCCCCTCGATGAGCGCGACGCGGGCGGCCGCCGGGCTCCTGTCGGCCTCCGACAGCAGCTCCTGGATCAGCTCGCCCAAGGGCTGCTGGGCGTTGTCGGGAATGGCTCCCTGGATCGCCTCCGCCAGCGAACGGTAGGCCGCGAGGAAGCAGCTGTCGCGATCCTCGAACAGCTCGTAGAAGGTGGCCCGGGAGACGCCGGCCTCCTTCACGACCCGCGCCACGCTGGCCCCGCCGTAGCCGTAGCGAGCCGCGGCCGCGACCATCGCATCCAGCAATCGCCGCCGCTGACTCGAATCGGGGGCTGCTCTCGCTGCTCTCACCGACGCGGGGAAGCTAGCCCCGGACCGGTTGAGACTGCAAGGGTTTTTCCCAAGGATGGGAAAAACTCGGCATCAAGGGGAGATGGTCCTCTGCTCGCTCTTGGGATCGATCAGAATCTTCGCGTGGGCCCCGGCGTCGGCGAGGGCATCGAAGGCCTCTGCGACGCCTCCGAGGCCGACGGTGCCGGTCACGACGGGGGTGGCGTCGACCTTGCCGTCGGCGAGCATGTGAAGGGTGTCGCGGTACTCGAGGGGCGTGTAGGCGAAGGCGAAGCGGAGGTCGATCTCCTTGTTGATCGCCATCGCCGGGCGAATGCGGTCGTCCTCCATGCAGACGCCGACGACGACGACGCGGGTCGCCATCGGGACCGCGGCGATGATCTGGTCGATCACACCGGGGACGCCGACGCACTCGAAGACGACCGGCCCGTGCGGTTCCGCCCCCAGCGCCGCGGCGGCACGATAGATCGGCTCCCAGGGCAGCGGCAGCCGCCGCAGTTTCTCCATGCCGCCAAGCGCCAGCTCGAGCGTGGCGGAGGCGCTGGTCAGGTATCCCCGCTGGTCGAGGTTCTCGTAGGGGGAGTCGACCGTGGGGTCGACCACGAGGTCGGCGCCGCAACGGCGGGCCAGGTCCCGGCGCGCCGCCGAGAAGTCGGCTGCGACGACCCTCCGCACGCCGCGGGCCTTCAGCATGCAGATCACCGCCAGGCCGATCGGGCCGCAGCCGATCACTATCGCCACCGTGCGCTTGCCGACCTCGCCGCGGCGGACGGCGTGCAGGCCGACCGCCATCGGCTCGGTCAGGGCCGCCAGCTCAGGCTTCAGTCCGTTTGGCACGGGAAAGGCGAGCGACTGCTCGACCACGACCTGCTCGGCATAGGCGCCGGGCGCGTGGGCGGAGAGGCCGGTGAGGTGGATCTGACCGTCCTCGCCTCTCATGAACGGGACCGCGACTACCGGCGTGCCCCCTTTGATCCGCTTGCGCGTCTTCGGCCCGTGGTCGACCACCCCTCCGCAGAACTCGTGCCCGAAGACGACCTCCTGGCTGGAGCGCATCATCCCCGAATAGCCGAACTCCTCGGCGAGGTCGGCGACCTTGTCCGCGTGATGGCGTGCGTGGAGGTCGGACCCGCAGATGCCGCAGCGAGTGACGTCGACCAACAGCTGCCCCTTGGCCGGCCGCAGCGGCTCGCGATCGACGACCGCGAGCTCGGAGTCTTTGCAGATCACGGCTTTCATGCTTGCCTGAGGGGACGGCCTCAGGCAAAGCTAGCGCACCCCGGTGGCCTCTATTCAGTCACGTGGGGTCTGAAACAGGTTCCTAGCCCGACTGGCGCTGCAGGTGGAGCAGGGCGATCACGGTGGTCGCGTCGCGGATCTGGGGCAGCGCCTGCTCGATCTCGGCGAGGTCGAGGCGGACGATCTCGATCTCCTCGTCGTCGTCGCGCTCGCCGCTCGCCGGCGAAAGCCCGGTCGCCTCGAAGATCGTCACCTTCTCGCTGAGGAAGCCGGGGCTGGGGTAGACGACGTGCAGGACCTTCCACTCCTCGGCCCGCAGCTCCGCCTCCTCGGCCAGCTCGCGCTGCGCGCACTCCAGCTCGCTCTCCCCCCCGTGGTCGAGCGTCCCCGCCGGGATCTCCAGCAGCTCGTCCTCCTCGACCGCCTCCCGCGGCTGGGCGACCAGGTAGGCGAACTCGCTGTCGTGGGCGAGGACGGCGACCGAGCCGGGATGCTCGACGATCTCCCGTTCCTGCTCGCTGCCGTCCGCGCGCCGGTAGGTCTTGGCGACGAAGTCGACGTGCTTGCCCTCGTGCAGGACCTCGGTCTTCAGGTGCTCCACGACCACTAGTCCATCAAATCCCGCCTCACCTCCTCCAGCCGCCGCTCGAGCAGCCGGCGCTCGGCGTCGTCGTCGGCGAGCTCGAGCGCGCGGGCGAAGGCAGCCGCAGCCTCGGTTCCCCGGCCGAGGCGGCGCAGCAGCTCGCCCCGCGTCGCGTGGAAGTAGTGGTAGCCGTCGAGGTCGAGCGCCTCGACCAGGGCGAGGCCGCGCTCGGCCCCCTCGGCTTCGGCGACGGCGACGGCCCGGTTCAGCCCGACCACCGGCGAGGGGGTCAGGCGCGAAAGCTCTCCGTAGAGGGCCGCGATCTGCGCCCAGTCGCGCGGCAGCTCGGCGTGCAGCGAGGCGATCGCGGCCTGGACCACGTAGGGGCCGCGTCCGCGCAGCGCCAGCGCCCGGTCGAGCTCAGCACGGCCGGCGGCGATCTCCTCCGCGTCCCAGGCCGAGGGGTCCTGGTCGGCGAGCAGGACGATCTCCCCGCCGCTGAAGCGGCCCTCGCGGCGGGCGTGGTGGAGCACCATCAGCGCCAGCAGGCCGCGCGCCTCCGGCTCGTCGGGCATCAGCTCGGTCAGGGCGCGGCCCAGCCGCAGCGCCTCCGCGGCCAGGTCGTCACGCCCGCCGTAGCCCCGGTTGAAGATCAGGTAGACGACCGCGAGCACCGCTGCGAGGCGCTCGGGAAGGAGGTGGTCGGGCGGGACCCGGAACGGGATCCCGGCCGCCTTGATCTTCCGTTTCGCCCGCACCAGCCGCTGGCCCATCGCCGGCTCGGCGACGAGGAAGGCGCGGGCGATCTCGGCGGTGCTGAGGCCGCCGAGCGTGTGCAGGGTCAGCGCCACCTGCGCCTCCGTCGCCAGCGCCGGGTGGCAGCAGGTGAAGAGCAGCTCGAGCCGCTCGTCGGGGAACTCGGTCACGCTTTCCATCCGCTCCTCCTCGGGTTCATTCCCTTCGACCGCCAGCTGCCGCAGCTTCTCGGCACCGACCCGCTCGCGCCGCAGCCGGTCGATCGCCCGCCGCCGCGCCGTCGTCACCAGCCAGCCGGCGGGGCTGGTCGGGGCGCCGTCGCGCGGCCAGCGCTCGGCCGCCGCCGCGAAGGCCTCCTGGGTGGCTTCCTCGGCGAGGTCGAAGTCGCCGAGGAAGCCGATCAGGGAGGCGAGAACCCGGCCGTGCTCCTCGCGGTAGACCCGGTCGAGGATCGCTACTCCCCGACCAGCGGCCGCACCTCGACCGCGCCGCCCATCCGCGCCGCCGGCACCTTCGACGCGACCTCGATCGCACCGTCGAGGTCGTCGGCCTCGACGAACAGGTAGCCGCCGAGCGCCTCCTTCGTCTCGGCGAAGGGCCCGTCGGTGGTCAGCGTCTCGCCCTCGGCGACCCGCACCGTCGTCGCCGTCTCCGGCGGCTGCATCCGCTCGCCCGGCGTCGTCCGCGGGTCCTGGTTGATCTCCTGGTAGGCGGCGTAGACGGCGCCCTGCTCCTCGGCCGAAAGCGCCTCCCACTCGGGGGAGCCCGGCAACGGCGTCGTGCCCTGGTGGATCAGCAGCAGGTACCTCATCGCATCCTCCTTGCTCGGATTTTCCCCTTAGACGAACGGGACCCGGCGATTTCGACAGGAGTGAAACCCGGACGTGGTCGAGACCGCAGAAGTTCGTCGTATAGGCGTATTTCTGCGGTCTCAGCGCAGCAGCTCGACCTCGACCCGATCGCCGGCGCCCACCTCCGCCACCTCGGCTGGGATCACGGCAAGTGCGTCGGCGCCGAGCATCGAGCTGAGGACGTGGGAGCCCTGGCGCTCGCGGGTGAGGTGAGCGCGCCAGCCCTCCTCGACGAGCTCGAGGCGGCAGCGCAGGTAGTGGGCCTTGCCGGGTTTCTTGCGGTAGGCGGTTGCGAGGGAGGCGTGGGTGCGGCCGGCTCCTGGCTCGAGGCCGAGCAGCGCCCGCAGCGCCGGCTTGGCGAAGAGGTGGAAGGTGACCATCGCCGAGACCGGGTTGCCGGGGAGGCCGAAGACGAGGGTCGGGCGGGCGCCGTCACGGGGCAGGGCGCCGAACCAGGTCGGGCCGCCGGGCCGCATCGCCACCCGCCAGAAGCGCTCCTCGACCCCGAGCTCGGCCAGTGCTCCCTTGACGTGGTCGTGGCGGCCGACGGAGACGCCGCCGGCGACCAGAAGAACGTCCGGCCTCCGAACTGGTGAAAGGGCGGCGGCGATAGCCTCGCGCGTCGCCTCGGCTGTGTCGGGAAGGTGCGCTGCGTGGACGACGTCGGCACCGGCTTCCCGGACCAGCGCGGTCAGCGCGTAGCTGTTGGAGTCGTGGATCTGCCCCGGGCCGAGCGGCTGGCCCGGCGGGACCAGCTCGTCGCCGCTGCCGAAGATCGCCGCCCGCGGGCGCTGCGCGCACTCGACCGTGGCGACACCGGCCGCCGCCAGGACCGCCACCTCGGCGGCGCCCAGGCGCTCGCCGCGCTTCAGCAGCAGCTGACCCGCCTCCACGTCCTCGCCGGCGCGGCGAACGTGTTCGCCGGGCTGCACCGCCCGCGTCGGCAGCAGCTTCCCGTCCTCCTCGCGCGAGTCCTCGACCGGCAGCACGGCGTCGGCGCCGACCGGGACCATCGCTCCCGTCGAGATCCAGACCGCCTCCCCCTCCCCGACCGACACCGGCGCTGGATGTCCGGCCCGGGACTCGGCGACCAGGCGCAGCCGCGGTTCCTCGGCTCGGGTGTCGGCGCTGCGGAGCGCGTAGCCGTCCATCGCCGAGTTGTCGAAGGGCTGAATCCGAATCGCGCTCTTCACCTCTGCCGCGGCGACCCGGCCGGGGCAGCGGTCGAGCTCGACGGTCTCTCCGGGCAGCGGCGCCGCTTCCTCGAGCACCAGGCGCCTCGCCGCCTCCGGCGTCAGCGGCGCGGCGTTCACGTGCGGTGGGAGGTCGGGCTGCCGCGCAGCAGCGAGACCGCGTGCGGCAATGCCGGCAGCAGGGCGCCGGCGGTCTCGGCGATCGCCTTCGGGTTGCCGGGGAAATTGACGATCAGCGTCGCGCCGCGGATGCCGGCGGTCGCGCGCGAGAGCAGCCAGTGATGGGTGTGCTGGGCGGAGGCGCGGCGCATCGCCTCGGGGATACCCGGGGCCCGCCGCTCGGCAACCGCCTCGGTCGCCTCCGGCGTCACGTCGGAGGGGGCGAAGCCGGTGCCGCCGGTGGTGAGGACGAGGTCGCACTCGCCGCCGTCGGCCCACCCGCGCAGCGCCGCTTCGATCGCCCCCCGGTTGTCGCCGACCAGCTCTCTTCCAACCAGGACTCCCCCGATCTCCTCGACCAGCAGCGCCAGCGCGTCGCCGGACTCGTCGGCGCCGCCGCCGAGCGCCCGCGAGGTGCTGATGGTGAGCACCGCCGCCCGCAGCGGCTCGCTAGCGCTCGGCCTGCCAGTCATGCTTGCCGCCGCTCTTCTCCAGCAGGCGCAGGTTGTCGATGACGACGCCGCGCTCGATCCCCTTGACCATGTCGTAGATGGTCAGCGCCGCCACCGAGCAGGCGGTCAGCGCCTCCATCTCCACCCCCGTCCCGGCCGTCGTTGCCGCCTCAGCCTCGACCCGCGCCTCGCCGGACCCGGCGTCCAGCTCGACCGCGACGTCGACGTGGGAGAGCGGCAGCTGGTGGGCGAGCGGGATCAGGTCCCAGGTCCGCTTCGCCGCCTGGATTCCCGCCAGCCTGGCGGTTCCGATCACGTCCCCCTTCGGCGCGTCGCCGGCGACCAGGACGGTCGCCGTTTGCGCCGACATCCGCACCGTCGCCTCCGCCCGCGCGTGGCGCCTGGTCGCCGGCTTGCTGCCGACGTCGACCATCCGCGCCTGACCGGCCGCGTCGAGATGGGTGAGGTCGCCGCGGTCGCCGCTTTCGGGCTCGCTCATCCACCTAGGATATGGGCGATGGTCCTGCAAGTGCGGCTCTTCGCGGTCCTGCGGGAGCGGGCCGGCCGCGACCAGATCGAGATCGAGGTCCCGGATCGGGCGACCGTGGCCGACGCCCTGGAGGCGCTGGGGGCGGTGAGCGAGCCGCTGGCCCGGGCTCTGGCGGCGATGCCGGTGGTGATGGCGGTCAACCGGGTCTACGTCGTCGCCGGCGCATCGCTCGCTGCGGGCGATGAGCTGGCCCTGATCCCGCCGGTCAGCGGCGGTGCCGGGGAGCGCCCGCACGTCCGCATCACCGCAGAGCCGCTCTCAGCCGAGCGCCTCTCGACCGCGGTCGCCACCAACCACACCGGCGCCATCGTCACCTTCCAGGGCACCACCCGCGACGTCGAAAGCCTCGACTACGAGGCCTATGAGCCGATGGCCGAGGAGCGGATCGCGGCGATCCTCGCCGACGCCCTCGGCCGCCACGAGATCGAGGGCGCGGCCGCGGAGCACCGCATCGGGGCCGTCCCCCTCGGCGAGCCCAGCGTCGTCGTCGCCATCGCCGCCGCCCACCGCGGCCCGGCCTTCGACGCCGCCCGCGAAGCGATCGACCGGATCAAGGCCGAGGCGCCGATCTGGAAGCGCGAGCTAGAGGGCGGGCGCGCCGAGTGGGTCGAGGGCGCGCCGCCGGCCACTTGAGCCGCGGCTCGGTCTCCGCAGCGGCTACTTGGGCAATTCCGACGGCGCTGGCGCCGCCAGCTTCCAATGACCGCCTTCACGCTTCATGGCAATGAAGAACGGGACGCCGTGGAGGCCGTGGAAGAGCAGCAGGCCCCGACTGCCCTTGACCCTGAACGCCCCGACTTCCGCTTCGGCGGCTTCGCGGGCGATGGCCCCGGACAGGGTCGGGAACAACCTGGCGAGGATCGCGGCGCAGCCGGGCCCCCCGCCGGACTTCGCTTCGGGAGCGATCCCGGCTTTCGTCAGGGAGGCCATGACGGACGTGGAGAGCTGGGCACAGACCCCCCGCCAATCGTTGGCGGCGCGGGCGTTGAGGTAGGTGTGCAGGACCTTCGCTGCTTCTGCCAGTTCCGACTGGCGGGCTTCGCCCCCGTAGTGGGAAATCGAGTTGTCGCCGCCCTTCGTTTCGAATTCGGAGGCGCCGCCATGGGGGGCGGCGGAACCTTCCTTGCCGAACTTCGGAACGGGCTTCGACGGTTCCGGAGACGCTGCTCCGCGCTGCCGTTCGGTCTGCCCCGCCGCTGCGCCAGAGGAAGGGGATTCTGCGGTCTTCGCGGCCGACGGGCTGGTGGTCGATTCGTCGCTCCCGCAGCCGCCGAGCAGCGCCAGCGCGACGATGAGGGCGACTGCCGGGAAGCGAATCATCGGACCCGGCAGCTCCGGACCAGGGTCGAGGTCAGCGTCCGCGCCTTGAACTTGAAGCTCGCCTGAGCGAACGGGAACAGCGCCACCCGCAGCCCCTTGGGCGCCGGGCACCCGGCGGAGAGGTAGCTCTGCCGCTTGCCGCGATACGTGAAGTTGCGGCCGAGATCGAGCGAGAGGCCGCTGACATAGCCCTGGTGTGCGTTGATCTGAGGGAATGCCGCGGTGAGGACGAGCCCGTAGGTCCCCTTGGCCTTCCTCACTTCGAAGGGGATCGTGTAGGAGGCTGGCGCGGGCTTGGTCCCGTACACGTGGGCGAGGATAGCCGGGCGGCCGTGCAGCACCGAGTTGAACGCGTACATCTTCCCTTCCGACGGGAACGGGGCGGCGCCCGACACGAGCAGCTCGGCCGAGAAGATCCCCGTTCCGACCAGCGAGTCGCGGCAGTTCGAGAGCGCGTCCTGGGTGGTCGACGGCTGGATTTCGTCGAGCCTGCAGACCGGCAGCCCGCGGGTGTTGAGATGCCCGTGGCGGTTGATGGCGATCTTGATCCGCTGCAGCTGCGGCGGCTTCTTGCCGGGAACCGGATGGATCTGCGCGCTGACTTTCACGCGCACCGGGGCGGTGCCTGACCGAGGAAGCTTGTTCGGCGAGAGCTTCCCGTTGAAGCTGACCCGTGCGTTGCCTTCCTGGATCACGTCTGCCTGCGCCAGAGCCCCGCTGCTGACCAACAGCACGGCAAGAGCGGGCGCGATCAGCCGTGCTTTCATCGTCCCTCCACCTTTCCTCGGTATCAGTTGCGTCAGCGGCATCGACCAAGCGACCTCATCGCCCGGTCCGCTTCTTGTGCTTGTGCCGGTGGTGGTGCTTGTGCCGATGCCGGTGCTTGTGGCAGCCGACCGGCACGAGGGCGGGCCGCATCCGGAACCCGCGGTTGTTCTGCCCGATGAATTCGGCGGAGGCGTGCTGAAGCGGCTTGCAGATGCTGTCGGTGGCGTTTTCGATCAGGCCCTTGGGGCCGCCGTTCAAGTGCATGACGAAGCTCGACACCGGCGCATCCGGGACGACTTTGAAGCGCGCCCGCAGGCCCCCGTTCTTGGAGTCGATCTGGCCGACTACTTCAACCGAGACGCTGGCACCATGGAGATCGGCCACCAGGTCGGGTAGCGGGTTGCTCGAGGATCGCAGGTAGACCGGTCCTTCGAGCGGTTCCGCGAGCAGCGGCGTCACCGCCCTCGCCTGGCCATAGACGGAATCGGGCGGGCAGCGTTTCTGTGCGAACTGGGCCCTGGTGCAGATCGAGCGCAGATGCGTCTGGGCGAGGAACGCCGTCGGCGGCATCGTCACCGAGGCTTCGCGGAGGTTGGCATCCCCAGGCCGCGGGTTGTACGTCGCGGTCAGGCTGGGGAAGTCGCCGCGCTTCTTCCCGCCCTTGAGCCGCAGGCTCAGCCTGGGCTTGAAGCCGAGGGCCGAGCAGTTGGAGACCTGGAACGGATAGGAGGCGGCAGCCGGAACGTCGTCAGACGGATCGGAGAGCCGCTGTCCGGCCCCGGTCAGGGTGGAGAAAGCGGTGAACTGGCTGCAGTTGGTCGGGTTGAGCATGAAGTTGGGGCGGTCGATGTAGACGCGGATGTCGCGCAGGTGGATCGGGATTCCGTCGAGGATGTGCGGGATCGGGTCCGAAGCGGCCGAATCGATCGAGACCTGGGCGGTGAGGGGGTTGACGTCGATCGCCGAGCGGACGACGACGACGCCGAGGTCGAACGGGCCGACGTTGGCGGAGTCGATGGCGACGACCGAGAACGGCTGGCCGCCGTAAGGACCGGCCATATAGAGCCCCCCGGTCGCGTAGGCGAGGTCGGAGCCGAGTCCGTAGCCGGAAACGGTGTGGCCGATATGGCTGGCGGCAGGACAGGAGGGGTGTTCGGCCTCTTCGGCTCCGGTCTTCTCCTTCGCCGCGGCGATCTCCGCGTCCGAGCAGTAGGGAATCCCGGCGACCTTCCCCAGTAGCCCGGGCGGGAGTTCCGCCGAGTAGGAGGTGATCTCCTGCTCGGCGTCGGTCCGCGTCAGGTGGAGGTAGAAGGGCGTGTAGGCGCCGGCGCTGCGGTTGAGCGTTCCGGCCGATGCCTGCGGGTTGAACGGTTCGACGTCGCCGGGGCAGGGGCCGCCGCCGATGCCGCTGTCGAGCTGGAACGGCGCGATCGTGCGCACGTGTTCATCGTCCGAAAGCCAGGAGGTGACGTCGAGGCTCGTGTAATAGATCCCGCACTTCGCCGGCGTCGCCAGGGGGCTGCGCTGACCGTCGCGGAAATGGACGTTGAAGAGCGAGTAGGGAAGCTGCGGCAGGTTGGCGAACCGCGCCACCAGCTGCCCGTTCTGATGGTCGGGGACGATCTCCCCCGGCGCTCGCGCAACCAAGCCCTGCTGCGGCGATCTGGCGATCATGTAGATGGCGATCAGGGTGTCGAACGGGTTCTCCGCCCCAGGCTGGGTGGTCGCCCGGTCATCGGGCTCGGCGATGAAGACCGAGCCCCGGATCGGCGCTTTGATCAGCGGGCTTTCGATCGTGACTTCGCCGATCTTCGACGAGTTGGGGCAGCCCCCGACCGGTTCGGAGGTACTGGCCTCGGCAGCGTACTCGGCCGGCGTGCAGACGCCGAGGCCGGCGCCGAGGGAGGGGTTGATCGTCACCCCTTCGGCGAGCGAGACGACGGCGTTCTTGGTCTCCGAGCGGGCGCGTCCCTGGGGCAGCAGCAGTCCCGCCGCGTTTCCGGTCAGGGTGAAGTCGAACCCGGTCGGGGAGGTGGTCCGCGAGAGGCTGAGCCGCCCGGTCGGCTGGGGTTCGAAGCCGAGTTCGTTGCATTTCTGGAGGGTTTCCGGCTCTTCTGCGGCGGTTTTCGCCACCCCCGGCTGTTGCCAGGAGGTCGCCCGCACGGTGAACTTCATCGGTTCGGCGCAGGAGGTGGGAAGGGTCAGGTACGGTTTTGGTTCGAGCTTCGGCTGTTCGCTTTCGGGCACTCCCGGCAATTTCCTCGGTTCGATCGGGCATTTCGCATATGGGGTGCGCGGTTCCAGCTCGTTGAGGCAGTCTCCTCGCTGGCCGTCATGGCTCTTTTCCCAGGGGACGCCCCAGATCGCGATCCGGAACCCGTAGAGGTCGAAGCGCTGGGGAAAATCCTTGATGCTGAGCCGGAGGGCGAAGACGCCGTTCGATTCGGTGATGCTCGGCCGCAGCGCCACGGGAGCGCCGTACGCGTTGAAGCCGAGCTGGGCCGGATACCCGGGGGGCGGATCGAGGTTGAAGACGCCGAAAGTCCGGGTCGAGCCCCCTTCGGCGCTGGTTTCGATCGTGATCACCCCGACCTGGGTTTCCTTGTTGCAGTTCTCGCTGGAGGCGCTTTCTTCGTAGGGCGATTCGCGTGGAGTGTGGAATTCCTGCTGCGAGCAGGTTGGCAGCGAGAGGGGATTGGCGAAGAGACCGGGTGGGAGGTCGACTTCGAAGTTCTTGAGGTCGCCATCGGTGACGGGGACGCCAGGCTGGCCCTGCGATTCTCCGGCGAGCCGGAAGTGCGCCGAGGTGACGAAGGAGAAGGGGTGTGATCCGGCCAAGCTGTCCGGCACGTCTGGTTCTTCGAGGTTGAGGGCGCGGATGCTGAGACCTTCTTCTCCGGACAGGAATCCGAATCCCTGCGTGGTGGTGAATTCCAGCGGTCCACTGCTCGCGATGCCGCCGGCATTGGCGGCGACGAGCCGGAACTCGTAAGCCGTCTGGGTGGCAAGGCCGGAGACGGCGGTCGAAACGCCACGGTCTTCTCCACTCGCCGTCAGTTCGCCGGTGGTGGTGCTGGTCGCCTCGGCGAAACCGTTCGGCTGGTCGGCTTCGAAGGTGGCCTTTTCGACGTACTCGAAGTGGTAGCTCGTCGGCTGGCCGGAGGGATTGATCTTCCCGACCAGGAGCGCGGACGTCCCCTGCAGGTCGGTAGCCGCGGTTTCGCTGACCACGGGGCCGGCTGCGGACGCCGCAGCGGTGGAACCGAAGAGGAAGCAGGCGAGCAGCCCGACCGAGCTCCAGGCAAGGGTTCGCAGCCGGCTCATTTGCTGCCTCCCTTACCGTGCCGGGAATGGTGGTGGTGCTTCTTGTGGTGCTTCTTTTTGTGTTTCTTGTGCCTCCGAGTGTGTTCTTCTTCGAACCGCAGCGACGGGTTTCCGTCTTCGGTGAAGAACCCGGTGCCGGGGGTCGGGTCTTCGGGCGGCGGCGGCAGCACCTGGCAGGCATCGCCGACGCAGGGAATCGGAGGTATCGGTTCGGGGAAGCCGCCTCCCACCCGGGCGTCATAGATGTCGAGGCCACCCAGGTCCTGCTTGATCAGCGAGTCGTCGGTGAGGAAGAAGGCGTCTGAACCGTCGGCGCTGGCATCGACGAACGTCGCGCCGTCGGTGCCGTGGCCACTCGAGATCGGCCCGATGCAGCCGCTTGGGCGGGCGCAACCGCCGACTCCCTGCGCCTCCCACTCAAAGACGTCTTCTTCGTGGTTGTTGTCCTGGGGGATCAGGGTGTCCTCCGAGTCGAAGAAGACGCGGCTGCCGTCGCCGCTGAGCACGCGCGGCTTGTAGACGTCGGTCGCTTCGAGCAGGGTCCCGCCGTTGCGGGTCGCGCCCGGGATGCTCGACGGCCCTTCCGGCCGTTGGCCGGTCGGGTTGCAGGAGACGCAGGTGATTGCGTTCGCCGAAGCGTCGTAGAGGTAGACCTCGGTGTTGCCGAACGTTTCGTATGGGGTGAGGCTGCTCGACGACATGAACAGGAGCTGCCGGCCGTCGGCGCTCACCCGGGCCGTGCCGGTCGCCGGCGGATAGCTGCTCGGATCGGCGTCGGCGGCCACCAGCCTGGTCGAGCCGCTCTTCCAGAGGAAGAGGCCGGATTCGGTCAGGTAGTAGACCGAAGAGCCGTCGGCCGAAGCGCCGAGCACGCCTTCCAGCCCTCCTGCCGGCGTCAGGTCCTGGGAACTTTTCGTTGCCGCGTCGAAGCGATCGAGGTGGCCGCCTTCGCTGAAGTAGGCGATCGAGCCGTCGCTGGAGGCGGTCTCGAACGTGCCGGCGGCAGCGACCGGGACGGTCTGGCTGCCGTCGCGCAGGAGCAGTGCTCCCGTGTTCTCGTCTACCCAGTAAACCCGTTCGCCGTCTTCCGAAACCGCCCCCGCCTGGGCGGCGAGCTTGGCTCCGGGAGTGCCCGCGAGGTCGCCGGGAAGGAGGTTGATCAAGCGGAGCCCGCTGGACGACCACTCGTAGAGGTTCGGGCTGCCCTGATCGCATGAATCTTCCCCGGTGGGGACGGCGATCGCGTTGGCGGTGAGCGCCGCGCAGGTGGAGAGGACTATGTGGCCCAGGCCCGGCTCCGCCCCGACGAATTCGACGTCGAAGTTCTGCGGGGAGACGGGCTGGTTGGTCAGTTCGGCCGCTCCCAGCAGCGCCTCGAAGCCGCCGCTCGAGTTGTCCCGGAGGTAGTAGTCGAGGTACCCAGCGGGCGCGTCGGTTCCGGCGAGGGGAGGATTGGGCACCGGGCAGCCTTCGCCGCCGGCGCGGCAGCGGCGACCGTTGAGGACGAGGCCGAGGCCGAGGTCGGGAGAGAAGAGCTGGTAAGGGACGCCGTTGAAGCCGTAGCCGCCGGAGACCATCGGCAGGGTGATGTTTTCGGTACTCCAGCCTTCGCTCTGGCGCCGCCCGATGTACTGGCTGGCACCGAAGGCCCCTTCGGCGCCCGAGAAGGACGAGGTGGAGCTGTAAGTGATGGCGCCGCCCTGAGCGGCCGCCTGCAGGACGCCGCCGCCCTGGGTGCCGCCGGGGGGCTGGATCTCACCGCCGTTTTTTTCCACCGGCGACACCATCTCCCAACCGCGCTGGTCGGGTAGAACGAACGTCGAGACTTCGCTCTGGGTGAAGAATTCCCGCGGCGGGCCGTCGGTGGTGCCCGACGTATTGGTGGCGACGAGCCGGTAGTGGTAGGCGGTTTCGGGCGTCAGGCCGCCGACGTGCTGCAGCACTTCCTCGAAGGTGAGCGACGGCGCAACCGTCGCCTGGCTCCCGATCGGGACCTGCGAGGCGCCGGTGAACGGATCGCGCGGCGGCACCGCGTTCAGATTCGCCTGGTAGGCGGCGCCGTCGATGTAGTCGAAGTGGTACAGGGCTTTCACGCCCTGGGGGTTTATTTCCGCCTTGAGGACCGCCCCTCTCGCGGTCACCGAGGTGGCCCACGTCGCTCCTATTTCAGGCGCGGCGGCGGCGGCCCGGGCGGCTCCTCCCCCCCAGATCAGCGTGACGGCGGAGAGGAGGAGCGCACCTCGGACAGAGACGCGCCGCCTGCTCATTTGTGCTTCTTCGACTTGTGCTTGTGCCGCTTCGCCTTGTGGCAGCCCTTGACCTTCAGGACCGGGGTCGCGTCGGCGGTCTTGCCGTTGTGGCCGTTGAGCATGACGTTGACGGTTCGCTTGCCCCGGCAGATGTCGGTGCTGTTTTCGAGCAGCCCCTTCCTGCCGCCCTTCATCGCCAGGACGAATTCGGAGACAGGGGCGTCGGGAACCATTTCGAACGTCGTGCGCAGGCCGTCGTTCTTGCCGGTGTCGACCATCGCGTCGAGATCGACCTCGAACTGACCCTGCAGCGCCACCACCAGGTCCGGCAGCTTGTGGCTGGAGGACCGCAGATACACCGGCCCTTCGATCGGCTGCGCGAGCAGCGGTGAGACCGCTTTCGCGTAGCCGTAGATCGACTTCGCCGGGCATTCGTGGGCGGCGAACTGGACGCGGGTGCAGATGTCGTGCAGGTGGTTCTGCGCAAGGAACTCGGAGTGCGGCAGGGTCACCTGAGACCAGGCGATGTTCGCGTCTCCCGGGCGGCCTTTGAGCACCACCCGCAGTTGCGGGTGCTGGCTCCGCTTCGTGCCCCCCTTGAGCGAGAAGCTCAGCTTCGGCTTGAAGCCGAGGTCCTGGCAGCCGCCGACCTGGAACGGGTTCGACACGGCGAGGGACTGGCCGAGGACGGTGCCGAGCGTTCCGGTGACGGACATCGGATCGCACGAGGTCGGGTTGAGCGTGAACTGATTGCGGTCGAAGTTGACCGCCACCGAGCGGACGTCGAGCGGGATGCCCTGCAGAATCGTCGGCAGCGGATCGCTGACCGCGTGAATCTGCGTCGTTTCCGGGTCCACGTAGAGAGCGGCCCGGGTGACGACCGTGCCGAGGTCGAAGGGACCGGCGACAGCCGGGACGACGAACGCCAGGCTGTAGGGGGCGCCTTTGTACGGCCCGGAGAGATAGACGTTGCCGGAGGCGTAGAACGGGCCCGGCCCGGCGCCGGCGCCGACGTTGACGCTGCCGACGCGGGAGGATGCGGGGCAGCTCGGCGAAGCCTGCTCCGCCCTGCCGCTGTTGGCGGCCGCGGCGGCCAGTTCCGGCCCATTGCAGTAGCCGACCCCGGCCAGACGCCCGAGCAGTCCCGGGGGCAACGTGGTGTCGATCGACTTAAGTTCCTGCGTCCCGTCGGCCCGGACGACCTTGAAGGCGAACGGGGTGTAGGCGCCGGCTTTGGGGTTCAACGTTCCGGCGCTGAAGGAGGCGCTGTTCGGCAGCTGCGAGGCGCTGCTGGAGCATGCGCCGCCGTTCGCGCCTTTGACGATCTGGAAGCTGTCCGCCGGTTTCGCGTCGGCCCCTTCCGGAGTCGTCCACGGCGTCATCACCGAGGTGCTGGAGAAACTGCCGCAGGCGGCCGGGGTCCGCAGCGAAGCGTGCGGTCCGGGATCCAGGTTGACGTGGAAATCTTCGAACGGCAGCTGCGGGGTTTCTTCGGTGACCGCCGTCAGCTGACCGGTGGTCGGGTCCGGCGAGACCCGCGCCGGGATCTTCACCATGGTCCCGGTTTTCGGATCGACCACGGTGAAGTAGAGGGCGATCAGCGTGTGGTACGGGTTGTCGTAGGGCGTGGCCAAGAAGACCGAGCCTTTCAGCGGGTGGTCCACCAGCGGGGTATCGATCTCGACCGAGCCGAGGCGAGACGGATCCGGACAGTGCGGTTCTTCGGTGGTGAAACGGACGGGTTTCGCACCAATTGCCGTGGTCAGCCCGATTTCCGCCGAACCACACGACCCGAGGCCGTTGGCCGAGGCCGGGTTGATCGTCATCCCCGGCGGCAGCGTCACCGCGGCGTCCTTGAGGGTCGCCTCGGCGAGCGCTTCGGGATCGTCGTTCTGCGGCAGGTGGAGGTGGAATTCCAGCCCGCTCGGGGCGTCGGCGACGTTGGTCGTCGGCCGGGCTTCCATCGTCGGGGTGAATTCGAGCTGGTTGCACCCGACCGGGGCCGGCGTCGTCGTCGAGGCGTGCTTGAAGTCGCCCGGATGGACGTAGCTGTCGGTTTCCTGTTCCCAGAAGAGCGGCTGGCTCGGGCAGGAGGTCGGCATCCGCAGGAACGCCGTCGGAGGAGCGCCACTCGGGCAATATTCGTCGACCTGCCCACGGAAGGTCCTCAGGCAGACGTTCCGCTGCGTGTCATGCGACGGATCGTTGGGAACCCCCCAGAACGTGACGTCGGCACCCGACAGCGGCAGGCTGGCGACCGCGTTGCGGTTGACGATGTCGAGGCCGTAGTCGGGGCGGAGTTCGGCAGTGAGGACGCTCGGTACGAGGAGAAAGGAGAAACCGAACATGGCCGGCTTCCCGGGGGGAGCTTCCATCATGTAAAGCGGTGCCGTACCGATGTTGAACCCCGGACCGAGGCCCGGGATTTCGATGTGCACGAACCCGACCTGACTGGCGGGTGGGCACCCTTCGCCGCTTTCGCCTTCCGCCAGTTCCCGACCGTTGCACTTTACCGTCACCGCGTTCGGGTTGCCGATCACTCCCGGAGGGGTGTGGACGATCGTGGTGCGGAAAGGCTCGGTCGGACTCTTCCAGGGCATGGGAAGGTGCGCGAGTGGATCGTTGAAGCTGGTGACTTCGAATTCGTTGGAAATCAACTGTGGGGACGAACCCGCCTGTACCGTGTTCGAGAGGTCCTGGTTGGCGACCGAGACGCGGAAGCCGCGCAGGCCGAATGGTTCGGGCGGTCCGATGTGGACGGTCATCTGTTTCGTCGCCGCTTCGAAGGCGCCACCCCCTTCCACCGTAGTTTCGTGGACCAGCGTTTCTCCGGCCGCGGCGGGTTCGGCATGGGTGACGAAGTTGAGGCCGAACCAGCCACCGGGGAGGATCCCTTCGCCGGTCAGGTTGCCGGTCACTTCAACCGTGCAGGTGCTGGTCTGGCCGACGAGGGTGCACGACATCGACGAGCTCTCCCTTTCGCCGACCACCAAGACCGGTTCGACCGGCACGATCCCTGGCGCGAAGGTGTTTTCCACCGTGATCGGACCTGAGAACGCCGCATCGCCGTTGTTTTCGACCCTGTTTTCGATCTCGACCGGTTCTTCCGGTTCGAAGGCTTCCGGCCCGTTGACGTGGAGATCGAGCATGGGCGCCGCGGAGGCACCGGCCACGCCGACTCCGAGGAATGCGAGGGTCGCGAGAACCGCCACGAGCCAGGGGAGAAGGCGACGAAGGCCCAGATTCATTGCTTGCTCCTTGTGCGTTGCTTCGGTCGAGGAAATCGTCATGTCAGCTCGGCCCAGGGTCATTTCGCCCCTCCGTGCCGGCGGTGCCTCTTGTGGTGCTTCTTCTTGTGGTGCTTCTTCTTCTTGTGGTGCTGCGGCGTCGGGTTGCCCGGCCCCGAGAACCGCGGGGTGGACGGGGAGGGATCCGTCGGCGCGGCCGGGATCGGTCCGCGGCAGCCGTCGCCGACGCAGGGGGTCGGCGGAGGCGGTTCGATGAAGCCGCCGCCGACCCGAGACGCGTAGACATCGCGCAGCAGGTCGGAATCTTTCGGCAGAACCTGCGTTTTGGTGGCGAACCAGACCGTGCTCCCGTCCGCGGAGGCTTCCACGAACACCTCCGGCCTTTCGCCGCGGCCGGTCGAGATCAGCCGCTGCTGGCCGGTTTCGATGTCGTATTCGTAGACGTCGTAGTTTTCGTTTTTGTCTTCAGGCACGAGCGCTTCAGGCGTGCTGAAGTAGACGTGGTTCCCATCTGAGCTCAGATACCGGGCGGAACGAGGAAAGGAGTATGAGACGCCATCGTCGAACGCATCACCATATTTTGCGGCGTTATTCACCCGGTATGGGGTTTCGTCAGGATTGGTGACCGTCGTCACCTCGCCTTCCGCGCCTGGAGGCGACTGCACGCAGGAGGCGCAGAGAAGCATTTCCTTGTTGTCGTCGTAGACGTAGAGCTGCAGCGAGTCGACGTGGATCTGGCCGGTTAGGCCGCGGTTTTCTTCGTAATAAGACCTACGACCCCTCGACATGAAGACCAGGTGCGAGCCGTCCTGGGAGACCCTCGAGCCAGGTGAGACGCCGAGGACGCCGCCATCGCCGTTCAAACTCAGTTCCGAGACCAGGAGCTGACGAGAGCCGTGCTTCCAGAGGTAGAGATCGCCACCGCAGCAGGTTGAGCTCAGATAGTAGACATAGCCGCCATTGTCGCTGGTCCCGAGCACACCGGCAACTGAGGATCCGGTTTCTTCGCCGCTGGAGATCAGAGTCAGGTTGTTTTCGGAGGCCGGGTTCGGCCCGTCGGTGTACTCGTAGAGGTCCTGCTGCGAGTTGGTGTCTTCGTTGAGCAGCTGCGACGTGGTGGTGAAGAGGATGTGCTTGCTGTCGGGAGTGATGTACTGCATCTGGACGTTTTCCGGAGCGGTTACCGGCGCCGAGCCCTCCGGTTCGGAGACCCAGACGCTGTCGGTGTGGTTGCGTCGCACGTAGAGTTGGTTCTGGCCTTCCTTCGGCGCCAGGAATGCGACCAGCGAACCGTCAGGCGAGATCATGGGCTTCGGCCCTCCTTCGGGCGCAGGCGGGACGCTGGCTTCCGCGGCCGGCGCGCCGTCTGGCAGGATGCTCGCCAGGCGGAGCGCTCCTTCTTCCCATTCGTAGATGCTCTGGGACCCGGCCGGAGCTTCTTCGAGCAGGCGCGTGCGCATCGGGAAGGCAATCACCCGCTGGTCGGCAGACGTCGCGCCGGCAAACGGGCCGGTGCCCAAGTACCAGAAGTCGAAGGGACTCGGTTCTTCAAAGTACGGCGGCTTCGAAATAGTCGTGAGTTCCCGGGTGCGGAGGTTCTCCCAATAGTCGTTGACGGCCGCGGGCAGGTCGTCGCTGACTTTCGGCAGGTCGTAAGCCATCATCACCGCGTGGTTGAGGTCGTCGGCCCAGAAGAGCGGCGTCGTTATCGGGCCGAAAACCGCGTTCTGGTTGGGCGGCGGAGTGGGCATTACCGCGTGGGTTTGCCAGCCAGCAGGCCCGCGTTCTGAGATGTAAGCGGTCTGGCCGATCACGCCGGAACCCTGGGTGTCGGCGAAGGAACCACGGGACATGAAGGCAACGGCACTCCCGTCCGCGGCGCCCGGTGCGTTCCAGCCCTCCATGTCGATGCTGTCGCCGTTCTTGTCGAGCGGGCTGACCATCTCCCAGGCGCGACAGTCGGGCAGCATCGTCGCCCGCTGTTCGATCCGGATCGCGTCGTTCGGGCATGAGGACGGGTCGGACGGGGGGGTGTTGAAGGTGACGAAGCGGTTCGGGTCGCCTTCGACGGTTTCGGTCGAGTTGGTGGTGACGAGTCGGAAGGAGTATTCGGTGCCGGGCGCCAAACCGGAGACCGGAGCGCCGACTAGCGAATTTCGATCAGGGTGAGCATTGACCACTTCCAGTGCCGTTCCGCCCTCCATCTCGGTTTTGACGGAGATGCCTCCGTTGAGGGGTTCGGTGCCGTTTTGGGGAACCAGCTGGGGGACGTTGGTGAGACCGAGTGACCCTTCAAAGGTCACGACATAAGGAGCTTCTCCATTCTCGTGGCCGCCAGGACCACCCTTGACGCTGACGTTTCCAGCTCCGATCGCCGGAAGCCCTTCCAGCGCTGCCTGGACGTTTCCTGGCCGGGTGTCGAATTCCAGGTCCCCGGTTTCTTCGCCTTCGAAGGAGAGCGTGAACTGTCCTTCCTCTCCACCGATCACAATCCACTGCACCTCGTTCTGAGAGCCGCAGGGCGCTTCATGGTTCAAGTTGCTGCCGATGCCGTAGATGAAATGGCAGTCGGTGATGTTCCCCGATTCCTTTGGATCGATCACCCCGATCAGGCGCGCTTCCGTGTCGTTGACCAGGCTGACCGGCGCCGAGGGAACGTAGCTGACCACCGGCGCGACTTTGGGCGTTTCGAAGGTGGTTTCTTCGACCGTCCTGCCGCCGGCATTTTCAGCCACCAGCTTCAGGGTGTAGGTCTTGTTGGGCAGCAGATGCGATTCGTGTTCGACCGCGTGAGCGGTGTTGTCAGCGGCGATTTCGCCGCCGCCCCCGTCGCAGCCGGGGTTGCATTCGAAGTGCCAGTTGGTGTGGTAGCCCGCTTCGACTTCGGCGCTGGTCGGCGCCGCTTCCGGGGCGTTGGGGTTGACGGTGCCGGCGAAGGTGACGGTCAGGTCCGAGCCCACGGTGCCGACCGGTTGGATCGTCACGCTCGGTGCGGTCACGTCTTTGGTTTTGAATTCTTCTTCCGACGAGGTGTTTTCGCCTTCTTCGTTGCCGGCGACGAGGCGGACGAGGTAGACGGTGCCGCCGCGGAGGTTGCCGAGGTCGGTGCTGACGGGGAGCGGTTCGGTCTTCGCCGAGTCTTCTTCGGAGAGGCAGTCGAAGTTGGCCCAGTTCCAGCCTTCTTCATTGGCTTCGAGCTTGACCTTGTTGGCGAATTCGAAGCGCCAGCAGGTCGTCGAAGGACCGCCTTCCGGGTTGATCTTCCCTTTCAGGTGGGCGCTCGTGTAGGTCACTTCGGTCGGCGCTTCGACCGTGGGCACCGGGGCCGCGGCGAAGGCGGGGGCGGCGGCAAGCAGGGTGAAGAGGAGGGCGAGACCCAGTGCCAGGAGGGCGGCGAAAGGCGCACTACTCCCGTCAGGCGCCTCGAGGGTCGCCGCCGCGGCGCCGGCCTTCCGAGCGCGGATTGATCCATCGCTGCGCGTCCGACTGAAGCAGCCGACGAGGTTCTCCACATAACCCCTTGCCTTCACGTCCCTCTCCTTGATACGTGCGTCCGGCCCCCTGTCGACGCTGCCTTCGGCAAGCGCCCCCTGACCGGGCCCCGGTCGCGGTTTATCTCTCCCCTCCGAAACAGCGTCGGTTCTTCCACAAACGACTCTGTTCACGGTGGCAGGCAAGATTTCAACACATTTCGGTGGCAAGTGCAAGCCCGGTTTCGGGATTCATCGGAAATCAGCATTGGATCCGGCTCTGGAAGGGGTTTAGCAGGGGTGACCGGCCGCGGCCGATGAGCGGTGCCCGGATGAACGGACGGATCCCGCCTACGAACGGGTGGCCCCGGCGTCGCGCCCGGCCAGCCGCTACGGATGGCGCGCGGCGACGGCGCGCGCCTCCTCGGACCCCAGGTACGAGGAGAGGGTGAACTCGATCACCGAGGGGATGAACTGCGTCAGCTGCGGCCCTTCGCCGGCGAGGATGCGGCGCGCGATCAGGGTCACCACGCCACCGACCAGGGCCTCCTCGAGGCCCTCGGCGGGCGGGCGATCCGAGGGGCGGTACCGGCGCCCCGGCTCGAGCAGGGCGACGAAGCGCTTGACGCCGCGGCTGCGGCGCTCGATCGTCCCCTCCCCCACCGCCGCCGCCTCCACCAGGTAGAGGCGAGCCAGCTCCGGGCGCTCGGAGAAGAAGTGCATCAGGGTCGCAAGGGCGGCGGCGACCTGATCCGGCCACTCCTCCTCGCCCTGGATGGCCTCGGCCATCGCTCCGGCGAGGTATTCGTCGAGGGCGTCGAACGCGGCGAGGAAGCACTCTTCCTTGCTGCCGAAGAACTCGTAGAAGGTCCGCCGCGATACCGAGGCGGCCTGCGTCACGGAAGCCACCGTGGCCTTGCCGTAGCCCTGCTCGGCGACCACCGAGGCGACCGCGGCGAGCAGACGCTCGCGCTGGTTGAACGCCACGAGGTCAGGTGGAAGGCTGTGCCGGCCTCCGTGGAGCCGGCCCAGGCGCCGACCGTTCCCATCGCCTCCCCCAGCGCTTGAAGCCATCGCCGCCAAGATAGCGGCGCAGGCCCGGGGGCGGCCGCCTATCTGCTCTGGGAGTGCGCAGCCAGTTCCTCGCGCGCGGCGGCGCTGCCGCAATAGGGCAGGACGACGAGGTACATGAATTCAGGCAGCCTCTCGCGGAGCTCCTCGGGCTGCCCGGCCCTGACCACCTGCGCCATCTGTGTCCAGAGCGCGCCGGCGACGGCGTCGGCGCCGGCGAACGGAGCCCCGTTGCGGCGACCCTCGCAGCGGCCCGCGTCGATCATCCGGGCCATCCGGCCGATCGCGATTCGTCGGCGCCGCTGCATCCGCTCACCGGCAAAGACCGACTCGGCGAGATAGAGGCGAGCGAGGTCCGAGTGGAGGGCGAAGTAGTCCACCTGGGCCTCGAGCACCGAACGGACGCGCACCCGCCACGGCGCCGAACCCGAGAAGGCGTCGTCTTCGAGCACCTCCAGCTCGGCGGAGATCGCGTCCCACACCGCCGCCAGGAAATCTTCGAGATCGCTGAAGCGATCGGAGAAGGTGCCCGCGGGAAGTTCCGCCAGCCGCTCCAGATCGGGGACGGTGACGTCTACCAGCCCGCCCGCGGCCGCCAGCGGCGCGAGCTCCTCGCAGAGCCGGCGGTACTGGCTGCGCTGAATCTCGTCGAAGCGAAGCCGGGTCATCGCCCGCTCCGCTCAGCTGGCCCTGCGCTCCTCCGCCCTATACCGCCGCGCCGGAAGCGAACTCGCCTGCCGCCAGATCCCCGACGTACGGCGTCAGCGCGAATTCGAGCATCGTCGGGAGCAGCGCAGGAATCGCCGCGGCTTCGTCTGTGAGCAGACGCTGGTGCAGCATCCAGACCACTCCGCCGACGATCGAGTCCTCGAGGGTGATCGGCAGAGCCTCGCCGTCTTCGGCCAGCTCGCGTCCGGCTTCCAGGAACGGGGTCACGCTCTGCAGCGCTGCCTCGTAGCGCTCCAGGGCCTGGGGCCCCGCGCTCATCGTCTCGACGATGCAGGTCCGGGCGAGCGCCGGTTCCTGGGCGATGAAGTCCAGGATCGCCGCCAGTCCTGCCCTGACCTGCGACTGCCAGTCGGCCAGCCCCTGCGCCTCCGAGCGGACTCGCTCCTGCAGCCGGGTCAAGCCCTCGTCGAACACGGCCAGGAGGCACTCTTCCCGATTGGCGAAGTGCTCGTAGAAAGTCGCCCTGGAGACCCCGGCGCCCTTGACGATCTGCTCCACAGTCGTCTCGCGGTATCCGTGCCGGGCAACGGCCTCCGCCGTCGCCGCCAACATGCGGCCACGCTGATCGCGCGACATCAGCTCCACCCGGAACCGGTCGTGCCCGGGAGGCAGCCTGTCCAAATGCCCCGGAAGCGTCTCCACGCAGCAAGAATAGCGGCCGCTGCTCGCCACGCTCAACGATTCCTTGGCGAAAGAGCGTCCTAGAGCATTTGGGTTCGGTCCCTGATCGGCCCATTCGAGAGCAGCTCCCTAAGAGAAGGTACGTACTTGTCTTTATAAGACCATATCCACCTACCGTTTGTCCATCTTTTCTTCTTGTCTCGACGTCACCGCCGAAACCGTCTTCAGCTCGGGGCGGGGAAGTGCAGCGAGCCATCATCCGCTGCTTGGCCAGCAGGCCAGCGGGCGGTGATCGCCTTGCCGCGGGTGTAGAAACGGACGCCCTCCGGGCCGTGGACGTGATGGTCTCCGAAGAGGGAGTCCTTCCAGCCGCCGAAGGAGTAGAAGGCCATCGGCACCGGAATCGGTACGTTGATGCCGATCATCCCCACTTCGACCTCGCGCTGGAAGCGCCGTGCCTCGTAGCCGGAGTCGGTGAAGATCGCGGCGCCGTTGGCATAGGGGTTGCCGTTGATCAGCTCGATCGCCTCGTCGAGGCCGTCGCTGCGGACGACCGCGAGGACCGGGCCGAAAATCTCGTCGCTGTAGACGGACATCTCCGGCTCGACCTCGTCGATCAGCGTCGGGCCGACCCAGAAGCCGCCGCCGTCCATCTCCAGCTCGCGCCCGTCGACGGTCAGCCGCGCCCCCGCCTCGGCGCCCTGGCCGATGTAGTCGACGATCCGCTCGCGCGCCTGCGGCGTCACCACCGGGCCCATCTCCGAGGCCGGATCGAGGCCGGGCCCAACCTTGATCTCGCGCGCCCGCCGCGCCACCTCCGCGACCAGCGGGTCGGCGATCTCCTCGACAGCGACCGCCACCGAGACCGCCATGCAGCGCTGACCCGCCGAGCCGAAGCTGGCCGCGGCCAGCTGGTCGGCGGCGTAGCCGAGGTCGGCGCCGGGCATCACGATCGCGTGGTTCTTCGCCCCGCCGAGCGCCTGCACCCGCTTGCCCTGCTCGCTCGCCCGCCCGTGCACGTAGCGGGCGATCGGGGTCGAGCCGACGAAGGAGATCGCCGCCACGTCCGGATGGTCGAGCAGCGCGTCGACCGCCGCCTTGTCGCCGTGGACGACGTTGAAGACGCCCTCCGGCAGGCCCGCCTCGGAGTAGAGCTCGGCGACGAGGTTCGAGGCCGAGGGATCGCGCTCGGAAGGCTTCAGCACGAAGGCGTTGCCGCAGGCGATCGCCACCGGGTGCATCCACATCGGCACCATCGCCGGGAAGTTGAAGGGGGTGATGCCGGCGCAGACGCCGAGCGGCTGGCGGAAGGAGAAGGCGTCGACGCCGGTCGAGACCTGGTCGGAGTACTCGCCCTTCAGCAGCTGCGGGATCCCGCAGGCGAACTCGACCACCTCGAGCCCGCGCAGAACCTCCCCCTTGGCGTCCTCCAGCACCTTGCCGTGCTCGGAGGAGACGATCCGCGCCAGCGCCTCGACGTTCTCGTCCAGCAGCCGGCGGAAGGCGAACATGACCTTGGCGCGGCGGCTGACCGAGGCCTGCGACCAATCGGCGAAAGCCTCACGGGCGGCGGTGGCCGCGGCGTCGACGTCGGCCGGCTCGGCGAGGAGGACCTCGGCCTGGACCTCCCCGGTGGCGGGGTCGTAGACGGGCGCGGTGCGGGTCGAGCCGCCGCCGGTCTCCTCGCCGCCGATCCGGTGGCGGACGACTCGCCCGAACTGCATCAAATTTCCCCTCTGGGAGGTAGGAAATTTGATGCAGTTCGCATCGGGAGCGCGGGGGTCACCGCTTCATTGTGGCGTGACGGGCGTCAGCGGCCCTTGGCCGCGGAGTACAGAGATTGCGTTGCGGGCGGCCAGTTCGGCCATCGCCGTGCGGGTCTCGACCGTGGCCGAGCCGAGGTGCGGCGCGAGGACGACGTTGTCGAGCTCGAGCAGCCCCGGCTCGACCCGCGGCTCGCGCTCGTAGACGTCGAGCGCGGCGCCGGCGATCGCCCCGGCCGCCAGCGCCTCCGCCAGCGCCCGTTCGTCGACCACCGGCCCACGCGCCGCGTTGACCAGGACCGCGGTCGGCTTCATCGCCGCCAGCTCGGCGGCGCCGATCAGGTGGTGCGTCTCCGCCGTCAGCGGGCAGTGCAGGCTGACGGCGTCGGCGCTCGCCAGCAGCTGCTCCAGCGGCAGCCGTTGCGCGCCCAGCCTTTCGGCCACCTCCGCCGGCGCCTCGCGGCGCGAGTGGTAGGCGATCTCCATCCCGAAGGCCCGCGCCCGCTCGGCGACCTTGGCGCCGATCCCGCCGAGGCCGACGATCCCCAGCCGCTTGCCGCGCAGGTCGGTCCCGAGCATGAAGGACATCCCCCAAGTCCAAGGGCGACCGGAGCGGACCAGCCGGTCGCCCTCGACCACCCGCCGGGTGGCGGCCAGCAGCAGCGCCATCGTCAAGTCGGCGGTGGCGTCGTCGAGCACCCCCGGCGTGTTCGTCACCACCACCCCGCACCGGGCCGCCACCTCGAGGTCGATGTTGTCGTAGCCGACCGCGACGTTGGCGACGCAGCGCAGCTGCGGCCCCGCCGCCTCCAGCAGCTCCTCGTCGACCCGATCGTGCAGAAGGGTGAGAATCGCCGCGGCTCCCGGCACCAGCTCCAGCAGGTCCTGCCGGGGGATCGCCTCTTCCCGCCCGTCGAGGCGAACCGTCCCCGCCGCCCGCAACCGCTCCACGGCTGGTTCCGGCAAGCGGTTGGTGAGGACGAAAACCGGGGCCTCGCTCACCTCTCGCCCGCCTCGGGCTTCAGCACCACCAGACAGAGGTCGTCGCGGATCGGCCGATCGGCCCAGGCGAGGATCGCCCGCTCGATCTCCTGCGCGATCACCCGCGCCCGCAGCCCGGTGAGCGGCGCCAGCGCCCTCCGCAGCCCCTCCAGCCCCAGCATCTGGCGCCCCTGGCTCACGTCGGTGGCGCCGTCGGTATAGATCACCAGCCCTTCGCTCCCCCGCAGCGCCGCATCCGAGTTGCGCAGCTCCAGCCGCCGCTGGGCCCCGAGCAGGAAGGTCGCCCCGTCGCCACGCAGCTCCGAGAGCTCCGGCAAGCTCAGCGGCGGTGGGTGCCCGGCCCGCGCCCAGGAGAGCTTGCCCTCGCCCGGCCCGAGCCGGACGCAGACGGCGGTGACCAGCTTGCGCTCGCGCGCCGGCCGGTCCGTCAGCGCCGTGTTGACCAGCATCAGCAGCTCCGCCGGGTCGCTGGTGCCCGCGGCGAGGGCGGCGAAGCGGGCGCGGACGAAGGTGGCGAGGCGCGCCGCCGCCGGGCCGTGGCCGACGACGTCGCCGACTATCGCCACGGTCGAGCCGTCGGGCCCGTTGGTCAGCAGGTAGAAGTCGCCGGAGACCCCCAGTTCGGAGGGGACGAAGGTGGCCGCGGCGTCGACCCCCGGGAGGTCGGGAAGGTCAGCCGGCGCCAGCGCCGCCCTGATCGCGTCCAGTTCCTCGGCCGAGTGCTCGAGTTTGCGCATCCTCCCGGCCAGCCAGGAGAAGCTGGCCGCAGCGGCAAGGAAGAAGGCCGCGCGGATGACGATCGACAGCCCGAATTCGGGAACCGGGTTGAGGGCGTCGCCGAGCGCGAAGAGTGCGATGCACCCAGTCGCCGCCGCCAGCCCGGCTCGCAGGCCGAACCACCAGGCGGCGAGTCCGACCGGCAGGCAGAGGAAGAAGGTGATGCCGGAGTTCACCGACGCCGTCGCCACCCAGACGGCGAAGACGGCGAGCGCCCCGGCGAGGATCAGGACGATGCGGGCAGCTCGAGAAAAGACCCCTGACAAGTTGCGCTGACCTTACATCAGCGGCGCCCGCATCCCCCCTGATTCCGGAAGCTCCCTAGAGCACTAGTACCACTTACCGCGGGCGAAGCCGCCAAAGGCGATCAGCCCGATCAGGACGATGATCAGCCCGATCCAGAAACTCCAGACGATCATCAGCACGATCCCGATGATCACGAGGATCCCTCCCAGCGAGATGCCGCCGATGCCGGATCCCCGATCTGCTCTGGTGTTCATCTGCTCCTCCGTTTCGGTGTCATTGGACGAGTGCTTCGTTCCAATGGGTACCCGCGGAGGGGCCTGCTTACTCCGGCTCGGGCGCTTCCTCGCCGGGCCAGGAACCCGTCACTTTCGCAAACGAGCTGCGGGTGCCGTGATCGACCAGGCCTTTGACGAGGCGGAAGATCGCCCCCTCGACCGCCAGCGCCGCGACCAGCTTCGGCCAGGAGAAGTAGCGGTGCTCGGGCTTCGGCGGCTCCTCTTCGTCGACCAGCCCCCAGACCTGTTCGAAAATCTTCTTGCCGAGGAGGCCGGCCAGCAGGCCGAAGACGATGCTGAACGGCGTGAACACGAGCTTCATATCTGACTCTCCTTCAGGTGGTCCTCTGGTCCTTCGGCTCCTGCCGCGGTTCGAGCTGGATCTCCTTCTCCGCCCGCGGGTGGCCTTCGTCGATCTCGGCGCTGCGCTCGCGCTCAGCGTTCAGCTGGTGCCCGAAGAGGATCGCCAGGTTGGTGATCCAGAACCAGAGCAGCAGCACCACGAGGCCGGCGAGCGTGCCGTAGGTCTTGTCGTAGGAGCTGAAGTTGGCAACGTAGAAGGCGAACAGCGCCGAGGCGATCGCCCAGACGACGATCGAGACGATCGCCCCCGGCGTCACCCATCTGAAGCCGCGCAGCTTCACGTTCGGCGAGGCGTAGTAGAGGACGTCGACCATGAGGATGAAGATCGCCGCCATCACCGGCCACTTGGCGATGTTCCAGACGTCGACCGCGGTGCCGCTGAGCCCGATCGGGTTGGCGACCGCTTCGACCACCGGCCCGGTGAGTACGAGGCCGACGGCGAGCAGCGCCATCATCACGATCATCGCCAGGGTGACCGCGATCTGCAACGGCCGCAGTTTCCAGAACGGTCGCCCCTCAGGGGTCTCGTAGATGATGTTCGAGGCGCGGATGAAGGCGCCGACGTAGCCGGAGGCCGACCAGAGCGCGGCGGCGAGGCCGAAGACGAAGGCGAAGCCGGCCGCGGCCTGGTTTTCGACGATCGATTCGATCGGGCCCTTGAAGGTTTCGGCGCCGGATTCGGGGCCGATTTCGGTGATGATTTCGGTCAGCTTCTGGGTCGTCGTCTTGGGGTCGCCGAAGATCCCGATCAGCGAGACCATCGCGATCAGCGCCGGGAACAGCGACAGCAGGCCGTAGTAGGTGAGCGCCGCCGCCCAGTCGCTGAGGTTGTCCTCCTGGAACTCGGTCAGCGTCCGCTTCAGGGTCGCCATGCTGTTTAGCTGCCCGTTGGCGAGGACTTCCTAACTAGAGCTTTGGCAGCTCCTGCTCTTCGCTCAGCAGCGGGGCGAACAGGTCGCCCTTCGCCTCGACCCGTTCCAGGGCCTCGGCGTGATCGAAGGCCAGCGCCTCCGCCTCGCCCGCTGCCAGCGCCGCCTCGAGCTCGTCCCATTCCAGCGGGGTCGAGACCATCGGCCGCTCCTTCGCCCGCAGCGAGTAGACGCAGACCGTGGTCTTGTGCCGGTCGTTCTGGCTCCAGTCGATCAGCACCTTGCCGGGGCGTTTCGACTTCGACATCTGCGAGACGACGCGGTCGCCGAAGCGCTTCTCCAGGGTCTCGGCGACCGCTTTGGCGAACGGTTTCGTCTGCTCATAGGTGACGTCGCAGTTCAGGGGCACGAAGAAATGGATGCCCTTCGACCCCGAGGTCTTCGCGTAGCTGTTGAGGCCCAGTTGCTCGAACAGCCCGCGCAGCCAGACCGCCACCTGGGCGCAGTCGAGGATGTCGGCGGGAGCGCCCGGGTCGAGGTCGAAGACCATCGCCGTCGGCCGCTCGATCGCCGCCGCTTTCGAGAGCGAGGCGTGCAGCTCGATGTCAGCCAGATTCGCCAGCCAGACCAGCGTCGATAGGTCTTCGACCACGCAGTAGTCGATCTCGCCCTTGTGGCGGTCGCTGTAGATGCTCGCCGTGGTCACCCAGTCCGGCCGGTGCGCGGGGCAGCGCTTCTCGTAGAAGTGCTTGCCTTTGACCCCTTCGGGATAGCGCTTCAGGGTCAGCGGCCGGCCGCGCAGGTGCGGCAGCAGCACCTCGCCTATCCGCGCGTACCAGTCGATCAGCTCCCCCTTCGTGAAGCCGGTCCCGGGATAGAGGACCTTCTTGAGGTTGGAGAGTTCGAGCTCCCGCCCTTCGACCTCGACCGCGGCTTTGTTGCGCGGGCGTTTGACCGCGCGCGAGGTCAGCGGCTCGCCGGCCGGGTCGCTCGCCCGCTCGAGCACCACCTCGTCCGCGGGCTTGTCCTCGCGCAGGCCTTTGTAGGCGGCGTGGCGGAGCTGGCCCTCGGCGGTCATCTCGCGGAACTCGATCTCGGCGACGAGCCGCGGTTCGACGAACTGAGTCTCCTTAGGCGGTTTCGGACCGCCCCCGAAGGGGTTCGTCTTGCGCTCGAGCGGCGCCAGGCGGGCGGCGAGCGCGGTCAGCTCCGCGGCGGTGAAGCCGGTCCCGACTTTGCCGGCGTACCGCAGCACTGGCTTGCCGCCCTCCTGCCCGAAGTAGCCGACGAGGAGGGCGCCGAGGTGCTCCTTGCGGCGCCCTTCGCCCGGCGTCAAGCCGCCGATCACGAACTCCTGCCGGCTGACGTTTTTCACCTTCAGCCAGACACCGGTGCGCTTGCCCGGAGCGTAGCTCGAGTCGAGCCGCTTCAGGATCACGCCCTCGAGGCCCTGCTCCTTGCTCGCCGCCAGCAGCTCCTTGGCGCGGCCGACCGAGTGGCCGGGCGTCTGCCAGCTCTCGCCGTCGAGCTCGAGGCCCTCGAGCAGATCGCGGCGGCGCACGTAGGGCTCCCCCATCAGCTCCTCGCCATCGAGGTAGAGGAGGTCGAAGACCACGTAGACGACGGGGTGGGTCTTCATCCGCCGCCGGACCACGTTCTCGTCGGTCTGATGGATCCGCTGCTGCAGGCGCTCGAAGCTCGGCCTGCCGCGCTCGTCGAAGGCGACCAGCTCGCCGTCGAGGACGGCGTCGTGGGAGCCGAGCGCCCGGGTGATCCGTTTCACCTCCGGGTACTGGGCGCTGACGTCGTTGAGGTTGCGGGTCTGCAGCTCAACCCGGCCGGGCCGGCAGTAGGCGATCGCCCGCACCCCGTCCCACTTCACCTCGACCGCCCAGTCGGAGTCGTCGCGCGGCAGCTCCGAGAGGCGGGCGAGCATCGGCACCACGTTCTCCGGGAAGGGGTCGCGCTCGCGGACCGGCGGGTCGATCCGGTGGATCATCCAGTCCTTCTCGTCCCTGCCGGCGCGGAACAGCGCGTAGCGCCCCCGCAGTCGCTCGCCGTGGAACTCGACCATCACTTTCGCCGGCTCCCACTTCTCCAGCGTGAAGGTGCCGCTGTCCCAGATCGTCATCGTCCCGGCGCCGTACTCCCCCTTCGGGATCTCCCCCTCCCACTCCAGGTAGGAGAGCGGGTGGTCCTCGGTGTGGACCGCCTTGCGGTTCTCCTCCGGCGTCTCCGGGATGCCGTTGGGGATCGCCCAGGAGGCGGCGGCCCCGTCGTGCTCGAGCCGCAGGTCCCAATGCAGGCGGCGGGCGCTGTGTTCCTGGACGACGAACCGCGGGGCGCCTTTCTTCCTGCGCCGTTTCTTCGGCGGCGGCTCGGGCGTCTTCGTGAAGTCCCGCCTGCGCTCGTACTCGTCAGGCATCCCGGTAGCGTCGCAGGCGACGGCTGAAGTCCCGCGGCCGCTCCGCGTAGAGGCGGCGGCCGAGCGGCAGGGCCGCGGAGGCGAGCTCCTTTTGGCGGCGGTCGATCGCGGCTTCGAGCGCCGCCGTCTCTTCCTCCCCGAGGTTGCGCCGACGCAGGTCCGCGCGCAGCACCGCCAGGTCGTGATGGTCGCCGAGCAGCTCGGTCAGACGGTGGGCCTCCTCGGCGCTCGCCTCCAGCGGGCCGGGCCAGGCGTCGCCGAGCAGGCGCAGCTCGTACCAGAGGTCCTTGGCGCGTTTGCGCCACGCGTGGAAGTCGGCCTCCGATCCGTTCGGGGCTGCCGCCTTCAGCGCCCGGCGGCCGCGCCGGTAGGTGCGGACGAGGCCGGCGTCGATCAGCTTCCAGGAGTCGCCGGCGAGCTCCCAGTCGCCGATCGCGTCCAGCCCCGCTTCGATCAGCGCGACCGCTTCGGCGATCGCCGGCTCGTCGCGGGCCGCGTTGGTGGCGGCTTCACGGTCGCGGGCGAGGATTTTGTGCCAGACCTCGACCGCCGCGGCCGGCAGCTCGTCCGCGTGCTCGGTCAGCGAGTCGAGCGTCCCCAGCTTCACCTCGGCGTCGCGGCTGGCGGAGAGGGCGCGGGCGGCGTTGCGGAAGCGGGCGTTCTCGCGTCTGAACCGCTTGCGGCCGAGCTCGTCGCGCAGCAGCCGCAGGACCGTCCGCAGCTTCTTCAGGTCTTTGCGGGCGCCGTGGACGGCGTCTGCCCTGGCCGTCTCGCCGCCACTTCGCCCGCGCAGGCGCTCGAGGGCGGTTTCCGCGCGCCCCGCCGCGACCCGAGTCAGACCCGCCGCCAGCCGCTCGTCACTGACCAGCCGATAGGAGCGGTCGGGTTCCGAAGGCGCCATCACCCCATCGTAGGAGGCGGCACTTGCGCGCCCTCAGCGAGAATGGATCGATGAGCAGGCGGTTCCTCGTCGCCCCGGACTCCTTCAAGGGGACCTTCGGCGCGGCGGCGGTGGCCGAGGCGATCGCGGCCGGGATCGAAACGGCGGGGGGAACGGCCGACCGCTGTCCCGTCGCCGACGGCGGCGAGGGGACGATGGGGGTGCTGCTCGGAGCACTGGGGAGCGAGACTCGCAAAGCCGAGGTGCATGATCCGCTGCGGCGGCCGATCGAGGCGAGCTTCGGCATCCTCGCCGACGGGCGGACTGCGGTGGTCGAGGCCGCGCAGGCATCGGGGCTGCCGCTGGTCGCGCCGGAGGAGCGCGACGCCGAGCGGGCCGACACTTTCGGGACGGGCGAGTTGATCGTCGCGGCGATCGAAGCCGGCGCCGGGCGGATCCTCCTCGCCGCCGGCGGCAGCGCCGGCACCGATGGCGGCCGCGGCGCGATCGAGGCGCTGGGGGAAGCCGGCCTGCTCGGAACCGCCGCGACCGAGGTGCTCTGCGACGTCCGCACCCCCTTCGAGGAGGCGGCTCGGGTCTTCGCCCCCCAGAAGGGCGCCGACGCGGAGGCGGTGAAACGGCTGAGCGAGCGGCTGAACGCCATCGCCGCCGAGCTCCCCCGCGATCCGCGCGGGGTGCCGATGACCGGCTGCGCCGGTGGGCTCTCCGGTGGGCTCTGGGCGTACGGCGCCACCCTCCGCTCCGGCGCCGAGTTCGTCCTCGATGTCCTCGACTTCGACCGCCGCCTCGCCTGGGCCGACGCCGTCGTCTCGGGCGAGGGCCGCTTCGACGCACAGAGCCTCGAAGGCAAGATCGTCGGCGCGGTCGCCGCCCGTTGCACTGCGTCCGGCATGCCGCTGCACCTGATCGTCGGTCAGAACGGGCTCGGAGGTCAATTGCCGCCGGCGATTTCTTCGCTGCGAGCGGCGAGCGGCCTGGAAGAGATTCGGGCCGCTGGGGGCGAGTTGCCGAGCTGACGGTCTTGAAGGAGGAATGGCGGTTACAGCACCCATCCGAAGGCGACAACGCTTGGCGCTATCATCCGGCGACATGCCGTCCGACACCGCCACCATCCGGGTTCCGCGGAAAACCCGCGACAGCCTCGCGGCGCGCGCAAGCAACCGGGGAATTTCCCTATCCGCATTGCTCACCGAACTAGCGGAGCAAGCCGAGCGGGCCGATGCGTACCGGTCCGAGCGCGAAGCGACCCTGGCAGAGATCGATGATCCGGCGGCCATGGCCGAGTACCGGCTTTGGGAGGGCACTCTCGAAGATGGCATCGACTAAACCTCGCCGCGGCGAGGTCTGGCTGGCGGCCCTTGGTGCGGCTCGCCGTGGCGAGCCAGGCAAGAACCGACCCGTGATCGTCATCTCGGCGAACGAGTTTCTCGTCGGCGTTGATCATGAGTTGATCGTCGTGGTTCCGCTCTCGAGCTCCCTTCCTTCCTCCGCGCTGCGGCCGCAGGTGAGTCCCGACGCAGGTATCGACAAACCCAGCGCTGTGATCAGCCGCGGAATCCGTGGAGTTGCTCGTTCCCGCTTGCTCCGGCAGCTCGGCGCGGTCGACACCGAGAAGATGGACGAGATCGAGCGGGCGGTCGGCCTCGCCCTGGCGATGGCTTGACCCTCAGGCCGCCAGGTCGCGCCGCTCGAAGAGCCAGGCGCCGAGGGCGGCCAGGGCGCAGGCGGCGAGGGTGACGCCGAGGAAGGCGACCGGCTCGATCCCGTCTTCGATCGCGTTGCCGTAGTACTTGAATACGGAGAAGTAGCGGAGGCCGGAGAGGCTGGTGTCGAGGCGGCCGACCAGGTCGATCACGTACATCGCCACAAGCAGCCCGGCGACCGAGCCGGTGACGACGCTGGTGCGCAGCGAGAAGCCGGCGGCGATTGCACCGAAGCCGGCGAAGAGCAGAGCCAGCGGCCAGACGTCGGCGAACCCTTCGGCGGCGCGGCCGGCGTCGAGGCCGGCGCCGGCGAGGAGACTGCCGAGGCCGCAGAGGAAGCCGGTGACCAGCAGCACCTCGGCCAGCTCGATCGCGGTGGCGAGAAAACCCGCGGCGACCACGCGGGCGCGCGAGAGCGGCGCCGAGAGGAGGACGTCGAGCCGGCCGGATTCGGCGGCGCCGGTGAGACCGCTGGCGACCGCCCGCACCGCCAGGTAGCCCATCGCCAGCGGCACGATCAGGCTCAGCATCTCGGCGTGCAGGTACTGCTCGACGTTACTCAGCTCGCCGATCCCGAAGGCTTCCTTCAGCCCCTGCGGGTAGCCCTGGATCGCCTTCGAGAGCGACTCTTCGACCGACGGGAAGATGGCGACGATGAAGGCCGACATCAGCCCCAGCGGCAGGCCCCAGGCGAGCACCGAGCGGCGCCGGTCATAGAGGTGGGTGGCGACCAGCGCCCGGACCTGCGCGCTCATCCCGCCTCGTCTTCGTCGTAGTAGCCGAGGAAGACCTGCTCCAGCGAGGGGCGGGTGGCCTCGAGGTCGACGACGTGGTGGCCGGCGAGCTCGCGGACCACGGAGTCGAGGTCGCCTCCGGCGGTGAAGGTGGCGCGGCTGCCGGCGATCTCGAGCTCGGCGACACCGGGAATCGAGCGCAGCCGCTCCAGCCCCGCCGGGTCGCGCAGCTCCACCGTGAAGCGCCGCCGCGCCTTGCCGAGCAGGTCGTCGATCCGCTCGACCGCGACCAGGCGGCCGTCACGGATGATCGCCACCCGGTCGCAGACCCGCTGCACCTCGTCGAGCTCATGCGAGGAGAGGAAGACGGCCGCGCCCCGTTCGCGTTCCTCGGCAATCAGGGCGAGGAACTCCTCCTGCATCAGCGGGTCGAGACCGCCGGTCGGCTCGTCGAGGATCAGCAGCTCGGGGCGGTGGAAGGTGGCGAGGATCAGCCCGATCTTCTGCCGGTTGCCGCGGGAAAGCTGGCCGAGCGGCCGGTCGAGGTCGGCGCGAAACCGCTGTGCCAGCTCCGCGGCGCGGGCGGAGCCGTCGATGCCGCGCAGGCGGGAGAGCAGCCGCACCGCCTCGCCGCCCGGCGTCTCCCGCCCGAACCCGAAGTCACCCGGCAGGTTGCCGATCCGCGCCCGGATCGCGACGCTGTCGCGGCGGCTGTCGAGGCCGAAGATCCGGGCCGATCCCGAGGTCGGGTGGATGAGGTCGAGCAGGGTCCGGATCGTCGTCGTCTTACCGGCCCCGTTGGGCCCGAGGAAGCCGAACACCTCACCGGGCCGCACCTCGAAGCTGAGGTCCTCGATCCCACGGTGCCGGCCGTAGCGCTTGCTCAGCGCCTCGGTCTCGATCGCGGCCACGTCGGTCACGAGAGGTCTAGCTCAACTCAGCCCTTGCCGGTGCAGGGCCGGACGACGCCGCCGGAGAGCTTGGTGCCGTCGGCCAAGATGGCGCTGCCGCGAGCGTTCAGGTGGCCGTCGGGGCAGGTCGCCGAGAGGATCCCCTTCTGCAGGGTGAGGCTGAACGACTTCACCGAACCGCTGCCGCCGGCGATCTTCGGGATCGTCGAGACCGAACCGAGCCCGTAGCGACCCTTATGGATCTTCTTCACCTTCACCGTGGTGACGATCGCGGCCGGGGTCGGGACCGTGATGTAGGCGTGGATGAAGAGCGTCGTCACGCCGCCCGTGAAGCCGCCGTTGAAGACGAGCAGTTCGCTCTTCACCGGGATCTCGGGCTGTTCGGGGAACTTGATCCCGACTTCGGTCTTGCCGCTTCCGACCAGAGCCGGACCGCATATTTTCCGCGCGTGGGCAGTGTCCTGGGCCTGCAGCTGCCCCGGTTTGCACACCGGGATCCCCTTGACGCTGATCGAGGCGTGCTTGTCGCCTTCGAGCAGGAATTCCTTCAGCGCCGGCGGGTGGCCTTCGTCCGCCGGGTCAAGAGTCCGGATTTTCCCGGAGATGTCGAAGCTGATCGGCGTCGGCTTCTTCTTCGACAGCACCTTCGGCGAGAAGCCGCCGTTGAATTCGGTTTCGATCTTGCCGACGACGGTTTTGACCGGCTGTTCGGCGGCGGCGACGCCGGCTCCGATTGCAGTGGCGCCGAGCACGAGCGCCGCGGCCACCAGCGCAAAACTGATTCCTCTATTCATGACTGCCTCCCTTGAACCGAGCCTATACGGTGACTGTACGTGAGGATTCTGGCGATCGTCCACCAGCGCGACGCCGGGCCCGGTGTCTTCGCCGAGGCGATCGCCGAAGCCGGCGCGGAGCTCGAGGAGTGGACGCCGGCCGAGCGGCCGCCGCCGCCGGCAGACCCGTTCGGCTACGACGCCGTCTTCGTCCTCGGCGGCGCCATGAACGTCGACGAAGGCGAGCGGCACAGCTGGATCGCCGAGGAGGAGGAGCTGCTGCGCGAGCTGCTCGCCCGGGACGTGCCGCTGCTGGGCCTCTGCCTCGGGGCTCAACTGCTGGCCGCGGCGGCCGGCGCGCAGCCCCGCCGGGCCGCCCGGCCGGAGATCGGCTGGCAGCAGGTGGAGGTCACCGTCGAAGGAGCCGAGGATCCGCTGCTCGGCCCCCTCGCCCCCGGCTTCGAGGCCTTTCAGTGGCACAGCTACGAGTTCCCGCTCCCGCCCGGCGCGGTTCCCCTCGCCCGCAGCCCGGCCTGCCTCCAGGCATGCCGTCTCGGCGAGCGCGCCTGGGCGCTCCAGTTCCACCCCGAGGTCAGCCGCGCCGACGCCCTGCACTGGATCGACGACTACGAAGCCGACCCCGACGCGGTCCGCATCGGCATCGATCCAGCTGCCCTACGCCCGGAGACCGAAGCGAAGATCGGCGCCTTCAACCACCTCGGCCGCGAGCTCTGCCGGCGCTGGCTCGAGGTCAGTCGGCCTGTATAGGCGTCAGGTAGGCCGCCGAGAGGCCGCCGTCGACCAGGAAGGCGGTGGCGGTGACGAAGCTGGAGTCGTCGCAGGCGAGAAAGAGGGCGGCTTTGGCGACCTCCTCGGGCTCGCCGAAACGGCCCATCGGGATGTGGACGAGGCGCTTGGCGGCGCGGTCGGGGTCCTTGGCGAAGAGCTCCTTCAGCAGCGGCGTGTTGACCGGGCCCGGGCAGAGGGCGTTGACGCGGACGCCGCGACCGGCGAACTCGACCCCGAGCTCGCGCGAGAGTGAGAGGACCGCACCCTTGGAGGCGGTGTAGGAGCCCTGCGAGACGGCGGCGCCCATCACCGCGACGAAGGAGGCGACGTTGATCACCGAGCCGCCGCCGGCCTCGAGCAGGTGCGGGATGCCGTGCTTGCAGCAGAGGAAGACGCTGCGCAGGTTGACGTCCTGCACCCGCTGCCAGGACTCCAGGCTGGTCTCGAGGACCGAGCCGTCGTCGGTGGGGTTGATGCCGGCGTTGTTCATCAGCACGTCGATGCGGCCGAACCGCTCGCGCGCTTCGGCCAGCGCCGAGCGCACCTGCTCCTCGTCGGCGACGTCGGCGGCGATCGTCAGCGATCCCACAGCCTGCTCGGCGTCGAGGTCGATCCCAATGACCTCCGCCCCCTCGTCGGCGAACAGCCGGGCCGACTCGGCCCCGATCCCGCTCGCGGTCCCGGTGATGACGCAGACCTTCCCCTCCAGCCTTCCGGACATCGGATCAGCCCCCTTCGGTCGCGTAGTAGACGTTCTTCACCTCGGTGTAGTGGTCGAGCGCGTCGGGCCCCAGCTCCCGCCCCACGCCCGACTGCTTGAAGCCACCGAACGGCGTCGACACACGCACCGAAGTGTTCGAGTTGATCGAGATCACCCCGGTCTCGAGCGCCCGCGCGACCCGCAGCGCCCGGGCGCCGTCCCCGGTCCAGATCGAGCCGGAGAGGCCGTAGATCGTCTCGTTCGCCAGCCGCACCCCCTCCTCCTCGCCCTCGAACGGGATCACGCAGGCGACCGGGCCGAAGATCTCCTCGGCGGCGGCGCGGTCTTCGTTGGAGACGGGGGCCAGCACGGTCGGCGGGTACCAGTAGCCGGGCCCCTCGGGGGCGCGGCCGCGGATCGCCACCGGGGCGTCGTCGGGGACGTAGGAGGCGACGGCCCGCCGCTGGTCGGCGGAGATCAGCGGCCCCATCTCGGTCGCCTCGTCGAGCGGGTCGCCGACCGCAATCCCCTCCACCGCCGGCTGCAGCGCGGCGAGGAAGTCGTCGAGGGCCGGGCGCTCGACGAGGATCCGCGAGCGCGCGCAGCAGTCCTGGCCGGCGTTGCCGAAGACGGCCATCGGCGCCGCGGCTGCCGCGGCCTCGATGTCCGCGTCGGCGAAGACGACGTTGGCCGACTTGCCGCCGAGCTCCAGCGTCACCCGCTTGATCGTCTCGGCGGCGCCGGCGGCGATCCCCCGCCCGACCGCGGTAGAGCCGGTGAAGGCGATCTTGGCGACGTCGGGATGCTCGACCAGGCGCCGGCCGCAGACGCTGCCCGGCCCCGGCACCACGTTCAGCACCCCCTCCGGCAAACCTGCCTCCAAGGCAAGCTGCTCCAGCTCCAGCGCCGTCAGCGGCGTCAGCTCGGCGGGCTTGAGGACGACGCAGTTGCCGGCGGCGAGCGCCGGCGCCACCTTCCAGGAGGCGATCGTCAGCGGGAAGTTCCAGGGAACGATCAGGCCGACGACCCCGAGCGGCTCGCGGAAGGTCATGTCGATGCCGCCGGCGACGGGGATCGTCTGCCCGAGCAGCCGCTCCGGCGCCCCGGCGTAGTAGCGGTAGGTATCGATGACCATCCCGATCTCGCCCCGGGCGTCGCCGATCGGCTTGCCGGCGTTGCGCGCCTCCAGCTGCGCCAGCAGCTCCCGCCGGTCTTCGATCGCCGCGGAGAGGTCGAGCAGCAGCCCGGCCCGCTCGCCCGGTGCCACGTCCCGCCAGGCCGGGAACGACGCCTTCGCCCGAGCCACCGCCGCGTCGACCTCCTCGATTCCCGCGCGCGGCACCTCGGCCATCACCCGCTCGGTCGCCGGCTCGATCACCTCGATCATCGCGCCACCACCGCGCGGGCGGCGTCCACGAGCGCCTCGATCACCTTGCTGCTCTCGTCCTCCTCGGGATGCCAGATCACGCCGAGGGCGAAGCGCCTGCCGGGCAGCTCGATCGCCTCCGGCAGGTCGTCCTCGACCGACCAGCCGCTCACCTGCAAACCCTCGCCGACCCGGTCCACCCCCTGGTGATGGTGAGACCAGACGACGAAGCTCTCGACGCCGGCCGCCGAGCAGGCCAGCGAATCGGGTTCGAGTCGCACGTGGTGCTCGCTGAAGGTGCCGCCGACCGTCCGGTGCGCCTCGCTGCCGAGCGCCTCCGGCAGATGCTGGACCAGCGTCCCGCCCAGCGCCACGTTCAGCAGCTGCATGCCGCGGCAGATCCCAAGTACCGGCAGGTCGCGCTCGAGCGCCCGCCGCGCCAGCGCCAGCTCGAAGCGGTCGCGCTCGGGCCAGGTCTCCTTCGTCTCCGGGTGCCGCTCGGCGCCGTAGGCGGCCGGGTCGATGTCGGCGCCCCCGGCAAGCATCAGCCCGTCGACCCGGTCGAGCAGGACGTCGGGGTCCTCCACCGCCGCTCCGTCCGGCGGCAGCACGATCGCGATCCCGCCCGCCCGCTGCACGGCGCTCACGTAGCCGCGCGGCGCCAGCGTCACCTCATAGCCGTCCCAGACCCCCCAGGAGACGCGCTCGATCGCGGCGCAGATGCCGATCGCCGGCGCCTTCATCAGAGGCGCTCGAAGCCCCGGTAGCGCTCCCAGTCGGTCACCGCGGCCTCGAAGGCGGCGATCTCCACCCCGGCCCTGTTCAGGTAGTGGTCGATCACCTCGCCGCCGAACGCCTCGCGGGCCACCTCGCTCGCGGCGAAGGCGTCGCGGGCGGCGTAGATGTTCGACGGCACCCGCGGCTTGTCGGAGACATAGGCGTTGCCCTCGAAGGCCGGCTCCAGCGGCAGCTCCTCGTCGATCCCGTGCAGGCCGGCGGCGATCATCGCGCTCAGAGCCAGGTACGGGTTGACGTCGGCCCCCGGCAGCCGGTTCTCCAGCCGCAGCCCCTCGCCACGGCCGACCACCCGCAGCGAGCAGGTGCGGTTGTCGCGGCCCCAGGCGACCGCGGTCGGCGCGAACGAGCCCTCGGCGAAGCGCTTGTAGGAGTTGACGTGCGGCGCGTAGAGCAGGGTCAGCTCCTGCATGCAGGCCAGCTGCCCGGCGACGAAATGCTCGAACAGCGCCTGGTCGGCGGCGAAGGCGTTCGACCCGTCCTCCTGCGCCAGCGAGCAGTGGATGTGGCACGAGTTGCCCTCGCGCTCGTTGAACTTGGCCATGAAGGTGATCGCGTGCCCCTCCTGGGCGGCGATCTCCTTGGCGCCGTTCTTGTACACGGCGTGGTTGTCGGCGCTGTGCAGGGCGCCGTCGTAGCGGAAGTTGATCTCGTGCTGGCCGAGGTTGCACTCGCCCTTCGAGTTCTCGACCGTCATCCCCGCACCGGCCATCTCATTGCGGATGCGGCGGATCAGCGGCTCCACCCGCGAGGTCCCCAGCAGCGAGTAATCGACGTTGTAGAGGTTGGCCGGCTCGAGGTCGTGGAACCCCTTCTTCCATGCCTCCTCGTAGCTGTCGCGGAAGACGATGAACTCGAGCTCGGTCGCCGCCTTGGCGCTCAGCCCCCGCTCGGCCAGGCGGGCCATCTGCCGGCGCAGGATCTGCCGCGGCGAGGCGGCGACTTCGCGGCCGTCGCCCCAGCGGATGTCGGCCATCACCATCGCCGTCCCTGGCAGCCAAGGCACCATCCGCAGCGTCTCGATGTCGGGCACCATCTCGAAGTCGCCGTAGCCGGTGTCCCAGGAGCTCATCGCGTAGCCGCCGACCGTTTCCATGTCCACGTCGACTGCGAGCAGGTAGTTGCAGCCCTCGGCCCCGTGCTCGAGCACGTCGCCGAGGAAGTGCGTCGCGGTCAGCCGCTTGCCCTGCAGCCGCCCCTCCATGTCGGCGATCGCAAGCAGCACGGTGTCGACCGTGCCGTCCGCGACCGCCTGCCTCAGCTCCTCTATGGTCACGGTCAGAACGTTACGCCGCGCCGCGACTAGGGAGCCTCGGAGAACCGCGGCGGCGCCCCGATCGCCTCATCGACTTCGACCTCGCGGATCGGGCCGGTGAAGGTGCGGCGGGCGCTCAGCAGCCACCACAAACCGACCGCGACGATCACGACCAGGACGGTGAGCGGCGCGTAGTTGAAGTACTTCCAGTCGAAGGACGAATCCCAGGGGACAGCGACCGGAGCCGTCGGCAGGCTGAAGATGATCACGCAGATGATCACCCAGACCACCGCCGCCGGGTTGACCCACCGGTACTTGCGACCGAGCGTCCACGGCCCCGGCTCGAAGCGCTCGCCCTGGCGCCAGCGCAGGTAGACCGGGATCACGTAGGCGATGTAGAGCCCGATCACGGCGATCGAGACCACCGCGACGAAGGCGTAGGTGTAGTTGTTTTCGTCGCCGACCAGCGCGGGCAGCGTCACCAGCCAGGCGACGAAGGCCATGAAGAGGACCGAGAGGTGCGGGATGCGGTGGTGGTTCAGCCGCGTCCAGAGGCGATGACCGGGGACGGCGCGGTCGCGCGAGAAGGCGTAGTTCATGCGCGAGGCGCTGGTCAGGCAGGACATGCCGCAGAAGAACTGGCCGACGGTGGCGATCAGGATCACCATCTTCGCCGCCCAGGGACTGAGGGCGCTGTCGAAGACGGCGAGCGAGGAGCCGAGGCCGATGCCGTTTTCGGCGTTGTTGATGAAACCGGTGTCGGTCGCCGAGAACGTGATCGCCAGCAGCACCAGCCAGCCGATCGCCCCGGCCCAGAAGACCGAGCGCCAGACGCCCTTGGCGGCGCCCAGGGACGCACCCTGGGTCTCCTCGCTGATGTGGGCGGAGGCGTCGTATCCGGTCTGGGTGTACATCGTCAGCAGGAACCCGAGCGGGAGCACGTAGAACCAGAACATGCCGTGACTGAAGCCGGTGTTGTTGATCGTGTGGCCGAAGACGAAGCTGACGCTCTGGTGGTGCGACGGGACCAGGATGAGGATGGCGATGATCACCGCGACCCCGAGCACGTGCCAGCCGACGGAGATGTTGTTGAGCATCGCCACCAGCGGCGAGGAGTAGATGTTGATCAGGGCGTGGACCCCGAGGATCAGCGTGAACAGGCAGAAGGTCTCCAGCAGCACGTGGCTGCTGTCGCCGAAGTTGACGAAGCCGAGGTCGAGCCCGTAGAGGCTCAGCAGCGCGTAGAGGAACTGCGCCGAGGCGTAGACGACCGAGGCGATGATCCCGACCAGGCCGATCAGGTTGAACCAGCCGGTGAACCAGCCCCAGGCGGTGCCCCCGAGGTGGGAGGACCAGTAGTAGATGCCGCCGGCGGTCGGGAACTTCGAGACCAGCTCGGACATCGAGAAGGCGACGAGCAGGATCAGGCCGCAGATGACCGGCCAGCCCCAGGAGATCGCGATCGGCCCGCCGCTGTTCCAGGCGACGAAGTAGGTCGTGAAGCAGCCGGCGAGGACCGAGATGATCGTGAACGAGATCGCAAAGTTGGAGAAGCCGCTCCAGGCGCGGTTCAGGCTCTGCCTGTAGCCGAGTTCCGCGAGGCGTTGTTCGTCGTCGGACGGGCGGGTGACGCTGCTCTCCATGCGGCTTCCCTTTCTGCGTGAACCTGCGGATAAAAGGTTTGGCGAGCCAACCTATGGTTCCCGAGGCGAGCCTAGATCGTCCGGTTGACCGCTGTCAATGCCGGCGGGAAGAATCGGGTGACCCGCGCTGCGCCGCCGAGCGGCCTAAGCGGTTTCGAGGCGCAGCGGCGCCGGCAGCAGGCCGGCGAGGATGTGCTCGGTCGCCTCGGTGTGTTCGCGCATCTGCCGCACCGCCCGCCCGGCGTCGCCCTTGCGCAGGGCCTTGACCAGCCGCGCGTGCTGCTCGTTCGAGCTGGTGAGGACCTCCGGCGGGTGGGCGATCAATGCGATCAGGTCGCTCATCTGCGACTGGGCGTCGGTCATCGCGCTCAGCAGCCGCGGCGAGTGCGCGGCCTCGGCGATGCCGATGTGGAAGCGGATGTCGGTGCGCCGGTACTCGCCGAAGTCCTCGAGCTCTTCGCCCATCTTGCCGACCAGTTCCTCGAGCCGGTCGAACTGCTGCCCGTCGCCGCGTTCGGCCGCCAGGACCACCGCCCCCGTCTCGATCGCCACCCGGTAATCCAGGGCCGCCCAGGCCCGCTGGTCGAGCGGCTCGCCCCCCCGCTCGCTCAGCGGCGGCTGCTCGGCGACGAAGGTGCCGCCGGTCCGGCCGCGCTGGGAGACAAGGTGGCCGCTCTGCACCAGCGCCGTCAGCGCCTGCCGCAGCGTCGAGCGTGAGATCCGCAGCCGCCGCGCCAGCTCCCGCTCCGGCGGCAGCTTGCTCCCCGGCGCCAGCAAGCCGCTGCGGATCGCGCTGCCCAGACGCTCGACCGTCTCCTCGAACGTGCTCGCCGGCTGCACCGGCATGAACACAGCCTCTAGCGCTGCGTCCCTCTCCATGGGAAGAACGGTATCGCCGTTCGGACCTTGCCGCTACGAGTTCAGGTAGCGCTCCAGCGCCTCGCGGGCGAGGCTGCTGAGCGACCGACCCTCTTCGTCGGCGCGTTTCCAGGCGGCTCTGTAGACATCCGCCGGAACACGGCAGCTCACCCGCGGCGAGCGACCCGCCTCACTGAGGGATGGGCGGCCGACGTAGCGCCGCTCGAGCTGGGACGGGTCCGGTGGGTTCTTCTCGATTTCCTCGGCCCACCGTTCGGCCAGCTCCTCGGTAATCACCGTGCCGCCGAGAGTCACTCCCAGGGGTGCATCGTCCCCGGCTTTCGTCTTCTTCACTTTCGCCATTCTCTGGCCTCCTCGTACAGGCCCAAGAACTTATCCCTGAGGTTCATCGCGTGTATCACCGTGAATTCCTCCTCCCCAGTCTGGGCTGCCACAACCTCAATTCGGACTCTCTCGAGATCGTCGCCAAAGAAATACACCCGCTTATCCGGTCCGCTGCTGAGGTTCTGGCTCCGACATCGCTCGATGACTTGGAACCCGCACTGCTCGATGACATAGAGCGAGCGCTCCCTCGAGACGCGGTGCTTCGTCGCCGAGCGGGCAAAGCGAACGATCGGGTCATCTGGCCAAACATTATGTCTGACACTATAGCGATCCTCCAGCTCCACTCGAAGGATCCGCCGCAGCAACCAAGGGGGGTTGACCTCCTCGTAGCGCTCATTGCCGGCATAGATGAAGGCGCGGCCTTCGGCATCGAGGTGCAGGTAATCCCGCGTCCAGTAGTGCTTGTAGGCCTGGACCCGCGTCCCGTCGGTCAGCTCCAGCGCATACATCCACATGAAGTCGACGACGTGCTCGGGGGCGAAGTTGAGGAGTGGCTCCCATTCCGGCTCGCCGGTCGAGAGCATCCGGCCTTTCCTGAGCTTGCGTCGCGGCATGCGAGGCTAAGTCGCCGACCGTGTCGATTTCTCCCCCCGTTGTTCGTCGTCGAGGTAAAAGAGTCGGAAAGACCGGCTCGCGCCGTAAGGAGGAAGACCATGGGAAGGATCGTCGTCACCGAGTTCATCTCCCTCGATGGGGTGATCGAGGACCCGGGCGGGTCGGAGGACTACCGCCACGGCGGCTGGACCTTCGAGATCGACCGCGGCGCCGAGGGCGACAAGTTCAAGCTCGACGAGCTGAACGAGGCCGAGGTCCAGCTGCTCGGCCGCGTCACCTACGAAGGCTTTGCCGCCGCCTGGCCGAAGATGGAAGACGAGGCCGGCTTCGCCGAGAAGATGAATTCGATGCCCAAGTACGTCGTCTCATCGACCCTCGAGCGGGCCGAGTGGCAGAACACCACCGTCCTCAGCGGCGACCCCGCCGAGTCGGTCGCCGCCCTCAAGGACGAGGTCGACGGCGTCATTCTCGTCGCCGGCAGCGCCACCCTGGTCAAGTCGCTGATCGAAGACGACCTCGTCGACGAGCTCCGCCTGATGGTCTTCCCCGTCCTCCTCGGCAAAGGCAAACGCCTCTTCCCCGAAGGGGAGACCAAGCGCCCCCTGAAGCTGGTCGAAGCGAAGACCGTCGGCGACGGGATCTGCCTGATGCGTTACGAGCGGACCTAACGCCCATGCCCATGCGCGCTCGGCCCGCTCAAGGCCATCACAGGGAGAACTTGAGGAGCTGGCGGCTCTCGTGCCGGGCAGCGAGTCGCCACGCCAACAAGAACGCGCCGTCTGGATGGTGTCTAGCGGTGACATTAAGAGCTATGGGTAGCGACAATTTCAACCGGTATGACTGATTGAAACGGTAAATCATTGCCTCTTGCTGCATTCTGCATTTCTTGTAATGTTTCGAGTTCTGATGAGCAGCAACTCAGGCCTCACTTCGAGCGACAGCGCCCGCCTCCACCTAGCCGCCCAACTTCGCGAGAGAATTGCTGACCTTGAAGCGGCGATCATTCAACGTCTTGCTGCTCATGGCGATGTTTCCTCCTTGTCGTCGGAAGGAGGTCTTCCCGGCATCAACAAGGTCATCAGATCAGCACTTGAGTACGGCATTGCTTCGATCGAATTCGGCGAACGCACGATGTCTTCGCCTCCCACTGAGGTACTCGTGCATGCACGAGAAGCGGCTTGGGGCTCAGTTCCGGTGCAGACGCTCGTTTTGCGGTACTTCTCCGGCTACTGCCTCTTTAAAGACTTTCTTTTTCGGGAGGCAGAATCTCAGGGACTCGAGACCCACCTAGCGTTACGCCAAGTTATTGGCCCAGCTGACCGTTGCTTCGAGCTGCTGATCCAAGTGATAGGTGACGAATATCAGCAGGAGGCTCGCAAATGGAAGCGATCACGCGACAGCAGAAAGCTTGACCGGATCAAGGCCCTGCTAGCCGGCGATATTCCTGAGGCTAACGAGCTGGGTTACGTATTTGATGCAAGCCATATAGGAATAGTCGGAGTAGGTAGCAATCTGCTTCCCCTTCTTAAGGAGATGGCGCGGTCGCTGAGTGGCTCCTTACTTGCTCTAAATCCGCTTCCCGACCAGACCTGGGCTTGGATTGGCACGCGCACGCCTCCCTCCGCATTCGACCTTCGAGCGTTAGTGCCAGAAGACCTACCAGACTCGGTTCGGATGGCGATTGGTAGCCCAGCACCGCGGCTCCCCGGTTGGCGTCATACCCACCGCCAAGCGCTTCTAGCTTTACCCCTGACTAACGTCCGGGAAAGGCCGGTGGTTCACTACTCCGCAGTCGCCCTCCTTGCGTCGGCGCTGCGCGACGATGTCCTCCTACCCTCCCTCACGCTTGAGTATCTCAAGCCACTCCGAGCTGGCCGAGATGGCGGCTTGACCCTTCGGAATACGCTACGGGCATACTTCTCCGCCAGTGGCAATGTATCGTCGGCCGCAGCCCTCCTCGGGGTAAAGCGTCACACGGTCACGAACCGCCTCCGATCCGTCGAAGACCTCCTCGGACGACCGTTGAGCACGTGTCAACGCCAGCTAGAGCTGGCACTGGAACTCGACGCACTCTCAATAATTCCTTCCCAGGTGGACGAACGCGCCAACTTCTAGCCTCGGCCAGCTATGGGTCAAACGTAATGAGCCCTCCTCCCGCCGGATAGCGGGAGGAGGGCATCTCTACCTACCATCGGATTCGCCGCGCGTTACTTCAACACGTCCAAAATACCCCGTAGACCTTCTCAATGTTTCCGGTCCAGTTGAAAATAGTTGCGTGGCCGTATGCGCATCCGCCGCTTAGATAGACCCCGGAATTGGGGGGGCCGCAATTGTAAAAGCCTTCATAAGGAATCTGAAGGCACACGGTCCCATCGGAACTGTTGGCAAAGCCCGCATTCATATTCCAGTTTCCACTTGAGCAACTGGTTCCGGGGCTTACGTTTGCGCCGTAGCAGAAGTGCCGTTCTTCGGCATGTGCTGCGCCGACGGTGCCAAGCAGCAGGATGAACAGCGCCACAAAGGCTGCGATGGCTCCTGTAGCAGCACTGTTTCGCGTCGACATACTCACTACGAACCTCCTAACTTGCTTTCGAGTTAGCCACCACCCTGCCATCTAGTCACTGCTAGGGTTCGACCGGCCTGGCCGCTTATCCGTTAATCGAGTGGCCAGTTTGCGGACGCCTGCTCTGCGACCTCTAGGTGTTGCCGCGCCACCGCGTGCACCTACCTCCCCGACGGGGGAGTAACCGGAGCTACGCTAATTGGCACATCCGCTTGGGCTGTATACATATTGCGGTGCACGGGAATTGTCCGCCACGTGTTGCCGAACTTCATACGCACCTGCTTGATTCCGTCGGGTGCTAAGCCCAGGACGGTAAAGCTAACAGGCTGGTGGCTGCCGCCGTCAGCTCTTTTGTAGGTCTGCAACAGGAGGCCATGACGGTCCGCCTGTACGTTGGTCCTGCATGCAGCCGCAACTTCCTCCGCGGGAAACATGCAGACGACGCCTTGGCCTGGGACTACCCATAGACTCATTCCATGTGGGCCGAAGGCGTGTCGGGCGTCCTCAAAACGCATTCCAAAGTGCTCTGGCTTACCGAGAATCGCGTAGGCTTCAGCTCGGAGCTGAAGCGGCATCGGGACCGTGCGGTGGATGGACGAAAAGGGCCAATGCGGTAGATCTCTTGGACCCTTTTCGCGCAGGCCTTCACTGACAAACCGATGCCATTTCCTGCTTGCTTTTTGGCGATCCAAACCTTGCTGAGTGGATTCGTGGCCAATCACTGCCAGTATCGCGGTGAGTCCAACGACAAGGACAGCTACAGCGACTAGATAAGTGACCCGTGACTTTAACATGGTGGCATCTCGCGCCCTGCGCACAACTGATCGTCAGAATGGCATCGCGTGACGACTCCCGCTTGGCCTACCCGGCCGCCGCTCGGACGACCTAAGCGGCCGACTTGGACGCAATTAGGGCGCGACCTGAGGCCAGCACATGTAGAAGCGCTCTATGGCTGTTCGAAGGTGTGCTGGTACTGCGTTGACGGGCCGCTGCCATAGATCGGTTCGAAGGGAGCTTGCTGCTTGCATGCGGGGGCCGGCACGGACGAGGTGCTGGTCTGGCCGGCGAACGCATATTCGGTGATCCGTTTGAATAGATCTTCCGCGTTTTCCTTCACGTTTTTCTTAGTCCCCTTGGTGGGTTCCGTTTCCACGACCCGTTCCTGGAAAGCGGCTGATTCCGGAGTTTTCGGGTCGAGGGTGGCGACGATGCCGCTCGTGCACTGGCGGGTGTCAAAGCTTGGTAGGCCTTCCGTCAGGCCTTCGGCCCAAAGGGGTGGGCTGTAGGCGCTGTTGCGATTGATGGCTAGCCGCTGCATATAGGTCGACACGGTCTCAGGGTTCAAGGGACCCATCGCGCGGAGGTAATGGAGCTGTTCTCCCTGGTTGTTAGCCACGGGAATGGTGGCGTTGGTAGCGGCAGCGAGATTTGCGAATACAGCCGTGGCCTCGTGCTTGTACAGCTTTAGCCCGACCAAAATCGGATTTAGGTTGCGCGCGAACGGTTCCACCGCCCGCAGCAGCGGTGGGAATTCGTCGGCGAAGATCTTCCGGAATGCCGCGAAGCCGCTCGGAGCCCGCTTGATCACCGGGCCGAGCCCTTCGAAGAGGGCCTTCGATTCCGGCGACAGCTTTGCGAGCGAGATCAGCGTCGGCGAGAGCTGTTCGGCCGCCGGGACCAGCTGGCGCATCAGCGGATCGGCCTTCAGGGAGAAGTCCTTGAGGCGGCCGACGGTCAGCTTCGACTCGTCGAGGAAGGTCGGGAAGGCGCGGAAGAGGGCTTCGATGTCGCGGTCGCGGCGGGCGGTGGTCTGGAAGACGGCGTTGGAGCTGCGGACGAGGTCGGCGAGCCGGCCTTCGCGGCCGCGCAGGGAGCGGAAGGTGGTGGCGCCGTTGCGGAAGAGCTGAGCCACCGCAAGTTCCTGGGTGCTGAGGACGCGGAAGAGCCTGTCGAATTCGGTGAAGGTCGGTTCGAGACCACCGAGAGCGTAGGAGAGGTTCTGGCCCTGGCCGTTGATCGCCACCGCCGATTCCTGCATCCATTCCTGGAAAGCGTGGCGGGTCTGGTTGTCGAAGGTGCGGAAGATCTCGTCGAGCTGGACCGATTCGGCGACGTTGGCCTCGGGCAGGGTGGCGCCGTCGCCGAGCTCCGGGGCGTGGCGGGAGCCGGGAGTGAGTTCGACGTAGGTCTCGCCGAGGAGCGTCTTGGTGCGGAGGATGGCACGGGTCGAAACGGGCAGCGGCGCATACTGGTCGTCGATCGCCACCGTCGCCAGCGCCTGCTTGCCGTTCGGCGCGAGGTCGATGCTCTGAACTTTGCCGACGTTGACCCCGGAGATGCGGACGTCGGACTGTTCGGCGAGCTGGGTCGCCTCGTTGAATGGGATCTTCAGCTGGTAGCTCTGGGCCCGGAACGGCGTCGGACCGCCGAAGGTGACCCAAAGGAAGAGCAGGATCCCGAAGCAGGACAGCGCGAAGCCGGTGATGACCAGAAGCTGGGTGGTGCTGGGCGCGCGCTTGCTCATGGCTTGCCACCTGGCCCGCACGTGCTTTGTTCGCCGCGACTCAGTTCCTTGCTGGAAGGTTCGAAGGTAGGTAGCTCACTCGGCCGCGGTATTCCCGTCACTTCGAGCAACGTTTTGAGGAATGGACTGGTGCTTGCGAATCCATACCCGAGGTTCGAGGCATTGCAGGTGAACATCACCAAGCCCCTCTGCACGGCGCCATTGGCGTCTTGAAGACCGAAGCTCGCGTTGTAGTCGTGGTTCAACCATGGGAGATAGAAGAGATAGCTCTCTCCGCCCTTCGGCTTGTAGGCGAGCCCGTTGAGAAACGAGTTGAGACCGCTCAAGGAGTTGCCGAAATTGCGAATCGTCTTTTCAAACGGCTGTGCCGCTTCGGCCGTGTCGGTGAGGACCGGACGGGTTTCACGCGTGAACGGGCGGATCTGGTCGCGGATCGGAGCGGTGGTTTCGCGGAAGAGCTTTTCGGTCGACTTGAAGGCCGGGGTCAGGGCCTGGGCCTGCGGGATCAGCTTGATCAGGGCCGGATATGCGACCTGCGAGAAGCGGTTGGAGCTGGCGAGGCCGGCGCGGGCAGCGCTCAGGGTCGCGGGGAATTCTTCGAAGGCGGCCTGGACCGATTCCTGCTGGTTGGCGAAGTTGCCGAGCGCGTCCTTCGAGGAGGTGACGAAGCGCTTTATCTCGGAGTCGTGGCGGCCGAGTTCGGTCGTCAGCGAGCCGAAGTCGTGGATCACCCGGGACAGCGCGACCCGGCGGGCGGCGACCGCCTTGTTCAGCTTCGCGGTGTAGTGGACGAAGGGCTCGAAGCGGCGGAAGGCGTTGGAGACCTGGGTGCCCCGGCCGCCGATGCCTTCGGCGCCGCCGGCAAGCAGCAGCTGCAGGTACTGCCTGGTGTCGGCGTCGAGGGTGGCGAGGAAGGCGTCGAGGTTGGTGTTCGGTTCGGTCTGGGCGAGGGTGAATTCGGCCCCGTCTTCGACGTGGCCCTTTTCGTGGCCCGGTTCGACCTCGACGACCATGTCGTTGAGGTTGGTTTTCGGCCGCAGCAGGAAGCTTGCATCGGGGTGGATCAGCTTCATGTACTTCGGCTCGATCTCCATGCCGACGACGGCGTGGCCGTTCTGGAGGTCGACCGAGGCGACCTTGCCGATCTGGATGCCGGCGACGTCGACGGCCTGTCCCTGACCCGGCGTCACCGCCTGCGCGGTCGAGAACTGGGCGGAGATGTGTTCGAATTCTTCGCCGACGAACGGCAGCCAGGAGGGAAGCGAGGCCTTCTGGTTGACGAAGATTCCAAGCATCATCACGATCCCGGCCAGAGCGAGGACGACGATCGCGATCGTGTCCGTGCGGCGGCCACGGGCCTGGCGGGTCAGCCAAGCCCAGAAGTGGCCGACCCTTCCCCTTTCGCGCGTCGGCTGGCTCATGGATTCACCACTTCCGAAGAAGCCGGGCCGACCTGGCCGAGAGGACCGTTGATTTCAGGTGCGGAGTTCGTGTAGCAACGTACGTCCGGCCTCAAGGGGGGGCGCTTACCGAGCTGCGGCTGGCTTCCCTGCGGCGGCGCGATCGTGCGGGCGTACTGGACCCTCTCACTGCCCTGTCTGGCGTTCGGGTTATTTTCCCCGACCAACACCGATCCACCTCCACCCTGGAGGCGGAAGTAAGGACCGTTTCCGTCAAAGTTCTGCGCCTGGCTGGCGAAGTTCACCAGGTTGTAGAGGAACTCCCGGTAGTTAGGCCCACCGGTGCTGAAGCGGTCATTGATCACCTCGTTGAAGGTCGGCGCCATGACTTTGGTGGTGCAGACACTGAGCTGGTTGAGCTGGGGGACGGTGGTCTGCTTGCTGGCGAGCGCGGCGCCCGCCAGGGCGGGAGTCGATTCAGCCAGCAGCTTCACGGTGCCGCCGGCCTCCTTCGCCGAGAGCAGCGGGCGCACCTGGGCGAGGAAGGGTTTCGAGGCGCTGATCAGGCCCGGCAGCTGTTCGACCGCCGGTTCGAGCTCGATCGCGTAGCTGCGAAGCGGCGGCAGGGTGCGGTTGAGGCTGACGAGGGAAGCGTGGGTGACGCGCAGGGTCGGCGCCAGCAGGTGGATCGTCGTCGAGAGGTTGGCCGACTGCTTGGCGAGGGCGCCGGTGAAGACGTTGAAGTTGTCGATCAGGCCCTGCAGGTCGCGCTGGCGGCTGGCGAAGGCGCCGAAGGCGCGGCCCGCTCCGGCGACGAGGCGTGAGAGGTCGCGTTTTTCGGTCCCCAGCAGCGCATTGGTGACCTGCGAGCTGTAGCGACCGGCATCGCCCCCGAAGCGGAACGCTTCGTTGAGGGCTTCGGCGCCGGACTTGCCTTTCACCTCGGGCAGCTGGGTTTCGTCTTCGGCAGCGGTCGGTTTGTGGGTGAGGGCGGTCCCATAGCTCGAGAGAAGGCGGCTGAGGTCACCGCGGACCGGCGACTGCAGGGCGGTGAGGATTTCGTCGAGCTGGACCGCGATCGAGGTGCGGCTGACCGGGATCGTGTCGCCGCTGGACATTTCCGGCGCGCTCGGGCTGCCGGGGTCGAGTTCGATGAAGAAGTTGCCCTCGAGGAAGATCCGCGGCCGGATCGCGGCGAAGGCGTCGTCGTGGACCGGCCGGCCGGAGCCGTCGACGGTGAACGTCACCGTAGTGTTGTCGCCGTCACGGCTGGTCGAGATCACTTTGCCGACGTCGACGCCGGCGATCCGCACCGGCGAGTTGGTGGCGATGTTGGCCGAGTTCGAGAAGGTGGCGTGGAGCTCGTAGCCGTAGCTGGTGAACGGCACGTGTTTGGTGAAGGCCAGGTACGGCCCGATCGTGAAGATGAGGATGAAGATGATCGCGATCAGGGAATTGCTCGGGCGCCAGCTGAAGCGGCCCCCCTTGGCGGCTGCAGCTCGCCTGTCTCTCTCGGGAAGACGGCTCATTCCTTGACCTGCCCGCGGGTCGTGGTTCCCCAGAGTTCTGGCGAATGACCGATGACCGTCTGCCCGGTGACGTATTTCTCATTGCCGGCTTCACAGATTTCTTCTTGACCGGGAGCAGCAGTTTTGGGGTACGGGTTGTAGTGAAGATGGTTTTCATTGCTGCCCGACTCATTGGCAGGAGCGGACGATGGTCCGCTCTCCGCGTTGGGCCCAATGGGGGGCGCAAATGAGATGAAATTCAGCCACCGGCCGGTCCCATTGGATCCACTGGTGGAGAGGACGAGGTTCTTGAAGGTCAGCGTCCAGTAATTGCAAACGCTCTGGCTCGGGGTGATGTAGGTAAGCGAGGGCTTCAACACCCGGTTCGTGTCGGTGAGCAGTTCCAGGCCGGTGAAGACGCCCGGCGCTTCCTGGAAGTCGACCAGCGCTTCCGCCGTCGGCTGCAACTGGGCGTTGAGGGCCGGCGAGGCTTTCAGCACCGGCACCCCGGCGTGAAGCGATTCGGCGATGATCGGTGAGGTCTCGGCGAGCGCTTTCACTCCCGGGCGGAGGGCGGTGAAGAAGCGGCCGGTGTCGCGCAGGAAGGGGTTGATCGCCGGCAGGTCGGCGTTGACCTCGTCGAGCGTGCCGGGGCTCTTTTCGATCGTTTCCTGGATGAAGGGACGGGAGACGCGGGCGAAGGCGGAGAAGGTGCGGTCGAGGACGACGAAGAGGTTCGCCTGCGTCTCCGCGACCGGGGCGACGGTGGCGGAGAGGTCCTCGAGCGCGCGCCAGAAGCCGGCGAAGTCGGTGCTCGGTTCGACGATCGTCCGCAGCACCGGCTGGCTCGTCACCGCAAAGCGCCGCAGGGCGCCGATCGCTTCGTTGATCGCGGGGCCGCGGCCGGCGAGGGCGTTGCCGAAGCCGGCGAGGTTCTGGCGAATCGCCTGTCGGGTCTTTTCGTCGAACATGTCGAAGAACTGGTCGATGTCGACCGGTTCGGGATGGGCGGAGGTGACCGGGATCGTTTCGCCGGCCTTGAAGCCCTTCTTCGAGTTGCCGGGCGTGACCTGAAGGAACTTCAGGCCGAGCGCCGACTTCGGCCGCACCATGATCGTAGAGTCGACCGGCAGCGGTTCGGCGCTCTTGTCGAGGCTGAGCGAGAGTTCTGCGGCGACTTCGCCGTTTTCCAGATGGACCGGGACGACCTTCTTGACGACGCCGACGCGGACGCCGCCGATGCGGACCTCGTTGCCTTTGACCAGCGCGTCGGCGTTGGGGACCCGTGCCTTGAGGTTGTAGGTGGAGACGAACGGCAGGCCGTTGTTGGCGTTGTAGGCGAGGAACACGGCGACGATCACGACCAGCACGGTGACCGCGCCGACCAGGATCGGGCTGCTGGCGATGCCGCTGATGCCGCTGCGGTTCCTCATGGCCCCAGGAGGTAGTTGAGGAGCGGTTCGGCGCCGCCTCCGGTTGGCGCGGATTCGGAGATGCCTGCTTTTCCTTCCGCTCCGAAGCCGGTGCTGCTGCCCTGGCCGACGCCGATCGTCGGGCCCGGCTGGGCTCCGGTGCCGCCATTTTGTCCTTCAAGCCTGGACTGAAGGAGGCGGTAGAGAGCTGCCGTGCTGGTTTCCGCTTCAACGGAGGCGCCAGGCCCGTGGAACCTAGACGCACAGCCGCCCCCTTCGCTGCCGGCCTTGCGTGCTGAGTATTCGACGCAGTTGGTAAGCGTCACCAGCGTGCGTCCGAAGTGGCCGTACTGATCGAATCCGTTGAACGCACCAGTGGTGTTGTAGATCAGTTCGGTAAGGCTGTTCCAGCCGCCAGTCTGCTTGAGATCGGTCAACAGCTTCGCCAGTTCACCCGTCGGCACCACGCCGGACTTGCCCAGGGTTGCCGCCTTGCGAACGACGGGATCGGCTTCGGCGAAGATCGGGCCGGAAGCTTCGCCGGCGTTGCCGAGGCTCTTCAGCGCCACGGTCAGCGATTCCGAGAAGGGGGTGAGCGTCCGGGTTGCGTCGGTCAGCGATGGCGCCGCGGTGCCGAAGTCTTCGAACACCGGCGCCCCGGCGTCGGAGAAGGACTTGAGGCTGACCATCGTGTTGCGGAACTCGCGCAGGAAGGTTGGGAACTTCTGCAGCGCCTCTTCCAGTTCGGGGCCCTTTTCGGCGCTGGCCTCGGCCGCCGCGCCGGAGGCGTTGATGAAGCCGGCGACGTGGGCGCGCTCGCGCGAGAGCGGGCCGAGGATTTCCTCCGAGTCGCTCGCCAGCTGCGCCAGCTGCTTGCGCTGGGCGGAGAGGATGCCGAAGGCGCGATCGACGTCGCGGAGGACGGGGTTGGCCCGCTTGACCAGCACTTCGAGATCTTTGCCGCGGCCGGCGAGGCCGCCGCCGAGTTCGTTGAGGATCAACCGGAAGCGCTGCGCGTAGGGGAGGGTGTTGATGTCGTTGATCAGGTCGGGATCGACGCTGGTGCCGTTGCTGCCGAGGGGCAGCAGGTACTCGCCGGCTCCCGGTTCGCCGCTCGTGATCTGCTTCAGCGGCGGCGGTGGTGCGGTCCCCGGCGCCCGCGGCAGCGTCGGCCGGCAATCGACGAACTTCTCGCCGATCAGCGACTGCGGCCGGATCAGGCAGGTGGCGTCGCGGCGGAAGTCCTGGAAGCCGGGGTCGGTGATGTTCATGACGATGATGGCCTTGCCGGGCTTTTCGACCGGCTTGCCGTTCTTGTAGGCGACCGCTTCGCCCGGCATCGTCACCGCGACTTCTTCGATTTCGCCGACGTTGGCGCCGGCCACCCGCACCTGCTCGCCGCTGACCATGAAGGCGCCGTTGTCGAAGATCGCCCGCACCCGGTAGCCGCTGGTTTCGCCGCCGCCGGAGACGAGGAGGACGACGACGACGATCGCCGCGACCACAGCTGCCGCAAGTAGGAGCTTCCTGATCATGGGCCGGGGGGCACGGCGCCGGGGTTGCATTCGGAGGAGCTGACGCTCTGGCCGCCGACCCAGGGGTTGGAGCCGTCGGGGGCGGGCTGGGTGGCACCGCCGGGGCAGCGGCGGGGAGACGAAGCCGAAGACCCGAATGATTCGTACTGTTCGGCCCGGGAAATCGGCTCGAGCTCGGAGTTTGAGGGGTTGTAGCGGAAGAGGTTCTGGTTGGCGGTTGCGGCCCGCACGTAGTGCCCGTTGCCGTCGTAGTAACCGCTGACCTCTCCGAGCTTCCCTAGGGCGTTGAAGAGGTCAGGCGTATACGCCCGGATGAAGTTGAGATTCGGCTGGAAGGCATGGATCCCCGCTTCGGCGTGCGGGAACGCGTTCGAGGTCAGGTCCTGCACCGCCGGCAGCGTCGCCAGCAGGTCGGCGGCGTCGTTGCCCTTGCCCGGGCGGCTGACGACCAGCCGCAGGTCGTGGGTGAACGGCACCAGCTTCTCGAACACCGGCCGCAGTTCGGCCAGGAACGGCGCCAGTTCCCTGGTCGCCGGCTTTGCCGTTTCGACCAGCGGTTCGAGGTCGCCGAGGGCGGCCCGGAGGTTGACGAAGGTCGTGTTCGACTGGCGCAGCACCGGCGGCAGCTCGCGCAGGGTCGCATCAAAGGCCCGGTTCTGGCCGGCGATCGCGTTGAAGGCGGTGTCGGCGTTGGAGATCGCGCTCGAGAGCTGTTCGCCGCGGCCGGCGACGGCGGTGGTCAGCTTCGCCGAGCTGACGACGAAGCGGGACAACAGCCGCTGGTCGGCATTGAGTTCGTGGACGAAGGCGCCGGCGCGGTTGAGCCCGGTGCCGAAGTACTTGAAGGAGTTGTTGGCGTTCTTCCCCTCGCCCGAGTAGATCGAGGCGTTGCCGCGGAAGAATTCCCCCAGGGCCTGGCGGGTCCGCGGCGGGAAGGTGTTGAAGAACTGGTCGATGTCCACCGGGGTCGTGGTCGAGGAGAGCCCGAGTTCGGCCCCTTCTTCGAGCGGGGGGTTGCTGTTCGGGCCGGGGCTGACCGAGACGTAGTGGTTGGCGACGCCGGACAGGGAGGTGGCGCGGATCGTCGCCGTGGTGCCTTCGTGCAGTTCCTGTTCGACTTCGACGTGGACTTCGGCGAGGTTGTTGTCGGTGAGGCCGATGCTTTCGACGGTCCCCGCCGGCGAGCCGCCGATCAGGACCTGGTTGTCGGGGACGAGCTGGCCGGCGTTTTGGAAGATCAAGGTGTACTTGTGGCCCCCGCCGCCGCTGAAGAGGATCACGGCGAGGACGACCACGGCGGCGGCCAGGGCGACGATCGCGGTGATGCGGGCAGGCGAAGTGCCCCGGCCGGCAGCCGGGCCTTTCTCCTCGCCTAAGGGTTTTGCAGCCACGGATCGTCGCTTGCTTTCAGGTTCTCCGGCCCCTCCGACCCGGCAGAACGGCTGCAAGATCGTATCCGAGGGCGCCCCGGCCAAGCCCGCGCTCTGCAGGGACTTAACTCGAATTCAACGCCCGCTACTCTGGCCCTGCGGATTGGTTGAGGGATTGGGAGAGCGCCGCTCGAACTTCGACCCGAGGAGCGTGCCATGCGCAGACGTCCATTTCTAGTCGTGAGCCTGGGTGTCGTCATCGCCGCAATCGCCGCGGGAGCCGCTCTGGCCGGCCCCGTCGTCAGCGGCCCCGACGGCAACACCCAGTCGATCGAATCGCTGATCAAGCCGAAGAAGCTCTCGAAGAAGCAGCTGACGCCGGCGACCCTGAAGGTGACGACCGTGACCACCTCGACGACCGATCCGGGCGGCGTCCCCAGCCCCGCCGTCCACGCGACGATCGACTTCGACAAGAACGCCGCCATCTTCACCAAGGGCCTGCCGACCTGCAATCCCTCGCAGGTGCAGAGCAAGTCGACCGAAGAAGCAGAACGCATCTGCGGGAGGGCGAAGATCGGCAGCGGCAGCGCGCTTGCCTATCTGCGGTCCTCGCGGGTCTACGAAGTCCCCCAGACCGTCACCGCCTTCAACGGCACCCCGAAGGGCGGTAAGCCGACGGTGATCCTGCACACCTACGGGACGACTCCCCTGCAGGCCTCGCTGGTCCTGGTCGGCACCGTCAGCACCTACGACAAGGAAGGCTACGGGCCGCGCCTCGATCTCGAAATCCCGCTGCTCGCCGGCGGTACCGGCGCGCTGAAGGAATTCCAGGTCACGATCAACAAGCGGTGGCGCTTCAAGGGCCGGCAGCGCAGCTTCATCTCGGCCAAATGCCCGAACTCGAAGAAGCTGAAGGTCCGCGGCGCGTTCACCTACCGCGACGGCGAATCGCTCACCGCCTTTTCGAAGCAGACCTGCAAGCAAGCCGGGTAGAGGCGGCGACATCCGGCAGAGAAAAAGGCGCCCCTCGCGGGGCGCCTTTTTCAAGGAGAAATAATGAAGCCGTCTCTCGCGGCTGCATCAGACTCCATCTGAGCAGCAACTGGCTGGTCGGACAAGCAAGTCGGCCGCTACACGCAAGTACTTTTGCCATCAGCTCCTTCGCAGCTCTTTTTCCCTGCAAATGGGCGCGCTAGAAGTGCGCGTGCATAGATTGGCGCACTGCCATCAGTGCGTGCGGTGAGGCTGAGCTCGCTGTCGGCCGGCTAGGCGGGAACCGTGGCGACGGCTCCGAGGCCGTCGAGGATCGCGGCGGCCATCGAGATGTCCCCGCCGAGCTCCAGGCTCTTGCCGTCGGCGCCGCTCAGCCGGTCCAGCCAGGCGACGGGGGAGCCCGAGACCCAGGCTTCCACTTCGCCGCCCTCGAGCCGGGAGGAGCATGAGACCACCCTTCCCTCCTCGAAGCCGATCAGGACGCCGGCGAAAACCGGGGAGCTGCCGCCCTGCACCTCGACCGCGAGCCGGCAGGTGCCGCTGAAGTCAGGCGGCATCCTCATCAGCGGGGCCGCCAGGAGGAAGGCGGCCTCGACGTCGAGCCGCCCGATCGGCTGCACGCCGTCGGGCCGGTTGCGGCGCTCCCAGTTGGCCGCCGCGGCAAGCGGGACCACGGACCGGCGCAGCCACTCGGTCGCCATATAGGGCGTTCCCCGCCCGTCGCCGGGATGCGGCTCGACCAGGTTGGCCAGGCGCATGCTGCCGAGCCGGCGCTCGAGCGAGGGATAGCTGACTTTGGGGATCAGGCGGTTCAGCTCGGTCAGCGACAGCGGCCTAGCGGCGATCGCGCGGATGATGTTGGTCGACCAGCCCTCGACCAGCGCCTTGGTCGCACTCTTGGCGGCCGGGCTGCCGAGCGGGATCGGTCCTTCCGGCGCAACCTGCAGCCATTCCCCGAGCACTCCCGCCGCCGCCAGCAGGTCGCGGCCGGCCGTAGTGATCTCGTACTCTGCCGAGCCTGGAAATTCGGCCCGCCGGCGCCGGTCGATCACGCCTTGCTCGGTCAGTGTCCGCGAGTAGAGCCGCATCGTGCTCTGCGGCGGCGAGCCGACGGACCGGCGCAGGTCGAGCAGGGCTTTCGGCCCCTCCTCCAGTGTCTGGAGGATGTGGAAATTGAGGGGCGCAGCCAAGAGCGAGAGTCCCACTGATCCAGCGCGTTTCATCTGCCACCAAAGACGAGCGCCCGCACACCCGCTGCGCAGGCTGGGTCACCCACCATTGTTGGGCTTCGGGTGACCACTTTCAAAGCACGCAACCGTACCGAAAGAAATGGTAAGCGCATTTAGCGCTAATGAAAGAGTAAAATCCCTGCAAATCTCAGTTTGATGCTTTTCAACGCGCTTAAGATGGTGCAGGGTGAGACACTGCGGGCGAGTATTACTGCGGTTTTCGTGTGGTACGGCGAATTGCGCTGATCACCGCCCTCGTGAGCCGCGCATCCCCGCCGATCTCGAGCCCTTCGGCGCCCCCACCGGCTAGGGGGGGCAGCCAGGCCCGCGGCTTGCCCCAGGCCCAGCCCTCCGCCTCCCCCTCCAGGCTCGGGATGCAGCCCAGCACTTCCCCGTGTGCGATGGAGACCACGACCCCGGCCGGCGCGGGCGAGGCACCCTCGTGGACTTCGACCGCCAGCCGGCACCTCCCGCTCAGCGCCTCCGGCGGTTCGATCAGCGGGACCAGCAACAGGAAGGACGCCTCGACGTCGAGGCGGCGGAGATCGGACGTGGCCCGGGGCGCAAATCGCCGCTCCCACCCGATTGCGGCGGTCACCGGGGGAACGGCCAGCCGCAGCCAGTCGGTCGCCGCACAGGGGCTCGAGCGGCCGGTGCTGGGAGCGGCCTCGAGCAGTCCCACCTGCCGCATCGCCGTCAGCCGCCGTTCGAGCGAGGGGTAGCTGATTCGCGGGATCAGGCGGTTGAGCTCGGTCAGCGAAAGTGGACGCGTCGAGAGGGCACGGACGATGTTGCTCCCCCATCCCTCGACCAGGGCCTTGATCGCGCTCTTCGCGGCGGTGCTGCCCAGCTCCACTCCTCCTCCCGGCGTGCGGTCGAGCCAGGCCTGCAGGGTCGTGGCAACTTCGAGAAGCGCCCGGCCCGCCGCCGTGATCTCGTAATCGACCGAGGTCGGAAACTCGTTCCGAGCCCGGCGTTCGACGGCGCCGAGCTCGACCAACCCCCGCAGATACAACCGCGCCGTGCTCCGAGGCGGGAAACCGAGCCGGCGCATCAGCTCCTGCAGCGGCTGTGGACCTTCCTCCACCGCGCGCAGCACCTCGAGGTTCAGCGGCGACGTCAGCAGCGTCAGCACGGTTCCGCCCGCGCGGGGCGCGAGCCTACCGCCAGAGCGAATGCCGGGACCTTCCATGGCTTCACCTTTCTCCTTGGAGAAACCATAGATGCTCTTTTGGGAACCGGGATCGTCCTCTAGACGCTGAGTTTCGGGATCACCCGCGCCAGCGGCTTCGGCAGCCACCAGATGCGCTCGCCGAGGAGGAGCATCAGCGCCGGCAGGAGGACGATGCGGACGATCGTCGCGTCGAGGAGCACGGCGACGGTGAGCCCGACGCCGAGCTGGCTGACGGTGGCGATCGAGGCGCCGGCGTAGGCGACGAAGACGGCCATCATGATCGCGGCGGCGCCGGTGATCACGCCGGCGGTCCGCTCGAGCCCGAAGGTGACCGCGGCGGCGTTGTCGCCGTGGGTGTCGTAGTGCTCGCGCATGCGGCTGAGGAGGAAGACGGCGTAGTCGATCGAGAGGCCGAAGACGAGGCCGAAGATCAAGGTCGCCCCCACCGCGTCGACATAGTGGTGGCCACCCAGCGGCCAGTCCGGCGGGACGTGGAAGAGAAGGGTGAGAACGCCGAAGGCCACTCCGACCGTGGCCAGGTTGAGCGCCACGGCGATCGCCGCCAGCAGCAGCGCCCGTAGCACCACCATCAGCATCAGGAAGGTGGCGATGGTGATCGCAAGGACGACCCAGGGAATTCGCTCCCGGGTGACGCGACTGTAGTCGTTGAGCTGCGCGGCGCCGCCGGCGACGCCGGTGGTGAGATTCGCTTCTTCGCCCAGTTCGGCGGCGTCCTTGTTCAGCTTCTTGTTCAGCCGGATCGAGCCGGGGGTGTTGAAGCTGTAATCGGTGATCACCCGGATCGTCGTCGCCTGTCCCCCTTTGCGCAGGTCGATCGCTTCGTTCACGGCTTCCCGCTGCCTCGGCGGCGCCCCGTCGAGCGCGGAGAGGACGAAGTAGCCGGAGTTGAAGAGGCCGGGCGTCGAGTCGGCGACCCGGGTGGCCTGAGTGCGGATCCGGTGCTTGCCCGAGAGCACCTGAACGCTCGCTTCTTCGAGGCCGCTTTCGAGAGGGGCGCTTTCGCCGACCCCGTTCAGCAATCCGCCGGCGAGCGCTTCGGCGCCGCCGCCGAGCCGGTCGATTCCTCCGACCAACGCTTCGGCCCCGCCGCTGAGGCGCGAAAGGCCCTTGCCGAGCGTGCCGGCGGCCTTCGCCAGCCGGTTCGCCCCCGCGGTCAGCTTCTCGCCGCCGCGGTGCAGTTTTTCGAGGCCTTCGGTGAGTTTCGTCGCGCCGTTCAGCAGCAGCTGCAGTTCGTGCTTGATCGATCCCATCCAGAAGGTGATTTCCTTCGCTTCGTGGTGGTTCTCGATCAGCCGTTCGTCGAGGGCCGAAAGTTCGGCGGGCAGGCCGGCGTAGCTCTCGACTTCCGGCGTGCTCGGGACGGGGTCATAGGGTGCGCCGCTGACCGGGTCCTTGCCGCTGACCGCCGCATCGGCGCGCTCGACCGCGGCGAGGGCCGCCGGGTAGTTGGGGTCGCTCTTGCCGACGCTCATCCCCTGCAGCTGCGCCAGGGCTTCCTTCAGCTTTTCTTCTGCTTCCTTCGCTGGCGCGATCAGTTCCGGCAGCTTGCCGTTAGCGTCTTCGTTGAGTGATTTCTGCAGCGCCTTGGAGATCCGCAGCGGGTTGTTGCGGAGGTTGGGGATGGTGCCGTCGCGCAGCGTCAGCTTGATCTGCAGCGTCCCCAGCGACGCCGTCTGCAGCGCTTTGGTCAGCCGCCCGGTCCCCTTGGCGAAGCGTTCCAGGGCGGCGATGGCCCGTTCGCTGCCGTTCGTGGCCCTGCCTAGGCCGTTGGCGATCAGCTGCGCGCCTTTGCCTGCACGCCCAGCCCCCAGCGCCAGCAGGCCCGCCCCGTTGCTCGCTTCGGTGATCCCTTCGCGCAGCTGGCCGACGCCGCCGGCGGCAACCTTGAGGCTGCTCCCGAGTTTGCCGAGGCGCTTGACCGGGCCGTAGTTGCCTTTCGACGAGAGGACGGCGTTGCCGAGCGTCTGCAGCGGTTCGACCCGTTTGGTCGCACCGGCCGGCCCGATCACTGCCTGCACCCCCGGCGTCTTCGCCAGGCGTTTCTGGAAGCTTTCGACCGCGGCGAGGCTCTTGGCGTCGGTTATCGGCCCTTCCCTGGAGATGGCGACGATCTGGAACGGTGCTTCCCAGCCGGGGCCGATCACGCTCTCGACCAGTTCGGCGTCCTGCCGCGCCGAGGAGTTCTTCGGCAGCTGTTCGGTGCTGGGGGGGCCGGTCTTCAGCCCGAGCGCGGGCGTCGCCAGGACCAGCAGCAGCCCCCCGATCAGGACCGCCGCCACCGCCGGCTTGCGCAGGGCCGCCCCGACGAACGTCATCAGCCCCGAGCGGCCGCCCTTGGGCGCGCCGCCGATCCGCCAGAGGTCGACGCGCGGACCGACCAGGGTGAGCAGCGCCGGCCCGACGATCGTCGCCACCGAGATGCTGAGGATCACGACCATGCAGACCGATCCCGCCAGCGAGACCAGCAGCGATCCCGGCAGGATGAACATCGAGACGATCATCGAGAGCAGCAGCGTGCTGCCCGCAAACATCACCGTGCGACCGGCATGGCGGCGGGTGGCTCGAGCCGCGTCGGCCGGTTTCGCCCCCTCCGCCAGCTCCTCGCGGAAGCGCGAGACCATCAGCAGCGAGTAGTCGACCCCGAGCGCCAGCCCCATCATCGAGCAGACGTCGATGGCGAAGGAATCGATCGAGAACCAGTGGGTGAAGAAATAGAGGATCCCCCGGGAGGCGATCACGGTGACCGCGCCGAAGGCGAGCGGGATCCCCGCCGCGACCGGCGAGCGGAAGACGAGCAGGAGGATGATCAGCAGGAACGGGAGGGCGATCAGCTCGCCGCGCTTGCTTGCCTTCAGGTTTTCGTCCTGTAGCGCCCGCGAGAGCGGTGCGAAACCGGTTTGGGTCGCACGCACCGGCGCGTGGGTCTCTTCTCTCATCACCTGAGCCACATGCCCGACCGTCTCGTTGACGGCGGTTTTGAGATCGACGTGGAAGTCGGCGAGGATCAGCGCCCGACGCGGGGTCGGCCGCAGCCGTTCGACCGCGCCCGTGTCCCAGGGCGAAAGGGTGGTGACCCGCGGGTCCTCCCGCAAGGCGCGGACCAGCCGCGGGCCCTGGCGGTCGATCGCCCCAGAAGGCCCTTGTAGGAGGATCGCAAAGGGAGCGGAATCGCCGAAGTGTTCCTGCAGCAAATTCGTCCCACGGAACGATTCCGTCCCCGGGACTGCGAGATTGGTCGGGTCGAGGCGGGAGTTGACGCCGGTTCCGATCACCCCGAGCGTGAGCAGGAGGATCGCTGCGGCGGCGAGCACGCCGCGAGGGTGGCGCAGCAGCCATGGCTGCTCATGCCGCGGCCTGTCCGTCCTGGACCGTTTTCTTCCCCTGCCTATCCTGCTTCCCACGGCTGGTAGTTTGGCGGTAGAGGCCTACGGGAGGGAGGATCCGGTGCGGAAGACTTTGTTAAGAGCGCATGTAATGGCGGCGGCGCTGCTGCTCGTCGTCGCCGGATCGGCGCTGGCGATCAGGCTGCACGCGTCCAATCTGGTGATCACCACCGACGGCGGCTTCACGCCCACGACGCTGCCGAAGCACGGCTTCGCCCCGATCAAGCTGCACGGCTTCGGGAAAATCGAAACCGAAGACAGCTCGCCGCCGCCGGTCCTCGAAACGGTGACGATCTGGTTCGACAAGCACGGTGCGGTGGAGACGCGGGGGCTGCCCACCTGCACCCCGGGCAAACTGGCGGCGACGACCACCGCGCAGGCGCGCAAGCTCTGCCCCGGCGCAATCGTCGGCAAAGGCTTCGGCAAGGCCGTCGTCGACTTCCCGGAACAGGGGCCGATTCCGGCTTCCTCGCCGATCACGCTCTTCAACGCCAAGCCCAAACACGGCAACCCCGTCCTGCTCGCGCACGCCCACCTGACGGTGCCGGGACCGACCACCTTCGTCGTCCCGATCGAAATTCAGAAGGTCCACGACGGCCGCTACGGGTTCAAGACCGAAGCGAAGATCCCGAAGATCGCCGGCGGCTACGGGATCCCGCTCTACGCCCGGATCTCCGTCGGGCGCACCTGGAAGTTCAAGGGCAGGACGCTGAGCTTCGCCAACGCCGGCTGCCCCGACGGGCGGCTGCAGGCGAAGGGCGAGTTCAAATTCAAAGACGGCACCTTCTTGCAGGGTTCGGTGTTCAAACGCTGCAAGGGGATCTGATTGAGGACACCGTTCCGCATAGCCGCAGCGCTCGCCGCCGTTCTCGTCGTCGGTACGGCCGGCGCCGCCTACGCGATCACCGCCGAAGTCGGGCCGGTCTGGGTCAGCGCGACCGCGTCGGTGCAACCGCGGGAGCTGCCGGGGCCGGGCCACGGCAACGCTCCGATTACGCTCGACAGCGTCACCCGCGTCGGCACCCACGACGGCTCGACGCCGCCGACGCTGAAAACGCTGCTCTTCGTGCTCGACAGGAACGGGACCCTCGACGCAAAGGGCTGGCCGACCTGCTCGGTCGCCAAGCTCGAAGGGACGACCCCGAGCCAGGCGCGCAAGCGCTGCGCCAAGGCGCTGGTGGGAACCGGCACCGCGAAGGTCCTGGTCAGTCCCCCGGGCAGAGCGCCCTTCCGGATGACTTCCCCCCTCTCCTTCTTCAACGGCCCCCCCACCGGCGTCAGGCCGGAGCTGATCGGCCACGCCTACGAGACCTTCCCGGCGCCGAAGACGCTGCTGGTGACGATCCCGATCGAACGCCTCTCCGGCGGCCGCTACGGCTATCGGGTTGAAGTCAACTTCCCCGAATTCGCCGCCGGCTACGGGGCGCCGACCCTGGCCGAAGCGAAGATCGGCGCGACGCGGAAACGCGGCGGCAGGACGATCGGATACATCAACGCCCACTGCTCTGGTGGGCGGCTGCAGGTCCACGGAAGCGCCCGCTTCACCAACGGCGACTTCTTCCCGGTGACGCTGACCTCGCCATGCCATTTGCCAAGGTAGCCCGAGTCGCGGCGCTGGCTTGCGCGATCGCGGCGCTGGGCGCCGCCACGGCCAGCGGCGAAGGTGCCCTGGTAGAAGTGAACGACATCGTCCTGCGGGCGGACGGGGGCTTCCAGCCGCGGACGCTGCCCCGGCACCGGTACGTCCCGATCGAGTTCCAGGGGCACGTCGACATCTCCGCCAAACACGGCGGCAGCCCCTCCCCCCTGCAGCAGGCACTGATCGATTTCGACCGCGACGGCAGGCTCAGCGTCGGCGGACTTCCCACCTGCGCTCCGGAAGCGATCGCCGGGGCCGGCAGCGAAGAAGCGCGGCGGATCTGCCGCGGCGCGATCGTCGGCACCGGCCACCTCGGCGCTGCTGTCTCCCTCCCCGGTGGGACGGTGCAGACGACGGCGCCGCTGACGATCTTCAACGGGCCGCAGCTCGAAGGCAACCCGACCGCGATCCTCCACGCCCGCTTCACCTTCCCCGCGACCCGGACCTACGCGATCGTGGTCCCGATCGAACGGCGCCCGGGCCGCTTCCGGTACCGCGCCCGCATCGACCTGCCCCCCCTGATCGGCGGCCTTGCCGCCCTCACCCACATCGACGTCAGGATCGGCCGCCGTTACCGCGCCGGGGGCAAGCTGCACAGCTACGTCTCCGCCCGCTGCAGCGACAACATCCTCCAGACGCACGGCCGCTTCAGCTTCGCAGACGGCACCGTGATCTCCGGCCAGGTCGAAAAGTACTGCCGGAGCAAGTAGGTCCCCACCCGGGCAGCCGTCCTTCCTATACTTGCCCGTCCCGGGCCGTTAGCTCAGTTGGTAGAGCAGGAGACTCTTAATCTCAAGGTCGAAGGTTCGAGCCCTTCACGGCCCATCCGCCCTCGATCCCCCGGGGTCAGTTGCTCGTCGCAGGCCCGGGCATCACCGGGTTGACTTCGGCCCAGGACTCGATCTCCCGCGACCCGATCACGACCTCGCCGGAATCCGCCGCCAGCACCGGCACGACCTTCTGGCCGCTGAGGCGCTCGACCTCGCGGCGGCCCTCGGTGGTCCACTGGAGGAGACGGGGCCCGACGCCCAGGCCCCTCACCTTGATCACCTCTGGCCGATGCCCAGCATCGAGGAGAGCCTGGTGGGCCGCCCGGCATGGATGGCGATGGAACGGCTCGCGGTGGGTGCCCCAGCAAACGTATAGCTTCATCAGCAGTGTGCCCATATACTAGCACAGTTTCCCCCTGTCCTAGCCATTAATACAGCACAATGCACAGAGGCTTCCCGCCTCGAAAGGAAATCCAATGCGAAAGCGATTGTTCGTACTCGCGGGCCTCTTGGTGACGACGACCGCGCTCGTCACCGGTGTCGCGTTTGCCGGGACCACCGAAAAGCCGCTCGTCATCCGCTCGGGCAACCTGATCATGAAGGTCAACGGCAACGCCGCCCCTACCAGGCTGCCGAAATACAAGCTCACGCCGGTGTCCTTCCACGCCAGCGGCACGATCGAAACGGCGGACGGAAGCCACCCTCCCGCTCTCCAAGAAGTCCTCGCGGACGTCGGTAAAACGGCTGTGATCAAAGCGGCCGACTTCCCTACCTGCACCAGCGGCAAACTCCAGGCCACCACCACGGCCAGGGCTGAAGCAACGTGCAAGGACGCGATCGTCGGGCGCGGAACCGCGCAGGCCGAGATCGCCTTCCCGGAACAGGCCCCGATCCCCGTCCGCAGCCCGCTGCTGATCATGAACGGCGGAGAAAAGGACGGCAAAGTCACCTTGTTCGTCCATGCTTACATCACGGTGCCGACCCCGGCGACCCTGATCACGACGATCACGATCACCCGGATCCACAAAGGCGTGTACAGGCTGCACACGGTGTCGAAACTGCCGAAGATCGCTGGTGGGGCAGGGTCGCTGACCAGCTTCTATTTCAACATGAACCGGAAGGGCTACCTGTGGGCGAATTGCGACAACGGCCATTTCGCCGCCCACATCATCGCCAAGTTCAGCGACGGCACGACCGTCTCGGGAAGCTTCATCCGACCCTGTATCGGAACCTGAGCTGAGCCGGCGGAGGCGGAGGGCCTATTCGGTCAATCCGCCTCCGCCGAAGGCGCCGCTGAGCGGGCTGGCCGGGCTTTCGAGGCTTTCGGGTTTGCCTTTGTTGGCCTTGGCGGCGGCCTTTTCGGCCTGTTCGGATTTCTTCCGTTCGCTGATGAAGCTGTGTGCGCGTTTTTTGACTTCTTCCAGCTGTTTGGCGAGTTCTTCCCGCTGGGATTTGCTCGTCGCCTTTTTCTTCGCTTCCGTCCCCACCCTGTCCGCCGCGGCGAAGTCGCCGGTGAAGTAGGTGTAGAGCGCCAGGGTGCTGAGCGAGTTCAGCGTCGGCCGCTGATCGGCGACGATCTGCTGCGCTTCGACCGCGGCTTCGATGTTGGCGTTCGCTTCCCGGTAGCTGTGCGAGCCTTCCGCCAGGAAGATCAGGGCGGGGGTCATCAGCTGCGCGACCCCGGCACTCGGTTCCTTCGTCGCTTTCAGATATTCGGTCCAGGCGGCACTCGCCTGCTGGTACTGCTGGTGGGCCTTGGCGAGATCTTCCTGGCTGGGTTCGAAGGACACCTGGCTCCTGCCGGCGAGCACGCGCGCGCGGGTCAGGGAGAGCAGCAGTTCCGGGTCTTCCGGCCCTTTCCGCAGTTTGGCTTCGATCCGTTCCGCCTGTTCTTCGAACGGCTTCGCGGCTTCGCCGGTGCTGCTGCCGTTGCTGTTGAAGAGTTCGCCGAGGTTGACCGGGCCGACGACCAGGAAGAGGCTCAAGCCCATCAGCACCGCGAGCACGGCGTAGACCACTTTGACGGCGATCTTCCGCCGTCCGCGGATGTCGAAGACCATCCTGTGCTGTTTGCCGCCCGAAGCCATCTCTCCCTTTCTACTCTTGTGGCGAGGGCTCGCCCAAGGCGCTGGCGCGCGGTGGCCGTCCCAGCACCCGTGCGAGGACGATACTCAACTCATACAGAACAAGCAGCGGAACCATCTCAATGAGCATCGAGACCGGGTCGACGCCGGGCAGCGCGGCGGCGACGATCGAGATCACCAGGTAGGCGTAGCGCCGGTTCCTGCGCAGCTGCTCGACGCTGACGATGCCCAGCCGGGTTATCGCGATGATCGCCAGCGGCAGCTGGAAGACCAGCCCACAGGCGATCATCGTCATCGAGAAGAAGCTGTAGTAGTCGCGGGCACGAACCTGGACGTTGAACTGGTCGTCGTTGAAGTTGAGCAGGAAGTGGACCGCGGCCGGCATGACGACGAAGTAGGCGAAGGCGATCCCGGCGGCGAAGAGGACCGGGAAGAGCAGCAGGATCGGCAGGATCACCCTTTTCTCGGCCTCGCTGAAGGCCGGCAGGACGTAGGCGTAGAGCTGCCAGAGGACGATCGGCAGCGAGAGCACGATCGCCCCGTAGGCGGAGACGGTGAGGGTGGTCGTGAACGGCTCGGTGACGCCGAAGGTGATCAGCCGGTTGTGGTTCGAGGGCAGCGGGCCCTGGGCGATTTCGAGCAGGAGATGGTTCTGCCAGAAGCAGAGCGCCAGGGCGACGCCGAGGACGACCGCGCAGACGATCAGCCGCGAGCGCAGCTCGTCGAGGTGCTCGACCAGGGTGAGGCGGTCTTCGTGCGAGACCGCCTTGACGCGAGGCGACATCCTCGCGTCGCCTCAGGTCGACTTGTTGCGGAGGATATCCGCGTCGGCGGGATCGCCGTGCACCTTCGCCGACTCGGACTCGAGCCGGGGCTTCTCGTCCTCGTAGTCCTGGTCGCCGCTCAGCGAGCCTTTGAACTCGCGGATGCCGCGGCCCAGGCTGCGGCCGAGCTCCGGCAGTCGTTTGGGACCGAAGACCAGCAGGGCGATGATGAGGACGATCGCTATCTCTGGAAGTCCAACGTTTCCTGGCATCCAGGCAATGGTAACGGGGTTGGGACGCCGCCGGATCGGCTTCAGGCAGGTTTCGGATCGCCTTCTGCGGGGTTTCGCTGCCGAGGATGAGGCGAATTACGGATCTGCGAAACCGGCTTTGCCTGGATATTGGCCCCATGGAGGAAGCCCCCGCCAACCGATCCGCCAACCGTTCGCTCCACATCTGCCCCGACTGCGGGTCCCGCCTCGTCCAGCCGACCTCGTGGGAACAGGAGGCCGACCGCTCCCGGTGGCGGGTCTGGCGCCGCTGCCCGGAATGCGAGTGGGCCGGTGACGGAGTCCACGACGAGGTCGCCGTCGACGCCTTCGACGAGCAGCTCGACCTCGGCGCCCACGAACTCGCCGATGAGCTGCGCGCCCTCGAACACGCGAACATGAGCGAGATGGCCGACGCCTTCATCGTCGCCCTCCGGCAGGACCTGATCGGCCCCGGGGATTTCCGGGTCTAGACCCGGCAGACCCTCAGCTGTAGCGCTGGACGACGCCGTCGGCGACGAGGGCTAGGAGCTGCCGCTGTTCGGGTGCGAAGCTCGCTCCCTGCAGCGACCGCTTGGCTCCGGCGACCAGCTGCAGAGCGCGGGCGCGGACCCGCTCCAGCGCGCCGGTGGCCTCGATCCGGTCGCAGAGCGCCTCGGCCGCCGTCGCGTCGAGCGCCTGCAGGTCGGTATCGCGGATCGTCGGGTCGCTCTTCGCCGCCTCGATCAGCGGCAGGGTGACGGTACCGTCGAGCAGGTCGGTGCCGCGGGCCTTGCCGGTCCGCTCGGGCGGGCCGCTGACGTCGAGGACGTCGTCGAGGAGCTGGAAGGCGAGACCGACGCCGGCGCCGAAGCCGCGCAGCTGCTCGTCGCCGCTGCCGAGCAGGCAGGCGCACTCGAAGAGGCGCGCCGTCTTCAGCCTGCAGCGCTCGAGGTAGCGCTCCTCGCTGACCTCGAGGTCGAAGGCGTCGCGCCGCTGGGCGAGCTCGCCCCGGGCCAGCGCCACGGAGGCGTCGGCGAGCAGCGCCACTGCGCCCGCGTCGCCGCCGTCGCCGAGGAGGGCGAAGGCGCGGGAGAAGAGCAGGTCGCCGGTGGAGATCGCCCGCTCGCGGCCGGAGGCGGCGGCCACGGTCGGCAGGCCGCGCCGCAGCGGCGCGGCGTCGAGGACGTCGTCGTGGACCAGGGTCGCCATGTGGACCAGCTCGATCGCGGCGGCGGCGGGCAGCGCCGCCACGCTGCGCTCCGGCCCGGCGCAGAGCAGGACCAGCATCGGCCGCAGGCGCTTGCCGCCGGCCGCCAGGGTCGAGGCCGCGTCCTCGCCCAGCAGCTCGCCGTGGGCGGAGATCGCCTCCCGCAGCAGCTCCTCCACCTCGCCCAGCCGCGCCGGCAGCCAGCGACTGGAGGCGTCGAGAACCGCCGTCACCGGCGGCGGGACCGAGGAGGGCCGGGTCACCGTCCGCCCCGGCTACGCGCGGGAAGGCCCGGCGACCTTGACCGCGGAATGAACCACCACGATCCCGCCGGCGAGGACGAGGTACTTGATCGACCCGAATCCGGCTCGATCCATCTTCGCCGCCAGGCCCTCGGGCTCAGGGAACGTCCGCACCGACTCCGGCAGGTAGGAGTACGCATCGGGATCGCTCGACAGCGTTCCCAGGAGCGGCACGATCCGGTCGAACCAGAGCGAGTAGAAGAAGGAGAAGGGCTGGCGGCGGGGTCGCGTGAACTCGAGGATCACGGCGCGGCCGCCCGGCTTCAGCACCCGGGCCATCTCGCGCAGGCCGCGGTCGAGGTCGGCGAGGTTGCGGACACCGAAGCCGACCGTGACGGCGTCGAAACGCTCGCCGTCGTAGGGAAGCTCGAGCGCATCGGCCCACTCGAAACGGACTCCCGCGATGCCGCGCTCGGCCGCCTTCTCCCGCGCCAGGTCCAGCATCGGCTCGGAGAAGTCGCAGCCGACGACGCGGCCCTCGGGCGCCACCAGCTTCGACAGCTCCAGGGTCAGATCGCCCGTCCCGCAGCAAACGTCAAGAGCGGCGTCGCCCGGCTGCAGCCCCGTCCGCGCCGCCGCCCGCTCGCGCCAGCGGTGGTGCAGGCCGGCGGTCATCAGCGAGTTGAGCAGGTCGTAGCGGCCGGCGACCCGGTCGAACATGCGGTTGACCTGACCGGCAAAGTCCTGGGATTGGCGGTTGTCGTTGATCGTGTCCATGGGATCGGGGGTCGGGCCCCACCCTGGCCGCCTGGCTAATCGAGGGACGAGAGGAAGTTCGCCAGCGCTTCGATCTTCTGCGGCGGCAGTTCGCGGAAGGAAGGCATGATGCCGGGGCCGATTTCGACCGAGCGGATGATCGCAGCCCGCGGGATCCGGGCGCCGATGTGGGTCAGTTCCGGCCCCGGTCCGTTGTTGCCGTTCTCCCCCAGCTTGTGGCAGCCGAGGCAGCCCTCGCCGGCCACTACCTCCTTGCCTTTTTCATATTGCGGTGCGACCTTCATGTCGATCTCGGTCGGCGAGCCACCGGTGGCGCCGAGGTAGGTGAGGTAGCCCATGGCGATGATCGTCAGGCAGCCCGCCGTGGTCGCGATCGGCCGTCGCTCGGGGCGCCGCTCCGGATTGCGGTCGTAGAACGGCAGCAGCAGCAGCAGGACCATGCAGACGGTCGGGATGCCGATCGTCGCGATCGGGACCAGCTCCGGCGGCTTGATCACGCGCAGGAGCTCGAAGAGGAAGAAGAAGTACCACTCCGGCCGCGGCACGTAGGTGGTCGTCGTCGGGTCGGCCTTCGGACCCTGCTCGGCGCCGAGGATCAGCGACATGGCGATGATCACGGCGACGACGATCAGCGCCATCGTCGAATCCTTCATCACCGCATAGGGGAAGAACGGCTTCCCCTTCTTCTTCAGAAGCTCGTATTCCTCGAGGTACGCCTGCTTGTCCTGCGGTTTCATGCCGCGCTCGCCCCATTTCCCTCGCCAGAGACGGGGGCGCCGCCGATGCGGTTGCCGTTGACCCGGCCGTTGCCGTTGGCGCCGGCCTCGAGCTCGGCTCGCGGCGAGGCGCCTTTGGGGCGGTCGGTCTTGACCCACGGGGGCGCGGTGGTGCCGAGCTTGACCACCAGGTACAGGTGGGCGCCGATCAGGGCGATGATCGCGCCGGGCACCAGCAGCATGTGGATCGCGTAGAAGCGGGCGAGCGTGGTCGCGCCGAGCTCCGGGCCGGCGCGGAGGAAGTCGCTCAGGTAGGGGCCCATGACCGGCCCGGTGCCGTTGATGTTGATGCCGACGATCGAGGCCCAGAAGGAGCGCTGGTCGAACGGCAGCAGGTAGCCCGTGAAGGCCATCGTCATCGTCAGGATCAGCAGCACCACGCCGATCACCCAGTTGAGCTCGCGCGGGTACTTGTAGGCGCCGAAGAAGAAGGTGCGGCCCATGTGGAGGAAGACCAGGATCACCATCACGCTGGCGCCCCACTTGTGCATCCCGTGCACGAACTGGCCGAGCGGGACGTCGTTGTTGATGTGGGCGATCGAGTGGTAGGCCTGGGTCGCCGAGGGGGTGTAGTACATCGCCAGGAAGACGCCGGTGACGGCCTGGACGATGAAGGCGAAAAGAGTCGCCGAGCCGAGCGTGTAGAACCAGTTGGTTCCCTTCGGCACCTTGCGGTAGAGCATCCCGGTGAGGAAGCCGCTGGCGGCGAGCCGCTGGTCGACCCAGGCGAGAGCGTCGACCGGGGCCTCTTTGCCCCGCTCCAGCAGTTTGTCCCCGTGCGTCTTGCGCTCGGGCGGCGCCGTCTTCAGGTCGGCCGGAGCCTGGCCCCTGGGCGTGCCGGCGGCACCCGGCTTGGCGGGTTTGCGCAGCGGCGGCGGGACGACGGCGTCCGGGATTTTCGGCAGGCGGGCTTTCGGCATCAGGGCGGCGGGAAGGTAGAGGGTCGCGGCGGGTAGAGGTATTCCCAGATTCCACCGGTGAACTCGCCGGGGTCGCGGGCGCGCACCGGTTCCATCTGGTTGGTGACGCTGTAGCGGGGGCCGAGCTCGACCTGGCCGTTCCGCACCCGGGTCTGGAAGTGATCGAGCGGGCGGACCGGCGGGCCGCCGATGCGCTTGCCCTGGAAGTCGTAGACGCCGCCGTGGCAGGGGCAGATGAAGTTGCCCGCGGCCTCGACGAAGCGGACCGGGCAGCCGAGGTGGGCGCAGCGGTTGGAGACGGCGACGTACAGGCCGGGTTCTTCGCCCAATTCCGCCGAGCTCTTGCGCACGTAGGCGGTGGTCTTGCCGGCGTCGCCGATCCCCTCGGTTTCGGTGAAGACGACCTGGCGGTAGGTGTCTTCGACGAAGTCGGAGATCGGGCCGACCGCCTCCCAGCGCTCCTTGCCGCGGTGGAAGATCGGCGCGATCGCGAAGCCGACGGCGGGCAGGACGATGCCGGCGCCGGCGAGCCCGCCGAGAGCCTGGGCGCCGACCGTAAAGGCGCGGCGACGGGTCATCGACTCCCCCTCGAAATAGCCCGGAGGGTCGGGCTTTACCCGCTCCTGCATGGGCGCCTCTTCGGCCCCGTTCACTTTGTTCGCGTCGTCTGCCACAGGTCGGTTCGCGTAGGGCGATGAAGTCTATTGCTTAGGGGCTGTGACTTGCGTCACGGAGGCGATCTCCCTCGCCGCGCTGCGCCAGAGATTCGGGATCGGGTCTGTGTCCCCTTCAGCGTGGAGTCGGGCGCAGGCGCTGATCAGGTCGGAGAGGATGGCGACGGCGCGGGTGTCCTCGAGGGCGGCGAGGCGGTCGAGGCCGAGCGCGTAGAGGTAGTCGCCGGCGAGGAGGGCGAGGTCGGAGTCGTGGCCGGCGAGGAGGCGCGGCTGCTCGTAGTGGAGGAGGTAGCCCTCGCGGACGGCCTCGACGACGAGGGCGTACTCCGCCGGCGCGGCGGCGGCACCGGGGCCGGAGGCGGCGAGCTCACCCAGCTCCGCCGGCTCGGCGGGGTCGATCACGTGCGGGGAGATCGGTGTGCCCTCGGCACGCAGCTGTTCGGCGAGCGCCTGCAGGGCGTTCATCGCAACGCCTCCTCGATCGCCTCGGCGGCGGCTTCCAGGGTCTGGTCGATCGCCGCCTCGTCGTGGGCCAGGGAGACGAACCAGGCCTCGTACTGCGCCGGCGGCGGGTAGACGCCGCGCGCGAGCAGCGCTCGGCAGAAGGCGGCGTGGGCCTCGGTATCGCAGGCGGTCGCGGTGGCGAAGTCGGTGACCGGGACCTCGCTGAAGAAGAGCGTGACGAGGCCGGGGGCGGAGGCGACCTGCAGGGGCCGGTCCTGCGCCAGCTCTTCGAAGCCGGCGGCGAGCCGAGTGGTCAGCACGCCTAGCTGCTCGTACGCAGCGGCGTCGAGCTGCTCCAGCGTCGCCAGCCCGGCGGCGACGGTGAGCGGGTTTCCCGACAAGGTCCCGGCCTGGTAGACGTCGCCGGCGGGGGCGATCCGCTCCAGGTGCTCGCGCCGGCCGCCGTAGGCCGCCGCCGGCAGGCCGCCGCCGATCACCTTCCCCATCACCGTCAGGTCCGGTTCGATGCCGAACAGCTCTTGAGCGCCGCCGCGGGCGACCCGGAAGCCGGTGATCACCTCGTCGAAGACGAGCAGCGCCCCCGCCTCGCGGGTCGCCTCGCGGAGGAACTCGAGGAAGCCCTCGGCGGGCGGGACCACGCCCATGTTCGCGGCGATCGGCTCGGCCAGGAGCGCCGCGACCTCGTGCTCCTCGAGCGCCCGGCTCACCGCCTCGCGCTCGTTCCACGGCACCACCACGGTCGCCGCCGCCTGCGCCGCAGTGACCCCGGGACTGCCCGGCACGCCCAAGGTCGCCAGCCCCGAGCCGGCGTCGGCGAGCAGCCCGTCGGAGTGGCCGTGGTAGGCGCCGGCGAACTTGACGACGACTTCGCGGCCCGTCACCGCCCGCGCCAGCCGCACCGCGCTCATCGCCGCCTCGGTGCCGGAGCTGGTCATCCGCAGCATCTCAACCGAAGGCATCCGCGCCGCCACCTCCTCGGCGAGCCGCACCTCCTCCAGGGTCGCGGCGCCGAAGCTGGTCCCCCGCTTCGCCGCTTCGATCACCGCCGCGGTGACCGCGGGCTCGGCGTGGCCGAGGATCATCGGCCCCCAGGATCCGATCCAGTCGACGTAGCGGTTGCCCTCGACGTCGAACAGCCAGGCGCCTTCGCCGCGGTCGACGAAGATCGGGTCGCGGCCGATCTGCCGCATCGCCCGGACCGGCGAGTTCACCCCTCCGGGGAGAACCTGCTGCGCGCGTTGAAACAGGTCGGACGTCATCGCTTACCTGTTCCTTTTTGTTGCTGAGCGCCCAAAAGGAACAACTGAAGCTCAGGAATGCTCCGCCTCCCAGCGGGCGTAGTCCTCGGTGAAGTAGTGGAGGCGGATCTTCTTGTACTCGGTCGAGGAGTAGAGGGTGGCGCGGTCGTCGGGCCCCATCCCGCACTCCGCGGCGATCGAGTCGAGGATCGCGTCGCACTCCTCCTTCGAGCGACCGTGGGCCATCGTGAAGACGCTGTAGGGCCAGTCCTCGTAGGTCGGCCGCTGGTAGCAGTGGGAGATGCCGCGGAAGGAGGCCATGCGGCCGCCGACCTCGAGGATTTCGTCCTCGGGCACCTTCCAGACGCCCATCCCGTTGGCGGAGAAGCCGGCGCGGCGGTGGTAGAGGATCGCGGCGACGCGGCGCAGGATCTTGCGGTCGACCATCCCGCCCAGCCGCTCGAGCATCTGCTCGGTCGAGATGCCCAGCTCCCGCGCGGCGGCGTCGTAGGGGCGCGCCACCGCCTCCATCGGCCCCTGCAGGGCGCGGATCAGGGCGATGTCGTCCGCGTCGTAGGGCTGCGCTTCCAGCTCCCGCGGGGGCGCTGCTTCGACCGGGGCGGCGAGCGCGTCGGTGCCCTTCTCCATCTCCAGGTTCATGTTGATTTTGAACAGGGTCAGGGTCGGCAGTTCCCGCATCGACTCGGCCCCGGTCTCCTCCATCAGGGCTTGCAGCGTCCCCTTCAGGCCGAGCTTCGAGTCGGGGGGAGTGGCGATCGTGAACCACAGGTTGAAGTCGTGGGTGCGCAGGTAGTTGTGGGAGACGCCGGGGTGGGCGTTGACGATTCGCGCCGCCCGCTGCGGGTTCTCGGCATCGACTTTCGCCGCCACCAACATCGACTCGTAGCCGAGCGCGCGGGTGTCGAAGATCGGCGTGATCTCGCGGATGATCCGGCCGTCGAGCAGGCGCTGCGTACGGGCGAGGACGTCATCGAGCTCGAGCTCGGCCTCCGAGGCGACGAGCGCGAACGGCTCGGGGTCGAGCGGGAAGCTCGACTGCAGCAGGTTCATCAGCCGCTTGTCGGTCTCGTCGAGCGGGATCGCCGAGCCGTCCCTGCGGCTGCGCGCCTTCGACTGCGGCACTTTCACCGAAGCCACCGGGCGGCCTCCTTCGCGTAGTAGGTGACGATCGCGTCGGCGCCGGCGCGGCGGATCGAGGTCAGCGCCTCGAGGACGGCGTCGCGCTCGTCGATCCAGCCGTTGGCGGCGGCCGCCTTCAGCATCGAGTACTCGCCGGAGACGTGGTAGGCGGCGACGGGAGCGGCGGTCGCCTCTTTGACCCGGCGCACGACGTCCAGGTAAGGGAGCGCGGGCTTCACCATCAGCATGTCGGCGCCCTCCTCGAGGTCGAGCTCGGCCTCGCGCACCGCTTCGGCCGCGTTGGCCGGGTCCATCTGGTAGCCGCGCCGATCGCCGAATTCCGGCGTCGAGGAGGCGGCGTCGCGGAAGGGTCCGTAGTAGGCGGAGGCGTACTTGGCGCTGTAGGCGACGATCGGGACGTTCGGGTGGCCCTCCTCGTCGAGCTGGTAGCGGATCGAGCCGATCCGGCCGTCCATCATGTCGCTGGGGGCGACCGCGTCGGCGCCGGCCTCGGCGTGGGAGATCGCCGTTTTCGCCAGCAGCTCGACCGTGAGGTCGTTGTCGACCTCGCCTCTGCCTTCGCGCATCACCCCGCAATGGCCGTGCGAGGTGTACTCGCAGAGGCAGACGTCGGTGATCACGATCAGGTCGGGGTGCGCCTCCTTCAGCGCCCGCACCGCCATCTGCACGATCCCCTCGTCGTCATAGGCGCCCGAGCCGACCTCATCCTTGACCCCCGGAACCCCGAACAGCATCAAAGCGCCGATCCCGGCATCAACCATCTCGCCCGCCTCCTCGACGAGGTTCGAGATCGAGAACCGCTCGATCCCGGGCATCGAGGGCACCTCCTCCCGCACGTCTTCACCGGTCACCACGAAGGCGGGCTGGATCAAATGGGCAGGGGACAGCTCCGTCTCGCGGACCAGTCCTCTCAAACTGTCGGTGCGGCGCATGCGGCGCATGCGCGTGGCGGGGAAGGACATCAGCGGCGAGTTTAGGGGAGGGGACTCTCTTGTCGGGGAAGGGGGTGGGGGGTGTCTCCTACCGGACCCGCTCGCTTCGCTCGCTCTAAGTGTCCGTACGAAGACACCCCCCACCCCCTTCGACCGAGCGCAGTAGCTTGTCGGCCGTGCGGGCGACGAATGTGGTCAAGAGGTTCGGAAGCAGGGAGGCGCTCAGGGGCATCTCTTTGAACGCAGACCCCGGGGAACTCGTCGCTGTGATCGGACCGAACGGGGCGGGCAAGACGACGCTGTTGTCGATCCTCGCTGGAATTGCGAGGCCCGATGAGGGAGAGGTCAGTTCAGCCAACGGCGAGGTGGGCTGGGTGCCGCAGCAGGCTGCGCTCTACCGACGCTTGACGGTCGAGGAGAACCTCTTGCTGTTCGCGCGGCTGGAGGGGCACGGGGACCCGCGCGCCTCGGCTGAGGAGATGCTCGAGCTGACCGGGCTGCGGGAGCGGCGCCGGGAGATCGTCGCCCGTCTTTCCGGCGGCAACCAGCAGCGGATCAACATCGCGATCGGGCTGCTCTCGCGGCCGGCGGTGCTGCTGCTCGACGAGCCGAGCGTCGGCCTCGACCCGCGCCAGCGCTCCCGCCTCTGGGAGTTCGTCTCCGCCCTCGCCGGCCGCGGCGCCACCGTCATCTTCTCCACCCACGACATCCAGGAGGCCGAGCGCTACGGCGGTCGCCTGCTCGTGCTCGCCGACGGCGAGGCGCTCTTCGACGGTCCCCCCGAGGGGCTGCGCGAGGCGGTCCGAACCGAGGCACCGGAGGCCGCCGACCGCGACTTCGAGACCGCCTTCGTCGCCTACCTCCATCACCGGGGGCACTGATGCGCGGCCTGCGCTGGCTCCTCCTGAAGGACCTGCAGATCCTGCGGCGATCGCCGCTGCAGGCGGCGCTGTTGATCGTCTACCCGATCCTGATCGCCGTCCTGGTCGGCTTCGCGATCTCGCGCGGCCCGGAAAAGCCGCGGGTCGCCTTCCTCAACGAAGTGCCGACGGGGACCCGGATCACGGTCGGCGGAGCGAAGCTGCCCTCGGCCAACGTCAAGGGACGGATCTGCAGGCGGGTCGAATGCGTCTTCGTCGCCGACCGGCGGCAGGCCGAAGACAAGGTGAAGTCCGGCGACGCGCTGGCGGCGCTGATCCTCCCAGCCGACCTCGTCAACAAGATCAACTCGCTCTCGACCCTGACCCCCGGGGTGCCCGAAGTGGAAGTCCTCGTCAACGAGGAAAACGCGGTCAAGGCGGAACTGGTCGACGACCGGATCACCTCGCTGCTGGCGCAGGCGAACCTGGCGGTGGCACGGCGGATCGGCTCCGAAGGCGGCCACTACCTGAACCTGATCGTCAACGGCGGCGAGCTGAAAGCGCTCGGCGGCAGCTTCCACATCCTCGGCCTGAGGACCACCGCCCGCATCCTCGAAGCGGTGACGCCGGCGCTGCCCGCGAGCCTGCAGCCGTCGCTGCGGCAAGTCACTAGCTTCGCCGCCCAGGCGCGCGACAACCTCGACGTCGCCAAGCCCCTGATCGCCCGGCTGGCGCAGCCGATCAAGGTCGACAAGGTCGTGGTCGGGGGGGAGAGCCCGCCGCTGGAAATCTTCGCCATCGCGGTCGCGGCGACCCTCACCCTCGCCTTCGTCGTCGTCCTCCTCGTCGCCGGCTCGCTGGCGCTGGAGCGGGAGGAGAACGCCTTCCCGCGGCTGACCCGCGGCCTGGTTTCGAGTGGCGTTCTGCTCGCGGAGAAGATCCTGCTCGGGATCGCCGTCGGGCTTCTCGTCACCCTCCTGATGCTGTTCGGGATGCAGTTCTTCGTCCCGCTCGAACTGGGGCGGATCGGCCTCTGGCTGGCCGCGATCCTGCTCAGCGGCGCGGCGCTCGGGGCTGCCGGCGCGGCGCTCGGGGCGGCGGCGCGCGAGGTCCGCGCGGTCTCGCTGCTCGCCTTCATGGTCACCCTTCCCGTCGCCTTCCTCTCGCTGGTCCCCTCCGGGGCGGTCAGCCCGGGTGTCTTCGACGCGATCCGCTACTTCACCGCGCTCTTCCCCTTCAAGCCGGCGCTGCAGGCGATCACCGCCGCCCTCGACGAGACCAACCAGGGGCTCGGCGGGCCGCTGGCGCACCTGGCGATCCTCTTCGCCGCCTACGCCGCGATCGCCCGGCTGGCGCTGCGTCGCTTCAGCACGGTCTGAGCTTCTCCGCGATTGCGGGGGCCATGACCCCCACAAGTTCGGAGGCGACACAGATAGGGTCCCGCTCAGGATGCGGGTCCTCTTCATCGGCGACGTCGTCGGCAACCCCGGCCGGCAGGGGCTGCGGGAGACGCTGCCGCAGCTGCGCGACCGCTACGCGCCCGACCTGGTGATCGTCAACGGCGAGAACTCGGCCGGCGGAGTGGGGATCACCGAACGCACCGCCAACGACCTCTTCGGCGCCGGCACCGACGTGATCACCACCGGTAACCACGTCTACCGCCACCGCGAGGCCTATGACTGGCTCGACCGCGAGGAGCGGGTGCTGCGGCCGGCCAACTACCCCGCCGCGAACCCGGGCCGCGGCCACGGCGTCTTCGAGGTCGAGGGGGTGCAGGTGCGCGTCGTCAACCTCAGCGGCGCCGTCGGGCTCCGCGTCGCCCGCTCGCCCTTCGACACCGTCGACTCGATCCTCAGCCACCACGAGGCCGACGCGGTGATCGTCGATTTCCATGCCGAGGTGACGAGCGAGAAGGTGGCGATGGGGTGGCACCTCGACGGCCGCGTCGCCGCCGTCCTCGGCACCCACACCCACGTCCCCACGGCCGACGGCCGCGTTCTGCCCGGCGGCACCGCCTTCGTCTCCGACGTCGGCATGACCGGCTCCCGCCACAGCGTCCTCGGGGTCAAGCCCGAGCAGGCGCTGCGCTCGCTGATCACCCAGATGCCGACCCGCTTCGAGACCGCCGAGGACGACGTCTGGGTGATGGGAGCGCTGGTCGAGGTCAACCAGCAGGGGCTGGCTGACTCGTTCGAGCAGGTGATGGTTCCGGCGGGGACTCCGGCGTAGCCCGTCCCTCAACCGCCGCCATCGCAGCCAGCAGCAGCGGGAACCACCAGACGACGTAGAGGTAGAACCAGTGATGGAGGGTGAGCTGGAGGAGGATCAGCAGGGCAGCTGAGAGTGCGGCGAGCTGCACGAGGTTCTTCCGCCTTGGAACGAGTGCAAGCGCAACTGCGAGAGCCCCGGTAGCTGCAAGCAAAGCGATGCGAACCGGTTCCAGCGACGGCACCTGCCCCCAGATGCTGAACGGAGAGGATCGGCCTGCCTGGCTGGCGATCGTGCGGTCGTAGAACGCCTTCAACCCGGGGTCTACCGCAGGCCAGAGCATCACGGCAACGGTCACTGCCGCGAACCCGGCGAGAAACAGCAGCCATCGCCGACGCCGTCCCATCGATAGGCGTCCGGGGGTGACTCCGTACGGACACTCAGCCGAAGGCGTCCGGTAGGAGTCACCCCCGGACGCCGCCGCCGCCGGACGGTAAGTGAGGAACATCGGCCCCAGGACCGCTGGGGCGAACTTGGCCCAAGTGGCCGCGGCGAGCATCCCACCCCGGGCGAGGGGTCTTGCAGCTAGCACGAGCGTGGCCACCAGGAGGGCAGCTACAAGCGAGTCGTTCGAGTTCGACTCGAGGACGTAGGCGGGGTAGGGGTAGGCGGCCCAGCCGAAGGCGAGGATCGCGGCGAGGCGCTGGCCCTCGGGGCCGGGGCGGATCCGGATCCCGAGCAGCAGCAGGAGGACGAAGGTGGCGACGTCGAAGACGACGGCCGTTGCGTGGGCGGCGGGGAGGTCGTCCCAGTGCCCCGACCACGGCCAGATCCGCTCGAAGGGGACGTAGGCGAGGTAGTTGACCGGGCCGTAGGTGTCGCCCTGGGAGATGTCGTCGGGGAAGTTGCCGTAGATCGGCTCGCCGTGGGCGATCCGATCGGCGCCGACCACCCCGGCGTAGCCGACGTCGATCGCGCCCGAGTCGGCGACGTTGAGACCGACCCGGAACCCCATCAGGAAGAGCGCCGCGATCACCAGCCACATCGTCGGCCAGACCGGCCGCAGCCCCTCGCCCCTGCCCCGCCACCCGATCCAGAGGCTGCGGCCGAGCAGGTAGAGCAGCACCGGATAGACGAGCGGGACCGAGACGCCGATCTCGGCCCGGTTGAAGAAGTAGTGGGAGATGCCGAAGCCGAGCAGCGCGGCGAGGTCGAGGTTGGCGACGCGCCACAACCGCCGCCAGTCGACCAGGCCGAGGAGGAAGATCGCGCAGAGGGGCACGAAGACATAGGGCGCGTTCAGCTTGTGGCCGAAGGCGCCGGAGTAGCCGCGCGCCATCTTCCAGGCGACCTGGTTGCCGGTCCAGGCTTCGAGGACTTCGCCGCTGTGGGGATCGACGATGGCCAGCGCCAGCTCCCTGCCCGCTTCGAAGTAGCCGACTTCCCAATGACCTTCCTTGCGGACGGCGGTCGCCCCGAGCTCCGGGTGCCGCCCCTTCTCCTCACGGACCGTCGGGTTGCGGTTGGCAGCGGCGATCGCTTCGCTTCGTGAGATTTCCTGACCTGCAGCAAGCGCCGAGGGTGCCCCGATAGCTGCCACCACCAGCGCGACGATGAGGAACGCCAACGTAGCTGCGGCGGGTGGCGACGATCGGGAGGACTCTCCCGGTAGGGAGAGCCCCCGATCGGAGACAGGACCCGCCGCCCGCAAGCCCCTGTCCCTCACCTGTCCCGCCCCACCCCGAAGTGCGCGCGCACGATCGGGGCGACGTCGCGCAACGTCCACTGCTCGCGCTCCGCGGCGGACCCCGGGCCGCAGCCGACGAAGAGCAGCGGGGCGAGCGAATCGTCGCGGTGCAGCGCCCCGTGGCTGCCGCCGCCGGCGTGGCTGACGCCGCCCCAGTCGAGGGCCTCGAAGCCGGGGGCCAGGGAGACGACGAAGTCACCCGAATGCGGCGCCGCCAGCGCCGACCAGACCCGGGCCAGCGGATCGGGATAGGTCTCGCTGTCAAGCCGTCCACCGCTGATGTCGGCTTCAAGTGCCGCCAGGTCCCCCTCGACCTGCCAGCGACCGCCGCGGAGGTCGGAGACCTCTCCCCCGGGCCGGAAGCGCAGCGCGCGGTCGCCCCGCTCGACCACCGCCCACTCGCCGCCCGCAAACGGCATCCCGGGGCTCTCGCGCCGCAGAGGCAGGCCGTCCTCGCCCTCCAGCCGGCAGATCAGATCGACGCCCTCGATCACCCGCAGCCGCGCCGCCACCTCTCCCGGCTCGGCCCGCTCCCCCTCCCCCGGCAGCAGGTAGACGTGAGCGGCACGGCCGGTCGGGCTGACCGCCAGCTGCGAGCGCTCGGGCCGCTCCTCGGAGGGCTGCAGGACCGACCACTCGGCGCTCAGCAGCTCGGCCAGCGGCAGGCCGCGGTGGACGTCGCTCTGCGCGTGGTCGGCGAGCAGGATCACGGCGTGGCCGTCGAGGAACTCGTCGAGCCCGCCCGCCTCCTCGGCGTAGGTGGCGAAGCAGGCGTCGGCCTTGGCGATCGACTCGACGCTCGCCTCCGGCCCGAACCGGTGGGAGTAGTGGTCGTTGTCGGGCAGCGAGAGCAGGAGAAAGTCGTAGAGGTCCTCCTTCAGCAGCTCGGCCGCGCAGCAGGCGGCGTAGCCGTCGCGGTTGCCCGGGATCGAGGTCGAGCGGCAGGGGACCTCGCGGCTGGCGTAGAGGTCGCCGTAGAAGAGGTCGGTCGGGCCCCAGGTGTGGTGGTGGAACTTGAGCCGGGTCGCATCGACCGCGCGGCGCAGGAGGCCGTCGAGCGAGACCTCGTGGCGACGGCGGCCGCGGTAGATCAGGAACGGCGTGCAGGCGGTGCGGGCACCGGCGTCTTCGAGGCTCTCGAACAGGGTCTCCACCTCGGGGCTGAGGTGGCCGAGGTTCATGTTGTAGACGAGGTCGTAGAGGGCCCGGAAGACGCCGAACGCCCGCGTCGCCTCCAGCGAGGAGCCGTACTCGACGTAGCGCCGCTCGAGCCGGTGGTACCAGTTCATGCCGCTGATCCAGTGGCGGTCGGCGCCGACGCCGGTGACGATCTCCGAGCAGGCGACCGGGGTCACCGAGGGGAAGCTGGAGACGCAGTCGGGGACCAGCACCCCCTGCTCGAGTAGGGCTCCGAAGGTCGGCGCCCGACCCTCGGCGACCGCTCGTTCGAGCATGTCGGTGCGCAGCGAGTCGACGTAGGTGAGGACGAGCTTCTTCGGCGCCGGCATGGCTCGAATGATGCCCGGCCCCCGCGGCCGGGGTGCCTCTAGCGGAGCACGCGCAGGCCGGCGTGTTTGCGCTGAGCGCGGCGGTGACGCGCTATCCCCAGCCACAGCAGCGCCAGGACGATCACGATCACGGCCGGCGCGACGAGGAGCGCGACCGCGATCACGACGAGGGCCGCCAGGGCGACGATGAAGCCGAGCGCTCCGCCGCCGCTGCCATCCCGCCGGCTCGCCCCGTAGACGAGGTCGCTGACGACGATGCAGCCGAGCACGCCCCCGATCGCGGTCACCAGCGCCCCCAGGGCGCCGTCGACCAGGAACCCGGCGACGAGCCCGATCACGGCGGCGAGGATCGTCATCCGCCCGCGGGCGGAGCCGTGGGTGCCGGTGGTCCCGGCGAGCATCCCGATCGCGACGCCGATCCCGAGGTCGGTGAGAATGTCCACGTGCGAAAACCTAACGGCGGGAGCGACCGCGCGTCGATCCGCCACACTGCACAGATGAGCGAAGTGCCCGAGCCGACCCATCGCCGCCGCGCCCACGCCGGCACCCGCGACCTCGAGCGCTACGCCGGCCTCTTCGCCGAGCGGACCGGAATGATGCGCTCATCGGCGATGCGCGACCTGATGGCGATCACCGCCCGTCCGGAGGTGATCTCGCTGGCCGGCGGCCTGCCCGACACCTCGACCTTCCCGCCGCAGAGCTTCGCCGCGCAGATGACGCGGATCGCCCAGGAGTCGGCCGCCAAGGCGCTCCAGTACGGGCCGACCGAGGGCTTCGAGGAGACCAAGGACTGCATCCTCGAGGTGATGGGGGCCGAGGGCATGCTCCCCGACCCCGACGACGTGATCGTCACCACCGGCGGCCAGCAGGCGATCGACCTCGTCTGCAAGACGCTGGTCGATCCCGGCGACGTGGTGATCTGCGAGGCGCCGACCTACCCCGGCGCCGTCCCGGTCTTCTGCAGCTACCAGGCGGACGTGATCCAGGTCGAATGCGACGAGGACGGGATGCAGATCGAAGTCCTCGAAAAGCTGCTCGGCGAGCTGAACGACGAAGGGCGTCGGCCGAAATTCATCTACTCGGTCCCCAGCTTCCAGAACCCCGCGGGGGTGACGATGTCGGTGCGGCGGCGGCGACGCCTGGTCGAGCTGGCGCGCGAAGAGGAGATCCTGGTCGTCGAGGACAACCCCTACGGGCTGCTCCGCTACAGCGGCGAGCCGATGCCGCCGCTCTACCAGCTCGACGGCGGCGACTTCGTCATCTACCTCGGCACCTTCTCGAAGATTCTCTCCCCCGGGATCCGGCTGGGATGGGCGGTGGCGCCGCCGCCGGTGATGGAGAAGATCGTCCTCGGCAAGCAGGCCGCCGATCTCTGCACCTCGACCCTGACCCAGTACTTCGTCCGCGAGTACTTCGCCGAAAGGCGCTGGCAACGTTATGTCAGCGACCTGGTCGAGCTCTACCGCGCCCGCCGCGACACGATGCTGGAGGCCCTGCGGCTGCACTTCCCCGCCGAGGCGACCTGGACCGAGCCCGAGGGCGGATTGTTCATCTGGGCGACGCTGCCCGACTACATCGACACCAACGACCTGCTGGCCAAGGCGCTGCGGGCCGACGTCGCCTTCGTCCCCGGCCAGGGCGCCTACGTCGACGGACGCGGCACCCATTCGATGCGCCTCAACTTCTCCGGCGTCGACGAGGAGGAAATCCGCGAGGGCGTGCGGCGGATCGGCAAGGTGATCGCCGAGCAGGTCGAGCTCTACGGCACCCTCACCGGCGAAGAGCGACTGCCGGAGCCGGCCGAGGAGAGCGAGCCGAACGTCGTCCCGTTCCGCAAGGCGGAGGAAGCATGAAGGTCGCCGTCCTCAAAGGCGGCCGATCGCTGGAGCGGGGCGTCTCGCTGCGCTCGGGGGCGCGGGTGGAGGACGCGCTGGGGCGGCTCGGCCACCTGGCGCTGCCGCTCGACGTCGGCCCCGACCTGGTCAGGCGGCTGGTCGACGAGGAGCCCGAGGTCGCCTTCGTCGCCATGCACGGGGTCGGCGGCGAGGACGGGACCGTGCAGGAGCTGCTGGAGATCCTCGGCATCCCCTTCACCGGGCCCGGAGCGGCGGCATGCGCCCGCTGCATGGACAAGGTCCAGGCCAAGGACGCGATCGAGGAGGCCGGCCTCCCGACGCCGGCGTGGTTCGCCTTCAACCAGACCGCCTTCCGCGAGTTCGGCGCCGCCGACGCGCTCGGCCGGCTGGAGGAGACGCTCGGCTTCCCGCTCGTCGTCAAGCCCAGCCGCGGCGGCTCCTCGCTCGGGGTCAGGTTCGCGGCGGCCGCCGCCGAGGTTCCGCAGGCGCTGGTCTCCGCCTTCAGCTACGACGACCGGGTGCTGCTGGAGCGCTTCGTCGACGGCCGCGAGCTCGCGGTCAGCATCCTCGGCGACGAGCCGCTGCCGGTGGTCGAGGCGATCCTGCTCGAGGGCGACCGTTACGACTTCGAGGCCCGCTACGAGATCGGCCGCACCCGTTTCGCCTGCCCGGCGGAGCTGAGCGCCGAGGAGGAGCGCGCCGTCACCGAGGCCGCCCTTGGCACATATCGGGCCCTCGGGGCCACCGGCTTCGCCCGGATCGACCTGATCCTTTCTCAGGACGGTCCATGGCTGCTGGAGGCGAACGCGATCCCCGGCCTCACCGACACCAGCCTCCTCCCCCAGGCCGCCGAGGCGGCCGGGCTGTCCTTCGAGCAGCTGGTCGGGCGGATCCTGGATCTCGCTCTGAAGCCGGCCGCCGCCTAGCTTTCCCCCTGGGCGAAATCGTCGGGCGTTACCTCGTCGAGGAACTCTTTGAACTTGTCGACGACCTCCTCGGTGTCCTCGACCTCGTGCTCGAACTCGATCGCCGACTCCTCGATCACCTCCTCGGCCGCGTAGATCGGCGCCGCGACCCGGACCGCGAGCGCGAGCGCGTCGGAGGGGCGGGAGTCGATCTCGACTTCGGAGCCGTTGATCGAGACCGTGATCGAGGCGTAGAAGGTGTTGTCGCGCAGTTCGGTCACCGCCACCCGCTCGCACTTCGCCTCGAGGTTCTCGAGCACGTCGGAGAGCAGGTCATGCGTCATCGGCCGCGGCGTCGAGGCTCCCTGCAGCTTCATCAGGATCGCCGCCGCCTCGGGATGTCCGATCCAGATCGGCAAGAAGCGGTTCCCGTCCACGGTCTTCAGCAGCACGATCGGCTGCTTGCCGACCATGTCGAAGCTGACGCCATAGATCTGCATCTGCTGCAAAAGAAGCTCCCGACCGACCTTGTTGGAATGCGAAGTATAGGTCGAGCTTCTACCCGCTCCCACGGCGCTTACCCGCGGTGCGCCGATGGGCGATCCTGGATTCGAACCAGGGACCTCGTCCTTATCAGAGACGCGCTCTAACCAACTGAGCTAATCGCCCGGGGAGGGCGATGATAGCGGCGGCGCGGCGTCCGGTCGGGGCCTGGGTTCTAGCCCGAGAGCTTGCGCAGGCGGCGGGCCAGGGCGTGCGCCTCACGGATGTCGTCGAAGCGGAGCTCGGCGACGATCCCCTCCCCCTTCGAGCGGGTGGTGACTTCGTGGCCGAGCGCTTCCTCGAGCGCGTCGGCGGCGTCACGGAGAGCGGCAAGGGCATCGGGGTCGGCCGCGGCGCGCCTCGGCTTGGCCCTTGGCTGGCCAGCCAGCCGAACTCTTTCCTCGGTTTCGCGGACCGACCAGCCCCCGCGAGCGGCGTCACGGGCCAGGCGGCGGCGGACGTCGTTGCCCTGGGCTCCGAGCAGGGCCTTGCCGTGCCCCTCGCTGAGATCGCCGGCCTCGAGCAGCTCGAGCGCCTCGTCCGGCAGCTCGAGCAGACGGATCAGGTTCGAGACCGCCGGCCGGCTGCGACCGACCCGTTTCGCCAGGTCCTCTTTGGTCAAGCCGAGATCCTCGACGAGAGCGGAGCAGGCGCGTGCCTCCTCGACCGGGTTGAGATCCTCGCGGACCATGTTCTCGATCAATGCGGCCTGCAGCCGCTCGGCTTCGGCCTGGTCGCGGACCACTGCCGGCACTTTCTCCAGGCCTGCCTGCTGCGCGGCGCGCCAGCGGCGCTCGCCGGCGACGAGCTCATAACTGCCGTCCGGGAGGGGGCGGACCAGCAGCGGCTGGACCACGCCGCTCGCCTCGATCGAGGCCGCCAGCGCCGCCAGCGCCTCGGCGTCGAAGTTGGTCCGCGGCTGCGACGGGTTCGGCTTGAGCAGCGAGACCGGCAGCTCACGCAGCTCGCCGGCACCGGCCGCCTCGCTTTCCGGCAGGATTGCCGCCAGCCCGCGGCCGATTCCGCGCTTAGCCACGACTCGCGAGCTCCTTGGCGAGGGCGCGGTAGGCGACGGCGCCGTGGGAAGCGGGAGCGTGCTCGGTCACGGGAAGACCATAGCTCGGCGACTCGGCGACTCGGACGCTGCGGGGGATGACCGTCTCGAAGACCATCCCGTCGAAGTGGTCGCGCAGCTCCGCCTCCACGTCCTGAGCCAGGCGCGTGCGCTCGTCGTGCATCGTGATCAGCAGACCCGAAACCTCTAGTTGAGGGTTCAGCTCACGCCTGATCAGGCCCAGGGTTTCCAGGAACTGGACCAGGCCCTCGAGCGCGAGGTACTCGGCCTGCACCGGCACGATGACCCGGTCCGCGGCCACCAAGGCATTGACGCTGACCGGGCCCAGCGAGGGCGGGCAGTCGAGGAGGGCGACGGAGAATCGCTCTCGCACCGGCCCGAGCCGCTCGCGCAGGCGCGTCTCCGACCCCTCGATTCGCGGCAGCTCGACCGCGGCTCCGGCGAGGTCGCGGCCGGCCGGCACGAGCCAGAGGTTGTCCGGCCCCGCCGGGCGCGCCGCCTCGGCGACCGAGGTGTCGCCGGTGAGGCAGTCGTAGGAGGAGGGATGCAGATCGCGATCGCCGCCGAGGGCTACGGTGGCATTGCACTGGGGATCGAGGTCGACCAGCAGCGTCTGCTCCCCCTCGGAGGCGGCGCAGGAGGCCAGGTTGACGGCCGTGGTCGTCTTTCCGACCCCGCCCTTCTGGTTGGCGACCGCGTAGACCGTACCCATCGCGTCCAGCCTAGAGAAGGCACTCCCGGCGCGTTTCGAAGCGGTCGGATAGCCTCCCGACCGTGCCCGAAGATTTCGATTGGCCCGACGATCCCGCCGAGCGAGCACAGGAGCTCGTCGAGGGCGTGCTGGACGAGCTCGACCTCGATGGCGACGTGGCCGTCGAGGAGGATGACGAGCGGATCCTGCTCACGGTCGAGGGAGACGACGACTACGGCTTGCTGATCGGCAAGCGCGGGCAGACGATCGACGCGCTGCAGCTGCTCTGCTACCAAGTCGCCTTCCGCGGGATGCGGGAGCGGAAACGGGTGGTGGTCGATGCCGCCGGTTACCGCCAGCGCCGCCGCGAGACCCTCGAGGGCCGCGCCGACCGCGCCGCCGAGCAGGCGCTGAGCAACAACCGGGTCGTCGAGATGGACCCGATGAGTGCGCAGGAACGGCGGGTCGTCCACGAACGCCTCAAGGATCGCTCCGGCGTCGAGACCTACAGCGAGGGCGACGAGCCCCGTCGCTGCGTGATCGTCGCGCCGCTCCTCCCCGAGTGAGCTCCGATCCCACCGCGGCGCTGGGGGGCCGCGCGCGGGAGCAGCTGCAGGTGGTCCTCAACCTGCTCGCCGAGGAGCGGGCATCGGTCAGCTCGGTGGTCGATCGGCGGGCCTGGCAGGTGCACGTCGCCGACAGCCTCACCGGGCTCGAGGTGCCCGAGCTGCGTACGGCCGGGCGGATTGCTGATGTGGGCGCAGGAGCGGGGTTCCCCGGACTGGCGCTTGCGGCAGCCCTGCCAGAGGCGCGAGTCGATCTGATCGAGTCGGTCGGCCGCAAGTGCGAGTTCATGCGGCGCGCGATCGGCACCGCGGAGATCGCCGGCGCCACCGTCCGCCACGTCCGCTCCGAGGACTGGGCTGCGGCCGCGGGGCGCGAGGCCTACGACGCCGTCACCGCGAGGGCGGTGGGCCGCCTCTCGACCCTGGCCGAGCTCGCTTCGCCGTTGCTGAAGCCGAATGGCGTCCTCGTCGCCTGGAAGGGCCGGCGCGACGAGGACGAGGAGCGCCAGCTCGGGCGCGCTTCCGATCTCCTGGCGATGTCCCCCGAGGCGATTCTCGACGTCGGCGATCGAGCCGGCAGCGAGCACCGCCACCTGCACGTCATTCGCAAGTCGGGACCGACGCCCGCCAACCTGCCGCGCAACCCAGGAATCGCCAAGAAGCGCCCCAAGGGCTAGCCCATCTCCTCACCCGCTCGTGCAGGGTGTTTGGGAGGTCCCGGAGGAGCCTCCACCTAATCTGCGACGGAGGGACCTCCCAAACACCCCTCCGCAAGGCCTATCGCCGCTTCTTTTTCTTCCGCGGAGGCGGAGGCGGCGGTTTCGCCGCCTGGATCGCCGCGGCCCCCTCGGGCGTGGCGGCAACCGGGACCGGGATCACCTTTTTCATCACCAACTGCTGGCCGATCGTCCAGAAGTTCGTGGTGATCCAGTAGAGGATCAGCCCGGCCGGGAAGTTGAGGATGAACGGGACGAAGACCAGCGGCAGCAGGAACATCATCGTCCGCTGGCTTTTGTCAGCCGAGAGCGACATCACCATCCCCGAGACCAGCTGGGTGCCGACGTAGAGGATCAGCAGCGCGATCAGTTCGCCACCCGTTGCCTTCGCCGTCAGGTCCTTGATGAAGAAGAATTCGGCTCCGTAGGCGGCGCAATGGCCGGCTTGCGGGCAGCCCATGTCCGGAGGCAGCTCGTGCCGCAGCACGTAGAAGAGGGTGATGAAGACCGGCAGCTGCGCCACGAGCGGGATGCAGGAGGCGAACGGGTTGACTTTGTTCTCTTTGTAGAAGCGCATCATTTCCTGCTGCATGCGCTGTTTGTCGTTTTTGTATTTCTCCTGCAGCTCCTTGATCTGCGGCTGCAGCGCCTGCAGCGCCCGCATCCCTTTCAGCTGTTTGTAGGTGAGCGGGATCAGCACCGCCCGCGTGCAGACGGTGAGGGCGATGATCGACATCCCCCAGCTGAGCCCGACGTTGTTGTGGAAGAACTGCAGGACCGCGTTTGCGACGTCGATCAGGGGCTGGAGGATGTTGGCGGCGGGGAGGCTCATGAATGGGTGCGGTGGTAATCGGCCGGGTGGACGTGGGCGGCGCGGAGCGTGAATCTATCGGGGACGGGGTCGAAGCCGCCGTGACTGAGGGGATTGCAGCGCAGCAGCCTCCAGCCGGCAAGGATGAGCCCCCGGGCCAGGCCGAAGCGCTCGACGGCTTCCACGGCATAGGCGGAGCAGGTCGGCTCGTACCGGCAGCGGCGGGGGAAAGCGGGGGATATCCAGCGCTGGTACCCCCGGATCGGCGCCAAGGCAAAGCGTTTCACGTGGAACGGCTCGCGGCGCGTTTCACGTGGAACGCCCCTTGCCCAGAGCTTCTTCCAGGTTCTCCTTGACGCCGTTCATCCCGTCTTTCTCGATCAACTCCTTGATCTCCGCCCGGGCGACGATGACGAAATCGTGGCGTGGCGGGAGCCGGTCGCCAAGCGCCCAGAAGGCCTCCCGCAGCTGCCGCTTGACGCGGTTGCGCTCCACCGCGCCCCCGACCTTGCGACTGACGGAGACGCCCAGGCGGACGTCCTCGCGGTCCTCCTCCCTGCGAGGAAACGTGTAGAGCACGAGGTAGCGGGTCGCGTGAGAGGAACCATCGCGGTAGACGCGGTCGAACTCGCCGCTGCGCGAAAGGCGCCGGCGCTTCGAGGCCATCAGATGCTCGGCAGGGTGGCCGCGTGCATCCGGCGCCCGCCTAGGGGGTGAGGCGCTTCCGGCCCTTGCGGCGGCGGCGCTTGAGGATCGCCCGTCCGCCGCGGGTGCTCATGCGCGCGCGGAAGCCGTGGGTCTTCGCCCGCTTGCGCTTCTTCGGCTGGTAGGTGCGCTTCATCGCGGCGGAGTATACGGAGGAGGGCGCAAATCTTTTCTGCGGGATTTGCGAGGCGTCCCGGTTGCCCTCCCAGGCACGGCGCTATGGTCGCCGCCCGGTGCCCGATGACTCCCCTCGAAACGAACTCGATGCCCTCTGGCGAACCGTTCAGGAGCGCCTGAAGGATTCGGTCCCCGAGTCGACCTACCGGCTCTGGCTGGAGCCTTTGGAAGCTGCCGGCGTGGAAGGCGAGACTCTCTTTCTCACCGCCCCCGACCGGATTCGGGCCTGGAGCGAGCGGCGCTACTCGGACCTGATCGCGGAAGCGCTCGAGGCGGTCGACTCGCCGCTCGCGCGGGTCAGCTTCGCCGAGGCTCCCGAGCTCGCCGCCGATCCCGAAGCCGAGATCGAGCTGAATCCCAACTACACCTTCGACCGCTTCGTGATCGGCCCCGGCAACCGTCTCGCCCACGGTGCCGCGCTGGCTGTCGCCGAGGCCCCGTCGGAGGCCTACAACCCGCTGTTCCTGCACGGGCCCCCGGGCCTCGGCAAGACCCACCTGCTGGCGGCGATCGCCAACTACCTGCGGCAGAACGCCCCCGGCCTGAGCGTCCGCTACACCACCGCCGAGTCCTTCACCAACGAGTTCGTGGTGGCGCTGAAGACCTCCGGCAGCGACGCCTTCAAGGCTCGTTATCGGGACATCGACGTCCTCCTCATCGACGACGTCCAGTTCCTGCAGGGAAAGCCGGCGACCGAGGAGGAGTTCTTCCACACCTTCAACGCGCTGTATGAGTCGGGCAGCCAGCTGGTTCTTTCCGCCGACCGCATCCCGAGCGAGCTCTCGACCCTCGCTTCGCGGCTGCGTGATCGTTTCGAGTGGGGCTTGACGGTCCCGGTCGAGCCGCCGAACCTCGCCACCCGACTCACCGTCCTGCGGCGCCTCGCCGAGGAGGCGGGGGTGGAAATCGCCGACGAGGGAGCGCTGGCGGAGCTGGCCAACCGGATCGACGCCAACGTCCGCCAGCTGCACGGGGCGCTGACGAAGGTGATCGCCCACGCCTCGCTGATGGCGCGGCCGCTCAGCTCGGACCTGATCGCCGAGGTGATCCCCGGCGTCCGCTCACGACGACCAACCTCGGTCGAGGAGATCCAGCAGCGGGTGGCCGAAGGGTTCGGGATCTCGCGCGCCGAGCTCGTCGGCTCGAGCCGCGCCGCGACTCCGCTGCGCGCCCGGCAGGTGGCGATCTTCCTCACCCGCGACCTCACCGACCTCTCCCTGCCCCAGATCGGCCGCCTCTACGGGGGCCGCGACCACACCACCGTCCTCAACTCCCTGCGGCGGGTCGAAGCCGGCCTCGACGAGGACTCCGATTTCGCCGAGAAGGTCCGGGAGTTGCGGGGCGCTATCCACAACCCTGTTACCGACGAGCGCTGACAACCGGTCGCGCTGTAATCATCCCCAGGCTTCCACAGCCCTATCCACACCCCGAAAACCGCGACACACCGCCAAATCCACGCAATTCCATCTTCTTTCAACAGGTCCTAATCCAACTCAAGAAGGCATTCATCTTTTGAAGCTCACGACCAAACGCGAAGACCTCGTCTCGAAGCTCTCGATCGTTTCCCGGGCCGTCTCGACCCGGGCCGCCACCCAGGCGCTCTCGGGAGTTCTCCTCAACGCCGCTGACGGCAAAGTGACCCTGGCGGCGACCGATCTCGACCTGGGACTGGAGACGACGCTCGACGCCGAGGTGGCCGACGGCGGCGCGGTGCTCCTCCCCGGCCGCCTCTTCGCCGAGGTTGCCCGTTCGCTTGCCGACCCGACCGTCGAAATCGAGTCGCGCGAGGCCGAGCACGACGTCGAGATCCGCAGCGGCAGCTCGAGCTTCCACCTCCGCGTGCTGCCGGTCGAGGACTTCCCGAAGCTGCCGCAACCGCAGCAGCAGGGCGAGCTGAAGATCCCCGCCGCCGCGCTTGAAGAGAGCATCGAGCTGGTCGCGCGGGCGGCCTCGAAGGACGACATGCGCCCGGTCCTCACCGGGGTGTTCGTCACCGCCGGCGGCAGCGAGATGACGATGGTCGCCACCGACTCCTACCGGCTGGCGGTGAAGCGGACCGAGCTCGAGGCCGATTTGGGAGGGGAGCTCGAGGCGAACATCCCGGCCCGGGCGCTGCGGGAGCTGGGTCGGATCCTCTCCTCCGAGGGAGCGGGCGAGGCCTCGATCTCGCTGCTCCCCAACCAAGCCGTCTTCGTCGCGGGGTCGATTCTGCTGACGACGCGGCTGATCGACGGCCAGTTCCCCAACTTCCGCCAGCTCCTGCCGGAGTCCTACGAGCACGACGTGCGGTTGCCGCGCTCGGACCTGCTTGACGTCACCCGCCGAGTCAGCCAGCTGGCCCAGCGCAACGCGCCGCTGCGGCTCTCGTTCGAGCCGGGCGAGCTGACGGTGGCGGCGGAGACGCCGGACGTCGGCGACGCCCGCGAGACGATGCCGGCCGCGTTCGAGGGCGAGGCGCTGGAGATCGGCTTCAACCCCGACTTCCTGCGCGAAGGAATCGAAAGCGTGCAGGGCGACGAGATCCTGATGCGGCTGATCTCGCCGCTGCGGCCAGGCCTGCTTGAAGCGGTCGAGGGAGCGGACTTCCGCTACCTGGTGATGCCGATCCGCCTCAACGTATAGGCCGCCGATGCCGGCGCCCGCCGACTGAGCCGGCGATGCTCGTCACCGCGATCGAGGCAAAGCCGCTGCGCAGCCTCGCCCGCGTCCGGGTCGAGCTGCCGCCGGGGATCGTCAGCGTGATCGGCCCCAACGGAACCGGCAAGACCAACCTGATCGAGGCCGTCTACTTCGCGCTCACCGGCCGCTCCTTCCGCACCTCGGACCGACGCGACCTGATCCCGTTCGGCGGCACGCTGGCGCGGGCGGAAGCGACGGTCGAAGACGGGGACGGCATCGAGCACAAGCTGCTGGCGGCGGTCAGCCGCGGCGAAGGGCGTCGCCACCTGCTCGACGGCAACCCGGCCGATCCCGCCACCATCGCCCGCAGCCGGCCGCCGGTGGCGGTTTTCGCCCCCGACCGCCTGACCCTGGTCAAGGGCCCGCCGGCGGAGCGCCGTGCCCACCTCGACGGCTTCATCGCCGCCCGCTGGCCGGCCCGCGCGCAGCTGCGCAAACGCTACGGGCAGGCGGTGGCGCAACGCAACGCGCTGCTGTCGCGGCTGCACGGCGGCTACGGCTCCCCTGAGGACCTGCGGGTCTGGGACGCGGGAATGGCCGACGCCGCGGCGCTCCTGATCGAGGCGCGGGCGGAGGCAGCCGCCGAGCTCGGCGGCCCGTTCGCCGCCGCCGCCGCCGAGCTCGGGCTGGAGAGCGCGAAGCTCGATTACGCACCGCGGGCAGAGGGAACGACGGCAGAGCTGAAAGCGGGGCTCGAGGAGCGACGTGAAGCTGACATCGGCCTCGGGCGCAGCTCCTGGGGCCCCCACCTCGACGAGCTGAAGCTCGCCGCGGCAGGGAAATCGCTGCGGCGCTATGGCTCCCAAGGTCAGCAGCGCATCGCCCTCCTCGCCCTCCTCTTCGCCGAGCGGGAGACGCTGCTGATGGCGCGGCGGGTGACGCCGCTGCTGCTGCTCGACGACGTGATGAGCGAGCTCGACCCCGGCCGGAGGGAGCGCCTGGTTGCCCGGCTCGGCGACGGCGGCCAGGCCCTGATCACCGCGGCCGACGAGCACTCGGTCCCCGCCGCGGCCCGCGAGACGGTGGTGCCGATGCCACCGCAGACAGAAGGTGCCGCCGCATGAGGCGCCGTGCCCCTCGCCCTGCCGCCGGTGCCTTCCAGGCCGCCCTGAAGAAAGCGGCGCCGCAGACGCCGCTGGCGGCCGTGCAGGCGGTCTGGCCGCGCGCGGTCGGCGAGCAGCTCGCGGCGGTCGCGGCCCCCGTCTCCGAACGCGACGGGACGCTGACGGTCGAGTGCGCCGACGCGGTCTGGGCGCAGGAGCTCGACCTGATGCAGCAGAAGCTGCTGGAGCGACTGCGTGCCGAGCTTGAGGAGCAGGCTCCCAAGGGCTTGCGCTTCCGCGTCAACTCAGCGCGGTTCTAGGCGCTCTTTTGGCACGATTTGCAGGGAATTTTTATCTTGGCGGCGGCCTATCCGCGGGCCTGAACTGATATTCTTATGGCAACTCGCAATATGCCCCGACCAACCGTGGAGCGAGTCTCCGGGCGTCGGGGCTTTGTGTGTCTGAGTGTCAATCGGAAGGGACTCCTTGCCTGACAAAAAAGCCAGCGGCGACTCCTACGGCGCCAAGGACATCACCGTCCTCGAGGGGCTGGAAGCGGTTCGTAAACGCCCCGGTATGTACATAGGCTCGACCGGCCCGCGCGGCCTGCACCATCTCGTCTACGAGGTCGTCGACAACTCCGTCGACGAGGCCCTGGCGGGGCATTGCGACAGCGTCAAGGTCGTTCTGCACCCTGACAACTCCTGCACGGTCGAGGACAACGGCCGCGGCATCCCGGTCGAGACGATGGAGAAGGAGGGGAGGCCGGCCGCCGAGGTCGTGCTCACCGTCCTCCACGCCGGCGGCAAGTTCGGCGACGGCGGCGGCTACAAGGTCTCCGGCGGCCTCCACGGGGTCGGGGTCTCGGTCGTCAACGCGCTCTCCGAACGCCTCCACCTCGAGATCAGTCGCGACGACTACGTCTGGTCGCAGGACTACGAGCGCGGCAAACCGCAGGCCGATCTCGCCAAAGGCGAGAAGACCAAAGCGCACGGCACCAAGATCACCTTCCTCCCCGACCTGGAGATCTTCGAGGAGATCGAGTTCGACTTCCAGACGCTGGCCGAGCGCCTGCGCGAGACCGCCTTCCTCACCCGCGGCCTGAAGATCGAGCTGATCGACGAGCGCGGCGCCACCAACAGCGTCACCTTCCAGTACGAGGGCGGGATCGAGGACTTCGTCCGCCACCTGAACGAGAACAAGGACGAGCTCCACCGCAAGGTCGTCTACTTCGAGGGCAGTGAGGAGGCCGGAGAAGTCGAGCTGGCGATGCAGTGGAACAGCTCCTACCAGGAGTCCATCTTCAGCTTCGCCAACAACATCAACACCCACGAGGGCGGAACCCACCTCTCCGGCTTCCGGGCGGCGCTGACGCGGACGCTGAACGCCTACGCGCGCAACAAAGGGCTGCTGAAAGACAAAGACGACAACCTCGCCGGAGAGGACGTGCGCGAGGGCCTGACCGCGGTGATCTCGGTAAAACTGCACGACCCGCAGTTCGAGGGCCAGACCAAGACCAAACTCGGCAACCCCCCGATCAAAGGGCTGGTCGAGGAGACGGTCAACCGCAAGCTGGCCGAGTACCTCGAGGAGAACCCGGGCGACGCGCGGCGGATCATCAGCAAGGCGATCGACGCCTCCCGGGCCCGCGACGCGGCTCGCAAGGCCCGCGACCTGACTCGCCGCAAGTCGGCCCTGGAGAACTCCACCCTGCCGGGGAAGCTCGCCGACTGCACGGTCAAGGACCCGAGCCTGGCCGAGATCTTCGTGGTCGAGGGCGACTCCGCGGGCGGCTCGGCGAAGCAGGCCCGCGACCGCAACACGCAGGCGGTGCTGCCGCTGCGAGGCAAGATCATCAACGTCGAGAAGAGCCGGATCGACAAGGTCCTGGCGAACAACGAGATCCAGGCGCTGATCACCGCGATCGGCACCGGTGTCCACGACGAGTTCAACCTCGAGGACGCCCGCTACCACAAGATCGTGATGGCGACCGACGCCGACGTAGACGGCGCCCACATCCGCACCCTCGTCCTCACCTTCCTCTACCGGCAGATGCCGGACCTGATCGACGCCGGCTTCGTCTACATCGCCAAACCGCCGCTCTACCGCGTCAAACAGGGCAACCAGGAGACCTACCTGGAGCGTGAGGCCGAACTGGAGGAGCTGCTGCTGCGCGACAAACTCGAGAGCTTCGAGCTCGTCGACGCCAACGGCAAGAAGACGAAGCTGACCCCGAGCCGGTGGCAGGGATACGTGCGTCGCTCGAAGGAGTACGAGGGCTGGAGCTCCTCGCTGCAGGCCGAGTTCGGCCACGAGGCGGTGCGCTTCCTCGAGGAGTCGAACCTGCTCGACGAGGGGGTGGCGACGGTGGCCGCAGCGGCCAAGCTGCTGAGCGAGAAGGCCCCCGAGGACGAGCCCTTCGACACCGAGGTGCTGGAGCAGGGCGACGGCCACCTGGTGGTGAAGGCGATCGAGCGCCGCAGCGGCCTCGCCCGCACCCATCGTTTCCCGGCCGAGCTCTTCACCCACCACGACTACCGCCGGTTCGTCGAGGTTCACCAGGCGCTGCTGAAGCAGGTCGGGCGTCCTCCCTTCGAGATCGACTACGAGGAACGGCGCAACGTCGCCCTCTCGTTCCAGGCGCTGCGCGGCGCAGTGCTCGAGCTGGCCCGCAAAGGCGTGCAGCTGACCCGGTTCAAGGGACTGGGCGAGATGAACGCCGAGCAGCTGCGGGAGACGACGATGGATCCGGCAACCCGGACCCTGGCCCGGGTGACGCTGGAAGACGCCACCGCCGCCGACCAGATCTTCTCGATGCTGATGGGCGATCAGGTCGGCCCGCGGCGCGACTTCATCGAGGAACACGCGAAGGAGGTGCGTTTCCTCGATGTCTGACGCCAACGTCCTCACCGGCGGTCGCATAGAGGAGCGCGAGCTCGAGAAGGAGATGCGCTCGTCATACCTCGATTACGCGATGAGCGTGATCGTCGGCCGGGCTCTCCCCGACGTCCGCGACGGGCTGAAGCCGGTCCACCGCCGCGTCCTCTACGCGATGCACGACATCGGCCTGCAGCCGACCCGTCCCTACCGCAAGTGCGCCTTCATCGTCGGCGAGGTGATGGGTAAGTACCACCCGCACGGGGACTCGGCGATCTACGACACCCTGGTGCGGATGGCGCAGGATTTCTCGCTGCGCTACATGCTGGTCGACGGCCAGGGCAACTTCGGCTCGATCGACGGCGATAACGCCGCGGCCATGCGTTACACCGAAGTCCGCCTGTCGAAGATCGCCCACGAACTGCTGGCCGACATCGACCAGGAAACCGTGGACTTCGGCCCCAACTACGATGGCAGCGAACAGGAACCCCTGCTGCTGCCGTCGCGCCTGCCGAACCTGCTGGTCAACGGCAGTGCCGGGATCGCGGTGGGCATGGCAACCAACATTCCTCCGCACAACCTGTCCGAGGTCGTCGAAGGCTGTCTGTACTGTCTGCGCAACCCCGATTGCACCGTCGACGAACTGATCGAGCGCATCCCGGCGCCGGATTTCCCCACCGGGGGCATCATCTACGGCATGGCGGGCGTGCGCGAAGGCTACCGTACCGGGCGCGGGCGGGTGATCATGCGCGCCAAGGTTCACTTCGAGGACATGGAACGCGGCAACCGCCAGGCCATCGTCGTCGATGCCATTCCCTACCAGGTGAACAAGAAATCCCTGCAGGAGCGCATCGCCGATCTGGTCAATGAAAAGAAGATCGAGGGCATTTCCGACATCCGCGACGAATCGGACAAGGACGGCATGCGCCTGGTCATCGAGCTCAAGCGCGGCGAAGTTCCCGAGGTCGTCCTGAACAACCTCTACAAGAACACCCAGCTGCAGGAAACCTTCGGCATGAACATGGTGGCGCTGGTCGATGGCCAGCCGCGCCTGCTGAACCTGAAGCAGATGGTGGAATATTTCCTCCAGCATCGCCGCGAGGTCGTCACCCGCCGCACCATTTTCCAGCTGCGCAAGGCCCGCGAACGGGGCCACGTGCTGGAAGGCCTGGCGGTGGCCCTGGCCAACATCGACGACTTCATCGCCATCATCAAGGCAGCGCCCACGCCGCCGGTGGCGCGCCAGGCGCTGATGGATCGCAGCTGGGATTCGTCCCTGGTGCGCGAAATGCTCGAGCGCGCGGACGCCAATGTGGCCTCGGGCGGGCGCGCGGCCTATCGTCCCGAAGGGCTGGATGCGCATTACGGCCTGCAGGCCGATGGCCAGTACCGTCTGTCCGAAGTCCAGGCCCAGGAAATCCTGAACATGCGCCTGCAGCGCCTGACCGGCCTGGAGCAGGACAAGATCGTGGGCGAATACCGCGAGGTCATGGACACCATCGCCGATCTGCTGGACATCCTGGCCCGTCCGGAACGGGTCACCACGATCATCGGCGATGAACTGCAGGCGATCCGCGCGGAATTCTCCAACGCCAGCAACGACCGCCGCCGCTCGGAAATCGAATACAACGCCACCGAGCTCGAGACCGAGGACCTCATCACCCCCATGGACATGGTGGTGACGCTGTCGCGCAGCGGCTACATCAAGAGCCAGCCGCTGTCCGAGTACCGGGCCCAGAAGCGCGGCGGCCGTGGCAAGCAGGCCGCCGCCACCAAGGAAGACGACTGGATCGACCAGTTGTTCATCGCCAACACGCACGACTACCTGCTGTGCTTTTCCGATCGCGGGCGCGTCTATTGGCTCAAGGTCTGGGAAGTGCCCCAGGGTTCGCGCAATTCGCGCGGCCGGCCCATCGTGAACATGTTCCCGCTGATCGACGGCGAGACCATCACGGTGGTGCTGTCGGTCAAGGCCTTCAGCGACGACCACTACGTCTTCATGGCCACCTCGCGCGGGACGGTCAAGAAAACCCCGCTGTCCGATTTCTCCAACCCCCGCAAGGCCGGCATCATCGCGGTCGGCCTGGACGAGGGCGATTTCCTGATCGGCGCCGAGCTGACCGACGGCCAGCACGACGTGATGCTGTTCTCGGATGCCGGCAAGGCCGTGCGCTTCGACGAAAACGACGTGCGCCCGATGGGCCGCACGGCGCGCGGGGTGCGCGGCATGTCGCTGGAAGACGGGCAGTCGGTGATCGCCCTGCTGGTGGCCGAGGACGAGAGCCAGAGCGTGCTGACCGCCACCGAGAACGGCTACGGCAAGCGCACGCCCATTGTCGAATACACGCGCCACGGGCGCGGCACAAAAGGCATGATCGCCATCCAGACTTCGGCGCGCAACGGCAAGGTCGTCGGCGCCGTGCTGGTGCAGCCCGAAGACGAGATCATGCTGATCACGACCGGCGGGGTGCTGGTGCGCACGCGGGTCTCCGAGATCCGCGAGATGGGCCGCGCCACCCAGGGGGTCACGCTGATCAACGTGGATGACGACAGCCTGCTGTCGGGGGTGCGCCGCGTGGTCGAAAGCGATGCCGACGAGGACGACGAGCCCGGCGGCCCGGAAGATCCGCCCGCTGATGGCGCCCAGCCGGCCGAAGACCCGGCCCAACCCAAAACCGACGAGGATCAGGCATCATGAGCCGCCCCTGGAATTTTGCCGCCGGGCCTTCCACCCTGCCGCTCGAAGTCCTGCAGCAGGCCGCCGAGGAAATGTGCGATTGGCACGGCAGCGGCACCTCGGTCATGGAAATGAGCCATCGCGGCAAGCACTACAGCCGCATCCGCGACGAGGCCGAGGCCGACCTGCGCGCACTGCTGTCGGTGCCGGATGATTTCGAGGTCCTCTTCATGCAGGGCGGTGCATCGGCCCAGAATGCCATCGTGCCGCTGAACCTGATCGGCCGTGGGGGCCGGGGCCGGGCGGACTACGTGCTGAGCGGGCACTGGGCGCGCAAGTCCTTCAACGAGGCTGCCCGCTACGGCGACATCGCCGTGGCCGCCACAGCCGAATCCGAAACCGTCATCGACGGGCGCCGCTTCGGCTCCTGGTGCTGGCTGCCTGACCAGGCGCAGTGGCAGGTCCGCCCCGATGCGGCCTACCTGCACCTGTGCGCCAACGAGACCATTGGCGGGATCGAGCAGCCCGTCATGCCCGACATGGCCGCCCTGGGCGCACCCGACGTACCCCTGGTGGCCGACATGTCGTCCAACATCCTGTCCCGCCCCATCGATTTCTCGCGGGTAGGCATGGTCTATGCCGGCGCGCAGAAGAACGCCGGCCCGGCCGGGGTGACGCTGACCTTCGTGCGCAAGGACCTGATCGGCCATGCGCTGCCGTATTGCCCCTCGGTGTTCGACTATGCCAATGTGGCGGGCGCCCAGTCCATGTTCAATACGCCGCCGACCTATGCCATCTACGTGGCGGGCCTGGTCTTCAAGTGGCTGCTGCGCCAGGGCGGGGTTGCGGCGATGGATGCCGCCAGCGAAGCCAAGTCGCGTGCGCTGTACGACTACCTGGACAACTCCGATCTGTACGAAAACCGCATCGCGCCGTCCTGTCGGTCGCGCATGAACGTGCCGTTCTTCCTGCGCGACGAATCGCTGAACGCCGCATTCCTGGCCGAATCCGAGGCCGCCGGGCTGCTGGCCCTGAAAGGCCACAAGGCCGTGGGCGGCATGCGGGCGTCGCTGTACAACGCCATGCCCATGGAAGGCGTGCAGGCCCTGATCGATTTCCTCAAGGACTTCGAGGCCCGGCATGGCGGATGAAGAGACACTCCAGTCCAGGCTGGAACCCCTGCGCCGCCGCATCGATGCGCTGGATACGCAGATCCTCGATCTGCTCAACCAGCGCGCCCGCGCAGCCCTGGAAGTCGGCGAAGTCAAGCAGGCCTTCGATGCCGGGGGGGCAATCCTCAAGCCGGAGCGCGAGGCCCTGATCATCCGGCGCCTGCAGTCGGAAAATCCCGGCCCCATTCCCGAAGAAGCCGTGGCCGCCATCTGGCGCCAGATCATTTCCACCTGCCGCGGCCTGGAAAGCGTGCTGACCGCCGCCTTCCTGGGTCCGCAGGGCTCGTTTTCCGAGCAGGCGGCCTACGAGCATTTCGGCCATGCCATCAACGGCCTGCGCTGCGAGTCCTTCGACGAGGTATTCCGCGCCGTCGAGGCGGGCCAGGCGGACGTCGGCATCGTGCCGGTGGAAAATTCCACCGAGGGTGCCGTCAACCGCAGCCTGGACCTGCTGTTGAATTCCTCGCTCAAGGTGCTCGGCGAGCGCACCATCCGCATCCACCACAACCTGCTCACCCTGACCGGCGGGCTGGAAGGCGTGACCCGGGTGCTGGGGCATCCGCAGGCCCTGGCCCAATGCCAGGCCTGGCTCAGCCGCAATCATCCCGGGCTGGAACGCCTGCCCGTCGCCAGCAATGCCCAGGCGGCGCGCATGGCTTCCGAAGACCCCACGTGCGCGGCGATCGCCGGAGACGCGGCCGCTGCTGCCTGGGGGCTCAGCGCCGTGGCCAGCGGGATCCAGGACGACCCCCAGAACCAGACCCGCTTCGTGGCCGTCGGCCTGCGCGATGCCGGCCCCACCGGCCGCGACAAGACCAGCCTGGTCCTGGCCGTGCCGAACCGCGCCGGCGCCGTCTACGACATGCTGGCGCCGCTGTCCCGGCATGGCGTGTCCATGACGCGCCTCGAGTCGCGTCCCGCCCGCACGGGGCAGTGGGAATACTATTTCTATGTCGATCTGCTGGGCCACAGAGATGACGAGCCCGTTGCCCAGGCACTGGCCGAACTGCGCCAGCAGGTCGCCTTCTTCAAGATCCTGGGATCCTATCCCAGGCAGTGAGGCCCGCTTCATGACAAACACCCTGGCGCCCGCCCATATCCGGGCCATCGCTCCCTACCAGGCCGGAAAACCCATCGAGGAACTTGCCCGCGAATATGGGCTGGACCCGGATGGCATCATCAAGCTGGCTTCCAACGAAAACCCGCTCGGCTGCTCGGATCGTGTGCGTGCGGCGCTTTCCGAGGCCGCCGGCGCGCTGCACGGCCGCTACCCGGATGCCAACGGCTTCGACCTGAAGGCAGCCCTGGCGGCGCACCACGATATGCCCGCCGACTGGATCACCCTGGGCAACGGCTCCAACGACCTGCTGGAACTCGCGTCCCTGGCCCTGCTGGACGAGGGTACGTCGGCCGTCTATGCGCAGCACGCCTTCGTGGTCTACCGCCTCTGCACCCAGGCACGGGGCGCGCGCCACCTGATGGTGCCGGCGCGCGACTACGGCCACGACCTGGATGCCATGCTGGCGGCGATCGCAGACGACACGCGGCTGGTGTTCATCGCCAATCCGAACAACCCCACCGGCACCCATCAGCCCGGCGATCGCGTGCTGGCCTTCCTGGAATCCGTCCGGGAACGGCACGGGGACCGCGTCGTCGTGCTGCTGGACGAAGCCTATGACGAATACCTCGATCCCGAGGCGCGATCCGACAGCGTCCGGTGGGTGCGCGAATTCCCCAACCTGATCGTCACCCGCACCTTCTCCAAGGCCTACGGCCTGGCCGGCCTGCGGGTCGGCTATGCCCTGGCGCAGCCGGCGCTCACCGACCTGCTCAACCGGGTCCGCCAGCCCTTCAATGTCAACGTCCTGGCCCAGCTCGCCGCGCGCATCGCCCTGGCCGACACCGATTTCCTGGCCCGCACCTATGCCCTGAACCGGGCGGGCCGCGCGCAGCTGCAGGAAGGCTTCGCCGCGCTGGGTCTGGATTTCGTGCCCAGCTACACGAATTTCGTGCTGGTCAGGGTGGGCGATGCCGCGCGCGTGAATGGCGAGCTTCTGCGCCGCGGCGTGATCGTGCGGCCGGTGGCCGGCGACGGCCTGCCCGAGCATCTGCGGGTCAGCATCGGCCTGCCCGAGGAAAACGCCCGCCTCCTCGACGCCTTGAAGGCCGTGTTGCAGGCATGAACGGCGATCCCGGCGGGCAGCCTCTGGTTCCGGTGCTGGCCATCGTCGGCACGGGGCTGATCGGCGGTTCGTTCGCGGCGGCCTTGCGGCGGGTCGGGCAGGCGGGCAGGGTGCTCGGGGTCGGACGCAACCCGGCTTCGCTCCAGCGGGCGCGCAGCCTGGGCCTGATCGACGATGTTGCCAGCCTGGCCCAGGCGGCGGCCGAGGCCGACCTGATCTTCCTCGCCACTCCGGTGGGCGCCATGGCGCCGATCCTGCGGGATCTGGCCTCCCTGCTGCGACCCGACACCCTGGTCACCGACGCCGGCAGCACCAAGGCCGATGTGGCGCGGCTGGCCCAGGAAATCCTGGGCGAACGCCATGCGCAGTTCATTCCGGGCCATCCCATTGCCGGCTCCGAGATGGCCGGCCCCGAGGCGGCCGATCCCATGCTCTACCACGGCCGCAAGGTCGTGCTGACCCCCTTCGACGATACCCCGGGCGTGCTGCAGCATCGCCTGATCCGGGTCTGGGAGGCCTGCGGCGCGCGCGTTTCCCTGATGACGCCCGAGGCCCACGACCGGGCGCTGGCAGCCGTCAGCCATGTGCCGCATTTCCTCGCGGCTGCCTACATGACCCAGGTCATCCGGGCCGATGACGCCGACACGCGCCTGAACCTGGCCGGGACGGGTTTCCGCGACTTCACCCGGATCGCCGCGGGCTCCGCCGAGGTCTGGCGCGACATCTTTCTTTCCAACCGGGCGGCGGTGCTGCGCGAACTGGACGATTTCGACCAGGCACTGCAACTGCTGCGGGCTGCCCTGGAAGGCGACACCGATCCCGCTGCGCTCGAGACATTGCTCGAGCAGGCAGCGCTTGCCCGCCGGTTCTGGGGCGGCAGGAGCCAGATGCCATGAATACGACAGGCGCCGCCGTGCGCGAACCTTCCCTGCTGCTGGAGCCGGCCGTGCACGCGCGCGGCACGGTGACATTGCCGGGATCCAAGAGCATTTCCAATCGGGCGCTGCTGCTGGCGGCGCTGGCCGAAGGCGAAACCGAGCTCGAGGGACTGCTGGATTCGGACGACACCAGGGTCATGCGGGATGCCTTGCGAACCCTGGGGCTGGACCTGCGCCAGGAAAACCCGGGGCGGGTGAGCCTGGCCGGCGCTGCCGAATGGCCCCGGAAACAGGCCGAACTGTTTCTGGGCAATGCGGGCACGGCCTTTCGGCCGCTGACGGCCGCCCTGGCCGTGATGGGCGGCGATTACCACTTGTCGGGTGTGCCACGCATGCACGAACGGCCCATCGGCGACCTGGTGCAGGCGCTGCGGGGCCTGGGTTGCGAGATCGCCTATGCCGGCCAGGAAGGCTATCCGCCCCTGCGCATCGGCCTGGGGCCCCTGGATGCGCAGCGCCCCGTGCGGGTGCGGGGTTCGGTGTCCAGCCAGTTCCTGACGGCGCTGCTGATGGCGGCGCCGATCGCGGCCCGGCGGTCTGGCCATGACGTCGTCATCGAGCTGGACGGCCCGCTGATCTCGAAACCGTACATCCTGATCACCCTGAACCTGATGGAGCGCTTCGGCGTGCGCGTCGGGCGCGAGGGCTGGGAACGCTTCGTCATTCCGGCCGATGCCCGCTACCGCGCCCCGGGCCACTACAGGATAGAAGGCGATGCCTCGTCCGCCTCGTATTTCCTGGGGCTGGGCGCCATCGCGGGCGGTCCCGTCCGCATCGAGGGCGTCGGCGGCGACAGCATCCAGGGCGACGTGGCCTTCGCCGAGGTGGTCGAAGCCATGGGCGCACAGGTGGAACGCGAGGCCGGTGCGCTGGTGGTGCGGGGCCACGCGGTGGCCGATGGCGAGCGGCTCAGGGCCTTCGACCGGGACTTCAACCTGATTCCCGACGCCGCCATGACCGCCGCCGTGCTGGCCTTGTATGCGGACGGCCCATGCCGGCTGCGCAACATCGCCAGCTGGCGGGTCAAGGAAACCGACCGCATCGCCGCCATGCATGCCGAACTGGCCCGCCTGGGCGCGCGCGTGGAATCCGATGCCGACAGCCTGACGGTGCATCCCCTGCAGGCCGCGGACTGGCGCGCCGCCGAGATCCGCACCTACGACGATCACCGCATGGCCATGTGCTTCTCGCTGGCGGCATTCGGACCCGTGCCGGTGACCATCCTGGACCCGGGCTGCGTCAGCAAGACCTATCCGGACTATTTCGCGGATTTCCGCCGCCTGCTCGCAGCGGGCTGAGCCCCGGCCCGCCCCCCGCCAGGGCTGTCCGGGCGGCGAATCCCATCCACAGCAAAGGAATCTTCCATGGCCGCCGATCATCCTGGAAACGGCACCCCGGCGCAGGCAGCGCCAGTCATCACCATCGACGGCCCGACGGCCTCGGGCAAGGGCACGATCGCCCAGCGGGTCGCACAGGCCCTGGGCTGGCACGTGCTGGACAGCGGCGCGCTCTACCGCCTGACGGCCCTGGCCGTGCTGCGCGATGGGGGCGATGGCACCGACGAAGCCCAGGCGGCACGGCTCGCCCGGCGCCTGGACGTGCGTTTCCAGCCGGACGCCATTCTCATGGGCGGCGAGGATGTCGGCGCCCTGATCCGCCAGGAAGAAGTCGGCAACCTGGCTTCGCGCGTTGCCGCCTGGCCGGCGGTGCGCGAGGCCCTGCTGGCGCGCCAGCGGGATTTCCGCCGGACGCCGGGCCTGGTGGCCGACGGGCGCGACATGGGCACCGTGGTCTTCCCCGATGCCCCCCTGAAAATCTTCCTCGACGCGGACGTCGGGGTTCGGGCGCAGCGGCGCTATAAACAGTTGAAGGACAAGGGTTTTTCTGCTAATCTAGATGACCTTTTGCAAGACCTTAGGGCGCGCGATGCGCGAGACCGGGGTCGGGCGCATGCGCCGCTTGTTGCGGCGGCGGATGCGGTCACCGTGGATTCGTCCCACCAAGGGATCGATGACGTGGTGCGTCAAGTGCTGGATCTCTGGTCCGCACACGGGCCTGCCTGACGGGCGCCGACCGGCGTTTCCTTCGGGCAGGATGTTTTTTCACTCCGCCGGGTATTTGCCTGGCGTGTCATGATTGCCCTTCGGGGCCTATGGATCTATCTTTCATGTCCACCCTCACCACTGAAGCCGCCCTGGGCGGCGAAAGCTTCGCCGACCTGTTTGCCGCCAGCATCAAGGATCAGAACATGCGCTCCGGCGAGGTCATCTCCGCCGAAGTCGTGCGCGTCGACCACAATTTCGTCGTGGTCAATGCCGGCCTCAAGTCCGAAGCCTACATTCCCCTCGAAGAATTCCTGAACGACCAGGGCGACCTGGAAGTGCAGAGCGGCGACTTCGTCTCCGTCGCCATCGATTCCCTGGAAAACGGCTACGGCGACACGATCCTGTCGCGCGATCGCGCCAAGCGCCTGTCGGCCTGGCTGCACCTCGAGCAGGCCCTGGAATCCGGCGAGCTGGTCAACGGCACCATCACCGGCAAGGTCAAGGGCGGCCTCACGGTCATGACCAACGGCATCCGCGCCTTCCTGCCCGGTTCGCTGGTCGACCTGCGTCCCGTCAAGGACACCACCCCCTACGAAGGCAAGACCCTCGAATTCAAGGTCATCAAGCTCGACCGCAAGCGCAACAACGTCGTGCTGTCGCGCCGCGCCGTCCTCGAGGCCAGCATGGGCGAGGAACGCGAAAAGCTGCTCGAGAACCTGCACGAAGGCGCCGTCATCAAGGGCATCGTCAAGAACATCACCGACTACGGCGCGTTCGTCGACCTCGGCGGCATCGACGGCCTGCTGCACATCACCGACCTCGCCTGGCGGCGCGTCAAGCATCCGTCGGAGGTGCTGAACGTCGGCGACGAGGTCACCGCCAAGGTGCTGAAGTTCGACGCGGAGAAGAACCGCGTCTCGCTCGGCCTGAAGCAGCTCGGCGAAGATCCTTGGGTCGGCATCGCCCGCCGCTACCCCCAGGGAACCCGGTTGTTCGGAAAAGTCACGAATCTGACCGACTACGGCGCCTTCGTGGAGCTGGAGCCGGGCGTCGAAGGGCTGATCCACGTCTCCGAGATGTCGTGGAGCAAGCGGGTGAAGCACCCGTCGAAGATCCTGAACGTCGGCGACAGCGTCGAGGCGATGGTCCTCGGCGTCGATCCGACGGCCCGCCGGATCTCGCACGGCCTCAAGCAGGTC
>DASSTG010000040.1:0-6771 GCA_035708105.1 Solirubrobacterales bacterium | reverse complement strand
GGGGGAGTCCCCCTCCAGACACCACTCGCTATGGCTCGTGGTTGAGTGTCTGGAGGGGGACTCCCCCGCCTCCCTCGGTGTAGAAGTAAGAGAGCTGCCTCAGGGGCGATGCTCAACCGGCGGTCATCACCCGCGTCACGCTGTCGCCCACGAAGCAGGGCTTGTCGCCGCCCTCGACCTCGAGGGTGAAGCGGGTGACGACTTGGTACCAGCCACCGCCCTTCTCGTCGACCGAGACCACCTCGGCTTTGGCGCGGATGCGGGAGTCGACTGGAACGGGGGCGGGGAAGCGGATCTTGTCCCAGCCGTAGTTGACCCCCATGGCGAAGCCAGTAGAGGAGATCAGCTCCCCGCGGAAGCCGTCGACGGTTGCGAGAGTGAGGTTGCCGTGGGCGATCGTGGTCCCATAAGGGCTCTCCGTCCTCGCCCGCTCGGGGTCGACGTGGATCCACTGGTGGTCGCCGGAGATCTCGGCGAAGGCGTCGATGTCGAGCTGGGTGATCGTCCGCCACTCGCTGGGCCCGATCTCCTGGCCGACGAGGGCCCTCATCCCCTCTACTCCCTGCACCTCGGTTGACATCGGCGGGCAGTCTATCCCGCGAGACCGCTCCACCCGAGGTCCTGCGGGCCGAGCAGTTGCGCCTGCGAGGAAAGCTCGCCGTCGAAGTAGACGTGCAGGGCGAAGCCGGGCGGGTCGACGAATTCAACGTCGTTGCCACCGAAGTCCGGGCGGGCCTGCAGGCAGGCGCTGGGGGCCGAGAAGACCGGGCAGCCGGCCAGAGCGCCGGCGGCGACGCGGTGGAGGTGGCCGCTGGCGATCGCCTGCAACTGCGGGTGCCTGGCGACCACGGCCGCCATCGCCTCACGGTCGGCGACCGTCAGGTTGATCGCGTCCCAGCCCGGCAGGCCGGTGGGCAAGGGCGGGTGATGGAGGGCGAGAAGGGACGGCCTGGCGCTCCCGCGGCCGAGCTCCTCGTCCAGCCAGCGCAGTTGCTCCGGCCCGTAGGCGCCGGGATCCCGTCCCGGGACGATCGAGTCGAAAACGACGACGCGGAGGTCGCTGACATCGACGCTGTAGTTGATCGGCTCCGCGCCCGAACCCGGAAGATCGAAGGCGGCCCGCAGACGGGCGCGATCGTCGTGGTTGCCCGGGAGGACGTGGACAGGGACCTCCAGCGGCTCCAGCAGCCGGCGCACCCGTCGGTAGCTCTCCTCGCTGCCGTCGTCGCTGAGGTCGCCGGTGACGAGGGCGGCGTCGACCGAATCGGGCAGCGCGCGGATCGCCGCCACCACCCGCTCGACCCGGATGGACGGATCGACTCCCTCCCACTCGTCGCAGACGTGGAGGTCGCTGAGCTGCGCCAGGAGCACCCGCTTCGGCATCGCCGGCGGACGATACGAGACGGGAAGCCCCAGGAGTGAATCCGGCCGCCGAGTAGCCTTCAGCCGGTGACCCAGCCCGTCGGTCGAGTCCTCTCGAAGAGTCAGCTGAAGGTCCTCGCCGAGCAGGGCGAGGAACGGGCTGCCGACGTCGGCGAGGAGCTGTTCCGGGTCGGCGACGAGACCTATCCCTTCATCGCGATCCTCGAGGGGGAGGCGGCGGTGCTCGACGGCAACGGCCAGGAGATCGTCCGCCATGGAGCCGGCGGGTTCCTCGGGGAGATGAACCTGCTCTCCGGCCAGACGGTCTTCCTCACCGCAGTCGTCACCGAGCCGATGCGTTACATAGCGGTCGAGCGGGAACGGCTGCGGCGACTGCTGCTCGAGGATGCGCCGCTCTCCGACATCCTCCTCTCGGCCTTCGTCTCGCGGCGCGAACTGCTGCAGCAGCGGCAGGGGATCGGGATCGAAATCATCGGCCCGCGCGACTCCGAGCCGACGCGCCGGCTGGTCGACTTCGCCAAACGGCAGCGCCTGCCCTACAGCTGGCCCGATCCGGCCGCGGACGCCGATCTGGCGCGGACGCTGGACGAGCTCGAACCCGAGGAGGTTCCGCTGGTGCGGCTGCCGGGCGGAAACGAGCTGCGGGCGCCGAGCGACGGCGAGCTCTCGCGGGCGCTGGGGATCGGGCTCGAGCTGAAGCCACAGGAGGAGGTCGATCTGCTGGTCATCGGCGGCGGCCCGGCAGGTTTGGGGGCGGCGGTGTACGGAGCCTCGGAGGGACTCGACACGCTGGTGGTCGAGAGCACGACGCTCGGCGGCCAGGCGGGGACCTCGCGGCGGATCGAGAACTACCTCGGCTTTCCGGCCGGCATCACCGGGATGGAGCTGACGAGCCGGGCCGTGACGCAGGCCCGCAAGTTCAGCGCCCGCACGGCCGCCCCCTACCGGGCCGAAGCGCTCGAACCCGGCGCTGAGCGCCACCTCGTCCGGCTCGAGGAGGGCCATGAGATCAGCGCCCGCGCGGTCGTCCTCGCCACCGGCGCCGAATACCGCAAACTGCCGGTCGAGGATCTCGACCAGTACGAGGGCTTCAGCATCTTCTACGCAGCCGGGCCGCCGGAGGCGCAGATCTGCGGCGGCCAGAGAGTGGGCGTCGTCGGCGGCGGCAACTCGGCCGGCCAGGCCGCCGTCTGGCTGGCCCGGGGCGGCGCCCTCGTCACCCTCCTCCACCGCCGCGGCGACCTCGGCGAGACGATGTCCAGCTACCTGATCGACGAGCTCGATCGCTTCGGCGTCCAGATCCGCGATCGCAGCGAAATTGCCGAGCTGCACGGCGGTGACGGCCGCCTCGAGGCGGTGACCCTCACGGACGGCACCCGCCTCCCCTACTCGTTCCTCTTCCTCTTCCTCGGCGCCTCGCCCTGCACCGGCTGGCTCGATGACACGGTCGCCCGCGACGACAACGGCTTCATCCTCACCGGCCCCGACGTCGGTGGCCGCGGCCTGCTCGAAACCAACGTCCCCCGTGTCTACGCCGCCGGCGACGTCCGCTCCGGCTCGATCAAGCGCTGCGCTACCGCCGTCGGCGAGGGCGCCGCGGTGGTGCGGCTCGTCCACGAGCATCTGGAGCCGGCGGCGGATTCTGGTCGACCTGTCGCCAGGTGAGCAGCTCCTCCACCTCCCAGCCTTCCTCGGCTTCTTTCGACAGCCTTTCGATCAGCTCGTCGGTAAGGAGCTCGCCAGTGACCAAGCGTCCATAATTCTTTGGTTCAGCCATCATTCCCTCGGTAGCAGGCTCGCATATTTCGGGCGCATGGTCATCGCATGTATAGCTACCTCCGACAAGTCGGATCGCAATGCCGTGACCACCTCTAGAAGTTCCCCATCACGAGCCGGGCCGAGGTAAAGACGCCGCCGGTCGTCCTCCTCCCTCACTCGTAACGGATTTCGAAGCGCATGCCTGATGTCAGCCGGAGCGACTCCATGCCTCAGCGCCGCAGGGTGAACAGCCCGCATTCTTCGAACCCGAAAATTCACGCCACCAGCCGCACTTCGAAGCTGGGCATGGGAATGGCGCCGGCGCCGCCGATCAGGGCGAGGATGCGGGTGACGTAGGCCTGGGTCTCGGGGTAGGGCGGGATGCACCGGCAGGCTTCGACCGGGGCGGGGCCGGCGTTGTAGGCGGCGAGGGCCAGTTCAGGGGAGCCGAACTGCTGGAGGAGGTCGTGCATCAGGTGGGCCTCGGCGTCGATTGCGGCCACCGGGTCGTAGGGGTCGGCGAGTCCGTACGAGGCGGCGGTGCCGGGCATGAACTGGGCAATGCCCTGGGCGCCGGCCGGGGAGCCGGCGGTCGGGTCGAAGCCCGACTCCGCCATCAACTGCGCCGCCATCAGAGCCGGCGGTACGCCCCAGCGGTCGGCCGAGCGGAGGATCGGCTCGCGGTACTGCGCCGGGACGAAGGAGGGAAGCGCACCGGAAGCACCGGCAGGGGTAGCGGCTCCACCCTCCGCGGCAAGCGCTTCGCCCTCGGGCGAACAAGGGGCGGGGCCGGCGTCATACCCGTAATGCCAGGCCTCCCAGGAATATCTCTGGACGAAGCCAAAGCCGGCAGCATGGGCGGCAAGCCAGGAGTAGGCGGCGGAGGGGCCGAGGTCGAGCTCGGTCGCGCAGCGGTGCAGCGAATGACCCGGCGGGGCGACCCAAGTCGGATCGGGGTGGGCGGCGAACAGTTCCGCCTGTTCGGCGTCGGAGCGGAAGCCCGAGACGACGACCAGGACGATGCCATCGCCGCGAGCGGCGGCGGCCATCCGGTCGTAGGCGGCGGCAACGTCCGGCCGCATCCCCTCGCCGTCCCTGAAGATCAGCGGGCCGGCGTAGCCGCCGCCGTTCGCCATGCCGGTAGCGCCGCCCGCTGCCGCTCCGTACGGCGCCGCGGCTTCGGCGACGGCCGAGGCCTCGACGCGGTGGCCTTCGCCTTCCCTGAGGGCGGCGACGATCGTCGCTTTCGCGCGCACCGGCGCGAAGGAGTCACCGTCGGGGAAGCTGAGCACCACCCGCCCCGGATCGACGTCGTTGGCCCGGGCCGCCGCGAGCGCGGCCATCCGTGCCCTCGCCAGGTAGAGCGCCTTGGGAATGTGGTCCGCGTTGGGCCTTCCGCCGGCGAGCCGCGGCGGCGCCAGCAGACGTCCGAGGTCGTCGCGCATCGAGCGCACGGCCGAGATGGCGACCAGATCCGCCGCCCTCTGCGCCCTTCCCTTGCCAGTCACAGCCCCCGCGATCGCAACCAGCGCCAGCGCCGCAGCGATCAGGGCCAGAGCTCCGCCCAGCGCCAGGATCAGCGCCTGGCCCGACTCTCCCCTCATCCGCATCGGCCGAGCCTGCCGCGCCGGGCCGCACGCGTGGCGCGCAGAAGCTAAATCTTCCGAGGCGCCTTTCGAACCTTTCTGCGACGCTCTGCGTAGACCGGGCGAACCAAGACCAAGGAGAGAACCCGATGCTGATGCTCGCGCTTGCCCGCCCCCGCTCCTACCTCCGCATCGCCGTGCTTGCGTTAGCGGCGCTGGCGCTGGTAGTAGCGACCGAAGCAGTCGCCTCCCAGCCGACCAAGCGCGTGGTCAAGGAGGCGGAAAACGCGACCCTCGGACAGACCATCTTGACGACGCTGAAGGGGAAGACCCTCTACAGCCTCAGCGTCGAGACCCACGGGAAGTTCATCTGCACCGGCTCATGCCTCTCCACCTGGAAGCCGCTGCTGGTACCTGCCGGGGTCAAGCCGAAGGGGCCGGTGAAGCTCGGAACCGTGAAACGCCCGGATGGCAGGACCCAGGTCACCTACAAGGGCCGGCCTCTCTACAGCTTCGACGGCGACGCCAAGGCCGGGGAAGCAAACGGCCAGGGCCTGAAAGACGTCGGGACCTGGCACGCAGCGAAGGTCGGCAGCATCAGCTCGCCGCCGCCTGCACCGGAACCGGAATCTCCTTATCCCTACTGACGAGCCCGAGCCGGCGCACCAGCCGTGGCGGCAGGCCGCCCGGCGAGCCGGCGGGAAGCGCCCCGAACAGAGCCCGCCGCTCGCTGACCCAGCCGAGCCGGTGCTTGAGGACCGCGACCGCGAGCTCCCGGGCGAAAAGGTCGCGGACCGCCAGGGCGACCAGTGCCCGCTCCGCCGCGAGATCGGCGCGGAGGAGCACGCCGGTGAGCCCCACTCCTGACTCGGGGGCGAGAACGGGCTGCAGCATCGACGGGGGCAGGTACAGGACAGCGCACGCACCCCGTGCCACCGACACCGCCGCCGATGCCGCATCGACGCCATCCGGGGCGGCCGGAACCGCGAGGTGACAGACCTGGCCGCGCGCCGCCGGCTTCAGCTCAGGGAGGTGCGCGACCAGCCGCTCCTCCAGCTTCTGGGCGGCGGTGGAGGTGAGCAGCGCCGGCCGCGCCGGCCGCCCGCCCATGTCGATGAAAAGCGCCGGCGCATCCAGGTCGGCGCCTGCGCACGCGAGCGCGGCCGCGACCCCTCGTGCGCCGTCGGCTTCGCCGACGGCGACCACCGCGATCGTCGGAGCATCCAGCAGCGGGTTGACGAACCTCATCGGGCCGCCCTCGCCGAGGCGCTGCTGCTGACCGTCAGCCGCTCCGCCACCGCCCGGATCGGCGATGGCGGCCGCACCTGCACGGTGACGGTGCCGCCTTCCACCCCCACCGAGACGTCGTCCTGCGCCCATCCCGGCAGCGCCTCGCGCGCCGCCGCCGCAGCCGATCCGCCGGACGCCAGCGCCAGGGCACCGGCCTCGGCGGCTCCGTCGGCGAGCGTCATCGCGTAGCCCGCGGCCAGCAGTTGCAGCGCCACCAGCGCCGCGAGCAGCAGTGCCGGCAAAGCCGCGACCAGCTCCACCGCCGCCTGCCCGCGCTCAGCCATCGCTCGGCTCCAGCCCGCTCGACGCCTCAAGCCGCACCACCGGCAAGGCGGGGATCAGCCGCGGCACCGCGACCCGCACCGTGACGTCTCCTTCGTTCTCCACCTTCGCCTCCCGCCGCATCGAAGGCGGGAGCGCGGAGCGAGCGGCCGCTGCCGCGTCTCCTCCAACCGCGGCCGCCCGCGCCCCCGCTCGCGCGGCCACGCTCGCCGACCAGAGCGCCTGGCCGGCGAGCGCGATCTGCGCGGCCGCCAGCACCGCCAGCAGCAGGAACGGGACCACCGCGATCAGCTCCACCGAAGCGGTCCCCTCCTCCCCGTGCGCTGCGTGCTCGACTCTCGGCGGCATGACCCCACCCTGCCGAGCCACCACGCACGCGTGGCGCGCACAAAGCAAATCTTCTCGCCCGTCCCTTTAACGAATTAGAACCGTCGGAGCCGGGGAGGCCGCCTCGCTTGCGGCTTGCCGCAAG
>DASSTG010000039.1:0-7549 GCA_035708105.1 Solirubrobacterales bacterium | reverse complement strand
GCCGCCCCTTCAGCTCGACCGGCTTGTAGACGATCGGCAGGCAGGTCGAGCACTCGACCGCCTTCGAGATCGGCACGTCGGACCAGCCGTCCTCGCCGAAGACGATCCGCTCACAGGTATCGAGGTCGGTGGCGGTGATGTAGAGCTCGGGATCGAGCAGCCGGAAGTCGTTGCTGCGATCGTCCTCGGCGAGGACGCCGGCCACGTAGTCGTCGATGCCGGAGCCGGAGTAGAGCCCGGCGGGCAGGTTCTCCGCCAGGCCGACCCCGATGTCGATCGCCGAGAGGTCGCCGATCCGCGCCAGCGAGCGGAGCAGCTCGAGGCTGCGCAGCGGCAGCGCCGCCGCCTTCTGGATGAAGCCGAGGTAGTTGGGCCGCAGCACCTTGGAGAGGTCGAGGTCCTCCAGGTCGGAGGCGACCTGGGTGTTGAGGACCTGCATCATCTCCTCCGGGGTGATCCCGTTGGCGAGCATCCCGGCGACGAAGGAGCCGGCGCTGGTGCCGACGTAGACGTCGAAGTTGTTGACGGTGCTGTTGACCGCCAGCAGGTCCAGCGCCCGCAGGGCGCCGATCTCGTAGACGCCGCCGGTGAAGCCGCCGCCGCCGAGTACCAGGGCCGTCTTCGAGGGCTTCTTCCTCCGGCCTTTCCGCTTGCGCGGTTTGGACTCGATGTCTACGACTTCACCCATACATGCAGTATTCCAGGGCGGCAGGTCATGCTCGGCCGCTACCTTCCAGGTCTCGCGTGTTGAATTACCCGATGAAGCGGACCCTCACCCTCCTTTTGGCGCTCTCAGCAGGCCTTTTCCTGCTCTGCGCCGGCTCCTCGCAGGCCAGCGGCACCTGCAGCCAGATGCGTTCCTGGCTGCACCAGGGTGGCGGCGGCGCCAGCGGCCTGCTCGTCGTCGAGGCCGAAAGCGGGAAGGTGGTCTGCGCCAGCGCCCCCGGCCGCCCCCGCTCGCTGGCCTCGAACATGAAGCTCTTCACCACCGCCACCGCGCTCTCCCGCCTCGGGCCGGAGAGCCGGATCCCGACCAAGGTCTTCCGCGACGGCCGGATCGACTCCGACGGAGTCCTCCACGGCAGCCTCTACCTGCAGGGCGGCGGCGACCCGACGCTCGGCACGCCCAGCTTCTACGACCGCTACCTCGCCGGGCTCGGGACCAACCTCTTCGCCCTGGCGCCGCAGATCAAGGCGGCCGGCATCACCTCGGTCACCGGGCGCCTCTACGCCGACGACACGATCTTCGACCGCCTGCGCGGGGTCGCCGACTCCGGCTATGCGACCAGCTCCTACATCGGCCCGCTCTCCGGCCTCGCCTTCAACTCGGGCTTCAGCGGCGCCACCAGCTCCAGCGGCTTCTCCTCCGACCCGGCCAAGCTGGCGGCCTCGAAGCTCGCCCGCTCGCTGCAGCACGCCGGCGTCCAGCTGCCGTCGCAGATCGCCCTCCGCCGGACCCCCCCGGGCGCCGAACGGGTGGCGGAGGTCCGCTCCCCCGCGCTCAACCGGATCGTCGACACCACCGACGTCTGGTCCGACAACTTCTTCGCCGAGATGCTGATCAAGCTGCTCGGCGCCCGCCTCGGCGGCGCCGGCACCACCGCCGCGGGCGCTGCGGTCGTCGAGGCCTTCGCCCGCGACCACGGCTCCGGCGTCCACGCCGTCGACGGCTCCGGTCTCACCCGCTCCAACCGGGCCAGCCCGCGGCAGGTGGTCAGCCTGCTGCTGGCGATGCGAGAAGATCCGGCCGGCGAAGACTTCATCCAGGATCTGGCGATCGCCGGCAAGGAAGGCACCGTCGACGAACGCATGCACGGCACCGCCGCCTACGGCCGCTGCCGGACCAAGACCGGGACCCTGACCGGGGTCAGCAACCTCTCCGGCTACTGCTTCAACAGGAGCGGCCGGGTGATGGCCTTCTCGATCCTGATGAACGGGGTCGGCAACCTCACCCTCGCCCACCTCGACCAGGACCGGATCGCCGGCGCCGTCGCCGGCTACTGACCCACCAGGGCCCGCAGGCCCTCTTCGTCGAGGACCTCGGTGCCGAATTTCTCCGCTTTGGCCAGCTTCGAGCCGGGGTTGTCGCCGGCGACCACGTAGTCGGTTTTCTTCGAGACCGAGCTGGTGACCTTGCCGCCCGCCGACTTCACCAGGGCCGCCGCCTCCTCACGGGTCAGCTCCGGCAGGGTGCCGGTGAGGACGACGGTCTTCCCTTCCAGAGGCCCGTCCTCGCGCCGCCGTTCCGCGGCGTCGGCCTCCAGCCGCAGTCCCTTTTCGCGCAGCTTCTCGACCAGCGCCCAGGTCGCCTCCTCGGTCAGCGACTCGCTGATCTGGACCGCCATGACCGGCCCCACCCCCTCGACCTCCTCGATCGCCTCCGGATCGGCCTCGTGGAGGGCGTCGATCGAGCCGAAGTGGTCGGCCAGCGCCTCGGCGGTGACGTAGCCGACGCCGGGGAGGCCGAGGGCGTAGAGGACGCGTTTGAAGGGCCGCCGGCGCGATGAGTCGATCGCCGCCACCAGGTTCTTCGCCGAGGTCTCGCCGAAGCGGTCGAGCGCCACCAGCTGCTCCTCGGTGAGGTCGTAGATGTCGGCGACGTCCTCGATCAGCCCCACCTGGAGGAAGCGCGAGGCCTGCTTTTCGCCGAAGCCGTCGATGTCCATCGCCCCCTTGCTTACGAAGTGTTTGACGTGCTGGAAAGACTGGCCGGGGCAGCCGCGGCGGTTGGGGCAGATCGTGAAGACCGAGTCCCCGGGTTTGACCGTCGGCGTGCCGCAGGCCGGACATTTCTTCGGCGGCTTCGGTTTCCGCGTCCCTTTCGGCCGCCGCTGCACCAGGGGCGAGACGACCTGCGGGATCACGTCCCCGGCCCGCATCACCACCACCTCGTCGCCCTCGCGCACGTCCTTGCGCGCCAGGTCCTCCTCGTTGTGAAGGGTGGCGGTGGTGACGGTGACGCCGCCGACGTGGACCGGCTCCAGCATCGCGAAGGGCACCAGGTGGCCGGTGCGGCCGACGTTCCAGACGACCTTCTTCAGCGTCGTCGTCGCCGTCGTCGGCGGGAACTTCCAGGCGATCGCCCAGCGCGGCTCGCGCCCGACCACGCCGAGCTCGCGCCAGAGGGCCTTCTCGTCGACCTTGACGACGACGCCGTCGATCTCGTAGTCGAGCTCGTCGCGCCGCTCCTCCCACCAGTGGCAGCGCTCGACCACCCCCTCCACCCCCTGGTGGTGGTCGGTGTCGGGGTTGACCTTGAAGCCGCGGTCGCGCAGCCATTCGACCTCCTCCATGTGGGTGGGCAGGTCGAGCCCGCGCACGGCGCCGATCCCGTAGAACCAGGTCGAGAGCGGGCGTTCGGCGGCGAGTTTGGGATCGAGCTGGCGGATCGAGCCGGCGGCCGAGTTGCGCGGGTTGGCGAAGGTCGGCTCGCCCGCCTCGGCGCGGCGCTCATTGAGCGCTTTGAAGGCGGCGATCGGCAGGTAAATCTCGCCCCGCACTTCGACCAGGACGGGCGCGGCTTTGATCCGCAGCGGCACCGAGCCGATCGTGCGCAGGTTCTGGGTCACGTCCTCCCCCACCCGACCGTCACCGCGGGTGGCGCCGCGAACCAGCACCCCGTCCTCGTAGGTGAGGGTGACGGCGAGGCCGTCGATCTTCGGCTCGGTCGTGTAGCTGAACTGCGAGGCGGTGATGTCCAGGCGCTTGAGGTAGTTTGCTAGCCGGTTCTCCCAGCCCCGCAGCTCCTCCTCGTTGCGGGCGTTGCCCAGCGAGAGCATCGCCTCCAGGTGCTCGACCTGCTCGAAGTGCGACAGCGGCGGCGCCCCCACCCGCTGCGTCGGTGAGTCGGGGGTGCGCAGCTCCGGGTGCTCGGCCTCGATCGCCCGCAGCTCGTCCAGCAGAGCGTCGTACTCGTCGTCGCCGATCTCGGGATCGTCGAGGACGTAGTAGAGGTGGTTGTGGTGGGCGAGGAGCTCGCGCAGCTCCTCGGCGCGCTGCGCGGGCGAAGCAGTCACGCGGTCGCGGCGCTGGCGGCCAGCATCTCCTCGAAGCCCCAGCCGGTGAGACGCTCGAGGCCGCCGTGGTCGGTGAGGTCGAAGTGCACCGGGGTAACCGCGATCCGGCCGCTGGCCACAGCGTTGAGGTCGGTCCCCTCGATCTCCTCGTAACCGGGCTGCCAGCCGTAGATCTCGTAGTGGCGGCGGCCGCCCTTCTCGCCGACCAGCTTCAGGCGGTCGTTGTAGATCCGTTTGCCGAGCCGCGTCACCTCGACCCCGCTCGGCTGGCAGCAGGGACAGTTGACGTTGATCAGCGTCGCCTCGGGCATCTGCTCCTCGCGCAGGCGACCGACCAGCTGCGCGGTGAAGCCTGCGGCGACGGCGAAGTCGAAGCGGCCGCTGACGTAGCCGAGGCCGCCTGCCGAGGACTGCTGGGAGACGGCGATCGCCGGAATCCCGAGGACGATTCCCTCCAGCGCCGCCGCCACCGTTCCCGAGTAGGTGATGTCGTCGCCGAGGTTGGCGCCGTGGTTGATCCCGGAGACGATCAGGTCGGGTCGGCCGCCGACCAGGCCGAGCTCGGCGAAGCGGACGCAGTCCACCGGCGTGCCGTCGGTGGCGTAGCCGACGCGGCCGTCTTCGAACTCGACCTCCTCGACGCTGAGCGGCTGACGGGTGGTGATGCTGCGGGCGGTGGCGCTGCGGTTCGAATCGGGGGCGATGACGTCGACCTCGACGCCCTCGAGCTCGACCAGGGCCCGGCGGGCGGCCTGCAGCCCCGGCGCCGAGATGCCGTCGTCGTTGGTGAGGAGGATGCGCACCGACCCGATTCTAGGTGGGCCCCGCGACAACCCGGAGCTCCGGCGGTCGGAGATACTGCCGCCGTGCCCACCGTGCGGCTGGACATCGAATACGACGGCACCGGCTTCCGCGGCTGGGCGCGGCAGCCCGGGCTGCGGACCGTGCAGGGAGAGCTGGAGACGGCGCTGGCGACGGTCCTGCGGCAGCCGGTCGAGCTGACGGTCGCCGGCCGCACCGACACCGGCGTCCACGCGCTCGGCCAGGTGGCGAGCTTCCAGACCGGCGCCGAGATCCGCGGCGACCTGGCACGGCGCCTCAACGGGGTCGGGCCCGACGACGTGGCGATAACCGCGGCCGCGGTGGTCGCCGACGATTTCGACGCCCGCCGCGACGCCGTGGCCCGCAGCTACCGCTACCGCGTGCTGGCGCGCCCGGCGCCGAGCCCCTTCGCCCTCGGCCGGGCGCTCTGGTGGCCCCACCGCCTCGATCGGGAGGCGCTCGACGCCTGCGCCGTCGCCCTCACGGGGACCCACGACTTCACCGCCTTCACCCCGACCCAGACCGACCACGTCCGCTTCGAACGCGACGTCCTCGCCGCCTCCTGGGAGACCGACGGCGAACTCCTCTGCTTCCGCATCAGCGCCGATGCCTTCATGCGCAACATGGTCCGGGTCCTCGTCGGCACGCAATTGGAGGTGGGAGGCGGCAGGCGCACGATCCAAAGCTTCGTCGAGTTGCTCGAGGGCGCCCCCCGAACCGCCGCCGGCGACACCGCCCCTGCCCACGGCCTCTATCTCGAGTCGGTGACCTACGACGAGAAACTCCGATGTCACTGAGCGTTAGCCTCGGAACCACTAATCGGGGAATCGGGAGGAGCTGCACGATGTCAACGCGATTTGGAAAAGCTGGGAAAGCCGAAATGACGCCTGCGGACCGGCGCCTTTCGATGGCGATGCGGCACCCGGTCCGCGCCGAGGCGCTGAGCATCCTCAACGCGAGGACCGCCAGTCCCGCTGAAATCGCCCGCGAGCTGGGGATCGACGTCTCCAACGTCGCCTACCACGTCAAGCAACTGCTCTACCACGACTGCATCGAGCTGGTCGAAACCCGTTCGGTTCGGGGGGCGACCGAGCACTTCTACCGGGGAGTGGGCCAGAAGTACCTGGACACCGGGTTCTGGGAGCAGCTCAGCCAAAACGTCCGCAGCGCCATCAGCCTCAGCGGCCTGCGGGTGGTCTTCGCAGCGATCCGCGACTCGGTCGCCGCAGGGATCTTCGACCGCCGCCAGGACCGGCACCTCTCGGTCGTCACCTATGACCTCGACGGCCGGGGCTGGGAGGAGATCGCGACGCTCTACGACGCCACCCTGGAGCAGACGATGGAGATCGCCGCCGAGGCATCCGAACGGCTCAGGGAAGGGAAGCCGCGGGGCAAGTGCCTGCGCGCCAGCTTCGTCCAGCTCGCCTTCGAGTCGCCGGTCGGCTCTCCCTCCCGGTACAAGCTCGGCACGAAGCCGCGCGGCTAGACGAGCTCGAGATAGACCATCTCGGTGGAGTCGCTCCGCCGAGGGCCCAGCTTGACGATGCGGGTGTACCCGCCCGGCCGCTCCGCGTAGCGCGGCGCCACCTCGTCGAACAGCTTGTGGACGATGAACTTGTCGTTGTGGAGGCTCGCCAGGGCCTGGCGCCGCGCGTGCAGGTCGCCGCGCTTGGCGAGCGTGATCAGTTTCTCCACCTCCGGCTTGACCGCCTTGGCCTTGGCCTGGCTGGTCTGGATCCGCTCGTGCTCGATCAGCTGCTTGGAGAGGTTCGCCAGCAGGGCGCCGCGATGGGCGGCGTCGCGGCTCAGCTTGTTGCGCTTCTTCTTGTGCCGCACCGGGTCCCTCCGCTCCGCTCCGAGGCCCCTAGTCCTGCTGGAGGTCGAGGCCGCGGGAGTGCAGGGTCTCGATCACTTCCTCGATCGACTTCTGACCGAAGTTGGGGATCGCGTTCAGTTCCGCGCGCGACTTGCGCACGAGATCGCCGACGGTCTGCACCCCGGCGCGCTTGAGGCAGTTGTAGGAGCGAACGCCGAGTTCGAGCTCCTCGATCAGGATCTCGTCGAGGCCGTTGTTGGCGCCGGCGCCATCGCCGCCGCCCGCTCCGATCGAATCGCCGCCGCCAACCGCCGGGGCGGGCTGACGGGCGGTCAGCTCCTCGACGCGGTCGGCATCGGTGAAGATCGCCAGGCTCTTGATCAGGATCTCGGACGCCTCGCGCAGCGCGGCGCCCGGCTCGATCGAGCCGTCCGTCTCGAGGTCGAGGGTGAGTTTGTCGAAGTCGGTCCGCTGCCCGACGCGGGCGGCGGCGACCGCGTAGGAGGCGCGCCGGATCGGCGAGAAGATCGAGTCGATCGGGATCACGCCGATCGGCTGGTCGTCGGACTTGTTCTCTTCGGCGGGCGAGTAGCCGCGGCCGCGGCCGATCGTCAGGTAGACCTCGAATTTGGTTTTTTTCTCGAGCGTCGCGATCGGCGCGTCGGGATTGAGGATCTCCACGCCGGAGGGCAGGTCGATGTCCTTCGCCCTCACCTCGCCCGGGCCGGTGGCGACCAGCGGGGCCTCCACCTCGTCGGCGTCGGTGTGCATGCGGACGACCAGGTCCTTGAGGTTGAGGATGATGTCGGTGACGTCCTCTTTGACCCCGGGCACGGTGGAGAACTCGTGCGCCACCCCCTCGATGCGGACGCTGGTGATGGCGGCGCCGCCGAGC
>DASSTG010000038.1:0-120824 GCA_035708105.1 Solirubrobacterales bacterium | reverse complement strand
CAATGGCTCGCGGTTGAGTGTCTGGAGGGGGTCACCCGCTCCCCCCGGCAGCGCCGCCGCGGTGTACGTCCCCAGCTGCACTAATCGCATCTTCGGCCCTGCCGCCGAACCTGCAAAAGACCCCCTATACGGGGGTCGATCATCGGCTCGATCCGTCGTCGACGCTCTCGTTGCGGTTTCGGCGCGGGCCGGGAAGCCGGTGGCGATCCCCGCCGGGGTGGAGGGCAGCTGTTGTGGATTGCCTTGGAGCTCGAAAGGGTTCGAAGCGGCGCATCGGTACAAGGCGAACGAGATGGTGGAGCGGCTTTGGGAGTGGAGTGAGGAAGGGAGCTTGGCGGTGGTGATCGACGCGGCTTCCTGCACGGGGGCGATCGCCGATCCGGCGGAGGGCGTGCTCACGGAGGAGAACGCCGGGCGGCTGGCGCAGATCGAGATCCTCGATTCGGTTGCCTGGGCGCTGCGTTTGCTGCCGAACCTAGAGGTCAAGGAAAAGGTCGGCGCCGCTACTGCTCATCCGACCTGTGCCACCCGACGGCTGGGGCTGGCTCCGTCGCTTCGGCGGCTGGCCGAGGCACTGGCCGACGACGTCTACGTCGCCCCCTCCGCCACCTGCTGCGGCTTCGCCGGCGACCGCGGGACCAGCCATCCCGAGCTGACCGCGTCCGCCACCCGTCCCCAGGCCGAAGAGCTCGCCGGCCGCCGCTTCGACGCCTACCTCTCCAGCAACCGCGCCTGCGAGATCGCGATGACGCGTGCCACCGGCCAACCCTACGAGTCGCCCTTGATTCTCCTCGAGCGCCTGACTTAGAGTCCTCGAATCACAAAGCCCGTCAGCCGGTTGGAGAGTCGGCAGCCGCCAGCCGCGGTGGTGGGAGGACAGGAGGAGTTGCATGAGGCCAGAGTTGAGGCGGCTGCGTGGCGTTCCCGGGGTTGGCCGCTCGGTTCCTTCGATCATCGCTGCGTTCGCCCTCGCTTTGGTCCTTGCGCTCCCGGCAACCGCCGAAGGGGCGTCGATCAAGACCCCCGGCGGGCCGGTTGGTACGAGCCCACACGTCTACGAGATCTTCTGGGGGGGTAACTGGAACAGCGAACCGGCTGCCGCTCTTCGCGCGAAGCTGGAAACGATGTACAGCAGCATGGGGAACTCCGCTTGGCTCGGCGTTCTCACCCAGTACTGGGAGGCAGCGGAACCGGCCAAATCCTCGGAACCGACTTCCTTCAGCTATGTCGGCTCGACCGTCGCCCACTCCAGCTACACGGATTCCGTCCATGACGGTGCGGCCCCCTCTGAAGTCGATCAATCAAAGATGGTGGCCGAGATTCGAAAGGCGATCGAAGCCAACGGGTGGCCCACTCCCAATCCGCCGGCCTCCGATCAATTCGTCGTCTTTCCCGGGCCCGGCTCGACCTACACGAGCACCTTCCTGCAAGAAAACCAGTCCTGCGCCTGGCATACGTATGGATTCGACGGGACGGATGGTCAGGTCGTCTATGACTGGATCGGTTATGGCCGGGGTGCCGAATCGGCCGGCGAATCCGAAGGTCCGTACTGGTATTGCCACATGCCTTACGCCGCCTCCCATGAGTTCGCCGAGGCTGCCACCGATCCACTGATCGATGCCTGGGGCCATGGCGCTGAAGCCGAGGTCGCAGATCTCTGCTCCTTCGACCACACGGAACTCGCCGGGATCGAAGTCACGCTCTTGTGGGACGCCAGCAGAGGGACGCAGGGCGAATGTGTAGCGGGAGACGCCAGCCCGCCGAAAGCGCCACCCCAGATTCAGACGGAAGCGGCGACCAGCATCACCCAGACGGGTGCCACGATCAATGGGACGCTAATCCCCCACGGCCTTGAAGTCGCTTATTACTACTTCAAATGGGGAACGTCGGAATCCTACACGAATACCACCGGAAGGGTGTCTGGTGGATACCTTGCGACCAATCCCCCGAAACAAGCCCTTAGCGGTCTTACGCCTGGAACCGTTTACCACTTCCGTTTGTTCGCCGAAGCGCCCGACGGGATCATCCTGCGCGGAAAAGACCTCACCTTCGAAACCGTTCCCCTGCCCCCGGAAAACACCGCGGTGCCGCTCGTCCTGCCGACGCCTCCCTATCAGGCGGTTGCGGCGACGACCAACAACGGCACTTGGACGCACAAACCGACCAGCTTCACGTACCAGTGGCAGCGGTGCAACGGCACGGGCGGAGAATGCACGGCGATTTCGGGCGCCACCAGCCGTGAATACTGGCCGGTCGAAGCCGACGTGGGCCACACGCTGATCGTCAAAGTCACGGCCATCAATGCCGGTGGGTCGGGCACTGCGACGTCGATGCCGTCCAGCCGGGTACAGGGCCCGGCGACGTATTACAGCCTGCCTGAAGGCAGCAAACCGCGTGACATCACGGTTGGCCCAGACGGCAACCTGTGGTTCACGAACCAAGCAAAGAACTCGATCGGCAAGATCACGACGAGCGGTGCGATTACGGAATATTCGCTGCCGTCCGGGAGCGAACCGTACTCGATCACCTCTGGCCCCGGTGGCGAACAAGCTCTCTGGTTCACCGAGAACAATGCAACCGGGAAGCTGGGAAAGATCACGACGAGCGGTGCGATCACCGAATTCACCGGACCCGCCGAACACTATCCGCACTCGATCACCGCCGGCGCCGACGGCAACCTGTGGTTCTTGCAGACTCAGCACGTCGACAAGATGACGACGACGGGGGCCATAACGGAATACCTCCTTCCGGAACAGAGCTTTGGCAACGCGATCGTCAAAGGACCGGATGGAAATATCTGGTTCACCAATGACGTTCAGAGGAACAGCGTTGGAAAGATCACGACGAGCGGCGCCCTCACGGAATACGCGCTGCCCCAGACGAGCATTCCCGCAGGCATAACCGTCGGTCCAGACGGGAACATCTGGGTGTCGGAGCCTGGCAATGGGTCCGTCCAGGCCAAGATCGCCAAGGTCACCCCGACGGGCACGATCACCCAATACCCTCTGGGGGAAGGGTGGCCGGATCCGACTGACATAGCTCCCGGTCCAGAAGGCGAAAATGCGCTTTGGTTCACCGGGGGAGGAAACCCACTCGTCGGCAAGATCAGTACGACGGGGGCAGTGAATGAATACAAGTTCCAGGTCGCAACCGGGACGCCCGGGGCTATCGTCGCCGGCCCAGACGGCAACTTGTGGTTCTCACTTCTAAACGGCAAGATCGCCCGGCTTCAACCTCAGCAACATCCGGTGGTGACTACCGAAGCCGCCACCGGTGCCACGACGACGGGAGCCACCCTCCATGGCAGCGTGAACCCGGAGGGCGTCGAAACCAAGTACTACTTCGAATATGGACCGACCGCCTCTTACGGCAGTGTCACTCCCGAAACCAGCGCTGGGTCCGGCCTCAACGAAGTTCCCGTGAAAGCGGTTCTGTCGGGCCTGCTCGAAAGCAGCACCTATCACTTCCGAGTCGTCGCAACGAGCAGTCTGGGTACGTTCAAAGGAAGCGACCTGACCTTCTCAACGATCGGCCATCCAACTGTCGAAACCAAGCCGGTCACCGGGCTGGGACAGAGCGAAGCGACATTGAATGGGATTGTGAATCCGCGGGGCCTTGAAACGAAATACTTCTTCGAATACGGCAAAACCACTGCCTATGGGTCGAAAACCGCGGAAGTAGGGATCGGAGCCGGCACGGCCAATCTGGAAGAGTCAGCCGTACTCGTCGGCCTCGAACCGAGCGTTACCTACCACTATCGAGTCGTCGCCTCTAACGCGAACGGCGTCACCAAAGGCGTGGATGAAGAATTCCATGGTCTTGCCTGGAGGTTTTTGGAAGCGCCCTCTCCGAGCGGCGCAACCAATTCCTACCTCCAGGGGGTCCGGTGCCTATCCGCGAGCTTCTGCATGGCGGTTGGCTACTTCGTAAACGCCAGCGGGGTCGGGTCCACTCTCATCGAGCATTGGGATGGGACCTCATGGGCAATAGAAGAACCCCCCGCTCCGAAAGAATCCAAAAGCGGGGCTTTGCGCGGTATCGCCTGCTATTCGGTCAGCGCCTGCGTGGCCGTCGGCACCTTCACCAATGCTGCGGGTTTCGCCGTGCCCTTGGCAGAGCGCTGGAACGGAACTTCATGGGCGGTCGAAGAACCGCCCGTCCTCAGCGGCCAGACCAACGGCCGCTACTACGCCGTGTCGTGCACTGCCGCTGACACCTGCACCGCTGTCGGCGTCTACCGCGACAGCACTGCCCATGAACCTGCGATGGTCGCGAACCTGAACGGGCTCGGTTGGTCGGTTCAGGAACTGCCGATTCCGAAAGAAGGGTCGAATCCAGAACCCAAGGAGATCTCGTGCACGTCCGCAACCGCGTGCATGGCGGCGGGCAGCTTCACGAAGAGCTTCGGTTTTCGCCCGGTCGCGTGGCGCTGGAACGGATTGAGCTGGACGGTGCAGGAACCTCCGGTACCGGGTGGAGCGGGGCAGAGTCATCTCGAAGGCGTTTCTTGCACCAGCGCGACCTCATGCTTCAGCGCGGGCTGGCTTGACAACAGTGCCGGCAAGTTCGTACCGCTTGCCGAGACGTGGAACGGCTCTTCCTGGTCTTGGAAAGAAGGCACGGTCCCGGCCACGGCGTCGGCCGCTTACTTCTACGCGGTTTCATGCACCTCGTCGACCTCCTGCATCGCGGCTGGGACGTTCACCAACAGCTCGGGAATCCGCATGCCTCTCGCCGAGTTCGGCAACGGCGCGTCCTGGCTCGTGGAGGAACCGCCGATCGCAAGCGGGGCGACCCAGAATGAACTCAAGAGCGTTTCCTGCGCGCTGTCCCGGACGTGCATGGCGGTGGGAAGCTTCTACGGCACCGCCAAAGTCCATGTCCCCCTGACGGAGCAATACCGCTGAGTCGTCATGCCGGCACGGCATAAGCGAGCGCCGATGCGCGGCCTCATGAGCGTCATGGCGGTCGGACTGGCGGGCGTGCTCGCAACGGGGTGCGGGGGCCAGGGCTCCACCCCGGGTAGTGAGACCTCTCCGCAAGCAGCCGAGCGGTTCAGCCCGGCATCCGGCGAAGGATGCGTGGTGAGGCGAGAGGGGACCGCACGTTCTCGGATCTGGACGAAGGACGAGGGTGGGGATTGCCGAAGCCTGAGGCGGGTCATCGCCACTTTGCCCAAGAGGGCTGGTACCTATGCGGTCAAGGTTGGAACGACTGCCCCAGCCGGGGTCTGCATCCGTTATCCAGCCGCGATGGCATACCCGCTGGAGGTCCGCTGTCGACATGGGGACCACTACTTCGAGCTGATCGCCATACCTCGGAGCAAGGTCGGCAGGTAGGCGCCGAGACGATGCACCCACACGGCGGCCGAAGATGTCGAAACCGTGAGGCCTCCGGGGGTCAGGTCCCGGCAGGATCCGCGGACCGTGCTCGAACCTGGTCGACGCTTTCGGCGTCGATGTCGCGCACCAGCTCGCCGAATTTCGGTTCGGTCTCCATCCGCTTGTCGAGCAGCGGGTTGACGAGGCCGCGGAAGGCCGAGACGTAGCGCCACCACTTGGGGACGAAGATCCGCGGCGCCTGCTCTTCGATCCCGCGGACCAGGCCGGCGCCGGCCTCTTCCGGGCTGATCCGTTTCATCAGCCATTTCGGGCTCAGCTTTTCCACCCGTCCCGCGCTCTCCTGGGCGAAGGCGTCCTGGACGAGTTTGGTGTCGACCCAGCCGAAGTAGGCGACGCTGGCGCTGGCGCCGTGCGGTTTCAGCTCCACCCGCAGCGCCCGGCCGAGCGACTCGACGCCGGCCTTGGCCACCGCGTAGGGGGTGTTGCCGAAGCCGTTGGCGAAGGCGTAGACGGAGGAGACGACGATCATCTGCCCCCTGCGCTCGACGATCTGCGGCAGCGCCGCGCGGACCGTCCGCCAGACGCCGAGCAGGTCGACCGCGAAGACCCGTTCCCACTCCTCGCCGGAGATGCCGCGCACGGTGGCGAACTGCTTCTGGGCGATGCCCGCGTTGGCGACCGCGACGTCGAGGCCGCCGAGCTCTTCGACGATCTGGGCGACGGCGTTCATCATCGCGCTCTGGTCGGTGACGTCGCCGCCGAGCCCGATCGCCCGCGGCCCGATTCGCTCCGCCGCCTCGCGCGCCTCCTCGGCGCTGAGGTCGAGCACGGCGACCGCGGCCCCGCGCAGGTGCATCTGCCGCGCCGTCTCGAAGCCGATGCCGCGGGCGGCGCCGGTCACCAGCGCGACCTTGCCGTTGAGGTCGTAACGGTCCATCGACCCCGCACCCTAGTGCACTCCTAGAATCCTGACCTTCATGCCCGGATTCGAGCCCGTCGACCCGAAGCAGTCCTTTCCCCAGCTGGAGGAGCGGATGCTCGCCCGCTGGCGCGAGGAGCAGGTCTTCGAGCGCTCGCTCGCCCAGCGCGACGGCGCCCCGGTCTGGAGCTTCTACGAGGGCCCCCCGACCGCCAACGGGCGCCCCGGCTCCCACCACGTCCTCGCCCGCGTCTTCAAGGACGTCTACCCGCGCTACAAGACGATGTGCGGCTTCCGGGTGCCGCGCAAGGCGGGCTGGGACTGCCACGGCCTGCCGGTCGAGCTCGAGGTCGAAAAGCAGCTCGGCATCTCCTCCAAGCAGGAGATCGAGGAGCTCGGGATCGCCGAGTTCAACCGGCGCTGCCGCGAATCGGTCTTCGAGTACGTCGAGGAGTGGAACAGGCTGACCGAGCGGATCGGCTTCTGGATCGACCTCGACGACCCCTACGTGACGCTCGAGGACGACTACATCGAGTCGGTCTGGTGGTCGCTGCGCAAGCTCTGGGACGAGGGCCGCCTCTACGAGGGCCACAAGGTCGTCCCCTACTGCCCCCGCTGCGGCACCGCGCTCTCCTCGCACGAGGTGGCGCTCGGCTACGAGGACGTCGAGGACCCGTCCATATACGTGCGCTTCCCGCTGAGCGACGGCAGCGGCTCCCTCCTGGTTTGGACGACGACGCCGTGGACCTTGCCGGGCAACGTCGCCGTGGCGATTGCACCCGACGTCAGTTACGTCCGGGTTGACGTGGATGGGGAGACCCTGATCCTCGCCGAGCCCTTGGTCGAGAAGGTGCTGGGTGAGGGAGCGACGGGACGCGACCCGTTCGAGGGGCGGGACCTGGTTGGCGCCACTTACGAAGGGCCTGTCTTCAAGCTTGCCGACGGCGGTCCGGGCTCCGACTCCGCTCAGCTCTTCCAGGTCCTCGCCGGCGACTTCGTCACCACCGAGGACGGCACCGGCCTCGTCCACATCGCGCCCGCCTTCGGCGAAGACGACTACCGGGTCGCCGCCGAGAACGGCCTCTTCGACCCGACCGACCATGGCTCCCTGTACAACCCGGTCGGCCTCGACGGCAGATTCACCTCCCAGGTCAGCGGCTTCGAGGACCGCTTCGTCAAGGACCCCGAGGTCACCGCCGCACTGATCTCCGACCTCGACGCGCGCGGCCTGCTCTTCCGCGAGCAGGTCTACGAGCACTCCTATCCGCATTGCTGGCGCTGCGGCACCCCGCTCCTCTACTACGCGAAGTCGAGCTGGTACGTCGCCACCTCGCAGGTGCGCGACCGGCTGCTCGCCAACAACGAGGAGATCGGCTGGCACCCCGAGCACGTCAAGCACGGCCGCTTCGGCAAATGGCTGGAGAACAACGTCGACTGGGCGCTCTCGCGCGATCGCTACTGGGGGACGCCGCTGCCGATCTGGGAGTGCACCGCGGAGGGCTGCGACGAGCGCTTCTGCGCCGGCTCGGTCGCCGAGCTGCGCGAGCGGGCGCGGGGCGCGGTGCCCGAGGACCTGCACCGCCCCTACATCGACGGGGTCTCGCTCGACTGCGAGCGCTGCGGCGGCGAGATGCGGCGGGTCGTCTCCGTGATCGACACCTGGTACGACAGCGGCGCCATGCCCTTCGCCCAGTTCCACTACCCGTTCGAGGGGCAGGCCGAGTTCGAGGAGCGCTTTCCCGCCGACTACATCTGCGAGGCCCAGGACCAGACCCGCGGCTGGTTCTACACCCTGCTCGCCGAGTCGACGCTCCTCTTCGACACCTCCAGCTACCGCAACTGCGTCTGCCTCGGCCTGATCCTCGATCCCGAGGGGCAGAAGATGTCAAAGAGCCGCGGCAACGTCGTCGACCCCTGGGACGTGCTGGACGCCCACGGCGCCGACGCCTTCCGCTGGTACTACCTGACCGCCCAGCAGCCCTGGGCCGGCTACCGCTTCTCGGTCGACACCGTCGGCGAATCGGTCCGCCAGTTCCTGCTCACCCTCTGGAACACCTACTCGTTCTGGGTCCTCTACGCGAACGCCGAGAACCTGGGGCCCGAGGACTTCTCCTGTTCCTTTTGCTCGGATAGCAAGCAAAAGGAACAGGCGAACGGGCACGACCTGACCGACCTCGACCGCTGGGCGCTCTCGCGACTGCAGGGGACGACTGCAACCGTGCGCGAGCGGATGGACGCCTACGACTGCACCGCCGCCGGCCGGGCGATCGCCGACTACGCCGAGGAGCTGTCCAACTGGTACGTGCGGCTGAGCCGCCGCCGCTTCTGGGAGGGCGACCGCGCCGCCTTCGCGACGCTGCGCCACTGTCTGCTGGAGACGGTGGCGATGCTGGCGCCGTTCACCCCCTTCCTCGCCGATGAGATCCACCGCAACCTCTCAGGGGAAGACGCGGCCCCCTCGGTCCACCTGCGCGACTTCCCCGAGTACGACCCATCGCTCGCCGACTCCGACCTCGAGCAGGGGATGGAGGCGGTCCGCCTCACGGTCGAGCTCGGACGCGCCGCCCGCGCCCAGGCGAAGGCGAAGGTTCGCCAGCCGCTGCGCCGCGCGGTGATCGTCGCCAACGAGGCCGAGCGGGCGGCGATCGAAGCCCGCGCCGACCTCGTCACCGCCGAGCTCAACGTCAAGGAGCTCGACTTCGTCACCGACACCTCCGAGCTGGCCAGCTACGAAGCGAAGCCCAACTACCGCGCCCTCGGGCCCCGCTTCGGCAAGAAGATGCCCCAGGTCGCCGCCGCGGTCTCCGCCCTCGACGCCGCCAACGTCGCCGCCGTCCTCGCCGAGGGCGGCGAGATCGGGATCGCGATCGACGGCACCGACCACAGCCTCGGCCCTGACGACGTAACCCTCGCCCTCCAGCCCCTCGAGGGCTACGAGGTCGAGGCGGAGGCAGGCCACGCCGTCGCCCTCCAACTCGAGCTCGACGACGAGCTCCGCCGCGAGGGCCTGGCCCGGGAGATCGTCCACGCAGTCCAGAACGCCCGCAAAGACGCCGGCCTGGAGATCACCCACCGCATAAGTCTCACCCTCGCCGGCGACCCGGACCTCCTCGCGGCCGCCCAGGCCCACCAGGACTACCTCGCCAACGAGGTCCTGGCCACCTCCATCTCCTACGACGGCATAGCCAACGGCGCCACTGCGAAAATCGACGGCCGCGAGCTCAGCATCGGTGTCAGTCGCGCCTGAGTGCGGCATCTCCGGCGGGTGGCGACGATCGGGAGGACTCTCCCGGTAGGGAGAGTCCCCGATCGGAGACAGGACCCGCCGGCCGAAGCGGCTAGTCCTGCGGCTTCTCGCCGATGATGAAGTCCGATTTCTTCGAGTCGGAGAACTTCACCCAGCAGTGATCGGCGGAGACGCCGGCGACCTCGATCAGGGCCGCTTCGATGCGCTTGGCGATCTCGGCCTTCTGCTCGTCGGAGCGGCCCTCGTACCAGTGGACGTGAACGAACGGCATGCGTGGTTGCGGGAGGAAGGGGAGCGGCGCCGCCTTTAGGCGAGCGCCGGCTCCAGCTCGGCCTCGAGGCGCCGCTTCGGCATCGCTCCGACGACTTTCTTGGCGATCGCGCCGTCCTTGAAGAGGATCATCGTCGGGATCGAGAGGACTTCGTACTGGGCCGCCGTCTGCTGGTTCTCGTCGACGTTGATCGAGACGATCTTGAGGTCCTCGCGCTCGGCGTCGATCTCCTCGAGCACAGGATGGACGACGCGGCAGGGACCGCACCAGGGCGCCCAGAAGTCGACGAGCACCGGGCCCTCGGCCTCGAGCACGTCGGATTTGAAGGTGGCGTCGGTTACGTCGGTCAATTTGCCAGTCACTGTCTGTCGTCTCCCGGTCGCGGTGTTCAGCTCAATACTTCAGAAAGTATAGCGGCGTCAGACCGAGACGTGATCCCGGTCGGGGGGCGATGGAGAGCCCTCGACCGCGCCGCTGCCGAAGCGCAGCAGGGGCAAGCGCCACACGGCCTCGGCCACGATCGAGAGGTCCATCTTCGACTTCCCTACCCGCCGCTCGCGGAAAACGATCGGGACCTCGACCACCTCGAACCCGCAGCGGATCGCGCGGTAGGTCATCTCGACCTGGAAGGCGTAGCCGTGGGTGGCGATCTCGTCGAGGTCGATCGCCTCCAGCACCTCGCGCCGGAAGCACTTGAAGCCGCCGGTGAGGTCGCGCACGTCGACCCCGAGGACGAGGCGGGCGTAGGCGCTGCCGCCGCGGCTGACCGCCCGCCGCAGCGCCCCCCAGTCGCTCACCCCCCCGCCGTCGACGTAGCGGGAGCCGAGCACGACGTCGGCACGCCGGGCTCCGTCGAGCAGGCGCGGCAGGTAGGCGGGGTCGTGGGAGAAATCCGCGTCCATCTCGAGCACGAAGCCGGCGCCGCCCGCCAGCGCCTCACGGAAGCCCGCGACGTAGGCGGGGCCGAGCCCTTCCTTGTGCGGCCGGTGGAGGACGTGGACGTTGTCGTCTCTCTCGGCCAGCCCGTCGGCGATCGCGCCCGTCCCGTCGGGCGAATCGTCGTCGACGATCAGCACCTGCGCGGCCGGGGGCAGCTTCGCGCGGGCGGCCTCGACCAGCGCCGCCAGGTTCTCGGCCTCTTCGTAGGTCGGCAGGACCAACCAGGCGGGGCCCTCGAGGGACTGGGTCATCGCCCCCGATGCTAGTCCGGATCACCAAGGCGATCTAAAGAAAGGCTGCCGCCGGGGGTAAGTTCCCCAGGTGACCAACGCCGAGATCGCCGCCGCCCTCGAAGAGCTCGGCATCCTCTACGAGCTCGACGGTGCGGTGAAATACCGGGTGCTCGCCTACAGCACCGCCGCCAAGGCGATCCGGGAGAGCCCGGTGTCGGTCGCCGAGCTCGCCGGGCAGGGGCGGGCGACCGAGGTACCCGGCGTCGGCAAGACCCTGGCGGAAAAGATCGACGCGCTGATCGCAACCGGCGAGATACCCGCCGCGGTGAAGTTGAAGGCGAAGTTCCCGCCGACCCTGATCGAGGTCACCCGCGTCCCCGGCGTCGGCCCGAAGACCGCCCGCCGCCTCTTCGAGGAGCTGGAGATCGCCTCGATGGAGGACCTGAAAGCCGCCGCCGAGGCGGAAAGGGTCCGCCACGTCAAAGGGCTCGGGCCGAAGGCCGAGGAGAACATCCTCGCCGCGCTGGAGCGGCTGGGCGAGCCTGGCGAAGGGCCCGGGCGACTGCTGCTCTCGAAGGTGAGGCCGATCGCCGAGGAGCTGGCCGAAGCGTTGCGCGACCATCCAGCCGCCAGCCGGGTCGAGGTGGCCGGCTCGGTCCGCCGCTGGGGGGAGACCTGCAAGGACATCGATCTGATCGCCACCGCCGAGGAGCCGACCGAGCTGGCCGAGGACCTCGCCGGCCACCCGCTGATCGCCGCCGCCGGCACCCCTGGCCCCAACGGCCTCCGCGCCCAGACCCACAACGGCATCTCGGTCGACCTGCGGATCGTCCCGCCCGCCGCCTTCGGCAACCTGCTGCAGCACTTCACCGGCTCGCAGGCCCACAACGTGCAGCTGCGCGAAGAGGCGGTCGCCCGCGGCCTCTCTGTTTCCGAGCACGGGATCACCGAGAGCGAGAGCGGCGAGGTCGAAACCTGCGAGACCGAGGCCGCGGTCTACGAGCGCCTCGGCTACGAGTACATCGAGCCGGAGCTGCGCGAGGGCCGCGGCGAGCTGAAGGCTGCGCGCGAGGGCAAGCTGCCGAAGCTGGTCGAGCTCGGCGACGTCCGCGGCGATCTCCACTCCCACACCACCCTCTCCGACGGCCGCAACAGCCTCGAGGAGATGGCCGCGGCGGCGCGCGACCGGGGCTACGAGTACCTGGCCATCACCGACCACTCGGCCAGTCACGGCTTCGGCGACCACGTCACCGCCGAGCGCCTCTGGGAGCGGATCGAGGAAGTCGGGGCCTGGAACCAGGCGAGCGGCGACGGCGGCTTCCGCCTGCTCGCCGGCTCGGAGATCAACATCGGCCTCGACGGCTCGCTCGACTATCCCGACGACCTCGTCGCCGCCCTCGACTGGGTCGTCGCCAGCGTCCACACCTCCTTCTCGGTCTCCGAAAAGCAGATGACCGAGCGAGTGGTCGCCGCGATCGAGAACCCCGACGTCGACTGCATCGGCCACCTCACCGGGCGCCTGATCGGCCGCCGCGAGCCCTACGGGATCGACGTCGAGGCGGTTGCCGAGGCGGCCGCCCGCACCGGCACGATGATCGAGATCAACGGCAACCCCAACCGCCGCGACCTCTCCGACCTCCACGCCCGCCTCGCCGCCCAGGCCGGCGTCCGGATCGTCCTCAACACCGACGCCCACGGCGTCGACACCCTCGACAACATCGCCTACGCCGTCGCCACCGCCCGCCGCGCCTGGCTGACCGCTGACGACATCGCCAACACCCGCGGCTGGGCCGAATTCGAGAAGCTGCTGAAGGGCTGATCAGGTGGCGCCGAGGTGGTCGCCGCGCAGGCCCGGCGTCCGCACCAGCTCGATCGGACGCAGGGCGTTGCTGGGGACGACGTAGAACTTGACGCCGTCGCGGCTCTCGATGCCGAGGACTGCGGCCTCGCGGGTGTGCCAGGCGAGCGAGACGATCAGGGCGTAGCCGGCGCCGACCGCGGCGACGCCGGGGAAGAAGATGCCGAGGACGCCCACGGCGACGGCGGTGAAGAAGATCGGCCAGAGGCGCGTGAAGGCGATCCGGGACGGGCTCTGGTCGGGCAGCGAGCTGGCGGTGCGGGCGCGGGCGAGGGCGTCGCGGACGTCGTCGGCGGCGCGGCTGGGGCGGCTGAGGTAGAAGCCGATCGCCAGCGAGACCAGCCACCAGACCGCGGCGACGATGACGATCCAGGCTTCGCCTTCGCGGTTGGCCGCGACCGCCGTGATCGCCCCCAGCGCCGTCGCCTCGGCGGCGGTGATGAAGACGCTGGCACGGAGGAGGTCGGTGTAGGGCATCGCTAGACGCCGAACTGCATCAAATTTCGGCGCTGCTGGGTCGGAAATTTGATGCAGTTCGAATCGCACACGCTGGTCAGCTCGCCAGCCATTCGAGGATCGCCAGCCATCCCTCGAGCCTGTCGACTGTGAGGTCGCACTCCTCCGCCAGCTCAGCCGGCCCCTCGGCCGAGAGGACGCCGACGCAGACCGCTGCCGTCAGGCGCCCCTCGTCGGCCAGCTCGCGCAGGCGCCGGAAGGCGTCGAGGTCGGTGCGGTCGTCGCCGGCGTAGACCGCGCGGTCGAGGCGCTCGTCGGCGAGCAGCGAGGCGACCGCCCCGTCCTTGCCGCCGCCGCCCACCGGCCGCAGCTCCAGCACCTTGCGCCCCCAGCGCGGTTCCAGCCCCGCCCTTCCGGCCGCGATCGCGATCTCGTGCGCCCGACTCTCCGCCGCCTCCTCGTCGGCGCTGCCGCGCCAGTGCAGCGCCTGGATCGGCCCCTTGTCCTCCCGCCGCAGGCCCGTCGCCGCGAGCCGGCCGTCGATCGAGGCCAGGAACTCCGCTGCTTCGCCCTCCCGCCCTGCCACCGAGGGATCGGCCCGTGGGGCCTCCTCCCCCGGCAGCAGCAGCTCCAGCCCGTGGTTGCCGGCATAGGCGACCGAGTCGAGGCCGACCAGCCGCCGCGCCTCCTCCGCCGGTCGGCCCGAGATGCAGCCGACCAGCGCGTAGCGCTCGCTCAATGCCGCCAGCGCCTCGCGCGCCGCCGCCGGCACCGCCGCTTCCTCGGCTCGTTCGACGATCGGCGCCAGGGTCCCGTCGACGTCGGTGAGGATCGCCGCCCGCTCCGGCTCCTCGCGCAGGGGCGCGAGGACGCGGGTCCACTCGCCGCCGGGGGCGGCGTCTGGGCTCTCGGAGCCGGGGGGCACGCCTCTAGTATCGCGGGATGGCCGCCGGCGCGACCCCGGACCACGCGCTCTGGAAGCTGGCGGCGATCGGCACCCTGGCCGGCGTCTTCAGCGGCCTCTTCGGGGTCGGGGGAGGGACGATAATCGTGCCGCTGCTGATCTTCTGGTTCGGTTACGGCGAGCGGCTGGCCACCGGCACCAGCCTCGCCGCGATCGTCGCCATCGGCCTCTTCGGCGCCCTCGCCCAGGGCGGCTTCTACGGCAACGTCCACCTCGCAACCGGCCTGCTGCTGGCGGTCCCGGCGGTGCTCGGCGTCGTCTTCGGCACCGCGATCCAGCAGCGGATTCCCCAGCGCGCCGTCTCCTACCTCTTCGCCGCGCTCCTGGTGGCGATCGCGGTGGAGCTGATCCTGTCGTGAACGATCTGCTGGCGGTGCTGATCTGCCTCGCGGGCGGGATGACCGGCGGCCTCGTCGGCGTCGGCGGCGGCATCCTCTTCGTGCCGGCGCTGACCATCTTCCTGAACCTCAGCCAGGTCGAGGCCGAGTCCACCTCGCTGCTGATGATCGTCGTCGTCGCCCTCGCCGGCGCCTACCGGCAGAACGGCTACGGCAACGTCCGCCTGCGCGAGGCCGCGATCATCGGCGCCCTCTCCCCGCTCGGCGTCCTCGCCGGCGTCGCCCTCGCCAACCACATCTCCGAACGAGCCCTCCAGCTCGCCTTCGCCGCCCTCGCCCTCTTCATGGCCCTCCAGCTAATCCGCCGCGCCAGCAGCGCCCCGTGACGGGCGATGGGCATCCCCCTCCCGGACACTCAGCCGAAGGCGTCCGGGAGGGGGATGCCCATCGCCCCCACACCAGCCTCGCTGGCCACCCTCATCCTCTACGCTCAAAAGCGTGGACTACCTCACCTGGGATGGCGACCTGCCACATCTGCGCTCGCCGGTCATGGTCTGCTCCTTTCGCGGCTGGAACGACGCCGCCGCCGCGGCCTCGACCGCCCTGGCGGCGATCGGCAACTCCCTCGACGGGCAGCTGATCGCCCACCTCGACCCCGAGGAGTTCTTCGACTTCCAGTCGACCCGGCCGACGATCACCCTCGACGAAGGCCAGACCCGCCGCATCGAGTGGCCGGAAAACAACCTGATCGCGGTCGAGGTGCCGGGCGCCGACCGCGACCTCGTCCTGCTCGACGGGACCGAGCCGAACCTGCGCTGGCGCACCTTCTCGGAAACGATCTCGACCGCCGCCGACGCGCTCGGGGTGGAGATGGTGATCACCCTCGGGGCGCTGATCGCCGAGGTCTCCCACACCCTGCCGGTGCCGATCACCGGCCTCGCCTCCAGCGAGGATCTGGTCGAGGAGCTTGAGCTCGAGCGGTCCAGCTACGAGGGGCCGACCGGGATCGTCGGCGTCGTCCACGACCTCTGCCGCCGCAACGGCATCGATTCCGCCTCTCTCTGGGCGGCGGTGCCGCACTACGTCGCCGCGGTCCCCAACCCGAAAGCGGCCCTGGCGCTGCTGCGCCGGCTCGAGGGGCTGACGGGCATCGCCGTCGAGGCCTCCGAGCTGGAGGAGGAAACGACCGACTACGAGGAGCAGATCGACCGCGCGATCGCCGCCAACCCCGAGATCGAGGAGCTGGTCCAGCGGATCGAGGCCGAACAGGTCGACCTCCTCGACTCCGAAGGAGAGGTCCCGTCCGCCGACGCCCTCGCCCGCGAGTTCCAGCGCTTCCTCAGGCAGCGGGGGCAAGACCAGAGCTGAGGACAAAGGACCGGGGAGCTCCGGCCGGCGGGTCCTGGCCCGAGCTGATGGGGGGCACCTGCGCTGGATGCTCGGTACCCCCCACACTCGGGCCACCCGCCGGAGGAGCGTCGCTCCTGGACGGGCTCTTGTCTGTCACCGCTTTGTCGTCCAGCTATCCCGCTCCTCCGGTGGGTGGCGACGATCGGGAGGACTCTCCCGGTAGGGAGAGCCCCCGATCGGAGACAGGACCCGCCGGCCGGATCGCTTGGTCTCTCAGCTGATCAGTTCAAGCTTCGGCCGCCGGGCAGATGAGCTTGTAGTCGCACCAGCTGCAGACGGTGGGGGAGGGGCGGGGCTCGAAGTCCTGGCTGAGGATGCCCTCGCCGACCTGGAGGACGGTCCGCTCAACCCGCTCGGCGTCGTCGGGACGGCTCGGCGCCGGCACCTTGTCGCCGTCGAGCACGTAGTAGTAGCTGCCGGTCGAGGCCTCGATCCCCCAGGCCTCGCGGGCCGCCATCCGGTACAGCGCCAGCTGCAGGTCGCTGTCGAGGTCATCGGCGCTCTTGCGCTCGCCGGTCTTGTAGTCGATCAGCTCGTAGTCGCCGTCGGGGAGGCGGTCGACGCGGTCGACGCGGCCGCGGACGTGGTGGTCGCCGACCTTGAAGTCGAACTTTTTCTCCAGCCAGACCGGTTCGCCCTCGGAGAGCCGCTCCCGCTCCCAGTAGAGGCGCAGCGCCTCGCGGGCGCGGTCGCGGAACTGCAGCTCGTCGTCGGAGTCGCCGAAGCCGGTCCGCCGCCAGCCTTCGGCGAAGAGCTTGTTCAGCCGCGAAAGGCCTTCGTGCTCGTTCGGTGGCGGTTCCTTGTGGAAGCGTTCGAGGACGTTGTGGAAGAGGATCCCGAAGCGCTGGTTGATCGTCGGCTCCTGTGGAATCCCGAAGACGCGGGCGAACTTGTACTTCAGCGGGCAGGTCAGGTAGAGCGAGAGGTCGGAGGCGGAGAGGCTGAGCATGCCGTCGCCGCGCCGCGGCAGGAAGGCCGCCAGCGAAGGCTCCTCGCGGGCCGCGATCAGCTCCAGGCGCCGGCCGCGCTCGCGCTCGGAGTCGAGCAGGTAGTGGTCGAGCGCCGAGGCGTCGAGCTCGGCCTGCTGCTCGGGGGTCGCCACCTGCCGCAGCAGCCCGTTGACCGCCTCGATCGCCTCCGCCGTCGGCTCGTCGCCCGGCCGCTGCGCCAGCGCCGCCAGCTTCAGCAGCTCGAGGTAGCGGGCGATCGCCCGGTTGACGTCGATCGCGGTGTCGAGCCGCGGCTCCGAGAGCTCGCGCCCGGCCCGCCAGGAGGCCTCGAGCACCTGCTCGCGGAGGGCGCGGTAGGTGGCGTGCAGCCCCTCGGCCGGGCCGAACAGCTCCTCCTCGTGCAGCTCCTCCTCGCCGCCGGCCGCCGCGAGCGCCTCCTCGTAATAGCGGGACGGCCGCGCCGTACCGCCTTCGCCGCGCTCGACCCGCGAGAGCACGAGGCCGCTGCGCGCCGGCCGGCCGATCCGCTCCCAGTCGGCCTCCTCCTCGAGCCCGAGGACGAAGACGTGATCGAAGCCGAGCCCCTTCACCGCCGCGGCGGCCATGCCGCGCACCGCCCCGGGCGCGAAGGGCTCGGCGGCGTCCTCGGGTTCGACGCCGGCCTCGGCGACGGCGCTGAGGTAGCGGACGAAGCCGCGGGTCGAGCCATGCGGTTCCCGCCGCGTCCAGGCGGTCGCCAGCTCGGCCAGGCGCGAGAGCCCGAGCAGCCGCTCGGCCACCTCCGGCTGGGCGGCGAAGAGGCGCTGGCGGCGCAGGCCGACCTGCTCGATCAGACGCCGCACGAAGACATCGGCGCGGCGTTCCTCCATCGTCGCCGCGGCGGCCGCGTAGAGCCTGAGGAAGGTGCCGATCCGCTCCCGCGCCTCGGGCTGGAACTGGGGGCTGTCGAGGGCGGCTTCGCAAGCGGCGACCATGTCCTGCTTGCGCCGCCGCGCGATCGTCGTCAGCCGCGCCAGGTCGCCGGAGCGCAGCTCGACCGGCGGCCGGGTCAGCGCCCGCGCCGCCGCGGCCGAGTCGTCGGGATCGGCGAGCACCCGCAGCCAGGCGATCGCGTCGCGCACCTCCGGCCGCTGGAACAGCGCCGCCGGGCCGAACAGGTGGAAGGGGATGCCGCGCTCCTCCATCGCCGCCGCGACGGCGCCCCCGGCCTGGGCGGGGTCGGCGACGAGGACGCAGATCTCCTCCGGCGCGGTGCCGGCGGCAACCAGGTGCTCGACCGCCCGCGCCGCGGCCTGCGCCTGAGCGCGCTCGTTGCCGCAGCGCCAGAAACCCAGCCGGGGGTCGCGGAAGCGCTGCTCGAGGACGATCCGCTCGCCTTCCGGGAAGAGGCCGCCGTACCACTCGCCGACCTCGCTGCCGCCGGTCGCGCCGGCCTCGGCGGCGAAGACCTGGTTCGGGCTGTCGGCGGCGAGCGACCCGAGCACCGCCAGCTGGGCCGGGGCCGCCTCCTCCAGCTCGTCGACCATCAGGTAGGGCCAGCGCTCGGCGATCCGCCGCCGCACGTCGGGTCGCTCGACCAGCATGCAGTCGAGGGCGAGGAAGACGTCGCCGCGGTCGAGGCTGCCCGAGGCGGCGAGGACGCGGTCGTGGGCGGCGTAGAACTCGGCGAACTCCTGCTCCCGCCGCAGCGCCTCGCGCCCCGCCTCGTCCTCGGCGCTTGCCGCCCGCGCCCGCTCGCCGAGCGTGGTCGGCCCGATGCGGTCTGCCTTCAGCCGGTCGATCCGGGCCAGCAGCCGGGCCAGCAGACCGGCCGGGTTGCCGCGGATCTCGTGCCGGCGCAGCGGCAGCTCGTCGAGCCGGTCGAGCAGCATCGCCAGCCGCTCGGCCCGGCCGAGGACGTCGAAGAAGGGATCGAGCCCCGCCTCCTCGGAATGCTCGCGCAGGATCCGCTCCCCGATCGCATCCCAGCTGCCGATCCAGAGCTCCTCGAAGGAACCCTCGACCAGCGCCTCGCAGCGCTCGCGCAGGCGCGCCGCGCTGGTCCGGCCGGCGCCGATCATCAGCACCCTCTCGGGGCCGGTCCCGGCGGCGACGAGGCGGGCCAGGCGCTGCGCCAGCAGCTCGGTCTTGCCGGTCCCGGGGGCGCCGAGCACCAGCAGCGGCCCCTCGCCGTGATCGATCGCGCGCTGCCGCTCCGAGGCGGCGATTTCGGCGGGGGCGCGCTCCTCCTGCATCGACTCCAACGCTAGCGCGCCGGGAGCGTTATCTAGCATGCGGCCGATGGACGTCCTCTCCGCCGACTGGCCGGCGATCTGCCGCCGCATAGTCGCCGCCCAGCGGCCGATCTTCGAGCGGGCGAGGACGCGCGAGGAGCGCACCGTTTACGAGGGGGTCGGTGAGGGAGGCGACCGCACGCTGGTGATCGACCGCGAATGCGAGGACGTGGTCTTCGCCGAGCTCGAGCAGCTGGCCGAGCAGGGTGCCTCGTTCCTCGCCGTCTCCGAGGAGCGGGGCGAAGTCGAGTTCGGCGCCGGGGGGGAGCAGCGGGTGGTGATCGACCCGATCGACGGCTCGCTGAACGCGCGCCGCACGCTGCCATCCTTCGCGGTCTCGATCGCCATCGCCTCGGGGCCGTCGATGGCCGACGTCGAGTTCGGCTTCGTCCACGACTTCGGCGCCGACGACGAGTTCCTCGCCCGGCTCGGGGAGGGGGCGCGGCTGAACGGCGAGCCGGCGCGCGTAGCGCCCGAGGCCGAGCGGCTCGAGGTGGTCGGAGTCGAGTCGGTCGAGCCGGAGTGGTCGCTGCCGGCGCTGGAGGCGCTCTGCGGCAAGGTCTTCCGGCTGCGGGTGGTGGGGGCGATCGCGATCTCCGCCGCCTACGTCGCCGCCGGCCGCTTCGACGCGATGCTCAGCCTGCGGCCCTGTCGTTCGGTGGACGCCGCCGCCGCACAACTGATCGCCCGTGAGGCCGGCGGCTTCGTCGCCTTCGGCGAGGGGGAGCTTTCGGAGGCGCTGCTCGACCTCGAGTCGAGGTATCCGATGGCGGCCGCGAGCAGCGAGGACGGCCTGGTCACCGTCCGCTCGGCGCAACTCGCCGCGGCCGCCTGACGCTGCGGTCACGGCTTTGTAACCGCCGTGGGAAAGGGGTTTAAGAACATGTGTTCGCTGGAACATATGTTCGCTAGACTCGGGCGCTCCCCTGACGCCCCCAACGACTGAAGAGGTGTTTTTCCATATGGCAGAGACCAAGAACGGCAGCAAATCGAAAGCGCAGGCCAAGCGCGCCACCACCGAAGCGAAGAAATCTGCGGCTCGGACCGCGACCGCTTCGAAGCGGGCCGCGACCAAGACCGCAGCCGCCGAGAAGAACCAGGTGCAGGCCGCGGTCGAGACCGCCGTCGACTTCCCCGTCGGCGCCGTTCTCACCGTCAGCGACCGGCTTTCCGAGCTGGTCGAGCCCTGGACCGACCGCAGCAAGGCCGAGCGGCAGATCAAGAGCTACCGCAGCAACCTGCGCAAATCGCTGAAGCGGACCGAGCGCCGCGGCAGCACCGCCCGTCGCCGGGCGATCACCGAGGCGCGCAAGACCCGCAACCAGGTCGAGCGCGAGGCCCGTCGCCGTCAGCGCAACGTCGAGACGACGCTGAAGCGCAACCGGACCGAGGTCGAGAAGCGCTTCCGCAGCGCGATCGAGGTCCCCACCAACCGTGCACAGGACTTCGTCGGCACGGTAACCGATCAGCTCAGCGCCCTCCGCTAGCAGGGCGCCCCGCTTGGTGCTGAGCGTCCTGCTCAGCGCCCAAGGACGGCAAGCGGGCGGGAGAAGGCCGGCTCATAGGGCCAGCCCTCCCGCCCGCTCACGCGGGCGCGGAACTGGAAGCGCACGCCGCGGCTGTCGTCGTCGCTGAACCGGTAGGCGTAGCGGAATCGCCCGCGGGAGTCGGCTTCCACAGTGCGGAATTCGCTCCACTCCGCGCCCGGGTAGCGGAATTGCAGCTCGACCGGGAGAGCCTTCGTCGGACGGGCCGCACCCGCCTGTTCGATGCGCCCGCTGAAGACGATCGGGGCGCCGCCGACCCGCGCGGTGGCGGCGGAGGCGCGGAACCGGATCCCGGTGAGGACGCCGAGGTGGACGCTCCTGCCGGCGGCGCGGCTGAGGGTGCGGGTGCCGGCGAAGGAGGCGCTGACGTCGCGGCTCGGGCCGGGCTGGAGCCAGATGGAGAAGGTGCCGTCGGGGGCGGTGCGAACCAGCGTCGTCCTCGCCTGCTGCGCGGAGCCGGCGGCGAAGCTCTCCCTCACCACCACCTCGAACCCGCCGAGGGGGGCGCCGTTCGGGCGCTCCAGCCGTCCGCCGAAGCGGACGCCGCGACCGAAGGGAACCGCCGAGCTTGCCGGCCGCGCGTCGAAGCGGGTGATCTTCTGCCGGTGGCAGCGACGGCCGCGCCGGGACCGGCTGCACCGCTGGCGCAGCAACCGGCGCCCGCCGAAGCCCGCTTCCAGCGCGACCGCTGCCTTCAGCGGGTTGACGAGGACCATCCTCGCGCCGCGCGCTCGGTCGCGGCCGCCGCCGGGGTTGCCGGCCCGGTCGAAGCCGATGGCCTCGAACTCGTACTTGCCGGGCGGATAGGAGTCCGAGTCCCAATGGGCGATCAGGCGGTTACCGGCCACCTGGGTGGGCAGCTTCTCGAATCGCGCGCCGCTGCCGATCAGGCGCAACTCGATCGAGCCGCGCCGGGGATCGACTCCGGAGAGCGCCAGGTGGAGACCGAGTCGCCGAGCGCGAGCGCGGGGGAGCCGCCGTCGACCGCGATTGCCGCGAACGGCCCGGCCGGGCCTGCAGCCGCCATGCCGGACAGCGGATCGCCGGCGAGAGCGGTCAGTCGCACCGGCCCGCTGCTCCACCCGCTCGGCAGCCCCTGAAGTGAGAGCTGGGGCACGCTCCCGTCGACGCGCAGCAGGGCGGTGGCGACGGGTGAGGCGACGCCGGAGCCGGAGACGGCGACGACGCGGGCGAAGGTGACGCCCTCGGGCAGCGGTCCGACCGCGATCGAATCGTCGTCGACTCCCCCCGGCAGGTCGGTCTCCTCGGGAGCGCACCGGTCTGGGCGGGCGCAGGGCGAGCCGCCGGTGCCCTGATCGAGGGAGACCGCATAGCCGCGGATGCCGGAGAGCGGTGGCGGCCCGCCGGGGTGCCCGATCGTCAGGGTTGCCTGTTCACGGGTGGTCAGCCAGCGGGCGGGCGGAGCGGGAGCCGGCGACGCCGGCGGGGCGTTGTCGAAGCGGAGCGTCGCGTAGGCGGGCGGCCCCATCTGCCCCGCGGAATCTTCGAGCCAGGCTTCGAGGGTGTAGGCGCCGGGAACAGCGGGGATTTCCAGGTGCTCGAAGCTCCGGGTGGCCCCGACGTCCCGAACCGTTCTCATCACCAGATTGCCTTCCGCGTCGAACAGGCGGTACAGCGCCGCCCGCGGCAACGGCGGCGCCGCAGGCACCTGGTCCCATCCGATGCGGAAGACGTTGTCCGCATGCCAGCTGTCTTCCCCGCCCTCCACCTGGAGGTCGGTCATCCGCAACGGTTCCGCGCCCGCGGCCGCGGCGGGCAGCGTGAGGGCGATCACGATGAGGATGGGCGCCTTTGCAAACCAGTGGTTGACAAAGGCGCCCAGCTCCCTGCGTCGCCTCACGGCCCGAACTCCCCGGCCGGGTCGCCGCCGCCGGAGCCCTCCGCCGCGACCGGTTCCGGCGCCGGTTCGGGTTCCGGCGGCGGCGCGTATTCGATGGCGCCGCCGGCGGCTTCGCCTGGTTCGGTTGCCGGTTCGGCCGCAGCGGGCGCCGGTTCGGCCGAGGGCTCGGCCGGCTCCGGCTTTGGCTTCGGTTTCGGCGCCGGCGGCGTCGGGGTGGGCGATGGTTCGTAGTCGACCACCTCGTCCTCGGCTGGAGCCGGCGGGTTGACGTGACGCTCCAGAGCCGCCGGCCGCCCCCGGTCCGCGTCGGTGTCCAGCGGCGCCGGCACGAGCCCCCCGGCGACGCAGGCGGCGGCGCCGCCTGCGGTCCCGATGCAGACAGCCGCGACCTTCGCCAGCGTCGCCATGCCGGCGCCTCCACCCGTGGCGATCTGGGAGACGACCTCGCTGCGGCCGCCGCCGAACCGCGCGACGAACTCGAAGAAGGCGTCATGGGCACGCTCGAGCAGCGAGCGGTGGAGCGGCAGCAGCGGCGCCAGCGCCGCGGCGGCGGTCGGAGCGGCACGGTAGGTGCGCAGGGTCGCCCGGCAGTGGGCGCAGGCGCGAAGGTGCTCGCGCAGCGCGGCGACCTCGGCGCTCGCGGCTTCGCCGTCGCAGAAGGCTGAGATCAGCGGCCGCAGCTCGGCGCAGCGACTGCCGTCTTCGCTGCGCGAGAGCAGGCTGCGGAAGCGCTCCCGCCCCTCGGCGAGGGAGCGGTTCACTTTCGTCCGGGTCCACGAGGTGATCTCGCCGATCTCGGCGTAGGAGTAGCCCTCGGCGAGCAGGGTCAGCGCCCTCAGCTCAGCCGGCTTCAGCGCTTGCAGGGCCTCGCGGCTGCGGGCGATCTCTTCCCGTCGTTCCGCCCTCTCGGCCGGCCCGTCGGCCGCGGCCGGCAGCCCCGAGAGCCAGTCCTCGCCGTCGCCTCCCCCGGCGAGGGGAGGAGAGACGAGAATCCGTTCGCGCTCGCGCCGGACCGCCATCGCCTCGTGCTTGACGACGGTCTGCGTCCACTTGATCAGCTCGTGGGGATCGCTCGTCGGCGCTTTCCGCAGCAGGATCTCGAGACCCCGCTGGAGGGCGTCCTCGACGTCGTCCTCGCAGAGCGAATAGCGACGTGCAGTCCGCCGCAAGGCGGCCTCGTTCCGCGAATAGGTCTCCACCGCCGCCCGCTTGCGGGCGGCACCGTCGGCCGGTCCCAGCCGCGGGCTCTCCCCCGCCGCGCTGACGCTTTTCACCGCTTCAATTCCCCCTGCTGGTTTGGCTTTCTGCATCGGACACTCGCATCGTCAGGTACGAAGGCGGTACTTCTCTCCCCCCGTCTGGACGTATCTCGCAGAAGAGAAGCGCGGAAATTGCAGGTCGCGCCGGAGAAACGTCCAGCTCCCCGGTGGATCGTTAGGATCGCGGCATGAGCACTTGCGTAGTGACCGGCGGCGCCGGCTTCCTCGGGTCCCATCTCTGCGAGCGGCTGCTCGGTGACGGACACCGGGTGATCTGCCTCGACAACCTCGAGACGGGCTCTCTGGAGAACATCGCCCACATCCGCGACGAGGCGTTCGACTTCCGCCACACCGACATCACCACCTATGTCGACATCCCGGAGGACGTCGACTTCGTCTACCACCTCGCCTCGCCGGCGAGCCCGATCGACTACCTGCGTTTGCCGCTGCACACGCTCAAGGTCGGCTCGCACGGGACCCACCACATGCTCGGGGTGGCGAAGTGGAAGCGGGCCCGCTTCCTGATCGCCTCGACCAGCGAGGTCTACGGCGATCCCGAGGTCCATCCCCAGCAGGAGAGCTACTGGGGCCATGTCAATCCGATCGGCCCGCGCGGCGTCTACGACGAGGCAAAGCGCTACGCCGAGGCGCTGACGATGGCCTACCACCGCCAGCAGGGGGTCGACACGGCGATCGTCCGCATCTTCAACACCTACGGCCCGCGGATGCGCGCCCACGACGGCCGCGCGATCCCGACCTTCCTGCGCCAGGCGCTGCAGGACCGGCCGCTTACCGTCTTCGGCGACGGTAGCCAGACCCGCAGCTTCTGCTACGTGGACGACCTGATCGACGGCATCGTCCGCCTCGCCGAGTCCGACGTCCACATGCCGGTCAACATCGGCAACCCGAACGAGTTCACCCTGCTAGAGCTGGCGAAGGCGGTGATCGAGGTCACCGAGTCGCGCTCGGAGATCGTCTATGAGGCGTTGCCCACCGACGATCCCAAGCAGCGCCGCCCCGACATCGGCCGCGCCCGCGACCTGCTGGGCTGGGAACCGGCGATCCAGCTCAGCGACGGCCTGCGCCGCACGATCGACCAATCGGGCGTAGAGCGCCTGGTCGGCGCCGGCGACTAGCAGCCCCGCTCGGCACTGCACATGAAAAGGGCGGCCCGAAGGCCGCCCCTCTCGCGATGTAGCGAGCTTTGCGCGGCTACTGCGTCTGGGCGGTGAAGGAGAGCGTGCCCAGCGCGTTGCCGGCGGAGATGTGGTCTTTTTCGACCTTTTTCGCCGCCGCTTCCTTGGCCGCCGCTTTGGCGGCTTCCTGTTCGGCTGGTTGTTTGCAGTGTTCCGGTAGTTCGGGACTCGTGGCACATGCAGTGGCGAAGAAGACGCCTTCGTACCAGCCCTGGTAGACCTTGACGAAGCCCTCGAGGACTTCGGCCGAGATCGGCTGCAGCGTCGCCGAGGCGTTGTTGACCGTGACCGTGCGGTTGGTCGCGTCCGCGCTCACCGTGGCCCCGGTCAGGGTCAGGTCGGCGATCGAGCTGCGCCCGAGGTTGCCGAGGTCGAGCGGCTTTTTGCCTTCGCTTTCGGCATTGGACTTGGCGACGACTTCGACCGAGATCGTGTGCGCCGTCAGGTCCACGTAGAAGTTGCCGAGCGTGATTTCGGTTTCGATCGCGGTGGTGGGGCCGGTCGGCAGCTTCTGGCTGAGCAGGAGGCCGCCGCCGGTCTGGACCACACCCGCCGCCGCGGTCGGGGCGATCGAGCCGCCGGTGATCGGCATCTGGAACTTGCCGGTCCCCTGTTCGGTGGTGGGAGCGATCGTCGCCACTTTGGCTTCGACGTCGTTCAGCTTTTTCAGCAGTTCGTTGTCGGCGTTGAAGTCGACGTTGTTGCCGGGGGTGATGGTCACCGTTGCCGGTTCCTCGCTGGCCACCGCCTTTGCCATCAACCGGTTGCCCTTGAACGGCTTCTTGCCCTTCTTGAAGCCGAGCTTCTTGTTCAGCTGCTTGGCGGCCGCGTTGGTCAGCTTCAGCTTCTTGACCGTCAACGAGACCCCGAAGCCGGCACGCGCGAACGACCAGCCGGCGAGAGTGGCGAATTTCACCTTCTTGCCGCCGACCTTGGCGAAGAGGCCCTTCTTGGTGGTGTTGACGACGAGGGCCTTGACCTTGACCTTCTTCTTGCCGGCCTTGAACTGGAGGCCGCCACCGAGGGTGAGGGTGCCTTGGCCGTTGGTCGGGTCCATTTCACCGCCCGTGACCGGGAAAGTGGCCTTCTTGCCCTTGAGCTTGGCCGGGGCGATCTTGGCGATCCTCACCTTCTGTTTCTTGAGCGACTTGACGAAGCCGTTCTTGAAGGTCACGGTGGCAGAGCCGCTGGCGACCGGGTCGGGCGTGGCAGATGCGAAGGGGGCGAAGGCCAGAAGCGCAAGCAGCGCAGCCGCCAGCATCCCGGCGGTCACCTTCGTCCCCCGGGCCCTCCGCGGCTGGGTTCCTTGTGACATGTAGTTCCTCCGTTGCTGCCGCCCCCTGCTGTCCCCATAGGCGACTTACGGCTGGTCGTTTGCAGAGCAGGTTATTCCCGCTTCTTTCGCTTTTACAACCCCGCGGCCGGACGGATGTTCCGGTGCCTCAATATCCTCCGGGAGATGACGATGACCGACGGCTCCGGGGCCCAGGAGGCCCATCGCACGATCGCGCCGCTGGTCGGGCCCGACGACGAGCGCGTCTTCACCGACTCCGGCATCGAGATCAAGCCCCTCTACGAGGAGGGGGACGTCGCCCCCGGTCTCGAGGAGCGCCTCGGCGAGCCGGGGCAGCCGCCGTTCACCCGCGGCATCCACGAGGGGATGTACCGGGACCGGCTCTGGACGATGCGCCAGTACGCCGGGTTCGCCTCGCCCGAGGACACCAACGAGCGCTACCGCTACCTGATCGAGCATGGCTCCACCGGGCTCTCGATGGCCTTCGACCTGCCGACCCAGCTCGGCCGCGACTCCGACGACCCGCTCTGCCACGGCGAGGTCGGCCGCACGGGCGTGCCGATCGACACGATCGAGGACATGCGGATCTGCTTCGACCAGATCCCGCTCGACGGCGTCTCCACCTCGATGACGATCAACGCCCCGGCGGCGATCCTGCTGCTGCTCTACGAGCTGGTCGGCGAGGAGCAGGGGGTGCCGTCGGAGAAGCTGCGCGGCACCGTCCAGAACGACGTGCTGAAGGAGTACATGGCCCGCGGCAACTACATCTACCCGGCGGAGCCGACGATGCGGCTGACGACCGACATCTTCGAGTACTGCAGCGAGAACGTGCCGAAATGGAACACGATCTCGATCTCCGGGTACCACATCCGCGAGAAGGGCTGCTCGGCCGTGCAGGAGGTCGCCTTCACCATCTCCAACGCGATCGCCTATGTCGAAGCGGCGCTGGAGCGCGGCCTGAAGATCGACGAGTTCGCGCCGCGGCTCGCCTTCTTCTTCAATGGCCACAACAACGTCTTCCAGGAGATCGCCAAGTTCCGGGCGGTGCGGCGGATGTGGGCGAAGATCGTCGGCGAGCGCTTCGGGGCGCAGAACCCCAGCTCGCAGAAAATCCGCTTCCACACCCAGACCGGCGGGGTGACGCTGCAGGCCCAGCAGCCGGAGGTGAACATCATCCGCGTCGCCCTGCAGGGCTTCGCCGCCGTTTGCGGCGGCACCCAGTCGCTGCACACCAACGGCTTCGACGAGGCGCTGGCGCTGCCGACCGAGCGCTCGGCCCGGATCGCCCTGCGCACCCAACAGGTGATCGCCTACGAGTCGGGCGCCGCCGACACCGTCGATCCCTTTGCCGGCTCCTACTTCGTCGAGTCGCTGACCGACGAGATCGAAGCGCGCTCCTGGGAGCTGATGGACAAGGTCGAAGAGCTCGGCGGCTCGGTCGAAGCGCTGGAGTTCATGCAGCGCGAGATCGAGGAGTCGGCGCTGAGCTACCACGAGCGATACAAGAGCGGCCAGGACGTCATCGTCGGCGTCAACAAGTTCGTCACCGACCAGGTCGACGACGTCGACATCCTCAAGGTCGACCCCGAGGCCGAGCAGCGCCAGCTCGCGCGCCTGAAGGCCTTCAAGGAGAACCGCGACCAGGCCGAGGTCGAGGCCAAGCTGGAGTCTCTGCGCGACGTCGCCCGCGGCGACGGCAACCTCCTCCACCCGATCCGCGCCGCCCTGAAAGCGAACGCCTCGATCGGCGAGGTCTGCGGGGCGATGCGCGAGGTCTTCGGCGAATACCGCGGAGGAGCGTTCTTCTAGCGATTGGCGACTTTGGGGGTCTAAAGCCCCACAACTCGCCACTCGTCATCTGAACGGTCCCTCTCATTCGTTCGTCGGGGGAGGAACCCGCCGCCGCCGGTGGAAACGGGGGGCGATGATCGAGGTCTCGAGGACGGTGATGAAGTCCGAGCCTGAGCTGGCAGAGCTCGTCCGCGAGGTCGAGGGGCTCGAGGTGACGATGGCCGAGAAGGGGTTCGGCACGCGGGTGGAGCTGCGCGCCCCCGATGAATCAGGCTGGGCCGAGGCCGATCTCGAAGCGGTCCTCGACCGGCTCGCGGAGCCGCAGCGACGCCCCTTCAGCTGACCGGTTGAGGCATTTACATAAGATTGCGATGCATCGTGGAAGCACGAGGGGCCCGCTCGGCGGGCCCCTCGTCTGTCTGAGGACATCGCTGCCCCGCCCCACATAGAATGCCGCGGCCGGTGCGCGAGAAAAACCCCGAAACCCACGAGGAGAAGCTCTCCTACCTGCGCGAGCTGCGCGAGGCGGCGGTTCACTCCGCCTCCGAGGCGGCGGTCTCCAAGCAGCACGCGAAGGGGAAGATGACCGCGCGGGAGCGGATCGAGAAGCTGCTCGACCCCGGCTCCTTCGAGGAGCTCGACACCTTCGTCCGCCACCGCACCTACGACTTCGAGATGCAGAAGAACCGGCCCTGGGGCGACGCCGTCGTCACCGGCCACGGGACGATCGAAGGCCGCACCGTCTTCGTCTTCTCGCAGGACTTCACCGTTTTCGGTGGCAGCCTCGGCGAGGTGATGGCAGAGAAGATGTGCAAGGTGATGGACCTCGCGGCCCAGGTCGGGGCGCCGGTGATCGGCATCAACGACTCCGGCGGGGCCCGGATCCAGGAGGGCGTCGTCTCGCTCGGCGCCTATGGCGACGTCTTCGTCCGCAACGTCAAGTGCTCGGGGGTGATCCCCCAGATCAGCCTGATCATGGGCCCCTGCGCCGGGGGCGCCGTCTACTCGCCGGCGATGACCGACTTCATCTTCATGGTCAAGGAGACGTCGCACATGTTCATCACCGGCCCGGAAGTGATCAAAACCGTGACCGGCGAGGAAGTCGAGTTCGAGGAGCTCGGCGGGGCGATGAGCCACAACTCGAAGTCCGGGGTGGCGCATTTCGCCTCCGAGGACGAGGAGAGCTGCCTCGAGGACGTGCGCTACCTGATGAGCTTCCTGCCCTCGAACAACCTCGAGGCGCCCCCCCGCTTCGAGCCGGGCGACGACCCCGACCGGGAAGACGAGGAGCTCGACACGCTCGTCCCCGACGACCCGCAGAAGCCCTACGACATGCGCGACGTGATCGCCCACGTCGTCGACGACGAAGAGTTCTTCGAGGTCCACGAGCACTTCGCCAAGAACATCGTCTGCGGTTTCGCCCGCCTCGACGGCTATCCGGTCGGCGTCGTCGGCAACCAGCCCGCTTTTCTCGCCGGCGTGCTCGACATCGAGGCCTCCGAGAAGGCGGCCCGGTTCGTCCGCACCTGCGACTGCTACAACGTCCCGCTCCTCACCTTCACCGACGTTCCCGGCTTTCTTCCGGGAACCGACCAGGAGTGGAACGGGATCATCCGCCACGGCGCCAAGCTGCTCTACGCCTTCACCGAGGCGACGGTCCCGAAGCTCACCGTCGTCACCCGCAAGGCCTACGGCGGCGCCTATGACGTGATGAACTCGAAGCACATGCTCGCCGACTACAACGTCGCCTGGCCGACTGCGGAGGTCGCGGTGATGGGCCCCGAGGGCGCCGTCAACATCATCTACCGCAAGGACATCGGCAGTTCGCCGACCCCGGACGAGCGCCGCCAGAAACTGATCGACGACTACAAGGCCCACTTCGCCAACCCCTACTCGGCGGCGGAGCGCGGCTACATCGACGACGTCATCGAGCCCCGCCAGACCCGCCCCAAGCTGATCCGCGCCCTGCGCATGCTGCAGACCAAGCGGGTCGAGCAGCCGAAGCGCAAGCACGGCAACATCCCGCTCTGAGCCCGGTTCCGTCTCCGGCGCCCTGGGTGGACAGGGGGCGAGAAGGTAGTTAGTTGTTCCTTATGCCTGTATGGCAGGCAAGAGGAACAGGCGAGGAGAGGTTTGGAGTGCGGTCGCGTGCATTGCGGAGCGGCAGCACGGCGTCGTCTCCCGCCCTCAGCTGCGAGAGGCTGGACTCACCAAGGCGGCGATCGAGCAGGGAATCGTCACCGGAAGGCTCTATCCGCTGTTCAGGTCGACGTTCGCCGTCGGTCATCCTCGCCGGGACCGCACCTGTCGCCTTTTCGCCGCAGCTCTGGCCTGCGGCGAGGGAGCTGTCGTTTCGCACGGAACCGCTGCAGCGCTACATGGCCTCTGGGATTTCTGGACTCCCGACGTCGAAGTCATCGCGCCCGTGGAAGCGGGGCGAAAGCACGACGGGATTAGACGGCGCTTCGTGCCTCCGCCGTCGCCCGAGCAGGTCATGCGTAAGTCCGGGATTCCCTGCACGACTCCGTCACGCACGATCGTCGACGTCGCCAGGCTGGCCAGCCCTAAATTGCTGGCGGATGCCGTCGAGCAGGCCGCTGTCCTCGAAGTCCTGAACATCGCGGAGATCGAAGGCATCCTCTCCACAGGGCGCCGGCGCGGAGAGAAGAAGCTGGACCGAGTTCTCGAGCCATGGCGCCGCTATTCACCCAGGGTCCGCCTGCGCAGCCGGATGGAGGCGAGGATGCTTCCGCTCCTGACTCATCAAGCCCTCCCGATCCCGGATTGCAACGAGAAGTTGCGGATCGAGGGCGAAACCTTCGAGGTGGATTTCCTCTGGCGCGACCAGAAGGTCGTGGTCGAAACCGACGGCGGACGATTCCATGACAATCCCGTCGCACAGGCCCGCGACGCGCACCGGAACAGGGTGCTGGCACGGGCTGGCTACCGCGTTCCGCGAATCGGCTGGGACGAGCTGCGCGACGATCCCGATCGTGCCATCGCAGAGATTCGCCGCTTCCTCACCTCGTCAGCTGTTCCGTGAGCTCGAATAGCAAGCAAAAGGAACAGCTAAAGCGAGCGACCCTGGTATTGCCTGTTCCTTTTGCCTCGATAGCAGGCAAAAGGAACACCTTGTTTGGCAGCCTATGGGACGGCGGTGGCTTCGGTCTCGGCGCCGCCGCGGCCGCCGCCGGCTCTGCCGGGGGCGCCGGCCTCCTCGCCGCCGAGGCGGTGGGCGAGGTAGACGGGGATGATCGAGATCAGGATCATCAGCACGGCGACCGCGTTGACGATCGGGAGTTCGTGGGGGCGGAAGAGGTTGGAGAAGATCCAGATCGGCAGGGTCTGTTCGCCGGCGCCGATCGTGAAGTTGGTGACGATGATCTCGTCGAAGGAGAGGGCGAAGGCGAGCAGGCCGCCGGCGATCAGGGCGCTTTTCATCCCCGGGAAGGTGACGTAGCGGAAGGTCTGCCAGGTGTGGGCGCCGAGGTCGGCCGAGGCTTCCTCGTATGAGTTGGAGAGACGGCGCAGGCGGGCGACGGCGTTGTTGTAGACGACGACGATGCAGAAGGTCGCGTGGCCGACGATCACGGTGAAGAGGCTGAGCGGCACGTTCAGCACCTGGGTGAAGGTGTTGCTGATGGCGACGCCGGTGACGATCCCGGGCAGGGCGATCGGCAGGATCACCAGAAAGGAGATCGTCTCTCGGCCGAAGAAGCGGTGCCGCGCCACCGCCAGCGAGGCGAGCGTCCCCAGGACCAGGGCGATCGCCGTCGCCGCGATTCCGGCCTTGATCGAGGTGAAGAAGGCTTCCCGCGCCGATTCGTTGTTGAACGCCTCGTGGAACCAGTGGGTGGTGAATCCCGGCGGCGGCCAGGCGAGGATCTTGCTCGAGTTGAAGGCATAGATGAAGATCGCGATCAGCGGGACGTAGATGAAGGCGAGCCCCACCGCGACGGCGACCCGCATCAGCAGTTGGGAGCGTTTCGAGAGCCTCATCGTCTAGACGTGCTCGAAGGCGCCGAGCTTGCGGGCGACCAGCAGGTAGGCGACCATCACCACGATCGGGACGATCGCCAGGGCCGCCGCCAGCGGCTGGTTGTTGGCGATGTTGTTGAAGATCACGTTGCCGATGAACTGCTCGTTGGAGACCAGGCGCGGGGTGATGTAGTCACCGAGAGTGAGCGAGAAGGTGAAGATCGAGCCGGCGACGACGGCCGGGAAGCTGAGGGGCAGGATCACCCGGCGGAAGGTGGTGACGGGGGAGGCGCCGAGATCCTCGGAGGCGCTGATCAGCGAATCGGGAATCCGCTCCAGGCCGGCGTAGATCGGCAGGATCATGTACGGCAGCCAGAGATAGCTGAAGACGAGCCAGACCGCGGTCATCCCGTAACCGGGGGTGTCGAGGCCGATCGGGCTGAGCGCCCAATGCAGGAGCCCGTCGGAGGAGAGGATCGTCCGCCAGGCATAGACCTTGACCAAGTAGCTCGACCAGAGCGGCAGCAGGATGCCGACGACCAGCAGCGCCTTGCCGCGGCGGCCGGCCACCTTGGCCATGTAGAAGGCGATCGGAAAGGCGATCACCGCGTCGGTGACGGTCACCAGCAGGGCGGTGCGGACGGTCCGCCAGACGATCTCGCGGTAGACCGGTTCGTTGACGAGCGTTTCGAAGTTTTCCAGCGTGTAGTTCTTGACGACCAGCCCGCTCAGCGGGTCGACCGACCAGAGGGCCGAGATCAGCAGAATCGCCAGCGAGCCCAGGTAGCCGATCACCAGCCAGCCCACCGGGCCGGCCAGCAGCGCCCCTACCTGCAGGCGCGGGCGGCCCTGGAAGAGGCCGGCGAGCCGATGGCCCGCCGACCTCCTCTGCAGAACCGCTCCAGACGCCACGAATCGAAACCTGCCGGACTAGCCCTTGATCGAGGTCCAGGCCTTGACCCATTCGTTGTAGTCCATGCAGTCTTCTTCGCCGTTGCCGCAGTTGGCGAGAGGCGTTTCCCAGTAGTAAACCCGCTTCCAGAATTCCGGTTCTTCGGCGTGGTATTCGGCGCAGAAGTTCGGGTTCTTGGTTTCTTTGCAGGCCAGTTCCTGGGCCGGCGCCTCGCCGAAGTATTCGGCGACCTCGGCGTTGACTTTCGGTTCGATGATCCAGTTCATCCACTCGTACATGCAGTTGGGATGTTTGGCGTTCTTGGCGAGCATCCAGGTGTCAGACCAGCCGGTCGCACCCTCCTTCGGCAGGAAGCCCTGGCTCGCCGGGCTCGCCGACACCGGTACGCCTTCTTCCTTCAGGGCGAAGTACTGGTACTGCCAGGTGGTGCCGACGATGTTGTCGCCATTGGCGAAACCGGAGATCTGCTTCGCCGCTTCCCCCCAGTATTCGCCGACGTTCGGCTGCTGTTCCTTCAGCAGTTCGACCGCCGCGTTGAACTGTTCTTCGTTCAGCTCGTAGGGGTTTTCGATCCCCAGGGATTTTTCGTGGTACTTGAGGTAGACCGCCGCTTCGGCGATCGACATCGGGTCGTCGTACTGGCTGATCTTGCCCTTGAATTTGGCCGCCACTTTCGGATCCATCGTCACGTTCCAGGAGGTCGGCGCCGGCTTCACTTCCTTGCTGTTCCACATCAGCAGGTTGGCGCCGCGGCCGTGCGGGATGCCGTAGTTGACCCCTTCGAAGGTGTTGTACGGCTGATCCTTGAGGTCGCTGAAGACCGTCTTGTAGTTGGGGACGAGGTCGGTGTTGACCGGTGCCACGTAACCGGCGGCGACGAGACGGGCGGTCGCATTGCCCGAGGCCGAGACGCCGTCGTACTGGCCGGTGCTCATCAGCTTCACCATTTCGTCGGAGGTGCCGGCAACCTTGTCGTTGACCTTGCATCCGGTCTTCTGTTCGAATGGCTTGCTCCATTCCGGTTCCACGTAGCCGGCCCAGGAGATCAGGTCGACTTCGCCCTCTCCCTTGCCGAGCTTTTGCAGGGCTTCTTCACCGCCGCCGTTACCGCCGCCGGTGGTGTCGCTGCCGCCGCCGCAGCCGGCGAGGACGAGCATGAACACGACAAGGCCGGCGAGGACGAGCCAGGCCGTACGGGCGGGATCGGCATCCCTACTCCTCATGGTGCTACCTCCTGTTTCGTTGACTTCCCGCCGACGGCGGCCGCGTGCTCGGGTCGCCACCCGACTAGGACCTCGTTTCCCTGCTCGGGCAGCGCGCCCGAGGACGCGCTCTCCACGTTCTGCCTGACCAGCTGGAGACTCTCCCCGGAATCCAGCTCGATCGTGAAGCGGGTGATCGCGCCGGCGTAGGAGACGTCGACGATCCGGCCGGCCTCGGTGTGGAGGCCGTCGGCCGCGGCGCCGGGCTCGAGCAGCTCGATCTTCTCCGGCCGGATCGTCATCCGCTCGCCGTCGCGCTCGATCAGGTTGGAGACGCCGACGAAGCCGGCGACGAACTCGTTGGCCGGGTGCTCGTAGAGCTCCAGCGGCGGGCTCACCTGCTCGATCCGGCCGTCGTTGAAGACGGCGATGCGGTCGCTCATCGTCAGCGCCTCGTCCTGGTCGTGGGTGACGTAGACGAAGGTGATCCCGACCTCGCCCTGGATCGTCTTCAGCTCGCCCTGCATCTCCTCCCGCAGCTTCAGGTCGAGGGCGCCGAGCGGCTCGTCGAGGAGCAGGACCCGGGGCCGGTTGACGATTGCCCTGGCCAAGGCGACCCGCTGCCGCTGCCCACCGGAGAGCTCGGTCGGCTTGCGCTTGTCGTAGCCGGGCAGGCGGACCATCTCCAGCGCCTCTTCGCGTCGTCTCCCCCGCTCGGCCCTGCCGGTCCTGGCGACCTTCATCCCGTACTCGACGTTCTCGCCGACGCTCATGTGGGGGAACAGCGCGTAGTCCTGGAAGACCGTGTTGACCGCGCGGTCGTAGGGAGGGACCCCGCTGACGTCCTCGCCGGCGAGCTCGATGGTGCCGGCGGTCGGGTCCTCGAAGCCGGCGATCATCCGCAGCGTCGTCGTCTTGCCCGACCCCGAGGGGCCGAGCATCGTAAAGAACTCCCCCTGGGCGATCTCCAGGTCGATCCCGGCGACCGCGACGACCTCGCCGTACTCCTTGGTGAGGCCCGACAAGCGAATGTCTGGAGCTGCAGCGTCTATACCCGTGAAGTTATCCGGAGCGGTGCGGAAAGCAAGGACAAAGTGGCCCGGGAGGCTTAGCCGGGTTGTACTAACGGGGTTACCGGTAGAGAGTCCCGATGACCCCTTCACTCAACTTGCTCGGGTGAGGCGTCGTCAGCCGTCCGAGATGGCCATGACCGAGAAGTACAAGCCGTTCAGGGGTCATCGGGACTCTCAGCGATCCTCGCCGGCACTTCGCAAAGCCTCCCGGACGGGAAACAGCAGAGAGGCGTGAGCTACTGGCGATTTGTCAGTAGCCGGCGGGGTGGCGGGCTACGAAGCCGATGTTGTCGCGGAGTTCGGCGTGCCAGCGGGGGCCGGTTTCGCCGTTTTCGTCGCCGGAGGTGTCCCAGCGGTAGCCGGCGATTTCGGCGTAGGCGTGGCCGCCGTTGGCCCAGACGGTGATCCAGCGGCCGGGGCCTTCTTCGCCCCAGCTCTCCATCGGACCCGAGGGGAGTGGGCTTTCGAGGAAGTGGCCGCCGTGGAGGGCGAAGGAGACCGAGCCGGAGCAGTCGTAGCCGCGGTCGTTCCAGCGGGCGTGACCGCCGCCCCAGATGTATGGCTTGCTGCGGATCTTGTTCGCGGCGGCGATCACGGCTTTGACCCGCGGCGGCGCGCTCTTCGGCGGGATCAGCATCCCGTTGGGAAGCAGCTTCGCTTTCGCGGTGGGCGTGCAGACGTCGACTTCGGCGGGCGACATGCCGCCGGTGTCACAGCCGGCCATGGCGCTGCCCGGGGCGATCAGAGCGGTGACGAGAAGGCCGAATACGACTGCCAGCCCAGCCAACCTGAAGTTGTGGTGCAAACCGATTCTCCTTCGTCGGCCTACGGGGTTAGCTGTCGGGCTGGCGCGAAAGGAGCTTGCGCCCCCGCCTGTTAGGCGGGCTCGCCCCGGAAACTTGGTTCCCCCGTTCCCTCTGCGCCCTTGGCGCCAGGGATTCGGCTTTCCGGTTATCGAACGCGGGCAGTGTAGACGATTACACGGCGTCATGGCTCACAAAACGCAAATATTTAGACGAAGAACCTGCTCTCACCAGACTTCTGTTCGACGCGACGGCTGCTAGCTTGCGGCCTGGGATGAACCTTTCGGGCCGAAAAGCGCTGCTCACCGGCGCCACCGGAGGGCTCGGAAGGGCGATCGCGCAGGCATTGGCCGAGCGTGGGGCGCAGGTGGCGCTGAGCGCTCGCAACCGCGACGCGCTGGAGGCGATGGCCGAGGAGCTGCCCGGCAGCGGCCACAGCGTCCTTCCCGCCGACCTGGCCGAGCCCGACGCCGCCGAGCGGCTCGCCGCCGAAGCCGCAGGGACCGAGATCCTCGTCGCCAACGCGGGTCTTCCCGCCGCCGGGCGGCTCGACGACTTCAGCGCCGAGCAGGTCAAGCGCGCCCTCCGGGTCAACCTCGAGGCGCCGATGCTGATGGCGCGGGCGCTCTACCCGGCGATGGCGGAGGCCGGAGCCGGCCACCTCGTCTTCGTCGCCTCGCTCTCGGGCAAGGCGGCCAGCCCCCGCACCTCGATCTACAACGCGACCAAGTTCGGCCTCCGCGGCTTCGCCCTCGGGCTGCGCCCGGACCTCGCCCCGCACGGCGTCGGCGTCTCCCTCGTCTCGCCGGGCTTCGTCCGCGAAGCCGGCATGTTCGCCGACTCGGGTGCCAAGCCGCCGCCGGGGATGGGCACCGCCACCCCCGAGCAGGTGGGCGCCGCGACCGTCAAGGCAATCGAGCGCAACAAGGTCGAGATAGCCGTTGCCCCCCTTCCGCAGCGGGCGGGAGCCCACCTGGCCCTCGTCAGCCCCGCCCTGGGCGTCAAAGCCCAGAGCGGCAGCGCCGGCCAGAAATCAGCCGAAGCGATAGCCAAAGGCCACTCCGCCGACAAGCGCTGAGCCGGCCGATACCGCTGTTTCCTTAGACTCGAATACGTGAGCAGCGATTCCTTCGGCGCCCGTTCGACCCTCCAGGTGGGAGGCAGGGACTACGAGATCTTCCGGCTCGACGCGCTGCAGGACCGCTTCGACGTCGCCCGCCTGCCGTACTCGATCAAGGTCCTGCTGGAGAACGTGCTGCGGCTCGAGGACGGCACCTCGGTCAGCGCCGACGACGTCGAGGCGATCGCCTCCTGGGACGCCGCCGCCGATCCCAGCGTCGAGATCCCGTTCCAGCCCGCCCGCGTCCTCATGCAGGACTTCACCGGCGTCCCCGCGGTCGTCGACCTGGCGGCGATGCGCGACGCGATGGAGGAGATCGGCGGCGACCCGGCCGCGATCAACCCGCTGGTCGACGTCGATCTCGTGATCGACCACTCGGTCCAGGTCGACGCCTTCGGCAACGAGCGCGCCTTCGCGGTCAACGCCGAGCGCGACTTCGAGCGCAACCGCGAGCGCTACTCGTTCCTCAAGTGGGGACAGCAGAGCTTCGACAACTTCCGCGTCGTGCCGCCTGCGACCGGCATCTGCCACCAGGTCAACCTCGAGTACCTGGCGCAGGTCGTCTACAGCCGCGAGAACGACGGCGCCCTGCAGGCTTACCCCGACACCCTGGTCGGGACCGACTCCCACACGACGATGGTCAACGGCCTCGGCGTCCTCGGCTGGGGCGTCGGCGGGATCGAGGCCGAGGCGGCGATGCTGGGCCAGCCGATCTCGATGCTGCTGCCGCAGGTCGTCGGCTTCAAGCTCTCCGGGGAGCTGCCCGAGGGGGCGACGGCGACCGACCTCGTCCTCACCGTGACCGAGATGCTGCGCGAGCGCGGCGTCGTCTCCAAGTTCGTCGAGTTCTTCGGGCCCGGCCTGCCCACCCTCGGCCTCGCCGACCGCGCCACCCTCGGCAACATGTCGCCGGAGTTCGGCTCGACCTGCGCGATCTTCCCGGTCGACGCCGAGACGCTGCGCTACCTCGACCTCACCGGCCGCCCGACGGAGACGATCGAGCTGGTCGACGCCTACGCCCGCGAGCAGGGGATGTTCGCCGACGCGGAAGCCGAGGACCCGCTCTTCTCCGATCTGCTGGAGCTCGACCTCGGCGACGTCGTCCCCAGCCTCGCCGGCCCGAAACGGCCGCAGGACCGGGTGCCGCTCGCCGAAGCGAAGGATTCGTTCCTGGAGGCGATGTGCGAGTTCGACCCCGAGGCGGCCGAAGAACTGGGCGATGGGCTCGACCATGCGATCGAGGAGTCCTTCCCCGCCTCCGACCCGCCGGCCGAGGACCACGACGACGAGCGCAGCCGCCCCCGGCCCGCCCGCAGCGGCACCGCGACCGCGCCGGTCAAGACCGAAGACGCGATCACGGTCACCCTCGAGGACGGGACCGCCGTCGAGCTCGACCACGGCCGCGTCGTCATCGCCGCGATCACCAGCTGCACCAATACCTCGAACCCGAGCGTGATGGTCGGCGCCGGGCTGCTCGCCCGCAACGCGGTCCAGCGTGGGCTTGCCCGCAAGCCCTGGGTGAAGACCTCGCTGGCGCCCGGCTCGACCGTCGTCACCGAGTACCTCGAGCGGGCGGGGCTGACCGAGTACCTCGACGCCCTCCAGTTCAACCTCGTCGGCTACGGCTGCACGACCTGCATCGGCAACTCGGGACCGCTGGCGCCGGAGATCTCGGCGGCCGTCGCCGAGAAGGACCTGGCTGTCTGCGCCGTCCTCTCCGGCAACCGCAACTTCGAGGGCCGGATCAACCAGGACGTCAAGGCGAACTACCTGGCGAGCCCGCCACTTGTGGTCGCCTACGCCCTCGCCGGGCGCATGGACATCGACCTCGCCGAGGAGCCGCTGGGGGAGGGGTCAGACGGCGAGCCGGTCTTCCTGCGGGACGTCTGGCCCTCGGCCGAGGAGATCAAGCAGGTGGTCGGCAGCTCGGTCGCCTCGGAGATGTTCGAGCGCAACTACGCCGAGGTTTTCGCCGGCGACGAGATGTGGAACGCGGTCGAGGTCCCCTCCGGCGACCGCTACACCTGGCCCGACTCGACCTACGTCCGCCGCCCCAGCTTCTTCGAGCAGATGCCCGCCGAGGCGCCCGGGGTCGAGCCGATCGCCGGCGCCCGCGCTCTCGCGCTGCTCGGCGACTCGATCACCACCGACCACATCTCGCCCGCCGGGGCGATCAAACGCGACAGCCCGGCCGGCCGCTGGCTGACCGAGCAGGGGATCGAGGTGAAGGACTTCAACTCCTACGGATCGCGGCGGGGCAACCACGAGGTGATGATCCGCGGCACCTTCGCCAACATCCGCCTCCGCAACCAGCTGGTCGAAAAAGCCGGCGGCTACACCCGCCACTTCCCCGACGGCAAGGAGACGACGATCTACGAGGCGGCGGTGGCCTACGCCTCCGAAGGGGTGCCGCTGGTGGTCCTGGCCGGCAAGGAGTACGGCTCCGGCTCCTCCCGCGACTGGGCGGCGAAGGGGACGAAGCTGCTCGGCGTCCGCGCCGTCATCGCCGAGAGCTTCGAGCGCATCCACCGCTCCAACCTGATCGGGATGGGGGTGCTGCCGCTGCAGTTCGCCGCCGGCGAGACCGCGGCCTCCCTCGGTCTCACCGGTGCCGAGACCTACGACGTCGGCGACCTCGAAGAAGGCCGGGCGAAGCGAGTGACCGTCACCGCCCGCGCCGACGACGGCTCGGAGAAGCGGTTCGACGCGACCGTCAGGCTGGATACCCCGAACGAGGTGACCTACTTCATAAACGGCGGTATCTTGCAAACCGTACTGCGCAAACTGAACAAGTAGGCGCAGCGGGGCCGCGGGAGGCAGGGGGGTCCGCGCGACCCTCGCTGCACCTGCGCGTCGGTAGCCAGGGAGGGATGCCGACGCGGCCGTTCCCCCTGGCGGGACTGCCCTGAGGAACAGTCAGGGATTAGCTATAGCGGCTCGAACCTGCACGGTCAAGGCGGATCGAGCGTTTTAGCCACGTTCTGAGGCGGTTTGCGGCGCGTGAGTTTGCGAACCCCGGCGTTCCGCGATTCCCCACCCCTTGCGTTCGATCAGCTCGATCCCGATCACGCTGCCGACCGGCCCGACGGGGGTGAGGGTGGCGGCGAGCAGCGTGTAGGGGGCCTGCTTGCGGATGCAGGCGATCCAGATCGCCGCGCAGAGGACGACGAAGCCAAGCCCGTGCGCCCAGCCGAACAGCATCGTCTCGGTTTCGAAGCCGGGCAGCAGCCAGAAGGCGATCAGGGCGCTGAAGATCGCCAGCTCGACGTAGGAGAGCAGCTTGACCCGGGCGAAGAGCTCGCCCGGGACCGGCTTTTCGAACGGTCGCCGCGCCATCTAGGCGCCGGGGGTGAGGGCGGTGAGCACGATCCGCTCCTGCTCGCGCGCGTGCGCCCCGGAGTAGCCCTCGCCCGGGCTGGCGCGGCCCTGGCGGCCGATGTAGGTGAGGGTGACCCCCTCGGGCAGGACGTCGGGCATGCGCCGTGACATCACCTTCCAGGCGCCCATGTTGCGCGGCTCCTCCTGCACCCAGGCGATCTCCTTCAGGTTGGGATAGGAGGCGATCACCCGCTCCAGCTGTTCCTTGGCGAACGGGTAGAGCACCTCGACCCTGGCGATGGCCACGTTCTCGGCGCCCTCGCGGCGCTCGCTCGCGTCCATGTCGTAATAGACCTTGCCGGTGCAGAGGACGAGGCGCTCGACCTTCTCCCTGCTCTCCTGCGCCCGCGGGTCGTCGAGGATGAACTGCAGTTCCCCCTCGGTCAGCTCCTCGAGCCGGGCGGTGGCGCGGTCGAGGCGCAGCAGCCCCTTCGGGGTGAAGACGATCAGCGGCCGCGGCTTCTTGATCAGCGCCTGGCGACGGAGCAGGTGGAAGTACTGAGCGGCGGTGGTGGGATTGGCGATGCGGATGTTCCCCTCGGCGCCGAGGGCGAGGAAGCGCTCGATGCGGGCGCTCGAGTGCTCCGGGCCAGACCCCTCGTAGCCGTGTGGGAGCAGCAGGCTGAGGCGGCTGGTCTGGCCCCACTTCGACTCTCCGGCGACGATGAAGCTGTCGATGATCACCTGGCCGGCGTTGGCGAAGTCGCCGAACTGGGCCTCCCAGAGGACCAGGGCGCTCGGGTTCGCCGCCGAGTAGCCGTACTCGAAGCCGAGGCAGGCGGTCTCCGAGAGGGGGCTGTTGTAGAGCTCGAACGGCGCCGAGGCGTCCGCGAGGTTCTGGATCGGCGTGTACTTGAGGCCGGTGTTCTCGTCGTGGAGGACGAGGTGGCGGTGGGAGAAGGTGCCGCGCTCGGTGTCCTGGCCGGTGAGGCGGATGTGGACGCCGTCGGTCAGCAGCGAGGCGAAGGCGAGGGCCTCCGCCTGGCCGAAGTCGATTCCCCCTTGCTCGAGCGCCTCGGTCCGCCGCGACAGCGGCCGGCGCAGCTTGCGGTGGACGTTGAATCCCTCGGGGGTCTTCAGCAGCTCCTCGTTCAGCCGGCGCAGCTTCTCGGCTGCGACCGCGGTGTGGACGGGCGGGCTGGCGGTGCGGTCGAGCAGTTCGCCGGTGCTGGTGGTGCCGGCCACGGTCGGGTCCTGGTACTCCCCCGCCTCCATCTTCTCGCGCAGGCCCTTCAGCGCCTGCGACATCTGGCTGTGGCGCCCGTCGGAGACGCGGCCGACCTCCTCGGCCGAGACCGCGCCCTCCCCGATCAGCTTCTCGGCGTAGATCTCCGAGACCGGCGGGTGCGACTTGATCTTCGCCGCCATCGTCGGCTGGGTGTAGGCGGGCTCGTCGGTCTCGTTGTGGCCGTAGCGCCGGTAGCCGATCACGTCGATGACGATGTCCCGGCACCAGCGGTCGCGGTAGGCCATCGCCAGGCGGACCGCGGCGACGCAGGCCTCGGCGTCGTCGGCGTTGACGTGGATGATCGGCACGTTGAAGCCCTTCGCCATGTCGGCGGCGTAGGGGGTGGAGCGTGCCTCGTCGGGGTCGGTGGTGAATCCCACCTGGTTGTTCTGGATCAGGTGGATCGTGCCGCCGGTCGTGTAGCCGGGAAGCGACTGCAGGTTGAGCGTCTCGGCGACCACGCCCTGGGCGGGGAAGGCGGCGTCGCCGTGCAGGAGCACCGGCACCGCCCGCTTCGGGTCGTGGGTGAGGTTCGGCCCGTCGGCGTCGGACTGCAGGTAGCGGGCGCCGCCGGTGACGACCGGGTCGACGAACTCGAGGTGGCTCGGGTTGGGGTAGAGGCGGACCGAGATCTTCTCGCCCCCGGCGGTCTCGTAGATCCCGCGGTGGCCGTAGTGGTACTTGACGTCGCCGGTGCCGCCGTGGGGGATCGCCGCGACCGCCTTCACCGCGTCGATCTGCTTCGAGCCCTCGAACTCGGCGAGGATCGACTCGACCGGGCGGCCGAGGTTGTGGGCGAGGACGCTGAGCCGGCCGCGGTGCGCCATCCCGAACACGACCTCCTCGGCCCCGGCCCGCTGCGACAGCGTCACCGCCTCGTCGAGCATCGGCACGATCACGTCGAGCCCCTCGATCGAGAACATCTTCTGCCCCAAATACGCTTTCTCGAGGAAGCGCTCGAACTGGAAGACCTCGATCAGCCGGTTCAGCAGGCGCTTCTTCTCCCCCTCGTCGAGCGGCTGCCGGTGGGCGCCGGTCTCGATCATTTCCCGCAGCCAGATCCGCTGCTGGTGCGAGGAGAGGTGCTCGACCTGGTAGCCGATCGTGCTGCAGTAGGCGTCGCGCATCCGCGGCAGCGCCTCCAGCAGGGTCTCGCCGGGAACCCCGATCCGCAGGATCGAGGCCGGAATCCTCGCCATCAGCTCCGGGGTGAGGTTGACGTTCTCCGGCTGCAGCGCCGGATCGCCCTTCGGCTCCGAGCCGAGCGGGTCGAGGTGGGCGGCGAGGTGGCCGTGGGTGCGGTAGGCCTTCAGCAGCGAGGTCGCCGCCTGGACCCCCTGCAGCAGCTCTTCGTCGATCTGGCCGCCGGGCGCCGTCGCCACCTCGGCGCTGGGCGCGGCGGCGCTCAGGGGGGGCGCCGAGGCGGAGGCCGGGTGGGCCTTGGTGACCGCGGAGGGGTCGTCGAAGCCGAGCTCGGCGGCGACCGACTCGTAGAACTCGTCCTCGCCCTGCAGCAGCTGCTCGATCCGGCGCAGGAAGGCGCCCGACTCGGCCCCCTGGATCACCCGGTGGTCGTAGGTCGAGGTCAGCGTCATCACTTTCGAGACGCCGAGCTGCCTGATCCGGTCCGGGGAGGCGTGGGCCCACTCGGGCGGATAGGCGATCGAGCCGGTGGCGATGATCGCGCTCTGGCCGGCGAGCAGGCGCGGCACCGAGGCGACGGTCCCGATTCCACCCGGGTTGGTGAGGCTGACGTTGGTGCCCTGGAAGTCGTCGGCGGAGAGCTTGTTCTCGCGCGTCTTGGCGATCAGCTCCTCGTAGCGGGTGTGGAAGCCGGCGAAGTCGAGCCCGTCGGCGCCCTTGATCGCCGGCACCATGAGGCTGTGGGAGCCGTCCTTTTTCTCGACGTCGACGGCGATCCCGAGGTTGACCGGGCTGCCCTCGATCGCAAACGGCTTGCCGTCCTGCTCGGCGAAGACGCGGACCATCACCGGGAAGTCCTTGGCCGCCCGCACGATCGCCCAGGCGACCAGGTGGGTGAAGGAGACCTTCAGCCCCCGGTCCTTCAGCACCGAGTTGATCGCCTTCCGCTTCGCATCCAGCGTGTCGACCGCGATCGTCCGGAACGAGGTGGCCGTGGGCACGGCCCGGCTCTCGTCCATCGCGTTGGCGAGCATCGCCGCCGCCCCGCGCAGCTGCTTCGCCTCGCCCTGGGCGGGCGCCACAGCGGCAGCGCCGTTGCCGCCTCCGTCGGCGGCTGCGATCACGTCCTCCTTGGTGACCTTCGACCCGGGGCCACTCCCTCTAACCGAAGCAAGATCGACACCGGTGGCTTCCGCAACCCTCCGCGCAACGGGCGTAGCTTTCACACCGGCGTCCGAGCCGTTGCCTGATCCGTTCGAACCCTGGGAGGCAGTACCCGAATCTGGCGCGGGTGGCGACGATGCGGGACCCGCGCCGGTAGGCGCGGGGGACGTATCGGAGACAGGACCCGCGCCCTCAGCGCCCGGTCCCTCACCGGATCCCGCTTCCATCTCTGCAAGCGGCGCCCCAACCGGAACCTCGTCGTCCACCTGCGCGACGATCCTGGTGATCACCCCGTCCATCGGCGCCGGCACCTCGGCGTCGACCTTGTCGGTGGAGACCTCGACGATCGTGTCGCCCTCCTTGACCGCGTCGCCCTCGGCGACGTGCCACTCGAGGACGATGCCCTCGGTCACCGACTCGCCCATCTCGGGCATGGGGATCTGCACGGTGGCCGTCTCGGGCATCTCTTGTTTGCAGTCTAAGGAAAGAGGTTTACGGGGACCTCAAGGTAGATACCCTGCAAGGCGATGAGCTACTTCGTCACCGGCGCCACCGGGTTCATCGGCCGCAACCTGGTCGAGAAGCTGCTGCAGCGCGAGGGAACCGTCTACGCCCTGGTACGGGCGGGGTCGCGCGGGCGCCTGGAGGAGCTGCGCACCGGCCTCGGCGCCGACGGGGCGCGGATCGTGCCGGTCACCGGCGACCTCTCGCAGCCCGGCCTCGGCGTCTCCGAGGAGGACCTGCTGACGATGCGGGGGGAGATCGAGCACTTCTTCCACCTGGCGGCGGTCTACGACATCACCGCCGACGCGGAGACGCAGGAGGTGGCGAACGTGGAGGGAACGCGCCACGCGATCGAGCTCGCGCACGCGGTCGAGGCCGGCTGCTTCCACGTCGTCAGCTCGATCGCCGCCGCCGGCCTCTACAAGGGCGTCTGGACCGAGGAGATGTTCGACGAGGCCGAACGGCTCGACAACAACCCCTACTTCCGCACCAAGCACGAGTCCGAGCGGCTGGTCCGCGACGAGTGCCGGCGGCCCTGGCGCGTCTACCGGCCGGGGATCGTGGTCGGCGATTCCCGCACGGGGGAGATCGACAAGATCGACGGCCCCTACTACTTCTTCAAGACCCTGCAGCGGCTGCGGCGGATGCCGTCGTGGCTGCCGACGGTCGGGATCGAAGGCGGCGAGATCAACATCGTCCCGGTCGACTACGTCGCCGCGGCGATCGATCACATCGCCCACAAGCCGCGGCTGAACGGCCGCGCCTTCCATCTCACCGACCCCGACCCGCACACGGCCGGCGAGGTGATCAACATCTTCGCGCGCGCGGCCGACGCGCCGCAGATGGCGGTGCGGCTCGACACCGACGTGACCGAGCCGGCGACGGGGGCGGTGCGGACGGCGCTGCGGCTGCTGCCCCCCGCCCGGCGAGCGGCGAAGGCGGCGCTGAACCAGCTCGGCCTGCCGCCGGAGGTCCTCGCCTACGTCGACTACCCGACCAGCTTCGACTCCACCCAGGCGCAGAAGGCGCTGAAGGGGTCGGGGATCGAGGTGCCGCCGCTGGAGAGCTACGCGACGCGGGTCTGGGACTACTGGGAGCGCAACCTGGACCCCGACCTGTTCAGGGACCGCTCGCTCTCGGCGGCCGTGCGGGGCAAGATCGTCCTCATCACCGGCGCCTCGTCGGGGATCGGCAAGGCCACCGCGGTCAAGGTCGCCGACGCGGGGGCGACCGTGCTCCTGGTCGCCCGCTCGCTCGACAAGCTGGAAGAGACCAAGGAAGAGATCGTCGCCGGCGGCGGCACCGCCCACATCCACCAGTGCGACCTCGCCGACATGGACGACATCGAGCGGATGGCCGAGGAGGTGCTGGCCTACCACGGCCACGTCGACATCCTCGTCAACAACGCCGGGCGCTCGATCCGCCGTTCGATCGCCCTCTCCTACGACCGCTTCCACGACTTCGAGCGCACGATCCAGCTCAACTACCTGGGCTCGGTGCGGCTGATCCTCGCCCTGCTGCCGGCGATGCGGGCGCGCAAGGGCGGCCACATCATCAACATCAGCTCGATCGGGACGCAGACCAACCCGCCGCGCTTCTCGGCCTACGTCGCCTCGAAGGCGGCGCTGGATGCGTTCAGCCGGGTGATCGCCTCCGAGGTGGTCGAAGACGACGTCCACATCACGACGATCCACATGCCGCTGGTGCGGACGCCGATGATCGCGCCGACGCGGATGTACGACATGTTCCCGGCGATCACCCCCGAGGAGGCGGCGGAGATGATCACGGGGGCGATGATCCGGCGGCCGAAGAAGGTCGCCACCCGCCTCGGCAACTTCGGCGAGCTGGTCTACGCGGTGGCGCCGAAAGCAAGCGATTCGATCCTCAACACCGCCTACAAGCTCTTCCCCGATTCGCAGGCGGCGAAGGGGAAGAAGGACGAGGCGCGGGACAAGCCGCCGTCGACCGAGGCCGTCGCCTTCGCTCACCTGATGAAAGGCGTGCACTGGTAGTTCCTGGCGCAGGACCCGTCCGGAGGTAGGTTGGGCTGGTGACCGGGCGTCGCCTCAAGCACTGGGGGTGGGGGTACGAGGACCAGGCGCCTTCCGCTACGCAACTGCGGGAGGCGGCGGAAGGGATTCGGGCGCGGCTCGGGTTCGGGGGCGAGGTGGAGAGGCCTGTGCCTCTGGAGGAGGTGGAGCTGCGGGCGCCGCGGTTGAAGAAGCCGAGCGGGTTTGGGGACCTGTTCTCGGACGATCACTACGAGCGGACGGCTCATGCTTTGGGGAAGGCCTATCGGGACGTGGTGCGAGGGTTCTACGGGCGGTTCGAGAATCCGCCGGACCTCGTTGCCTTCCCACAGGATGAGTCGGAGATCGAGGCAGTGTTGAGCTGGGCGGAGGCCGAGGGGGCGGCGGTTGTTCCGTTCGGGGGCGGGACGAGCGTGGTCGGCGGGGTTGAGCCGCGGCTGGGGGAACGGGCGGCGGTCTCGTTGGACCTGCGGCGGCTGAACCGGGTGTTGGAGGTCGATCCGGTCTCGCTGTCGGCGCGGATCCAGGCCGGGGCGACCGGCCCGGGGCTGGAGGATCAGCTGCGCGAGCACGGTCTCACCCTCCGTCACTTTCCCCAGTCGTTCGAGTACTCGACCCTGGGCGGCTGGATCGCCACCAGGGCGGGCGGCCATTTCGCCACGCTGGAGACGCATATCGACGACCTGATCGAGTCGGTGCGGGCGCTCACCCCCCGCGGGGCCTGGCAGAGCCGGCGGCTGCCGGCTTCGGGAGCGGGCCCCTCGCCGGACCGGATGCTGATCGGATCGGAGGGGATCCTCGGCGTGATCGCGGAGGCCTGGGTGCGGGTCCGCCCGCGGCCCGATTTCAAGGCCTCGGTCGGCGTTGCGTTCGACGACTTCGGCGCCGCGGTCGAGGCGGTGCGGGAGATCGCCCAATCCGGCCTTCACCCCTCGAACTGCCGTCTCCTCGACGCCGAGGAGGCCGGCTTCACCGGCGCCGGCAGCGGCAGGAGCCACCTCCTGCTCCTCGGCTTCGAGTCCGGCCACCACCCGGTCGACGGTCCGATGGATCAGGCGCTCTCGATCGCCCGCGAACACGGCGGCACCCCGGGAGACCTGCGCACCACCTCGCCGACGGGCCGAAAAGACCAACCCCATCCGCCGACGGGCCGAAGTGTCTCGCCGGGCCAGTCCAATCGGCCCGTCGGCAGAGCGGATTCGACTGATCGGCCCGTGGACAGCTGGCGCGGGGCCTTCCTGCTGGCGCCGTACCTGCGCGACACCTTCGTCGCCTGCGGCGTCCTCTCCGAGACCTTTGAGACGGCGATCACCTGGGATCGATTCGAAGATTTCCACGCGGCGCTGATGGAGACGACCCGCCGCGCCGTCTCCGAGATCAGCGGCGTCTCCGCCGAGGGCCCCGGCTCGCCCCGCGTCAGCTGCCGCTTCACCCACGTCTACCCTGACGGCGTCGCCCCCTACTTCACCGTTCTCGCGCCCGCGATCCGCGGCGGCGAGGTCGAGCAGTGGGACGAGATCAAGGCCGCGGTCTCCGAGGCAATCGTCGGCGCCGGCGGCACCATCACCCACCATCACGCCGTCGGACGCGACCACCGACCCTGGTACGACCGCCAGCGTCCGGCCCCGTTCGCCGCCGCCCTCCGCGCCGCCAAGGCCGAGCTCGATCCTGCCGGCACGCTGAATCCCGGCGTGCTCATCGATCCCTGACTACCCTTTGCTCATGCCACCTGCCAAGCCGGAGCTCGTTCTGCGGCATAGGGACCCATGGCGCGCGAACGAGGAATCGCGCCGCCGCCAGCTGCGCGAAGACGGGCGCCGCCCGCTCGCGATCAACCTCGCCGAGGGCCTTGCTCTCAGCGAATTCCTTTCCACCTTCAACGGGAGCGCCAAGCGCAGTTGAACGAGGCCCCACTGCGCCTGCGTGAGTTGCTCGAGCGGCTGATCGAGGCGGACGTGCACTTCGTCCTCGTCGGCGGCCTGGCCGTCAATGCGTGGGGCTATCTGCGAGGGACGCGGGACGTCGATGTCGTTCCCGATCCCGACCGGGGGAACCTGGAACGACTGGAGGAGCTCCTCAGAGACCTGGGCGGAAAGGTCGACGTGGGGGGACGACTACTGGACTCGGGCGCGATCTCGACCTTTCTGCGGACCTTCGTCCACACGGAACTCGGCCAGATCGACGTCCTTCAGGGGCTCCCACAGGTGCCGCGGTTCGAGGAGCTGGACGCGCAGGCAAAAGCCGTCGACCTTGATGGTTTGGTGGTTCGCGTCTGCTCGCTCGAGCACCTGATCGAGATGAAGCGGGCCAGTGAGCGGCCGCGCGACCGGGAGGACGTAGAGGCACTCGAAGCCGCCCAGGAGCCGAATCGGGACCGGGACTGACTGCGGCCGGCGCTACCCTTCTGCGACTCCGATTCCCGGCCGGGTAACTGATAGACGTGCCCGAGCCGCGCCCCTCGATGGAAACGATCACCTCCGAACAGCCCACCGTGCCGATCGAGTCAAGCCACTCGCACGAGCCGGAGACCGGCGAAGTGGTGCCGCGGCGCTCGCCGCTGCGGGCGGCGATCAAGCTCGGGCGGCCGAAAGAGTGGATCAAAAACGTCTTCGTCTTCGCCGGGCTGCTCTTCTCCGGCAAGTTCAGCCACGGTCATGACGTCTTCGAGGCGTTCGTCACCTTCGTCGCCTTCTGCCTGATCTCCAGCGCCGGCTATTACGTCAACGACCTGCTCGACGTCGAGCTCGACCGCAAGCACCCGAAGAAGCGCTTCCGTCCGCTCGCCGCCCGGGAGCTCTCCGAGCGCACGGCGATGACGATCGCGCCCGGGCTCGCCGTCGTCGCAATCGCGCTCGCCTTCACCGTCAACTGGCAGGTCGGCCTGATGGTGGTCGGCTACGGGATCGCCCAGATCGCCTACAGCCTCGGCCTCAAGCAGCTCGTGATCATCGACGTGATGACGCTCGCGGGCCTCTTCATCCTCCGCGTCGCCGCCGGCGCCAGCGCCGTCGAAGCCCACGCCTCCGAGTGGCTGCTGCTCTGCACCGGCATGCTCGCCGCCTTCCTCGGCTTCACCAAGCGCCGCCAGGAGGCTGTTTCCGAGCTGCACGAAGGCACCTCGACCCGGCCCGTCCTCGAGCACTACTCGCTGCCCTTCCTCGACCAGATGGTCTCCCTGGTCACCACCGGCACCGTGATCAGCTACGCGATCTACACCGTCAACTCGCCGATCATCGGCAATCAGATGATGCTGACGATCCCGCCCGTCGTCTACGCGATCTTCCGCTACCTCTACCTGATCTACGACCGCAACGACGACCGCTCGATGTCCGGCATCATCGCCGGCGACCGCGGCATCCAGGGCGCCCTCGTCGCCTTCGCCGTGATCGCCTTCCTGCTGCTCTACGTGTTCAACTAGCCGAGCTCGACCTCGGGCCCGCCGCCCTCCATCAGGTAGAAGCGGGACCGGGCCAGCTCCTCGCCGTTGATCTGGACGACGGCGGCGTGGGGGCCCGGGGTGGCGAAGGTGGCGGTGGCGGCGATCGACATCACCAGGCGCTGCTCCTGGCCCTGGGGGAGGCCGGGGGGCCGGCCGGTCTCGAAGTTGGCGGTGAGGCCGTCGCCGAGCTCGACGCCGTCGGGGTCCTGGACGGAGACGACCAGCTCGTGGGGGTCGTTGGTCTCGTGGTAGGCGACGTCGATGCCGAGGCCGATCGAGAAGGACCACTCATGCGGCAGCTCGGGCAGGCGGAGGACGTTCCAGCCGCCGCCGGTCAGGTAGAGCTTGCCGTTGACGGCCTCGCTGTGATCGCAGAGGAGGAGGAAGCCGATCTCCATGCCGATCAGGCTTCCGGCCCCTCGCCCTCGGCGTAGGGGATCACCGGCAGGTCGGAGCGCAGTTCGACCTTGCCGCCTCTGCTGAACTGGAGGTCGATCGTCTCGTTCTTGCGGTAGGTCCCGAACAGGCCGAGGTACATCGCCAGCCAGCGCCCGGTCCCGACCTTCTCCTTGACGATCGGGCGGTCGAAGACGATCTCGCCGGCTTCGGGCCGGTAGCTCTCCGGACTCTGCTCGACCCCGTTGATGAAGACGGTGAAAGGCGGTTCGGCGCCGGCCGGGAGCTTCACCCGCTCGCCGGCGGCGTAACTGCCTTTCGGGATCTCGCTCTCGGTTCCGCTCATCGTTCCTCCGCCAGCAAAGTCTCCCGCACCAGGTCGAACGGCGTGTCGTGGTGGGTCGGGTCGAGCTCCTCCCGCACCACCCCGCCCCGGAACGGCACGAACGTGCCGTCGCCGCGCACGTCAACCCCCGCGCTCGGCTTGCGGAACCGCCCGCGCCCGCTCAGCTGCAGCCGCGCCTGCACCTGGTCCCCCGGCTCGTAGTCCCGGAGCGACCTGACAGGCCGCGCCGGCCCCTCGCTCCGAATAGCCAAAGCCCGCTCCCGCATGGCTTCAACTGCCTCATCGAGCCCCTCGAACTGCTCATGCTCCACATCGGAGCCGCATCTCACGGTCAGCTTCCAAGGACGGGACATGAGCCTCAGCCTAATGCCGTGACAGCGAGGGTCGGGTGTCCCTCCCCAGACACTCAACCGCGAGCCATAGCGAGCGGTGTCTGGGGGGGACACCCGACCCTCGCCCAACCGCAGACCTGCCGAGTCTCAGGCCCCTCGTCGAGGCCGTTTGGGCCGCCGCGCCGGCGGCCCGGTGATTTTCTCCGGACCCTCGCGGTCCGCAACCGCCACGTACTCCAGCTCACGCTCACCGGTATAGATCTGCCGCGGCCGGGCGATTTTCTTCTCCGGGTCTTCCTGCATCTCCATCCACTGGGCGACCCAGCCGGCGGTGCGGGGAATGGCGAAGATGACCGTGAACATGTCGGTCGGGATCTCCATCGCCTCGTAGATGATCCCCGAGTAGAAGTCGACGTTCGGGTAGAGCTTGCGCGAGGTGAAGTACTCGTCGTCGAGGGCATGTTTCTCCAGCTCGCGGGCGATCTCGACCAGCGAGTTGTACTCGGTCGCCTCGAAGACTTCGTCCATGTGCTGCTGGATGATCCGCGCCCGCGGGTCGTAGTTCTTGTACACGCGGTGGCCGAAGCCCATCAGTTTCTCCTCGCGCTGCTTCACCCGCTCGAGGAAGTCGGGGATGTTCTCCGGCGACTCGATCCGCCGCAGCATCCGCAGCACCGCCTCGTTGGCGCCGCCGTGCAGCGGCCCGTAGAGCGCCGCGACCCCGGCCGCGACCGCCGAGTACGGATCGACGTCGGAGGAGCCGACCCCGCGCACGGCGTTGGTCGAGCAGTTCTGTTCGTGGTCGGCGTGGAGGATGAAGAGGACGTCGAGCGCCTTCGTCAGCGCCTGCTTCGGTACGTGCTTCGTTTCGGTCTTCTTGAACATCATCGAGAGGAAGTTCTCGGCGAAGCTGAGGTCGTTGTCCGGGTAGACGTAGGGCAGCCCCAGGTTGTGGCGGTAGGAGAAGGCGGCGAGGGTCGGCACCTTGGCGATCAGCCGCACCGCGGCCATGTAGCGCTCTTCGGGATCGCCGATCTGCTTCGCGCCCGGGTAGAAGGTCGAGAGGGCGCCGACGCCGGCGAGCAGCATCCCCATCGGATGGGCGTCGTAGCGGAAGCCCTCGAAGAGGTGCTTGAGGTCCTCGTGGACGAAGGTGTGGTGGGTGATGTCGAAGGTCCAGCGGTCGAGCTGGGCGGCGGTCGGCAGCTGGCCGAAGATCAGCAGGTAGGCGACCTCGAGGAAGGTCGATTTCTCGCAGAGCTGCTCGATCGAGTAGCCGCGGTGTTCGAGGACGCCGGCGGCGCCGTCGATGTAGGTGATCGCCGAGCGGCAGGAGGCGGTGTTGGTGAAGGCCGGGTCGTAGGCCAGCATCCCGAATTCGTCCTCGTCGACTTTGATCTGGCGCAGGTCCATCGCCCGCACCGTGCCGTCTGAGATCGGCAGCTCGTAGGTCTTGCCGGTGCGGTTGTCGGTGACGGTCAGCGAGTCTTTGCCGCTGCTGCCGCCGTCGGTGGAGGCGTTGGCGACGCCGGCGTTCTGGTCCTGGGTCTGCTGCTCGGTGGCCATCGCCCCTCCTTCTGAGACTGGATTCGTGGAGCGACCAAGTCTAGGGGGTGCGAGCCGCCGGGCTCTCGAACTGCGTCATCCCCCGCAGGCGCTCGAAGCGCTCCTCGATCTCCTCCCGGGTCAGCCGCGCCACCCGCTCGGTCCCGAACTCCTCGACGTTGAAGGAGGCCAGCACGGTGCCGTAGCCCATCGCCCGCCGCAGCTCGGTGTCATGCAGCTCGCCCTCGACGCCGTCGAGGTAGCCGAAGAAGCCGCCGGCGAAGCTGTCGCCGGCACCGGTGGGATCGCGCACGTCCTCCAGCGGGAAACCGGGCAGCGCGAAGAACCCCTCCTCGGTGAAGAGCGCGGCGCCGTACTCGCCCTGCTTGGCGATCACCGCGCGCGGACCCATCGCCATCACCGCCCGGGAGGCGCGGGCGAGGTTGGACTCGCCGGTCAGCTGGCGGATCTCGGCGTCGTTGACGATCAGGCAGTCGACCTCGCCGATCGCCGCGATCAGCGAGTCCCTGGCGGTCTCGATCCAGAGGTTCATCGAGTCCAGGCCGCTGAGCCGCGCCGCGGTGCAGAGGCCGCGCACCTGGCGCTGCAGGTCGGGCTGGATGTTGGCGAGGAAGAGGGTGTCGGCCGCTTGCGAGGCGGGGGAGAGCTTCGGCTCGAACTCGGCGAAGACCCCGAGCCGGGTGTCCTCGGTGTGGGCGACGTTGAGGTCGTACTCGTAGCGTCCGCGCCAGAAGAAGGAGCGGCCGCCCTCGACCCGCTCGATGTCGTCGGTGACCACCCCCCGGCCTTCGAGCACCTCGAAATGCTCGGGGCCGAAGTCCTCGCCGACCGGCCCGACGGGCCGCACCTCGGTGAAGAAGCTGGCGGCGAGGCTGAAGTGGACGGCGGTGCCGCCGAGCATCCGCTCGCGCTCCCCGAACGGGGTCTTGACCGAGTCGAAGGCGATTGATCCGACAACCGTGAGCGCCATCCGCACGGCAGCCTAGCGCCTACCCTGCGAGACTCCGCGTCCGATGAAAGCGATCCAGATCGAGGAGTTCGGCGGGCCCGAGGTGCTCCGGTACGTCGAGGTGCCGGACCCCTCTCCGAAGCTGGCTGAGATCGTCGTCAACGTGAAGCGCAGCGGCGTCAACTTCGCCGACACGCACGCCTCCCGCAACGACTACCTCGCCGAGCAGACCCTGCCGCTGATCCCGGGGGCCGAGGTCAGCGGCCAGACCAACGACGGCCGCCGCGTCGTCGCCCTGCTGGGCAGCGGCGGCTACGCCGAGAAGGTCGCGGTGCCGCAGTCGCAGCTGATCGAGCTGCCGGACGGGGTCGATTACGACCAGGGCGCCGGCGGCCTCCTGCAGGGACTGACGGCGATGGCGCTGGTCCACCGCTGCGCCCGGATCGAGCCGGGGGAGACGATCGTCGTCGAGGCCGCCGGCGGCGGCACCGGCACGCTCGCGGTGCAGCTGGCCAAGCGGGCCGGGGCGAAGGTGATCGGGCTCGCCTCCAGCGAGGAGAAGCGCGAGCTGGTCCGCAACCTGGGCGCCGACGCCACCGTCGACAGCCGCGCAGAGGACCTCGGGGCGGCGATCCGCGAGGCAAACGAGGGCAAGCGCGTCGACGCGGTCCTCCACATGAGCGGCGGTGAGGCCTTCGATGCCGAGATGGGCGTCCTGGCGCCACTGGGGCGGATGGTCGTCTTCGGCATCGCCTCGCGCGAGCAGCGCCAGCTCTCGACCGCCTCGCTGCTGCGCGGCTCGAAGTCGGTGATCGGCTTCTGGCTCGCCCACCTGCTGGGCCGGCCGGACCTGCTGGGCCCGATGATCCAGGACCTTCTCGCGGCGATCGCCGCCGGTGAGCTGACGGTTACGATCGGAGAGATCTATCCGCTCTCCGAGGCGGCGCGGGCGCACGAAGACCTGATCGCCCGCCGCACGACCGGCAAGCTCCTCTTGGACCCCTCGTCTTAAACAGAACCTGGTGACCGCTTTCAAAGACCTCGGCCTCTCGCCCGACATCCAGCAGGCGCTGGACGAGCTCGGCTTCGAAGAGCCGACGCCGATCCAGGAGCAGGCGATCCCCGAGCTGCTCGCCGGCCACGACGTGATCGGCCAGGCGCAGACCGGGACCGGCAAGACCGCCGCCTTCGGGTTGCCGCTGCTGCAGTACCTCGACCCCGAGAACGACGAGGTCCAGGCGATCGTCCTCACCCCGACCCGCGAGCTCTGCATCCAGGTGACGCAGGCGCTGCGCGCTTACGCCGAGCACCTGCCGATCGAGATCGTCGCCGTCTTTGGCGGCGCCCCGATCCGCTCGCAGCAGTCGCAGCTGCGCTCCGGCGCCCACGTCGTCGTCGCCACCGTCGGCCGGATGATGGACTTGATGTCGCGGCGCTCGCTGGTCCTCACCGCGGCCCGCTACGTCGTCCTCGACGAGGCCGACGAGATGCTCGACCTCGGCTTCATCGACGACGTCGAGAAGATCCTGCGGATGTGCCCGAGCGGGCGCCAGACGGCGCTCTTCTCGGCGACGATGCCGCCGCCGATCAAGAAGCTCGCCGAGGGCTACATGTACGACCCGACGACGATCCGGATCACGCCGAAGACGCTGACCGTCGACGCGATCCAGCAGGCCTACGTCGAGGTGCCGGCCAAGCAGAAGGCGGCGCGCCTGGTCGAGCTGCTGAAGACCGAAGAACCCGAGCAGGCGATCATCTTCACCCGGACCAAAATCGGTGCTTCGAAGCTGGAGCGGACGCTGAAGGACAAAGGGCTCGACGTGAAGGCGCTCCACGGCGACCTCAGCCAGGGGGTCCGCGACGGGGTGATGATCTCCTTCAAGGACCACCGCGTGAGGCTGCTGGTGGCAACCGACATCGCCGCCCGCGGGCTCGACGTCGAGCACGTCACCCACGTCATCAACTACGACGTGCCGAACTCCTCGGAGACCTACGTGCACCGGATCGGGCGCACCGGGCGGGTCGGGCGGACGGGCCGCGCGATCACGTTCGTGACGCCCGACCAGAAGGACGAGATCGCCCGGATCGAACGCGACGTCAACACCACGATCGGCGAGTGGGAGACGCCCGAGGAGCGGCTCGAGCACGCGCCGCGGCCGCGGCGCCGTCAGCGCGAGCGTGGGGAGCGGCGCGAGCGCGAGCGGGCCCCCGCGGCCGCCAACGGCGATCGCGGCGATTCGGCCGAGGAGGCGAAGGCGAAGACGGTCAAGCTCTTCGTCAACCGCGGCGAGCGCAGCGGCATCGACGAGGAGGACCTGCGCTGGGCCCTGCGCGAGGGCGCGGTCCTGCCCGACGAGGCCGTCCACGACGTCCGCGTCCTCCACCGCTTCTCCTTCGTCGAGGTCGATCCCGACGCGGCCGAGCGCACCGTCGAGTACCTCGACGGGACCAGGCTCAAGGGCAAGGAGATTCGGCTCGAGGTGGCCAAGAGCTGAGTGGGCTTGGCTGGGCGGGGGAAGGGTGACCCCCTCCAGACACCGCTCGCCAATGGCTCGCGGTTGAGTGTCTGGAGGGGGCCACCCCTCCCCCGCCGAATCGAACGGTTGGCCCCGGGTATTCAGAGGGCATGCGTCTCTCGTGGGGGTTCCTGCTTCTCGGTCTGCTCGCTTTCCTCTCTTGGTCAGCTTGCGCAGTAGCTGCCGACGCCACGCCGACTTGTGCGGAAGGGCCGATCAGGGTCGGCGACACCACCTACGGCACGCCCTGCTCGGACCTGATCGTCGCCCCGGCTGGGGTCGAAGACGTCAAGGGGGGCGGCGGCAACGACACGATCGTCGCGGCGCCGATCAGGGCCTCGGCTCCCTGCCCGGAAAGCTGCGAGTTCCTCGGCGTCGGCAGCCAGACCTTCGAAGGCGGCCCCGGCAACGACGTCGTCTTCGGCCAGCGCGGCAACGACACCCTGCTCGGCGGTCCCGGCGACGACCAGCTCTTCGGCGGGATCGGCGACGACCTGCTGCGCGGCGGCCCGGGCAACGACCGCCTGGTCGGCGGCTTCGGCGCCGACTCGATCGACGGCGAAGAAGGCGACGACTACGTCCGCGGCGACTCGACTATCGACCGCATCTTCGACACCGGCGGCGGCACCGACACGCTCAGCTACTCGACCGGGATCACCCCCGGCTTCGGCGGCACCGGGCCCACCGGGTTCGGGAGCTTCCCTTCCGAAGGCGGCGAGCGCGGCCTCAGAATGGACCTCGGCGCCACCGGCCTGAACGCGAACAACGGGCTCGCCCCGTTCGGCGGCGGCGTCGACGAAGTCGAAGCCGCCAACTTCGAGACGTTCATCGGCACCCCCTTCTCGGATTACTTCATCGGCACCCCGGCGGCACAGGCGATCTACGGCGGTGGGGGCGGGGACATCATCCTCGGCAACGGCGGCGCCGACACGCTCGACGGTGGGGACGGCGGCGACTACGTCAACGGCGGTGAAGTCACCGCGCGCGACACGAGCAAGGTCAGCGTCGGCTTCATGACCCCCGCCGGAGCCACTCCGTACTCGCAGCTCTACCTGGTAGGCAGCAGTGGCGGCGATGACGTGACCGCCACCTACTCGTCCGGCAGCGTGACCTTCCACCTCGTCTCCGGCACCTTTGATCTGGGTGCCGGCTGCACCGCGACCGCCACCGACGCGACCTGCCCGCTGCCGACGACGCTCGACTCGCTGCTGCTGGCGGGGATGGGCGGGAACGACAGGATCGCGGCAAGCAACTTCCCCGCCTCGGTCGGGGTGGTGGCGATCGGCGGCGAAGGCGACGACACGATCACCGGCGGCGAAGAAAGCGAAGACATCCTCGTCGACGGGCCGGGCGGCGGTGCCGACCTGCTGAGCGCGCTGGGCGGCGATGACGCCCTCACCCACAACGGCGGCGCCGACGAACTGCTCGGCGGCAACGGCAACGACCTCTTCCTCTCCAACTCGGTCTGCGACGGGGAGCGGATCGCCGGCGGCGCCGGCCGCGACAATGCCTCCTGGGCGCGCTTCGGCGAAGGCGTCGAGGCGAACCTGGCCACCGGTACCGCGGGCCGCCCCGGCAATGGCGAAACGCCGGCCTGCGGCGGCGAACCATTCGACTCGATCGCCGAAGTCGAGGACCTCGAGGGTTCCTCCTCCGGCGACGTCCTCTACGGCGACGGCGGCCCGAACCAGCTGCTCGGCCACCCCGGCGCCGACGTATACCGGGCCGGGGCCGGCGAAGACTCGATCCTCGCCAACTCGGCCGATGCCGACCTTGAAATCAACTGCGGCGCCGACAACGACTCGGCGCTGATCGATTTCCCGCAGTACGGCGATCCGGAACCGGTCGAATGCGAGTCGGTCGCCGAAGGCGAACCGAACAACTTCCGCACGATCACCCAGCTGCCCCCGCCGCCGTTGGCCGAACCGCCGCCGGTGGAAGAAAAGCCCTCGGTGGCGAAGCCCCCGCCCGACACGCGGCCGCCCCAGACCCGGCTTCTCGCCCACCCGCGGGCGCTGCTCCTCACGGCGAGGAACTGGCGCCGGGTCGCCTTTCGTTTCACCTCCAGCGAGACCGGCTCCCGCTTCCGCTGCAAGCTCGACGGCAAGCCCTACCGGCCCTGCGGGGCGCCGCGCGTTTACCGCGTTCGCGCCGGCCGCCACGCCTTCCGCGTCTACGCGATCGACGCTGCCGGCAACCGCGACCGCACCCCGGTCGTCTTCAGGTTTCGGGTTCGCCGGCGCTAGCCACTCCGAGCTTTTGGGGGCTATGACCCCCCTGATCTCGGAGTTGCTAAGCGGTCAGCTCGGCGACCGTCTCCAGCAACCGGTCGAAATCGATCGGCTTGGTGACGTAGCCGTCGATCTCCAGGTCGGTTGGCGCGTCGGCGTCGCCCGGGTTCTGGTGGGCGCTGACGATCAGGACCGGAATGTCATGGCCGGCGCCCCGCAGCTCGCGCAGGGCGTCGATCCCCGACTTGCGCGGCATCATCGCGTCCAGCAGGAGCATGTCGGGCATGCCGCCGTCGGCGACGGAGTCGAGCACCTCCTGCCCGTCGGCTGCGGTGATGACGGAGTGGCCGGCCATTTCCAGCCGGGTCCGCATCAGCAGCAGGATCGTCTCGGAGTCGTCGGCGACGAGGATCCGCGCCATCAGCTCGCCTCTGCCGTCGCCCGGCCCGGCCCGCCCTCGACCGCAGCGGCGGCGGCGATCGGCAGGCGCAGGCGGAAGGTCGCGCCCGCGCCGGGCGTCGACTCTGCGCTGATCGAGCCGCCGTGCAGCTCGACCAGCGATTTCGAGATCGCCAGGCCGAGGCCGGTGCCGCCGACCCGCTGGGTCAGCCCCGCGTCGCCACGGGTGAACCGCTCGAAGATCCGGTCGAGCTGCTCGGCTGGGATTCCTGGTCCGTCGTCGCTCACGCTGATCTCCACCTCGGCACCGTCGGCGCGCGCCGCGACCCCGATGGACGCACCTTCGGGCGAATACTCATGCGCATTGGTAAGCAGGTTGACGAGAATTTGGCGAATTCGGTCCGGCTCGACGTTGATCAGCGGCAGGCCGGGCTGGATTTCCTCGCTGAGGGACTGGCCGGCGGCCTCCGTCTGGGCGCGCATCGTACGGGCCACGTCTTCGATCAGCGGCGCGACCTCCGTCGGCTGCGGACGAATGGCCAGGCGGCCGGCGTCGGAGCGGGCGAGGTCGAGGAGGTCGTTGAGCAGCCGCACCAGGTGGCGGCAGTTGTCGAGGATGATTTCGACCGTCTCCCGCTGTCGCGGCGTCAGCGAGTCCTTGTCGAGCATCAGCAGCTCGGCGAACCCCTGGACCGAGGTGAGCGGGCTGCGCAGCTCGTGCGAGGCGGTGAGGACGAACTCGTCTTTGAGCCGGTCGAGTTCGTCGCGGCGGCCCTCCTCGATCTCCAGCTCCTCGGCCATCTCGTTGAAGGCGGCGCCGAGGGTCGCGGTCTCCGAGAGACCGCCGACCTCGACCCGGGCGCTGCGGTCGCCGGCGGCGAGGCGCCCGGCGGCGTTGACCAGCTCCTCCAGCGGCCGCCGCATCGAGGAGATCAGGCCGCTGAAGAGGAGCAGCGCCCCGGTCAGGCCGGCGATCAGCCCGGCGGCGACGAGGAGGGCGGTGTCGCGGGTGTCACCGGAGATCTGGTCGCGCAGTTCGCCCCGCCGCTGCACCTGCTGGTGGACGATCGCCCGCGCCGCGCGGCCGCCGCTGCCGCCGGCGATCCGTTCGCGGGCGACCATCTCGGTCTGGTAGGAGTGGGCGATCGAGTCCTCGAAGTCCTGCCGCTGCTGGATGAAGCGGCCGACGCCGATCACCGCCATTGCGGTGAGCACGGCAAAGCCGATCGCGAACCCGATCCGCAGCCGGTTGGCGAGCGACGGGCTCAGGCGTCGACGGGTTCGTGAATATGCTTGCGCCATGAGTGCGGAGCGGGAAGCGAAGCGCGAACTTGACTAATGGCTGACGAGGCTACCGACGCAAACGGAACCGCCGCCGCCCCGGATGGAATTGCACAGAAACCGCTGGAAGCGTGGTTCGGGGAGAACGTCCCCGGCGTCGAGTTCCCGCTGACCTTCGAGCGGATCGCCGGCGGCCACTCCAACCTGACCTACCGAGTCACCGATGCGGCCGGGACGAAGTGGGCGCTGCGGCGGCCGCCGCTCGGCAAGCGGCTGGGGTCGGCTCACGACATGGGGCGCGAGTTCAAGGTCGTCTCGGCGCTTGGCGGGACCGCGGTGCCGGTGGCGCCGGTGGTCGGCCTCTGCGAGGACGAGAGCGTCAACGACGCCCCCTTCTACGTGATGGAGTTCGTCGAGGGGCCGATCCTGCGCGGGCTGGCCGAGGCGGAGATCTTCCCCGACGAGGGGGACCGGCGGGCGATCGGCGAGCGCGTAGCCGACACGCTGGTCCGGATCCATGCCGTCGATCCCGACGCGGTCGGCCTCGGCGATCTCGGCCGCAAGGAGGACTACGTCGCCCGCCAGTTGCACCGCTGGCAGGGGCAGTGGGAGAAGTCGAAGACGCGCGAGCTGGAGCCGATCGACCGCGTCCACGCCGCCCTTTCGGCCCGCATCCCGGAGCAGGGGCCGGCGACGATCGTCCACGGCGACTACCGCCTCGACAACATGATCCTCACCGAGGCGGGCGAGGTCGCCGCCGTCGTCGACTGGGAGCTCTGCACCCTCGGCGACCCCCTCGCCGACGTCGGCCTCCTGATGGCCTACTGGCCCGAGCGCGGCGAGAACACCCTCGCCCTCGGCATGCCCGCCAACCTCGCCCCCGGCTTCCCCACCCGCGAGGAGATCAAGGCCCGCTACGCCGAGGGCAGCGGCCGCGACCTCTCCGACCTCGACTTCTACGTCGCCCTCGGCTACTGGAAGCTGGCGATCATCCTCGAGGGCGTCTACGCCCGCTACATCGCCGGCGGCTACGGCAAGGTCGACGAGGGCGTCCACGCCTTCGCCCGCCTGGTCGAGCGCCTGGCGGAGGAGGCGGAACGGGTGGAGCGGGCCGACGGTTGAGGCTGGCAGGAATGTCGGTGGGTCAACGCCCGGTTTGACAGCCCCCGGGCAATCCTGAAAAGGTCAGAGTTCTGACATGGGGAGACCCGCCGCATGGCGGACTCTCTGCTTTCGTCCTGACCCCCAAGGGAGAGAAATCGTGAACCAGATTCGCAAGCGACTCACGTATGCCAACGTGATGTCGTCGATAGCCGTGTTCCTCGTAATCGGCGGTGCCACGGCATTTGCCGCGCTCGGCAAGAACACGGTCGGCAGCAAGCAGCTGAAGAAGAACGCAGTTACCACGGCGAAAATCAAGAACGGAGCAGTCACGGGGGCAAAGGTGAACGTCTCTGGCTTCCCAAAGGTGCCCAGTGCCACTAATGCCGACAACGCGACGAACGCGGGGCACGCGACGAGTGCCGACAGCGCGAAAGCGGCCGACAGCGCGAAATCGGCCAGTTTCGCCAGCCATGCAGGAGACGCCGACACTGTTGCCGGCGGAATCACGGTCCGTGAAATCAACTATGTCGCGAGCCCAGTGGATGGCCCAGAAGAAATCCTCAACCTCGACGGCTTTACGCTGACCGCTTCGTGCAAAGCCGGTGACGAACTCGTTGTGCTTGCCAACGGTCCGAGCGGTTCGCGCCTACAGTCGAGCGGCCAGGATTCAAGCTCGCCAAGCAGCAACAAGGACGCACTCTTCACGGATTCCCTGACTCCGACTTCGGAAATCAACCTATTGCCCGAAGACGACGACCTCATCACCGGTCAAACCGAGTTCTCTCTCGGCGAAGACGAACTTGCTGTGACCGTCAACTGGGAGGCCGAGGGCTTTACCGCCTCGTCAGGCCCGCACTGCACCTTCACCGGTTACGCGATTGGCTAGTGCGGGCAACTTGCTCGATCGAAATGAGAGTGAGCGCGGGGCACGATGTGCCGCGCTCACTCCTTTCGTCTTCTGCGCGATCGCGCTTCTGCTGTCGCTTGCCGGTTGCGGCAGCTCCGGCGGTACGACGACCGAGACCAAGAGGGGCCCTGTCGAGAAGACGCCGCCGAACGGAAGCGCCGCACACCGCTCGAGGCGGCTCGGTCGCCCCAACAGAGAATCGGCCGCCCCGGCCAGGATAAAGCCGCCTCCGCCATCAGGTGAACAGACACAGCCCGAGTCGGCAGGCCAGCCGACCACCGTGGCTACGCCTCGGGATCATAGAACCTCAAGCGGGACGGCTGATCAGCCACCGGTCAGTCAGGACAACCACGAATACGGCTCAAGCCAGAGCATCGACCGGGCGAAGCAGACCGGAACTCACAGCGCGACCCGATCCCCGACCTCCACTGTCGATCCGGGTGCGGCGGGCCATTAGCAGTCCTAGACCATTCGCGTCGCTGTCGACTTCTCAGGATCTGTTCGTAGTGGCCTCGAGCCTTCCTTCGGCTGAGCCCTGGACTCGGGTCGCAGCCATCCGGCTCGATGGGGGTCACCACACGACGTCTACGCCGTATTCTTCGAACGCTTCATCGGCGGTGGCGACTGCGAGATCGCCTGCCTCTGCCTGGGCGATCAGGAGCCGGTCGAAGGGGTCGCGGTGGTGGAGAGGGAGGGTGCCGACGCGGTCGGCATGTTGAGCGGAGATGGGGAGCAGGTCTACGGCGGCCCGCTCGAGCTGCTCGAGCAAATCGCCAGGTGCGTCGAGCTTGCCGAGGCGGCGCTTGATGGCGACCTCCCAGATCACGACGGCACTGATCACGACGCGATTCTACTCTGCTGCAATCGCCTCTCTCGCCGATTCGCCGATCCGCTTGGACTCCCCCGCCATCCACCACAGGACGACATGAGTGTCGAGCAGAAGGCTCAGTGCCGCATGCCGAGCGACTCGGCGACGTCGTCAGGGAGCTCGTCGAAGTCCTCCTCGACAAACTTCACCTTCTCTCGCCAAACGCCGGCCAAGGAAGCAAAACCGCCTCCACGCCGCTCGGGGACGAGTCGCGCCGCCGGCTCGCCGTGCCGCGTGATTACGATCTCCTCTCCGGCTTCCGCTCGCTCCACCAGCTTCGAGAGCTGCGTCTTGGCTTCATGCATTCCGACCCGGGCCATAGCGGAAAGGTAGCACTTCTAGCTAGATATATAGCTAAACACATGAGTATCCGGTTGGCTCAGGTAGCAGCTGCGTGCCCCACCTCTAAGGCAGACAGGACCGACCAGATCCATCTCCCCTGTTCCTTTTTGTTGACTGGCAACGAGAAGGAACAGGGGAGCGCTGAGGCTTCGGACTCAGTTGTTCCCTTTGCCTTCATGACAACAAAAAGGAACAGGGGAAGAGAGCGGGTGCCTGACGGAGCCGGATGCTCATGAGCTAAACAATCCGCGTCGCGTGCTGCGGCTCAGGCTCCCTTCCGCTTCGGCTTGCGGTTTGGCCCAGCGGGTGAGCTCTCGCCGGGCGAGGACCCTTTTGTGGACACTCGTCGGAGCTCCACCTAGTGGGTCACGAGTCGTCAGGGTTCGACACATCCGCGACTTTGTGCATTCGCACCAGCATCGCGGCCGACGGCACTACTTTTCCCGTTGCGTAGGTCGAGAGGCGGGAGGGCGAGGTGCCGATGCGGGAGGCGAAATCGTTGCGCGAGAGGCCGGACTGCTCGACCAGCCGGCGCACTTCGGATGCAACCATGGTTCGCTCCGCCGCCTCAGCGCTATGGCGGGCTTCGTCGATGACCCGTTCCATCACCTTCGCTACCCCGTACGGGCGGCTGTAGGCGAGGACGTCTTCTATGTCCCGCGCGACCGGGCCCCACGGCTGAACTTTGATCGCGGCGCCGAGGCGGCGCCAGTGCTTCAGACTGCCGCGCTCCAGCGCGGTTTGGATTGCCTCCAGAGGCCACTTCTCAACCGGATCCTCCGGTGAGACGTCGACGTTGCGGAAGATGAGCTCGGTCATCCGGCTGCCATCCTTGCGGCCACCTCTCGAAGGGTCTCGGTAACGGCCTCCCAGTCTTTCCACTCCTGCCGTAGCCGGCGATAGGAGGAGAGCTGGGCGATCACCTGGCTGTCGGCCGGTTGCGGCTCTCCAAGTTGCCGCGCCAGCTGGCTGGCGACGCCGTCGTCGCTGTTCCCTTGATCACCGTAATACTCATCAATCCGACTGAGAACGTCTCCGGCCTTCTCCGTTCCCAGTACTGCAGCGAGGGCCGCCACGTCCAGATAGTCACGGGTCTGATTGCGACGGACGATCAGGAACGCCTTGATCCGCAGGGTCTCCTCGAGAGCCGGAACCGTGACGTCTGCACCTGAGGGAAGCTTGACGGTGGTCACCTCGAGCGGCGCCTTGCGGATCATCTGACGGACGCCCGCTTCGATCCCATCCAGATTCCCGAGGATGACCTTCCCAGGGGTGACGCGGTTGGTGGCCCAACCCTCGTCTTCCTCGACCGCTTCCAGCACCATCTCGAATCGATCCGCCAGATCGGGAAGGACGTGATCGTGGTCCCGTGATTCGCGGTGGGCGGCGTAGAGGATCGCGGCGCTGCCGCCGACGAGAACTGCCCCAGGAACCAGGCGCTGCAGGTGGGCCGCCGACTCCATGACGGAGATGAACTGTTGATCCCGGCCCGTTAGCCGGCTGGCGTCAGCCACTCCCTGAGATTATCACTTCCGATAATTCAGAGTTGAGTTCACGCCCTACGGGTCGGGATCACACCATCCGCGTCGCGTGCCGGGGCTCGAGGTTGCCTTCGGCTTCGGCCTCGGCGCGTTTGGACCAGCGGTTGAGCTCGCGGCGGGCGAGGACCATTTTGTGGACCTCGTCGGGGCCGTCGGCGAGGCGGAGCATGCGGGAGAAGCGCCACATGATCGCCAGGGGGGTGTCGTCGGTCATGCCGAGGGAGCCGTGGATCTGGATCGCGCGGTCGAGAACGTCCATCACCATGTTGGCGGCGACGATCTTGATCGCCGAGATGGCCTGGCGGGCGGCGCGCTTGCCCTCGGTGTCCATCTTCCAGGCCGCATACAGGGTTAGCAGGCGGGCCTGGTCGATCTCCATCCGCGAGGCGGCGATCGACTCCTGGACGAACTGCTTGTCGCCCAGCGGGCCGCCGAAGGCGCTGCGCTGGTTGGCGCGGCGGCACATCATCTCGTGCGCCCGCTCGGCGGTCCCGATTGCCCGCATGCAGTGGTGGATGCGCCCCGGCCCGAGCCGGTCCTGGGCGACCGCGAAGCCGGTTCCGCGCTCGCCGAGCAGGAAACCCTTCGGCACCCTGCACCCTTCGTAGCGGATCTCGCAGTGGCCGGGGCCGCCGTCATGGCCCATCACCGGGATCGGCCGCACCAGGTTGAAGCCGGGCGTGTCGGTGGGCACGCAGATCATCGAGGCGCGGCCGTAGGGATGGGCGTCGGGGTCGGTGACGACCATCGCGATCGCCAGGTCGGCGCCGACGGCGCCGCTCGTGAACCACTTGTGGCCCTCGATCACCCACTCGTCGCCGTCGAGCTCGGCCCGCGCCTGCAGCAGCGTCGGGTCCGAGCCTGAGACCTCCGGCTCGGTCATCGAGAAGCAGGAGCGGATCCGGCCCTCCAGCAGCGGCTCCAGCCAGCGCTCGCGCTGCTCGGGCGTCCCGTGCTCGGCCAGGATCTCCATGTTGCCGGTGTCGGGCGCCGAGCAGTTGAAGGCCATCGGCGCCGCCATCGGGCTCCGCCCCATCTCCTCGCAGAGCAGGCCGTACTCCCAGTTGGTCAGCCCCGGCCCGAAGCGCTCGTCGGGCATGAACAGGTTCCAGAGGCCTCCCGCCTTCGCCTTCTCGCGGACCGCGGCCAGGTTCTCGGGATAGGGGACTCCCGGCCCCACCTCCTCGTCGAGCGCTTCCATGATCTCCCGCTCCTGCGGGTAGACCTCCGCGTCCATGAAGTCGAGCACGCGCTCGCGCAGCTCGGCGACCTCGGGGCTGGGGTTGAAGTCCATCCGTTCCTCTCTTCCTCGCTGGAGGGGGAACGCTATTCGATCGGTCCCCTCAGCTCCGCCGGTAGCGGGCGAAGAGCTCGCCATCGTTCTCGAGCAGCCAGGCCAGCTCGAAGCCGAGGACTCCGGGAAGGGGCCCCTCGACGATCCGCGGCGCCTCCCCTCCGCTCAGCTTCGGCGCGATCGTCAGGAAGAGATCGTCGACGAGCCCGTCGGCCTGCATCTGCTCGTGGAGGTGGGGTCCACCCTCGGAGAGCAGCGCCCGGACGCCGTGCTCGCGGCGCAGGTAGCGCATCGCCTCGGTCAGGTTGACGGCGCCGGGATGGCGGACCAGCTCCAGCGCGGTCTCGGTCGCCGGCGGCTCGGCCTCCGAGGCGGTGAGGATCAGGACCTCGCCGCCTTCTTCGAAGAGCGGCGCATCCCAGGGGAGGTCGAGCCGGCCGCTGACCAGGACCATCAGCGGCTCGGGAGGGAGGCCCTCGGCTTCTCGTCGCTCGCGCGTCTCCCGCTTGCGCACGAGGCGCCCATAGCGCTCGACCCGCATCGTCCCGGCGCCGATCATCACCGCGTCGAAGCGCGTCCGCAGACCCGCCAGCATCTCGGTGTCGGCGTCGGACCCGATCGGCCCGGAGCGCCCTTCGATCGTCGCCCGGCCGTCGAGGGTGGTGACGAAGTTCATCGCCACCAGGGGCCGGTCCCGATGCGGATGCCGCCAAGGCCGGTAGGCCTCCAGCTGTTCGGAGACCGAGGTCGGGCCAGGGTCGGGCAGAAGCCGCTGCATCGCGGCGAGGCTACCCCGTCGAGCGAGGCTCAAGCGTTGACGGAAGCCTCGGCTACTTCGGGTCGGGCATCGCGAAGAGGGCGGTTGCCGCGGTGGCGCGGGTCGGCTCCTCCCCCGATTTGTTCATTCGTTCCGCGCTTGCCGCCTGCTCCGCGAAGATCAGTTCCAAAAGCTCGTCCATCGCTTTGCTGAGGCGCGCGAAGCCCTGTGAATCCAGGAGGAGAGGGGTCCTGGTCAGGTGCCAGTCCGAACGGGAATGGAAGGTGCCCTTCTCGATCGCCTTGGTGGCGTCATCGATCAATAGGTCCCAGTTGTAGGCCGAGAATGCTTTCTGCACCTCGAGCGGCAGCTGCTCTGCGTCGGCAGCTGAGATCAGCGGCCGTTCGACGGCTTTGTAGAAGTGGGCGACGGCACCGCGCACAGGTTCCTCGCTCACGAGCTCGATCAGGCCGAGCTCGCTGAGGACGCGGACGTGGTAGCTGACGTTGCTGAGGTCCTCGTCGAGGTATTCCGTGATCTGGCGCGGGCTGGCGATCCGTTCGCTGAGGATGGAGAGGCACTTGACCCGGAGCGGGTGACTAAGGCCTCTGACCAGCTGCTCGTGCGGAGTCCTTCCGAAGCTCTCCTCCGTCTCCTTGAGGCGTCTCCCAGCGCCGCTGCTCTTCCCCCTAGACCCCTTGCTCATGACGATCGTTCTCCTCTGTATTAGGCAACCTGCATCGGTACAGATTATTCCTCCATTTCTTATACCGTAAATGCGCAGGTTCGTTAACCGCTGCAAACGTTTGCAGTAAAGGGCCGGGTCGCTTTGTCTCACCACCCCCGAAGGAAAGGAGGTGAGACACGTGACCTTCAGCAAGAACGGCCCGGTATACCCGGCAATTTCGACCGGCAAGACCGTTTAGGGAGGGAAGGGGCGGGTTGCCACGACAAGGACCCGCCCCGGCAGTCCTCAAGCTGGCGCGCCAACCTAGTATGGCGGCGGCTCCAGCGGCAGACCGCCTGCAGGGAGGCGCCGGCTCAGGAGTAATCGTGCCAGCCGGCGAACTCGCGGCCGCAGAATCTCTGCAGCTCGGCGACGTCGTCGCTGAAGCGGCTGCGGATCGTCTCGAAGAGGTCGTCGGGGAGCTTCGGCTTCGGCGCCGGCGGCTTCTCGGGATCGTGGACGACCTTCTCGACGATCCAGCGCATCGACTCGGGCAGGCGGTCGAAGTTGCGATCGAAGGAGCGGAATCCGGGCAGCTTGATCAGCTTCTCCATGAACTGGTATTTGTCGCCCTGCTTGGCGCTCGACTTCTCCCACTCGCGGTCGAACTGCTCGGAGGTGAAGGTCTCGTCGACCCCGGCGAAGGCGAAGGCCTTGCGCATGGTCGCCTCTCTTTCTGACTGCAGCTCCTCCTGGGTGATGATCTCGATCTGCGAGCGGTCGAAGCGCTCCAGGTAGGGCTGCAGCTGCATCCAGTACCTGGAGCGGTTCATGTAGGAAGTGTCGGGCCGGGAGAGGACCTCGACCAGGTCGCCGCTCTCGTAGCCGGCGCCGGTGGCATGGACCCAGTGCGAGAGGATCCGCTTGATCGGGTCGCGGACCATGTAGAGCAGGCGCGCGTCGGGGCAGTTCTGCTGGATTCGCTCGGCGACGCCCTCGAAGCGGGGCAGGTTCGTGTAGTGCGGGGAGGACTCGCCGCGGACCTGGAAGCGGTCGTCGAAGCGGCTCGCGTACCAGTCGAGCCCGAGGTCCCAGTTCAGCTCCTGGACGAAGAAGTTGAGCTCCTTCGGCTTCGACATCTGGATTTCCGGGTGGAGGCCGAGGTAGTGGTGGATGCTCGTCGTCCCGCACTTGAGGCCGCCGATGATGATCAGGTTCGGCAGCTGCGCGTGGCGTTTGCGGCGGCGGCGCCAGCGGCTCTTGCGGTCGGCGGTGTAGCGCTCGCGGGCACGGTCGCACATCGCCACGTCGGCGGGGTCGGACGGAGGGGTCTGGGGGAGGGTGTGCGTGTCGGTGTCCGGCACGAGCGTGGCTAGTCTAGCTCTGTGATGCCACTCGCCGATCTCCAGGACAACTTCGAAGCGTTCTTCGAACGCAGCGCCGAATTCTTCCGCCACCTCTCGGAAATCAACTGGACGATGTTCGCTATCGCCCTCGGCTGCCTGCTGGGGATGCAGCTGGCGCGGGCCTGGGCCTGGCGCAACGTGCTCCGCGCCGCCTACCCGGAGAAGAAGATCGCCTTCCTGCCATTGGCGGCCGCCTACCTGGCCGGGGCGGGGATCAACGCGGTGGTCCCGGCCCACGCCGGCGACGTCACCAAGGTCTTCCTGGTCAAGCGGCAGATTCCGGACTCCTCCTATCCCGCCGTGACCTCCTCGTTCCTCGTGCAGACCGTCTTCGACACCTCGATCGGCGTCCTGGTCCTGCTCTATGCGATCACCCAGGGCCTGCTGCCGCCGCTCCCCCAGATCCCCGACCTGCCCGCCTTCGAGATCTCCTTTTGGGCCGACCACCCGAAGACGCTGCTGATCGTCACCGTGACCCTGCTGGTGGTGCTCGCCGCCGCCGTCTTCCTGCTCGCCCACCGCGTGCGGCGCTTCTGGGCCCGGGTCCGCCAGGGGCTGGTGATCCTGACCGTGCCGCGGCGCTACCTGCGCGAGGTCGCCGCCTGGCAGGGGGTCGGCTGGCTCCTCCGCTTCGCCGCCTTCTGGTTCTTCCTCGAAGCGTTCGGCATTCCCGGCTCGGTCGGCAACGTGATGCTGGTGATGAGCGTGCAGGCGATCGCCAACATCATCCCCTTCACCCCCGGCGGGGCCGGCGCCCAGCAGGCGCTGCTGGTGGCGACGCTGCGCGGGCCCTCGCGCACCGCCGTCCTCTCCTTCTCGGTCGGGACCCAGATCGCGATGGCGGCCTGGTCGGTGGTGCTGGGCTTCGCCGCGATCCTGCTCGTCTTCAGGACGACCGACTGGCGTGGGCTGATAAGGCAGGCCCAAGAGGAGGCGGACAGTCAGAAGGCCGCGGAAGCAGCGAGCCGGCCCTAGCTCGACCAGCCCGGGTAGCGGCCGGCGACGCGCCACTGCCAGGGCGGCTGTTCGCCGGCGGGGAACTCGTAGTGGTTGCGTCCGGGCAGGGTCTCGAGCGGGACCAGGGCGGGGTCGTCGCCCGCGAGGACCTCGACCCCGGCGGCGGCTTCGACGTCGGCCTCGGTGGCGCGGCGGCGCAGCGCCCGCCAGCCGAGGCCCGGGCGGTACTCCCAGTAGACGATCTCGACGAAGCCGCTGGAGCGGCGATGGTCGTGCAGCTCGGTGAAGGCGGTGGTGCGGCGGCCCGAGGCAGTGAGATGGGGGCCGGCGGCGACCGCGCAGCCCTGCGAGCGGCAGCGGCGGAAATCGACCGGCATCAGGGGAAGGCCGGCCGGGCCGGGCAGTGCCGTCGGCGGCGGCGCCAGCGCCCGCGCCAGGCGTGCCAGCGGCCAGCCGTAGGCTGGGACAAGCGGGTGGTGCCGGCAGGAGTCGGGCAGCCGCGGGCCGCAGACGAGGCGCCGCCCCAGGGCTCCCGCCAGCCGCCGCCCGGCGTCCACCTCTCCACCGGCGGCGATCGCCGAGACAGCGGCGGTCAGCAGCAGCGCGACAAGCGCCGCGAGCGCCGCCTGCTCGACCGTCGCCGACCCCCTCTCCCGTCCCTCCTTTCCCATGCCGGCGACGCTAGGCGGTGGCGACGCACGGGTGGCGCGCACGATGTGCCGATTCTGCCCCGACGGTGTGCCGTGTCTGCTTACATGCAGGGGGATGGAGGGCTTCAATTTGTTCGGCGACCCGGAGGAGTTCCGCGCCCGCATGGAAGAGCTCTCCGAGCAGATGCAGTCCTCGCAACGGGTCGCCTGGGCCGACAACGCGATCAAGCTTGCGGTCGAGATGACCGTCGCCTCGATCGGCCGCCTCGACCTCCACGGCAGCGCCGATGAGCAGGCGATGCAGGTCCGCGACGCGATCCGCGTCCTCTTCCCCGAGGCTGTGACCCTGGTCAGGGAGGCGCGCGAAGGCTTGAGCTAGAGCAGCTCGAGTCGGATCGAGAGGACCGCGCCGCGGCCGAGGAGGCCGGCAGGCAGCTCGATCACAATCGCCACCAGGAGCGCTGGGAGCGCCGCGAAGACGCTGGCGAGGGCGTCGATCCGCCGCTGCCAGGGCTCCTCTGCCGGGATCGCCGGCCGGCCGTTCAGCGCCCCGAGCGCGACGTTGTGGCCAAAGGTGACGCTGTTCAGCAGCGTCTGCCAGGTCGCCGCCAGGCTCGCCAGCGGCCGCCAGCGAGCCTTCTTGACGACCTGATCCCGGCGCGCGGCCAGGCGCCGCACGGCCTCGACCGTGAACAGGTGGCGCGCCTGCGGGTGCAGGCCCGACCAGCCGGCGCCGCCGAGCGAGCAGGCGACGCCGCCCCGGTTCTCGATCAGCGCCACCTCCTCATCCCGGTGCGCGTCCAGCTCGTGCAGCGCCGCGGCGGCGCCGTCGACCTCGCCGACGACCCCGAGGCCGCAGCTCTCGCAGCGCCGCACCGGCCCGGCGAGGCCCCGCCGCTGCCCGATCCAGCCGAACAGCGGCTCGCCGCAGGCGGGGCAGGGAGGATTGTCGGGCCCCGCCCCGGCCTCGAGCGGGACGACGCGAGTCAGCTCGACCTCTGCCATGCCGATAGCGTACGCGTCCGATGAGCCCCCAGGAGACCCGGAGGTGGGAGTCGCGGTGGGCGCTGCCTACGGCTCTGGTGACTTTCCTCGCGGTCGCGTTGATGATCGTCGGCGCCTTCGTCGGCAACGCCGGCGGCAGCGGCGAAGGCGAGTTCCTGCGCTCGGTCGACGCCCACAGCTCCTCGGTGATCCTCTCCGGGCTGATGCGGGGGCTCGGCTTCGCCCTGCTCGCGTTCCCGCTCGTCTACCTCTTCCGGGCCGTGCGCGCGCGCAGCGAGCGGGTGCGTCCGCAGCTGATCGGGCTGGTCGTCGTCGCCCCGCTCTTCCTCGCCGTCACCACCGGGCTCACCGGCTTCGCCCAGCGGGAAGCGGCAGAAGAATTCGTCGCCGGCGGAGCGAAGTCGACGCTGACGCGGGCCGAAGCGAAGGAAAAGTGCAGGTCGGACCTGAAGGACGAAGGGGCGAAGGGATTCGCCGAAGAATTCGAACCCAAGCAGGGCGAGACCGCGCTGGAAGCCTGCGAACGGCGCAAGCGCGAAGACGACCAAGCCTCGAACGCGATCGGCGAAACCTCGCTGGCGCCGATCGTCTCCGGGCTCGGGATCGCCGGCGGCCTCGGTTTCGCCATCGCCCTCTTCTACTGCTGCCTCTGGGGGATGCGCACCGGACTGCTCTCGCGCTTCTGGGGCTCGCTCGGGATGGCGCTGGGGATCGCCGCCCTGCTCGGGCTGATCCTCTTCACCCTGATCTGGTTCATCTACTTCGGGATCCTGATCCTCGACCGGCTGCCGAGCGGGCGGCCCCCCGCCTGGGATGCGGGGGAAGCGGTGCCCTGGCCGACGCCGGGGGAGAAAGCGGCCGCCGAACTGGAACCTGCCGGGGAGTTGGAGGACGGCGCAGAGGCCGAGGAGCAGGTGCCGCCGGAGGGTGACCAGCCCCGCAAGCGCAAGCAGCGCGAGTAGCTGCGGGGCTAAGCCTGCGCGGAGGGCGGCGCGGCCATCAGCTCGACCCGATGGCCATTTGGGGCGATCGCCCGGGCGCGCGGGCTGCCCCAGTGCTCGCGCCGGCGCTCGACCTCATAGCCGGCAGCCTGAAGCCGGGCCAGCGCCTCCTCAAAGTCGGGGACGACGACGGCTAGGTGCCCGACCTGCGGAATGCTCGGCTCCTCGTGCGGCATCAGGTGAACCTGGGTCCCGTCGCGCTCGACCCAGGTGTACTCGCGCAGCGTCGCCGGCGGCTCGACCCGCTCGAAACCGAGCAGCTCGAAGAAGGTGGCCGTGGCCTCGATGTCGTCCGGCCCAACCTCGATCCCGACGTGGTGCAGCACGCCCGAAGCTTTACAGAATTGGCAAAGAGACGTATGCTTTTGTCTGCTACAGTCGCGCCATGGAGGCAGCGGTAGCGGAGAAGGAGGGGGCGAAGATGACGGAGGGGAACGACAGGCGTCTTGACGAACTCAGCAATAGCGTCGGCTATCTCACCGGTCGAGTCGATGAGATGACTAAGCGTATGGACGAAGGCTTTGCGCGTGTGAATGTCGATATTCGGCAACTCTCCGGTGATATTCGGCAACTCTCCGGAAGATTCGACGCCCTGCAACAGACGCTTGTGCGCATATCGCTCACCATCGCAGTTGGGCTACTCAGCATCGTTGCCGCGCTCGTCGCCAACCATCTCTAGCTCAGGACAGCAGCGAGACCAGCGCGCCGACGATGACGATCGCGGTCGACCAGGTGATCGTCTCGGCGACTATGCGGTTGTCGAGGCCGTAGGCGTGGGAGACGACGAGGGCGTTGATGCCGGTCGGCATCGCTGACATCAGGCGGTAGGCGGACGGCAGGTCGATCAGCGGGGCGGAAAGGAGCATCAGGAGCGCCGGGGCGAGGGCGAGGCGGCCACCGGTGGCGAGGGCGACCGGCTTGGTGACGGGGGGCGGCAGGGGAAGCTCCCCCTGCTCAGCGCCCTCGGCGAGGGTGGCTCCGACGGCGAAGAACCCGAGCGGGAGGATCGCCACGGCGAGGACCTGCGAGGCGTCGACGAGGACGCTCGGCGCCAGCGCCTTCGGCGCAAGCAGGCCCAGCACCGCAGCGTAGAGCGGCGGGTTGCGGGTGAAGAAGATGCGGATGCGGTCCCCCGTCCCCTCCCCGGCACGGGTGCCGAAAGCCGCCGCCACGGCGAAGGCTCCCAGCATCAACGTCGGCCCGCTGACGAGGACGTCGAAGAGCACGCCGGTGGAAAGGTGGTCGCGGCCGAGCAGGGCGACCGTCAGCGGGTAGCCGAGGTAGGTCGTGTTGGCGGCGATCGCAGCGCAGATCACTGCCCCCGTCTGCGGTTTGCTCAGCCGCAGCAGCTTCGAGGCAACGAACCAGACCGCCACCCCGACCAGCGCCATGTTCACCAGCGCGATCCCGATCCCGACCGCGTTGTCGACGCTGATCGAAGCCGCCGCCAAGTTGAAGAAGATCACCGGCGGCACCAGCACATAAAGCATCACCAGCAGCAGTCTTCTGGCCACCGCCACCGCTTCTCGCGGCCGTCTCACCTCCGCCGTCACGCCCACCCCGGCGCCGGCCACCATGAGTACTAACGTCAAAAGGACGCCCATCCCGCGGCAGTCTGACCACTGTAGAAGGAGGGCGGGGTCACCCTCCCCAGACACTCAACCACGAGCCATTGGCGAGTGGTGTCTGGGGAGGGTGACCCCGCCCTCCCAACCTCAAGCTAGAAGAGCGCGCTGCCCGCGTGGCTGGCGAAATCGACCAGCGGCTGGGGGATGACCCCGAAGAAGACCGTCGCGGCAGCAGCGAGAACAGCGGGCCCGACCAGGTACCAGCGGCGGCCAGCTTCGGGATCGACCGGATCCGCCTCGGGGGACGCGCCGGCGATCGCGGGAGTGCCCCCGGGCACCGCCTCGCGCTCGGGCCGCATCCACATCGCCGCCACCACCCGCAGGTAGTAGGCGAGGGAGATCATCGTCCCGACGGCGATGAACACGGCGAGCCAGGTGTAGTCGCCTTCGACCAGGGCCTCGATCAGGTAGAGCTTGCCGATGAAGCCCGCCGTCGCCGGCAGCCCCGCCAGCGCCAGCATCGAGATCGTCAGCGGCCAGGCCAGTGCCGGGCGGTCGGCGCCGAGGCCGCGAACGGCGCGGATGTCGTCGCCGAACGGGGTCTCTCGCTCCCGGGCGACGATCACGGCGAAGGCGGCCAGGTTCATGAAGGCGTAGGCGGCGAGGTAGAAGACCAGCGAGCTCGTCCCCTGCTCGGAGGCGACGACGACGCCGCCGAGCATGTAGCCCGCCTGGGCGACGCCGGACCAGCCCAGCAGCCGCTTCAGCGAGTCCTGGCCGAGGGCGCCGACGTTGCCGACGACGATCGAGATCGCCGCCAGCGCCGCCAGCGCCGGCTGCCAGGAGTCGAGCTGGGAGCCGAGGGCGACGTCGAAGAAGCGGAGGAAGACGGCGAAGGCGGCGGCCTTGGTCGCCACCGCCATGAAGCTGGTGATCGGGGTCGGGGCGCCCTGGTAGACGTCGGGCGTCCACTGGTGGAAGGGCGCGATCGAGGTCTTGAAGGCGAGCCCGACCGCCGCCATCGCGATCCCGATCAGGATCAGCGGGTCGCCGTCGAGGCCGTTGTGGGCGATTCCGGCGGCGATGCCCTGGAAGCCGGTCGAGCCGGTGCCGCCGTAGAGGAAGGCCATCCCGTAGAGCAGCGTCGCCGAGCCGATCGAGCCGACGATCAGGTACTTGAGGCCCGACTCGAGCGAGCCCTCGCGCCGCAGGCTGGTGGCGCAGAGGATGTAGAGCGGGATCGAGAGCGTCTCCAGGGCGACGAAGAAGGTGACGAGGTTGGTCGCCTGCGCCAGCAGCACCATGCCAAGCACCGAGCCGAGCAGCAGCGAGTGGTACTCGCCGGAGCCGGCTTCCTCGGTCGCCGGCTCGCCGATCGAGAGGACGACGCAGAAGGCCGCCGTGAGGATGGCGATCAACGAGATCGAGATCGCCAGGTCGTCGAGCCGGAGGGCGTTGGTGATCAGCGACCGCGGGTCGTCCCAGTGCCAGATCGAGAGGCCCGCGGCGGCGCCGAGCGTGATCAGCGTCAGCACCGGCGCCCAGCGCCGGGTCGGCTTGAAGACGGCGCTGAGGAGGACGACGCAGATGCCGACCGTGAGGGCGAGGATCGGCGAGATGCCGGCGTAGTCGATGTGCGGCTCGTTGAAGTTCATTTCGCCGCCAGCTTGGCTTGCGGGGCCGACCCGCCGCTCACCTTCGCCACCGTCTGCTGAACGGTCGGGTTGGTCCGCTTGAGGATCAGCTGTGGGTAGAAGGCGAGGGCGACGATGCAGAGGACGAGCGGCACCAGGACCAGCGCGTCGCGCAGCCCGATCTCGCGGGAGAGCAGGCCGTCGGCCTTCCGGTTGTGCATCGACCCCTGGTAGAGGCGAAGCGCGTAGTAAGCCGACATCGCCACCCCCGTGATGGCGACGAAGGCGAAGACGATCTTCGCCTGGAAGAGGCCGTTGAGGATGTAGAACTCGCCGACGAAGTTCGCCGAGCCGGGCATCGCCAGGGTCGCCAAGGCGACGATCAGGAACAGCGCCGCCAGGACCGGCGCCCGCAGCGCCAGGCCGCCCATCTCGCGCAGGTCTTCGCTGCCGGTGCGCTCGGCCAGCAGCGCGACGATGATGAAGATCGGTGCCACGACGAGGCCGTGGTTGACCATCTGCAGGACCGCGCCGTCGGAGCCGTCGGCGCGGAGGGCGAAGATTCCGGCGGTGATGAAGCCGAGCTGGGCTACCGAGGAGTAGCCGGCGATCAGCCGCAGGTTGGTCTGGGTGAAGGCCATCACCGAGCCGTAGAGGATCGAGGCCAGGGCGATGATCAGGATCACCTCCTGGAATTCGACCGTTGCCGCCGGGAACAGCGGCAGGACGATCCGCAGGAAGCCGTAGGCGCCGACCTTGGCGAGGACCCCGGAGAAGACCGCCAGCGCCGGCAGCGGCGCCGCCCGGTAGGCGTCGGGCATCCAGCCGTGGAGGAGGAAGGCCGGCATCTTGACCAGGAAGGCGGCGGCGAAGAACCAGAAGATCCAGCGCTGGCTGCCGAGCGAGAGCCCCTGTTCCTGCAGCGCCTGGATCGAGAAGGTGACGTGCCCCCCGTGGGCGGAGATGATCGCGGTGGCGATCGCCGCCACCAGCATCAGCAGCGAGCCGATCAGGGTGTAGACGATCATCTTCAGCGTCGCCGCCGAGGCGGTCGGGCCTCCTTCCTCGGTCCGGTCCTGGCCCCAGGCGCCGAAGAGGAAGTAGAACGGGACCAGCATGAAGTCGAAGAAGAGGACGAAGAGCAGCAGGTCCTGGGCGAGGAAGGAGCCGAGCGTCGCCGTCTCGGCCAGCAGCATCAGGAAGAAGAAGGTGTGCGGCCGCTCCTGCTCGCGGAAGGCGGCGAAGGCGATGCCCCCGGTCCAGAGGACCGCGGTGAGCAGGACGAGGAAGAGGTTGAGCCCGTCGAGGCCGAGGCTGTAGTCGACGCCGAGCCCGGAGATCCAGGGCGTGTCGACGGTGTACTGCAGGCCGGAGTCGCCGCCGTCGAAGCCCGCGACCATCCCGATCGCCACGGCGAGGGTGACGACGGCGCCGAGCACCGCCCACCAGCCGACGAGGCGGCGCGGCAGGAAGAAGCCGACGAGCCCGAAGGCGACCGGCGCCCAGAGGAGGACGTTGATCATCGCCGCGCCACCCTCATGAGCTCGAGATCAGGAAGTAGAGGGCGAGCCCGGCGAAGCCCGCGATCAGCAGCAGCGCGTAGCTGCGGACGAAGCCGTTCTGGACCGCGCGGATGACACCGCTCGTGCCCCGCACCGTCCCTTCGGTCCCGCTGACGAGGCCGTCGACGACGAAGCGCTCGAAGACGCGGTTGGCGAAGCGGCCGGTCGCCAGGGCCGGGCGGACGACGAGGAGGTCGATCGCCTCGTCGAAGTACCACTTGCGGAAGAGGAAGTCGTGGAGGCCGCGGAACCGCGCTTCCAGCACCCGCGGCAGCTCGGGCCGGGCGACGTAGAGCAGGTGCGCGACCCAGATCCCGGCCACGGAGATGGCGGCGCCGATGCCGAGTCCGATCCAGCTCCACTCGGTCGAGGGGTGAATCGCGGCCAGCGGCGAGTCGGCGAAGACCGGGTCGAGCCAGTTGGCGATCACGTTGTCGATCCCCGGCATCTGGATCAGGCCGCCGGCCAGGGCGAGGAAGGCGAGCACCGCCATCGCCACCCGCATCGACGCCGATCGCTCGGCGATGTGGTGCTCGGGGCCGGGGAAGCCGACGTCGGTGTCCTCGAGTTCCTCGGTCGCCGGGTTGCGCGGCTCGGCGTGGTGGACGTGGCCGGTCTCGATCAACTCCTGAGCCTCGGCGCAGGGCTCGCCCTGCAGCACCCGGAAGATCAGGCGGAAGGTGTAGATCGCGGTCAGGAACGCCCCGAAGTAGCCGAGCACGGTGAAGATCAGGTACATGCCGCCGCGCGCTCCGGCGTAGGCGAGGATCTCGTCCTTGGAGAAGAAGCCCGAGGTGAGCGGGAAGGCGGCGAGGGCGAGGCCGCCGCAGAGCATCGTCACCGAGGTGAAGCGCATCGCCCTGCCGAAGCCCGACATGCGGTCGATGTTCTGCTCGTTGGCCATCGCGGCGATGATCGAGCCGGCCGCCATGAACAGCAGCGCCTTGAAGAAGGCGTGGGTCATCAGGTGGAAGAGCCCCGCCCCGTAGGCGCCGATCGAGACGCCGACGATCATGTAGCCGATCTGGCTCATCGTCGAGTAGGCGATCGCCCGCTTCAGGTCGGTCATCACCAGCGCGACCGTCGCCGCCACCAGCAGCGTCGCCAGGCCGATGAAGGCGGCGACGTCGGCGGCGGTGGGGGCGAGGACGAAGAGGACGTGAGTGCGGGCGATCAGGTAGACGCCGGCGGTGACCATCGTCGCCGCGTGGATCAGCGCCGAGACGGGGGTCGGACCCTCCATCGCGTCGGGCAGCCAGGTGTGGAGGGGGAGCTGCGCTGACTTGGCGCAGACACCGAGGAGGAGGAGCAGGCAGATCGCGGTGATCGTCCATTCGTTGGTGGCGAACGCTTCCGGGGCCCTGGCGAAGACCTCGCCGAAGTCGAAGCTGCCGACTTCGCGGAAGATCAGGAAGGCGGCGAGGACCATGCCGATGTCGCCGACGACGTTGACCACGAACGCCTTCATCCCCGCCTTGGTCGCGGTCTCGCGCCGGTACCAGAAGCTGATCAGCGCGTAGGAGGTGAAGCCGACGAAGGCCCAGCCGACGATCAGCAGGACGAAGTTGCCGGCGAGGACCAGCAGCAGCATCGAGAAGACGAAGAAGTTGAGGTAGCTGAAGAAGCGGTGGTAGCCCTCGTCCGAGGCCATGTAGCCGTAGGAGTAGAGGTGGATCAGGGTCGAGACGCCGGTGACGACGAGGACCATGAAGACCGAGAGCTGGTCGCTGAGGATGCCGAGCTTGATGTCGAGGCCGGCGACGCTGGCGTAGTCCCAGAGCGAGGAGGCGTGGTGCCGGGCGTCGGGCGAGTCGCCGAGCAGGCTGATCAGCGCGGCGACGCCGCAGGCGAAGGAGAGGCCGATCGCGGCGGTGCCGATCGCCCCTGCGGCCTTCTGCGGCAGCGCCCGGAATCCGAGCGCGACGACGATCGACCCGAGCAGCGGGAAGAGCAGGACCAGCCAGCACCAGGCGGTGGCGCTCATCCGCGCAGCTCCCGCAGATCATCGACGTTGAGCGGCAGCCGGCGGCGGAAGATGGCGACGATCAGGCCGAGGCCGACGACCACCTCGCAGGCGGCGATCACCATCACGATCACCGCGAAGACCTGCCCCTGCCCGTTGCCGACCATGCGGCTGAAGGCGACCAGGGCGAGGTTGCCGGCGTTCAGCATCAGCTCGAGGCAGAGCAGGATGACGAGGGGGCTGCGGCGGAGGAGGATGCCGAGTACTCCCGTGGCGAACAGGAGCGAGGACAGGACTATGTACCAGGTGATGTTCATGCGTGGGGGGTGGGGGAGGGGGAGGTCCCCTCCAAACGGGTTGGGGAGTGTTTGGAGGGGACCTCCCCCTCCCCCACACGAGCCGGATCGGCGATGTTGCCGCCTTCACTGCGGCGCGCAGCGAGGACGATCGCGCCCACCGCAGCCAGGAGAAGCAAGATGGAGGAGGCCTCGAACGGGAGGAGGAACTTCTCGAGGAGGAGCCTTCCTATGGCGGCCGGGTCGCCGAAGCCGCTGCCTACTTCGGGGCCGTGGGTTTCCAGGGCCTTGAGGCCGGACCCGAGGACGGCTATCGAGAGCTCTACGAAGAGGGCGACGGCGAGGAGGGGGGCGAGGAAGCGCTGGCCCGGGATCGGCTCCCAGGCGGACTCGCCGCCGCCGCCCACGTAGGCGACGACGAAGACGTAGAGGACCATCACGGCGCCGGCGTAGACGACGACCTGGGCGGCGGCGACGAAGGCCGCGGTTAGGAGCAGGAACAGCGCCGCCAGGGAGAAGAGGTGGACGATCAGCGCCAGCACCGAGTAGAAGGGGTTGCGCATCGCGATCACGCCGAAGGCGCCGCCGAGCGCGCCGATCGCGGCGACGAAGAAGACGACCGCTTCCACTATTCGCCCTCGCTTTTCAGCGGCGTCCGCTCGACCGGCTCGGCCAGCAGCATCTCCTTGGTGAAGATCAGGTCGCGGCGGTCGTAGTCGGCCATCTCGTAGTCGTGTCCCATCGTGATCGCGTCGAAGGGGCAGGCGATCTCGCAGTAGCCGCAGAAGATGCAGCGGGCGAGGTTGATCTCGTAGACGGCGGCGTAGCGCTCGCCGGCCGAGACCCGTTCCCCGGGCACGTTCTCCGCCGCGACGACACGGATGCAGTCGGCCGGGCAGGCGGCGGCGCAGAGCGAGCAGCCGACGCATTTCTCCAGGCCGGTGTCCTCGAAGCGGTGCAGCTTGTGGCGGCCGCGGAAGCGCGGGTAGACCGGCGTCTTCTCCTCGGGGTACTCGATCGTCATCGGCCCCTCGATCAGCCGCGCCATCGTCGTCTTCAGCCCCCGCAGGGTCTCGCCGAAGGCGCGGTAGGCGCCGCCGAGCCCACCCGGCTCGGGGCCGCGCTGGACCTCGACCACGTCGATCGAGTCGAGGTAGGAGGCGCTGCGGGGGTCGACGCCGTCGCTCACGTGACCACCACCAGGACCGCGGTGACGAGGACGTTCAGGGTCGCCAGCGGCAGCAGCACTTTCCAGCCCAGGCTCATCAGCTGGTCATATCGCAGACGCGGCAGCGTCGCCCTCACCCAGATGAAGACGAGGACCAGGCCGAGCATCTTCACGAGCATCCAGATCGGGTCGAGGAAGCTCGGGCCGGGGCCCATCCAGCCGCCGAGGAACATTGCCGCGGCGATTCCGGAGACGACGAGTATCTCCATGTATTCGACCAGCAGGAAGGAGCCGAAGCGCATGCCCCCGTACTCGGTCATGAAGCCCTGGACCAGCTCGGCGTCGGCCTCGGGCATGTCGAAGGGGGTGCGGTTGGTCTCGGCGAAGCCGGCGAGCATGAAGATCAGGAAGCCGACGAACTGGGGGATGACGAACCAGATGCCGCCCTGCGAGTGGACGATCGAGACCAGCGAGAGCGAGCCGCTCATCATGATCACCCCGAGCAACGCCAGCGCCATCGAGACCTCGTAGGAGATCAGCTGCGCGGCTGAGCGCATCGCCCCCAGCAGGCTGTATTTGGAGCCCGAGGACCAGCCGCCGAGGAGCAGCCCGTAGAAGGCGATCGAGCCGACGGCGAAGAAGTAGAGGATGCCGATCGGGACGTCGATGCCGTAGAAGCCGACCCCGCCCTGCACGTCCCCCCAGGGGATGATCGCCAGCGAGAGCACGCCCGCCAGGACCGGCAGCAGCGGCCCGAGGATGAACAGGGTCGGGATCGCGTTCGCCGGGCGGAACGACTCCTTGGAGATCAGCTTGCCGACGTCGGCGAGCGGTTGCAGGAGCCCATAGGGGCCGACCCTGTTCGGCCCGTAGCGGTGCTGGAAGCGGCCGATCAGCTTCCGCTCCAGGACGGTCAGCAGCGGCAGGATGCCGAAGATGACGGCGAAGATCACGATCGACTTGACGATCATCACCCAGGTCGCTTCGACGAACTGGGTGTCGGCGAGGGGCAGCATCAGGCGCGGACCTCGCTCAGCTTCTCGATCGTCACCTGGACCGGGCCGCCGTTGAGTAACGCGTTGGCGTTGCCGTCGAGGACGCCCTCGGCCATGAAGACGACGCCGGCGGGGACGCGGTCTTTGACCTGCACCTGGGCCTCGATCCCGTTGACCGAGACCTTGTCGCCGCTCTTCAGGCTTAGACGCTCAGCATCGGCGGATGAAATCTCGACACGCTGCTGAGGGGTGAGGAACTTCAGCGGTGGGTTGAGCTCGGTGATGGGTCCTGCCCAGAGGTCGCGGTAGGTGCCCAGGGTCAGGGCGTGGGGGCCGTCCGTGCCTGCGTCGGCGGACGCCCTGTCGGGCTGAGTGTCCGGCGACCCAGGCACGGACGGCCTTCCCGACTCGGGCACGTTTTTTGCAGACGGGGTGTCCTGCCAGCGGATGCCGCGGCCGCCGATGTCGGAGTCCTCGATGCCGTTGTAGAAGGACACAGTGTCGGTGAGGGCTTTGAATGCAGTCGGTTGGGAGTCGATCCCCATATCGAGGCCGAGCTTTGCTGCGAGCTCCGAGAGCACGATGATGTTCGAACGGATATCTCCGGGACGGCCGGCTGACGGCCTCACTCGCTGCAGTCGTCCATCTGGGTGCGTGACCGTTCCGTCTTTCTCGGCGTAGGTCTCGAGCGGGAGGACGACGTCGGCCTTGGCGGTGGTCGCGTTCTCGTGCATCGAGAAGGAGACGACGAAGTCGGCGGCGGTCAGCGCCTCCTCCCAGGCGGGCGTGTCGGGGAAGTCGCGGAGGGGGTCGGCGCCGAAGAGGATCAGGCCGTTCAGCTCGCCGTCGATCAGCGCCTGGCGGATCTCCTCGCTCGCCATTCCCGTCGTGATCTCGGCGAGACCGGGGCCGGCGTCGGGGAGGCAGCCGGCCTCGCGCAGGCCGCGGGCGTTGGTGGTATCGGGGATCTCCAGCAGTCCGCTGCCGTCGGTCGCCGACACCCCGAGCGCCTCGGCGACGTCCAGCAGCGCCTCGGCGGCGCCGTCCTCGCGGGCGATCCGCTCGCCCCAGATGACGACGACCTTCTCGGCGTCGCGGATGACTCCCGCGACCGGGGTGGCGACGTTGTCGCTGCCGCCGATCGCACTCGCCAGCTCGCGGACGAAGTGGGAGCCCTGGCCCGGCGCGTAGCGGGCGATCGCCTCGGCGCCGCCGTCGAGGGCGGTCGGGCGCTCGGTGGCGACGAGGAGCTTGGCGCCGTTGCGGCGGATCGCCTTGCGCACCCGCAGGTCGAGGATCGGCGAGCTGTGCAGGGGGTCGGTGCCGAGGACGAGGATCGCGTCGGCCTCGTCGATGTCACGGACCTTGGCAGTCATGTTCGGCTGGGCGAGGGCTGCGAGAACGTCCCGGTTGGCGCCGTTTCCTCGCCGCGAATCGATGTGCGGCGAGCCGAGCGCCTCGCGGACTATCCGCTGCAGCAGGAAGCCCTCCTCGTTGGAGGCGTCGCCGACGATCGCGGCCACTTTGCCCCCGCACCGTCGCAGCCCTGTCGCCACCGCCTCGACCGCCTGCTCCCAGCCAGCCTCGGTGCCGACTTTCAGCCGCGGCCCACGCACCCGCTCCGGCGCGTCGAACATCTCGAAGCCGTAGCGGCCGCGGTCGCAGAGCCAGCCGTCGTCGACCTCGGCGTTGTCGCGGGCGATCACCCGTTTCACCTTCTCGTCGCGGACGGTGAAGCTGACGTTGCACTGGCTCGGGCACAGCGTGCAGACCGAGCCCGCCTGCTCGATGTCCCAGGGCCGGGCGCGGAAGCGGTAGGTGTAGCTGGTCAGCGCCCCGACCGGGCAGATGTCGGTGATGTTGCCGTGGAAGGGCGCCACGTAGGGGCGCTCGTCGAAGGTGCCGACGTAGGTGCGGTCGCCGCGCTCGAGCAGCTGCAGCTGGGCGTCCTCGGAGACCTCCTGGCTGAAACGGACGCAGCGGTAGCAGAGGATGCAGCGCTCGCGGTCGATCGCAACCAGCGGCGAGAGCTCGATCGGCTTCTCGAAGTGGCGCTTTTCGTCGATCACCCGGCTCTTGCCCGGGCCCCAGCCGTAGGAGATGTCCTGGAGCGGGCATTCGCCGCCTTTGTCGCAGACCGGGCAGTCGAGCGGGTGGTTGACGAGCAGGAACTCGACCACCGCGCTCTGGGCGTGCCTGACCTGCTCCGTCCTAGTGTGGACGACCATCCCCTCGCGCACGGGCGTCGAGCAGGAGGTCTGGAGTTTCGGGATCCCCTCGATCTCGACCAGGCACATGCGGCAGGCGCCGACCGGGTCGCCGAGTTTCGGTTCGTAACAGAAGAAGGGGATCTCGACGTCGCCCTTGCGGGCGGCGTCGTGGAGCATCTCGCCCTCGATCGCGGCCACCTCGCGCCCGTCGATCGTGATCGTCACCTCGCGGCCGGCAGGGCTCATATCGAGGCCCCCAGGGTCTCCGGCGGCGCCTGGACGACGGCGTGCGGGTCGACGACCAGGTCGGGGTTCTCCATCACCGCTTCGAACTCCTCCCGGAACTTGCGGACCATCGCCCCGACCGGCATCGCCATCGAGTCGCCGAGCACGCAGAGGCAGTGGCCGATGATGTTCTGCTGGACCGAGCTGACGATGTCGAGGTCCAGCGGCGTCGCCTCGCCGCGGACCATCCGCTCCAGCATCTTCACGGTCCAGTTGGTGCCCTCGCGGCAGGGGACGCACTTGCCGCAGGACTCGTGGTGGTAGAAGCGCGCCGTCCGCAGCGCCAGGTGCGGGATCGAGACGCGGTCGTCGCAGACGATGATCGAGCCGGAGCCGAGCATCGATCCCGCCTCGGCCATCGCCTCGAAGCTGTAGGGGAGGTCGAGCCCCTCCTCGGCTTTGAGCACCGGTGACGAAGACCCGCCGGGGAAGAAGGCCTTGATCTCGTGGCCGGGCTCGGGGCCGCCGGCGAGGTCGCAGATCAGCTCGCGGGTCGGGATGCCCAACTCGACCTCGTAGTTGCCGGGGCGGCGCACCCCGCCCGAGATCGAGACGACCTTGGTCCCGGGCGACTGCTCGGTGCCGAATCCGCGGAACCAATCGGCGCCGCGGCGGACGATGTGGGGGACGTTGGAAAGCGTCTCGACGTTGTTGATCAGGGTCGGCCCGCCGTAGAGGCCCTGCACCGCCGGGAAGGGCGGCTTCAGGCGCGGGTTGCCCCGCTTGCCCTCGAGCGCGTCGAGGAGCGCGGTCTCCTCGCCGCAGATGTAGGCGCCGGCGCCGCGGTGGACGACCAGCTCCAGGTCGCGGTGGCAGCCGAGGATGTTGGTCCCCAGGTAGCCCGCCTCGTAGGCTTCGGCGACCGCCCGGTCGAGGATGTCGGCCTGGGCGGCGTACTCGCCGCGGATGAAGATGAAGGCGTGGCCGGCGTCCGCGGCGAGCGCCGCGATCGCGATCCCCTCGATCAGCTGGTGGGGGTTGCGCTGCATCAGCTCGCGGTCCTTGAAGGCGCCGGGCTCGGACTCGTCGGCGTTGCAGCAGAGGTACTTCGCCATCTCGCCGCGGGGGAGGAAGGAGGCCTTTTTGCCCATCGCAAAGCCGGCGCCCCCGCGGCCGCGCAGGCCCGAGTCTTCGAGTTCCTTGAGGACCTCGTCCTGCTCCATCTCCCGGTAGGCGCGCTCGAGCGTCGCGTAGCCGCCGGCCAGGCGCTTGTAGCCCTCGAGGGTGGCCAGCGCCGGGTCCTCGGCGTGCTCGAGCAGGACGCGCTTCTCCAGCCGGTGCGGCATCAGGAATCCCCCGCCAGTCCGCGCCTGGCAAGCGACTTCTCCGGCAGCACTTCGTCGCCGGCGCGCAGCTGCTCGATCGCGGCGCCGGCCTCGGCCGCCTCGAGCGGGCCGTAGTAGCGCTGGTCGATCGAGGCCATCGGGGCGATGTCGCAGGCGCCGAGGCACTCGAAACCGGTGACGAAGAAGTCCTCGTCGCCCTCGGCGGCGGCCCTGAAAGCGTCGAGCAGGCGGTCGCCGCCGCGCATCCAGCAGCTGATGTTGGTGCAGACCTCGATCCGGTGCGAGCCGACGGGCTTCGTGTGCAGGAGGTCGTAGAAGCTCGCCACCGACTCCAGATAGGCCGGCGTCACCCGCATCACCGCGGCGGCCTGGCGGACCCCCTCCGGCGTGCACCAGCCGTAGCGCTCCTGCACCGCCCACAGCGCCGGGATCGACGCCGAGCGCCGATCGGGATACCGCCCCATCAACGTCTCGATCCGCTCCCGCAGCTCCGCGGGACACTCGACCTCATGAATCTCAGGTATCTCTTCCGACGAGCGGTCAGGCACTCGACCCTCCCGCACGGCTGGATCGACCGGGAGGTTCGGGTTGCTGATGCCCGGGCCGTCGACGGGGCTCACCTGTCCACGCCTCCCAAGATCGGGTCGAGCATCCCCAGCGAGGCGATCATGTCGGCGACGTAGCTGTCCACCGCCATGTCGCGGAAGGCCTGCAGGTTGACGAAGGAGGGGTCGCGGAAGTGGACCCGGGCCGGCTTCGCCGAGCCGTCGGCGAGGACGAAGCAGCCGAGCTCGCCGCGCGGGCCCTCGATCGCGTAGTAGACCTCGCCGGGCGGCACCCGGTAACCCTCGGTGACGAGCTTGAAGTGGTGGATCAGGCTCTCCATCGAGGTCGAGAGCTCCGAGCGCGGCGGCAGCACGTACTTGCGGTCGTCGGCGATGAAGGGGCCCTCGGGGAGGGCGTCGAGGCACTGCTCGACGATCCGGGCGCTCTCGACCATCTCCGCCACCCGCACCCGGTAGCGGTCGTAGTTGTCGCCAACGGTCCCGACCGGGATCTTGAACTCGACCTCCGGGTAAGCGAGGTAGTCGAAGGCCTTGCGCAGGTCCCAGGGGTCGCCGGCGGCGCGCAGCAGCGGCCCGGTGATGCCGAGCTCGAGCAGGCGCTCGCGCGAGACGACCCCGGTCCCTTTGGTCCGCGAGAGGAAGACCTCGTTGCGGTCGAGCAGGTCCTGGTACTGGCCGACGCGGACCGGCATTTCCTCGGCGAAGGCGCGGCACTTGCGCTCGAAGCCGAGCGGGATGTCCTCGATCACGCCGCCGACCTGGAAGTAGCGGGTGTGCATCCGCTGCCCGGTCGCCATCTCGAAGAGGTCGAGGATCTTGTCGCGCTCGCGGAAGCAGTACCAGAGCATCGAGATCGCGCCGAGGTCGAGGGCGGTGGTGCCGAGCCAGACAAGGTGCGAGTGGATGCGGTTGAGCTCGAGGAAGAGCGTCCGCAGGTACTTGGCGCGGGGCGGAATCTCGAGGTCGATCAGCCGCTCGACGGCGCCGCAGAAGGCCTCCATCTGGAAGAAGTAGGAGACGTAGTCCATCCGCTCGACGAAGGGGATGACCTTCCAGTAGCTCTTGTCCTCGCAGGACTTTTCGATCCCGGTGTGGACGTAGCCGATCACCGGCCGCAGCTCGCGGACGATCTCGCCTTCGAGATCGACCACGAGGCGCAGCACGCCGTGGGTCGCCGGATGGTGCGGCCCGACGTTGACGGTCATCACCTCTTTGGTGCGGTCGTCGGAAAGACCCAGCTGCTCAGTCGTGACCGTCGCGTCAGTCATAGCTGCGCTCCGAATAGGTGAACGTCACCGGCTCCCCCCCGACCGGGAAATCCCTCCGCTGCGGCCACCCGACGTAGTCGTCAGGCATCAGGATCCGAGTGAGATTCGGATGCCCCCGGAAGACGATCCCGAAGAAGTCGAACACTTCCCGCTCCTGCGCCTCTGCCGTCGGGAACAGCTCAACACAGCTGTCGATCTCCGGAAGTCCCTGCTCCGGCGCCCCTCCCGCGGGTGGCGACGATGCCGAGGACTCTCCCGGTAGGGAGAGCCCGGTATCGGAGACAGGACCCGCGGGCCGGCGCTCCTCCAGCATCGCTTTGACGCGGATGCGCTCGACCCGGTCGCGGTTGATCAGCTCGTAGTGGATGGCGAAGCGAGGGTGAGCTGGCAGGTAGTCCGCCGCGTGAAGGCTCGACAGAAAGTCGTAGCGGTGGCCGGGCTGCTCCTTCAGCCAGATGAGCACCTCGATCACCCGCTCGGCGTCGACGATCAGGGCCGCCTGGGCGCGGTCGAAGGAGGTGGCGAGGACGGCGCCGGGGCGGTCGCGGTCGATTTCGCCCCGGATCAGCTCGAGTCCGGGAGCGTCAGGCAAGGCTCAGCTCCCGCGCTTCTTCGTAGGCCTTCGCCGCCTCGGGGCTGGGTTCGCTGCGCGGCCCGCCCCGCGCCCACTCCTCGGTGCCGTAGGCGCTGTAGCGCTGGCGCCAACCCTGGTCGGGATTGCCGATGATCTGGCGCTGCAGCTTGGTGAAGCCGTAGAGGACGGCCTCGGGGCGCGGCGGGCAGCCCGGCACGTAGATGTCGACCGGGAGGAACTTGTCGGCGCCCTGGAGGACGGCGTAGTTGGCGAACATCCCGCCCGAGGAGGAACAGGCGCCCATCGCCATCACCCACTTCGGCTCCAGCATCTGGTCGTAGAGCCGGCGGATGATCGGCGCCATTTTCACCGAGACCCGGCCCGAGAGGACCATCAGGTCGGCCTGGCGCGGCGAGGCGCGGCCCGCCTCGGCGCCGAAGCGGGCGATGTCGTAGCGGGCGGTGACGGCCGCCATCGGGATTCCCTCGATCGCGCAGCAGGCAAGGCCGAAGGTGAGCGGGAAGATCGAGTTCGCCCGAGCCGCGTTGAGCGCTTTGTCGAGCGTCGTGGTGAGGGTGCGCTCTTCGACGTAGCGCTCGAGGTCCTCGCCCTCGAGGTCGCCGCGGAGCATGTCGCGGGCGGCCAGCTGCTTCTCGCGCAGGGAGCGGCGCTCTACCTCCAATCGAGCGCTCCCTTACGCCAGACGTAGACGAAGGCGACCAGCAGGAGGACGACGAAGGTGACGAGCTCGCCGAGGACGAGGAGGCTGTCAGCTCCCTTCAGGATCACCCCGATCGGGTAGAGGAAGACGACCTCGATGTCGAAGAGGATGAACAGCATCGCCACGAGGTAGAAGGTGACGCCGAAGCGCAGCCCCTTCGCCGGCTCGACCGGAATCCCCGACTCGTACGGCTCGCCCTGACGCCGGCTCGCCGCCGTCTCCCTGGCCGGCTTCTTCGGCCCGACGAGGTGGTTGACGAGCGCGAAGATGCCGCCGACCGTGAGGCCGAGGAAGGCGAATACGAGGATCGGGAGGTAGCTCTTCAGCACGGGGAGGTGGGAGTTGTCTCGGGCGGATCGCTCACCGGGTCGGTTACCCGCGTTCAGCCGCCGTAGCCCCTGTTATATACCGACTTTGTGACATGTTGCTACATAGTGCTTTTCCGCATCAGCAAGCCGAATTCCGACCCCCGTAGGCGGGATTAGGAGGTGGTCGGGCTCCACATCGCGGTCGGCCTCTGCCTGATCGCGCTGAATGCGGCGGCGGGCATCGTCGGCGGCATCGCCTGGTACCGCGATCGGCCCTCGGTTCCCTTCTGGTACCTGCTGCGTGCGGCCCAGGTCTCGGTTTTCGTCCAGGCCCTGCTCGGCGGCCTCCTCGTCGTCACCAACCACGAGCCGAAGGAAGGCCTCCACTATCTCTACGGCATCCTCCCCCTCGTCGTCTCCTTCATCGCCGAGGGCGCCCGCGCCGACGCCGCCCAGCGCGAGGTCGGCGAGCTCGACTACGAGAACCTCCCCCCGGCCGACCAGGAAGCTCTGGCTCTGGCGATCGTCCGCCGCGAGATGGGGATCATGGCCGTCAGCTGCTGGGTGATCTTCTTCCTGGCCCTGCGGGCCGCCGGCACGAGCGGACTCTGATCGGCGAGCCGACGATTTGCCACCTCAGAGGTGGCAAATCGTCGGCTCGCGCCGTGGGGGGCCAGCTCCAGTCAGCTCAGCGGCCGGTACTCGCCTGCGTGGAAGACAAGCGGGTCGCCCTCCCGGGCCGCCAGGGCCCTCACTTCGCCGGTGACGATCACGTGGTCGCCGGCCACGAGGACGTCGCGGAGGTCGCAGGCGATCCAGATCAGGGCGCCGTCGACGGCGGGGAGGCCGTCGCGCTCGCTCCAGGCGACGCCGGACCACTTCTCGGCCACCGGCGCCTTGGTGGCGAAGGCGCGGGCGATTGCCTCCTGGCCCTTGTGGAGGACGCTGATGCCGAAGCGGTCGGCAGCCTGGACCGCGAGCAGGGTGCGGGAGCCGCGGTCGAGGCAGGCGAGCATCATCATCGGCTCGATCGAGAGGGAGCAGACGGCGTTGGCGGTGGCTCCGGCCGGTCCGTCGGGCCCGTCGGCGGTGACGATCGTGACCCCCGTCGGGAGCCCGGACATGGCGGCTCGGAAGCTGGCTGGATCGGGCGGCGGCATCGTCAGAAGCTCGGAATCGTCTCGGGACAATATGATGCGCGCCGCAATGCGCTCCGCCTTCGTCATAGCAGCGATGCTCGCCGCCGTCCTCGGACTCAGCGCCTGCGGCTTCGGCTCGGAAGGGGTTGCCGTCTCCAAGGACGACCCCAACTACGAAGGCGCCGAGCTCTTTGCCACCCACTGCTCCGGCTGCCACACGCTCAGCGCCGCCGGCACCCAGGGCAGCGGCAACCGCGGCCAGCGTACCCAGGGGCCGAATCTGAACGGACGGACCGAGACCTACGAAACCGCCCTCTTCGCGATCCAGAACGGCGGCTTCTCCGGGGCGATCATGCCGCAGAACATCGTCGTCGGGGACGAAGCGAAGGCGGTTGCCAAATTCGTCGCCAAGTACGCCGGCGAACAGGCGGAAACCTCGCCGCGTCCCGGCCAAGAATCTCCCTAGCCGGGGCTTCACATGCTGGACCTGAAGGCGATCCGCTCCGACCCTGAGCGGTTCGAAGCCGCGCTGGCGCGGCGCGGCGCCGCCGAGCAGCTGGGCGAGCTGCTGGCCCTGGACGCGCGCCGCCGCGAGCTGCTGCCGGAGGTGGAGAACGCCCAGGCCGAGCGCAAGGCGCTCTCGAAGCAGATCGGCGAGCGCAAAAAGGCGGGTGAAGGCGCTGAGGAGCTGATGGCGAGCGTGCAGGGGCTGAAGCAGCGGATCGAGTCGGCCGGAGAGGAGCTGGAGCAGGTCGAGGCCAGGCTCGGCGAGCTGGCGCTGAAGCTGCCGAACGTCCCCGACCCCGACGCGCCGGAAGGGATGACCGAGGAGGACGCGGTCGTGATCCGCGAGGTGGGCGAGCGGCCGCAGTTCGACTTCGAGCCGCGCGACCACCTCGAGATCGGCACCGGCCTGGGGCTGATCGAGATGGAGAAGGCGGCCGAGCTCTCCGGCTCGCGCTTCGCCTACCTGAAGGGTGACCTGGTCCTGCTCGAGCTGGCGCTGGTCCGCTTCGCGGTCGAGCTGGTCCGGGCCGAGGGCCACGAGCCGGTCGTGCCGCCGGTGCTGGTCCGCGAAGGGGCGCTGGAGGGGACCGGGATGTTCCCCGGGGACCGCGACCAGATCTACGAAATCCCCAAGGACGAGCTGTTCCTCACCGGCACCTCCGAGGTCGCCCTCGCCGGGCTCCACGCGAACGAGATCCTCGACGCCGCCGAGCTGCCGCACCGCTACTGCGCCTTCTCGACCTGCTTCCGCCGCGAGGCCGGCGCCGCCGGCCGCGACACCCGCGGCATCTTCCGCGTCCACCAGTTCGACAAGATCGAGATGTTCTCGTTCGTCGAGCCGGACGCCTCGCGGGAGGAGCACGAGCGGCTGCTTGCGATCGAGGAGCGGATCCTGACCGAGCTCGAGATCCCCTACCGGGTGGTCAACGTCGCCGTCGGCGACCTCGGCGCCCCGGCGGCGAAGAAGTACGACTGCGAGGCCTGGATCCCGAGCCAGGGGCGCTTCCGCGAGCTCACCTCCTGCTCGAACACGACCGATTACCAGGCCCGCCGGCTCGGCGCCCGGTACCGCCCCGCGGAGGGCGCTCCGTCGCAGGCGCTGCACACGCTCAACGGCACCGCCTGCGCCGTCGGCCGCACGATCATCGCCCTGATCGAGAACCGGCAGGAAAGCGAGGGCGGTTTCACGCTACCCAGTTCTTTGCATCGGTACGGAGCGCCTGAAAGAATCCCCGCCCAATGAGCAGCGCAAAATCAGGGCTGTCATGAGTACGGGTGTACGGGACGCGAAGCGGGTCGTCCTCTGCGACGACCACGAGATCGTCCGCGACGCGATCAAAGCGCGGATGGCGAACTCGCCCGTGGTCGAGATCGTCGGCGAGGCGGGCAACGGCCGCGACGTCGTCAACGTCGTCAAAGAACTGGAACCCGACGTCCTCATCATCGACGTCGAGATGCCCAAGCGCGACGGCATCGAGGCGACGCGGGAGGTGCTCAAAGTCCGGCCGCGGACCAAGGTGATCATCTTCACCGCCCACGCCCAGCCCGACCTGCTGGCGCTGGCGCTGCGGGCCGGCGCCTCCGGCTACGTGCTGAAGTCGGCTCCGGCCGAGGACATCGCCAAAGCGGTCAAAGCGGTGACCGGCGGCGGCACCTTCCTCGGCGGCGACTTCGCCGGCGGCAAGCCCTCCGAGGTCGAGAAACTGCTCGACCTCTCGCCGCGCGAGCGCCAGATCCTCGAGCTGCTGGCGGAGGGGCTGCGGGTGAAAGAAATCGCCGACCGGTTGCAGCTGAGCCCGGCGACCGTCCACACCCACGTGCGCAACGCGATCGCCAAGCTCGAGGTCGACACCCGCACCGAGGCGGTGGCGCTGGCGGTCCGCTTCAGCTACCTGGGCGCCGGCGGCGGCGCTCTCTAGTCCCCTGATCATCAGGCGCGGCGTCCTCCGCTTCGCGTCCGGGCGCGCTTACTTCTCCTCTAGTTTCAGCGCGCAGCCGTTGATGCAGTAGCGCTTGCCGCCCTTGTCAGCCGGGCCGTCGTCGAAGACATGGCCGAGGTGGGCGTCGCAGTGCTTGCACACGACCTCGGTGCGGCGCATCAAGAGGCTGTTGTCGGGGCGCAGCTCGACGTGCTCGAGGTTGGCGGGCTCGGTGAAGCTGGGCCAGCCGGTGCCGGAATCGAACTTAGTGTCGGAGGAGAAGAGCTCGGTGCCGCAGCAGACGCAGCGGTAGGTGCCCTCCGCCTTCTCGTCCCAGTAGGGGCCGGTGAAGGCGCGCTCGGTGCCGGCCTTGCGGGTGACCTCGAACTGCTCCGGCGTCAGCTGCTCGCGCCACTCCTGCTCGCTCTTCTGAACTTTCGTTGCCATCTGTCTCCTTTCTCGTCAGAAGGAGGTTACGCCTCGGGTCTTATGAGCCAGTGGCGCATAGGATCGCCGAGTGCCCGAGGCGTTCTACGAGCATGACGGCGACCTCTTTCGCGCCACGGAGCTGACGCGCGGGCCCTGGGATCCGCAGGCGCAGCACGCCGGGCCGCCGGCCGCGCTGCTCGGCTACGCGATCGAGGCCCTGCCGGAGGCCGAGCAGTTCCAGATCGGCCGCATCACCTTCGAGATTCTCCGCTCGATCCCGATCGCGCCGGTGCGGGTCGAGGCGCGGGTGGCGCGGCCGGGGCGGCGGGTGCAGATGGTCGAGGCCGAGCTGAGCGGCGCCGATGGCGAGGTGCTTATGAGGGTCCGTGGCTGGCGGCTCCGCACCGCCGAACTGGACCTGCCGGGAGAGGCCCTGGTCGCCAGCCAGCCGCCCTCTCCTCCCGAGCACGGCACCGCCGCCGAGTTCTTCCCGACCGAGCAGGAGCACGGCTACCACTCGGCGATGGAGGTGCGCTTCGTCGCCGGCGGCTTCCTCGAGCCCGGACCGGCAACCGCCTGGCTGCGGATGCGCCAGCCGCTGGTGGGGGAAGAGGAGCCGACGCCGTTGCAGCGCCTGCTGGTCGCCGCCGACGTCGGCAACGGCATCAGCGCCGCCCTCGACTTTCGCCGCTACCTCTTCATCAACGTCGATCTCACCGTCCACCTGGAGCGGATGCCGGAGGGCGAGTGGATCGGCGTCGACGCTGCGACCCTGCCCCGGCCTGAAGGCGTCGGCACCGCTGAGTCGACCCTCTTCGACCAGGAAGGCCGGATCGGACGCGCCCTGCAGACGTTGCTGATCGCCGAGCGCTGAGGGCGGCTACGCGAGGTGGTGGTGCTCGCGGCGCAGCGTCGCAAGGATCAGCAGCGCCGAGGAGACGGCGACCGCGGCCGCCAGCAGGAACGCCCCCTCGTAGCTGGTCAGCGCCGCCGCCAGCCCGGCGAGCGGCGCGCCGAATCCCACCCCGGCGTCGAAGAAGGCGGTGTAGGTGCCCATCGCCGCCCCGCGGGCGGCCTCGGACACGCGGCCGACGGCGATCAGCATCAACGAGGGGTTGAGCAGCGAGAAGCCGCTGCCCATCGCCATCCCGCCGACCATCGCCAGGACGAGGCTGGGCGAGAGCGCGATCAGCAGCAGCCCGCCGGCCTCGACCAGGACCGCGCCGATCGCCACCGGCGCCGGGCCATAACGATCGGGGAGGTGACCCGCGAGGAGGCGGGCGAGGACGATCATCGCCGCGAAGGCGGCGAAGACGGTGGCGCCATGGCCGACCCCGCGCGATTCGAGCAGGAGGACGATGAAGGCGGCGAGGGTCGCATAGCCGACCGAGGCGAGGGCGACGGCGCAACCGGGCCGCACCGCCTCGGGAGCGATCAGCGGGTGAGGCTCGGCCTGGGCGAGGGGCTGGAACGGATCGGGCACCCGGATGGCGATCGCGGCCCCGACAAGTGGCAGGACGGCGGCGCAGATCCAGACCGTCTCGTAGCTGTAGGCGTTCAACAGCAGCTCCCCCAGCAGCGGCCCGACGCTGAGCCCGCCCCAGACCGCGAGCCCGTAGAGGCCGAGGATGCGCCCGCGCCGCTCGGCCGGCGCCAGGTCGACGATCCAGGCCGAGCCGGCGGTGTACAGCGCGCCCTCGCCGGCGCCGAGGACGAGGCGGGCGCCGATCAGGCCCTCGATGCCAAGGTGGGGGAGGTAGAGGAGGCCGCTGAGCGAGACCAGCAGCGCCCCGAGCAGGACGGTCGGCCGCCGCCCTCGCCGGTCGGCGAGTCGTCCCGCGACGGGTCGCAGCAGCAGCCCGGTCACCGCGTAGGAGCCGATCACGATCCCGACCGCGAGGTCGGTCGAGTCGAGCGGCCCGTGGACGTAGCGGGGCAGCACCGGCAGCACCGAGCCGACCGCGGTCAGGCCGAGGAAGGTGACGGCGAAGATGCCGGCGAAGCTGAGGCCGGGCCGTCGGTGCCCGCCGCGGGACCTCGGCTCGGCGCTCACCGCAGCAGGCCCGCGAGGTCCTCGAGCAGGAAGTCCGGCGCCGGGTCGGCCGCTTCGGCCTCCTCACGCGAGGTCGTCCCGCTGAGGACGAGGATCGTCTCCAGCCCTGCTCGCCGCCCGCCCTCGATGTCGGAGCTGATGCGGTCGCCGACCATCGCCAGCCTCAGATTGTCCTGTTCCTTTTTGTTGCTATCCGCCAAGAAGGAACAGCGCACTGCCTCCATCGCCATCTCGAACAGGTGCCGTTCGGGCTTGCCGGCGATCGTCGCCTGCTTCCCCGAGGCGACTTCGACCGCCGCCAGCACCGCCCCCGTCCCCGGCAGCTCGCCGCCCGGAAAGGGCATCGTCGGGTCGTGGCTGGTGGCGAAGAGCCGGGCGCCGTTGTCGAGCGCGAACTTCGCCGCCTTCAGCTCGCCGTAGTCGAAGCCGCGGTGGCCGGAGACGACGACCACGTCGGCCTGCTCGGCGTCGGCTCCCTCGAGCAGTCGCGCCCCCGTCGTCGCCACCATCTCCTTCAGCGCCGAGCGGCCGATGACGAAGGCGCTGCCGCCCGCCCCCGCAGCTTCCCCCGCCAGCCGCGCCACGACCATCCCGGCGGTGACGATCTGCTCCGTCCCGACCTCGATCCCCAGCTCACGCAGCCGCTCGGCGTAGGCCTCGGGCAGCCGGCCGGGGTTGTTGGTGACGAAGGCGATCCGCTTCCCCGCCGCCTGCAGCTCGCGCAGCGCCCCGACCGACCCCGGCACCGCACCGGCGCCGATCCAGACGACCCCGTCGAGGTCGATCAGAAGTCCGTCGAAGCGGTCGGCGAGGGGCACGGGCGCACCCTATTTCCCAGGCTCGCTACCGTGCGGGCAGTGAGCGCCAACGGACCAGTCGTCCTCGCCACCGATCTCCACCGCCGCTACGGGGAGGGCGACGCCGCCGTCAACGCCCTCGACGGCGTCACCACCAGCTTCGAGCGCGACCGCTTCACCGCGATCATGGGACCCTCCGGCTCCGGAAAGTCGACGCTGATGCACATCCTCGCCGGTCTCGACAGGCCGACCTCGGGAACGGTCGAGCTCGACGGCGCCGACATCACCAAGCTCGACGACGCGGAGCTGACCCGGCTCCGCCGCGACAAGCTCGGCTTCGTCTTCCAGTTCTTCAACCTGCTGCCGGTCCTGACCGCCGAGGAGAACCTGGTGCTGCCGCTCTCGATCGCCGGCCGCAAGCCCGACCGGGACTGGGTCGAGGCCCTGATCCGCACCGTCGGCCTCGAGGACCGCCGCAGCCACCGCCCCGCCGAGCTCTCCGGCGGCCAGCAGCAGCGGGTCGCGGTGGCACGCGCGCTCGTCACCAAGCCGGCGGTCGTCTTCGCCGACGAGCCGACCGGCAACCTCGACTCGAGGGCGAGCGAGGACGTGCTGCGGCTGCTGCGCCAGGCGGTCGACGAGTTCGGCCAGACGGTGGTGATGGTCAGCCATGACCCGGTCGCCGCCGCCCATGCCGACCGCCTGATCACCCTGCAGGACGGGCGCATCGTCAGCGACGCCGTCCCCGGCTCGGCGGACGAAGTCATCGAGCTGCAGAAGCGGCTGTGACCAGCCTCGCCTTCAAGGGCCTCTGGGCCCGGAAGGTTCGGGCCCTGACGACGATCTTCGCGGTAGTGCTCGGCGTCGCCTTCGTCGCCGGCTCCTACGTCCTCACCGACACGATCTTCGCCGCCTTCGACGAAATCTTCAACGAGTCGCTGAGCGGGACCAGCGTCGTCGTCACCGCCGAGAACCCGGTCAAGCAGGAAGACGGGGAAACGCCGACGATCAGCGCCTCGCTGCTGCCGACCGTGCAGAAGACGAGGGGAGTCGAGCGGGCTGCCGGCGCGATCTTCACCCCGGGCGGCTTCTTCACCGCCGACGGGGAGAAGATCGGCAACAAATTCGCCCCGAAGTTCATTTCCTCGACGCTCCCCGACGGCCTCGAGGCGCTCAACTACGTCGAAGGGCACAAGCCGCGAGGCCCGCGCGAAGCCTCGATCGACAAGGGCGCGGCGGAAAGCAGCAACCTCGCCCTCGGCGAAACGATCGAGCTGATCGGCCAGGGCAGCGCCGAGAGGTTCCGCCTGGTCGGCATCACCAAGCTCGGCAACGCCTCCTTCGGCGGCGCCAGCATCGCCCAGGTGACGCTGCCGGTGGCGCAGCGGCTCACCCACAAGCGGGGGAGGTTCGACCAGATCTCGGTCGCCGCCGCCGACGGCGCCTCCCCCGAGGCGCTGAAACGGCGGATCGCCGCCGAGATGCCCGCCGGCGTGAAAGTCGAGACGGCGCAGGAAAACGCCGACCGCGCATCCAGGGAAATCCGCGAAAACCTCGGCTTCCTGCAGACCTTCCTCCTCGTCTTCGGCTTCATCGCCGTCTTCGTCGGCTCCTTCCTGATCTTCAACACGTTCTCGATCACCGTCGCCCAGCGGGTGAGCGAATTCGGGATGCTGCGGACCCTGGGCGCCTCGCGGCGCCAGATCCTCAGCTCGGTGATGGTCGAAGCCGGGGCCATCGGGCTGCTCGGGGCGCTGCTCGGTATCGCCGGCGGCTTCCTGGTCGCGGCGGCGATCGAGGCCCTGTTCAAGGCCTTCGGGCTGGAACTGCCGACGACGGCCCTGCAGCTCGAGTCGCGGACGGTGATCGTCGCCCTCGTCGTCGGGCTGCTCGTCACCCTGGTCGCCTCGCTGGTGCCGGCGCTGCGCTCGACCCGGGTGCCGCCGATCGCCGCGCTGCACGCCTTCAGCCCGGCACCGACCCGCCGCCGCCGGATCGCCTACCTGGCGCTCTCGGTCCTGCTCGCGGCCGCCGGGATCGCGATGGTGCTGATCGGCCTCTTCGGCAGCGGCTCGGCCGGGACCCGCGCCGGCCTGATGGGCGGCGGCGCGGTCGCGGTCGTCTTCGCCGTCTCGATCTTCAGCCCCCGGCTGGTGCCGCCGCTGGCCACCGCCGCCGGCTGGCCGCTGGAGCGCGCACGCCGGTTGACCGGCCGTCTCGCCCGCGAGAACGCCCAGCGCAATCCCAGCCGGACCGCGATCACCGCGGCGGCGCTGATGATCGGCCTCGCCCTGGTCGCCTTCGTCACCGTCTTCGCCGCCGGTCTCAAGAGCACCGTCGCCCAGGTCGTCGACGAAAACTTCGCCGGGGGGCTGGTGATCCAGAACAGCGACGGCTTCTCGCCGATCCCCAACGGGGCCGCCGAGGCGGCGCGCAAGGTGCCCGGGGTGGAACGAGTGGCGACGATCCGCGGCGCCCAGGCGAAGGTCGTCGAAGCCGGCGGCGCGGGCGGCACCGTCCAGGTCAACGCCCCCACCCGGGACATCGGCGAGACGCTGAACATCGAATGGACGCAGGGAGGCCCGGGCTCGCTGCGGCGCCTGGCCGACGGCGAGGCGATCGTCTCCGACGACTTCGCCGGCTCCCATGACCTCGGGCTCGGCGACAGCTTCCAGCTGCTGACCCAGACCCGGGCGCGGCCGCGCTTCCGCGTCGTCGGCGAGTTCGAATCGAAGGTCGCCGTCCTCGGCAGCGTCCTCGTCACCCAGGGGGTGATGGCCCGCGACTTCGCCCAGACCCAGGACCTCTTCGATTTCGTCAAGGTCGCGGAAGGGGCCGACGAAGCGGAGGTGCAGGCGTTGCTGACCCGGGGCGCCGAAATGCTGTTCCCGGTCACCGAAGTGCTGAACCAAGGGGAACTGAAGGAAGAGCGCGAAAAGCAGATCGACGGCCTGGTCAAACTCGTCTACGCGCTGCTCGCCTTCGCCATCCTGATCTCGCTGTTCGGGATCGGCAACACGCTGGCGCTCTCGATCCACGAACGCACCCGCGAGCTGGGGATGCTGCGGGCGATCGGGATGTCGCGGCGGCAGGTGCGGACGATGATCCGCTACGAGGCGGTGATCACGGCGCTGATCGGGGCGATCCTCGGCATGGTCCTGGGGGTGGTCTTCGCCACCCTGATCGCGCAGCCGCTGAAGGCGGAAGGCTTCACGCTCTCCTATCCGGTCGGGACGCTCGTCCTGCTGCTCGTCTTCGCCGCGATCATCGGCGTCCTCGCCGCGATCCTGCCGGCGCGCCGCGCCTCACGGCTGGACGTTTTGCAGTCTTTGCAGTACGAGTGAGCTAGGCGAGGCCGAGGCGCAGGGCCCCGGCCGCCTCGAGCATTGCCGCCCGTGCCGAGGGGCAGATAGCGGTCAGGTTGAGGAAGGTGTGGACGAGGCCGGGGTGGCGGCGGAGGGCGACGCGGACCCCTGCCTCGCGCAGCCGCCGCGCGTACTCCTCGCCCTCGTCGCGGAGCGGGTCGAAGCCGGCGGTGGCGATGTAGGCGGGCGGCAGCCCGGAGAGCTCGGCGGCCTCGAGCAGGGCGACTCGGGGATCGTTGCGATCTGCTCCCGGCGGCAGATAATGCTCCTCGAACCAGTCCATGTCGCCGCGGGTGAGCAGAAAGCCCTCCGCGAAGGTCTGGCGGGAGCGCGCCGTCCCGGCGGTTTCGGTGACGGGATAGATCAGCATCTGCATCGCCGGACTGACGATGCCGCCGTCGCGGGCGGCGAGGCAGACCCCGGCAGCGAGGTTGGCGCCGGCGCTGTCGCCGCCGACGCCGATCCGGCCGGGATCGGCGGCGAGCCGCTCGGCGTTGGCCGCGGCCCACTCGTAGGCGGCGAAGGCGTCTTCGGCGGCGGCCGGAAAGGGGTGCTCGGGCGCCAGCCGGTAGTCGACCGAGAGCACGCTGGCACCCGAGTGGGCGGCGAGGAAGCGGCAGGGGTCGTCGTGGGTGTCGAGGCCGCCGATCACCCAGCCGCCGCCGTGGAAGTAGACGAGCAGCGCCGATGGCTCGGGCGTCGCGGTGGGCGTGTAGAGCCTGGCGCCCATCGTCCCGGCCGGCCCCGGGATCGCCACCGGCTCGACCCGCGCGATCGGGATCGGCGGCCGGTGGGCGACGATTCGCGCCTCCCGCAACCGCTCCGTCCGGGTCTCCTCGACCGACTGGCGCTCGGTCAGGCCGCCGTCGTAGGCGAGGCGGTCGAGCCACAGCAACGTGTGGATGTCCGGAGCGAGCCGCTGCCCGTCGATCACCGGCGGCTCGCCGAACAGCAGCCGCTGCAGCCGGGGCGGCAGGCCGCAGAGTGACTTGACGACGCGGTGCTCGACCGGCAGGGGAAGGCGCGGCAGGTGGGCCATGTGCGCAGCCTACGAGTTCCGTGGTTCCTTTCGAACCTATGTGGTGCAAAAGGAACCACGGAACCGGCCTGGCGTACGAAAGTCACACATCCGCGCGGAAGTGGAGGAGTAGGTTGGCTGTCATGGAGGCGGCCACCAAGGCGGCGGCGTCGGTAAGCGGGGATGGCCCGGCGCCGGTCAAGGGCCTGCCGCCGGGCCCGCGGATGGGCCGGATTCCGCAGACGGCGATCTGGTCGCGCAAGGCGCAGTGGCTGCTGGAGCAGAGCCGCGCCCGCTTCGGCCGCATGTTCACCCTCAAGATCGCCTACGAGGGCGACTGGGTGGTGGTTTCGGACCCCGAGCTGGTCAAGCAGGTGTTCACCGGCGACCCGCGGGTCTTCCACGCCGGCGAGGGCAACCAGATCCTGCGCCCGATCCTCGGCGACAACTCGGTCCTCGTCCTCGACGAGAGGAAGCACATCGCCCAGCGCAAGCTGCTGCTGCCCCCCTTCCACGGCGAGCGGATGCAGGCCTACGGCGAGAAGATGGCCGAGATCGCCGGCCGCGAGGTCGAGAGCTGGCCGACCGGCGCCCCCTACAAGCTGCGGCCGCGGATGCAGGCGATCACGCTGGAGATCGTGATCGAGACCGTCTTCGGCGTCCACGACGGCGAGCGGATGGGACCGCTGCGCGACGCCCTGCGCGATTTCCTCGATCTGACCAGCGATCCGAGGGCGTTGCTGCCGATCCTGCTGATCGGACCCGACCGACTCAACCGCGTCCCCGTCTTCCGGCGGCGGACCGAATTGGTCGACAAGCTGCTGGCGCAGGAGATCGCCGAGCGGCGCGCCGCCGAGGACCTGGCCGAGCGCGACGACGTGCTCTCGATGCTGGTCGCCGCCCGCCACGAGGACGGCAGCCCGATGAGCGACGCCGAGATCCGCGACGAGCTGCTGACCCTGCTGGTCGCCGGCCACGAGACGACCGCCACGGCGCTCTCCTGGGCGATCGAGCGGCTGGCTCGCCACCCGGAGAAGCTGGAGCGGCTGCGCTCGGAGGTAGAGGCCGGGGAGGAGGCCTACCTGACGGCGACGATCCAGGAGACGCTGCGACTGCGGCCGGTGATCGTCGTCGTCGTCCGCAAGCTCACCGAGCCGGTCGAGCTCGGCGGCTACGAGCTGCCCGCCGGGTCCCGCGTCGTGCCGAGCATCCACCTGATCCACCGCGACCCGCTGATCTACCCCGAACCGGATCGCTTCCTGCCCGAGCGCTTCCTCGACGACCCGCCCGGCACCTACACCTGGATCCCCTTCGGCGGCGGCGTCCGCCGCTGCCTCGGCGCCGCCTTCGCCCAGTTCGAGATGCAGATCGTCCTCCGCGAGCTGGTCCGCCGCCACGAGATCCTCCCCGCGAACCCAAAGTCGGAGCGCCCCTTCCGCCGCGCCATCACCGAGACCCCCCGCCACGACGCCACCGTCGTCTTGAACTGAGCGCCCTGAGGTCGTAGGACCAAGCATGGGCGTGCACGCGGCGGAGCGACAGTGCTCTGCACGGCGCGCAGCCGCGGGTGCGGCCAGGCGCCGTGTCCTACGACCTCAGCCGCAGCCGGTGTTGTTGCCGCACGAAGAACACGTGTAGCAGCTTCCCGTCCGCTGCATCATGCCCCCGCACTGCTCGCAGGCCGGACCGAGGTCGAGCCCCTGCATCTTCGCCGGGCGGACCGGGGGCGTTTCGGTCATCGCCGCGGCCGCCGGCTTCGGCGCGCTGTCGCCGTTGCCGCCGTTCGAGTGGCCGTTGCCCCCGTTGGTCGGGCCGGCGGTGTCGCCGGTGAGGCCGATCGCAAGCTGCGAGGTCTCCGCCTCCTGTTTGGCCCTCACCTCCTGGGTCATGATCCCCAGTTCCTCGAGCACGTCGGTGTCCTCGATGAAGCGGCTGCCGAGCCAGCGCATGATGTAGTCCGGCATCGATTTGGCGAAGGGGATCTCCGGGTTGCCGGTGATGCCCTCCGGCTCGAAGCGCATGTAGCTGAACTTGCGCACGAAGGTCTCCAGCGGCACCCCGTACTGGAGGCCGAGCGAGATCGCGGTGGCGAAGGCGTTGAGCAGCCCCCGCATCGTCGAGCCCTCCTTGCCGATGTCGGTGAGGAAGATCTCGCCGACGGTGCCGTCGTCGTACTTGCCGGCGGTGATGTAGCCCTCGTGGCCGGCGATCGAGAACTTGTGGGTGATCGATTCGCGCTCGCGCGGCATCTTCTTGCGGACCGGCTGGGGCATCTCGACTTCCGCCTCGGCCTCCTTTTCGTCCTGGGCGTCGGTCCGCAGCGCCTGTGCCGTCTTCGAGCCGTCCCGGTAGATCGCCAGCGCCTTCAACCCGCCCTTCCAGCCGCGGGTGTAAGCGTCGGCGATGTCCTCGACCGTGGCCGACTGCGGCATGTTCACCGTCTTCGAGATCGCCCCGGAGAGGAACGGCTGGGTCGCCGCCATCATGTCGATGTGGCCGGTGTGGGTGATCGCCCGCTCGCCGACCGCGACGTCGAAGACGGGCAGATGCTCCTCCTTCAGGCCGGGGGCGCCGACGATCGTCCCCTTCTCGGTGATGTAGGCGTCGATCTGGTCGATCTCCGACTCGTCGTAACCGAGCGTTCTAAGAGCCAGCGGCACCGAGCGGTTGACGATCGTCATCTGCCCGCCGCCGACCAGCTCCTTGTACTTGACCAGCGAGAAGTCCGGCTCGATCCCGGTCGTGTCGCAGTCCATCAGGAAGCTGATCGTCCCGGTGGGCGCCAGCACCGTCGCCTGCGCGTTGCGGTAGCCGTGCTCCTCACCGAGCTCGACCGCCTCGTCCCAGGCGCGCTGCGCGGCCTCCAGCAGGTCGCCCTTGACCCCGGTGCCGTCGACCTCGTAGGCGGCGTCGCGGTGCATCCGCATGACCCCGTTGTGCGGCTCGCGGTTGCGCTCGTACTCGTCGTAGGGCCCGGTCGCCCCGGCGGCGATCAGCGCCGACTGGCGGTAGGCGCGGCCGGTCATCAGCGCCGTGATCGCGGCGGCGACGTTGCGGCCCTCGTCGGAGTCGTAGGGCAGGCCGTCGGACATCAGCAGGGCGCCGAGGTTGGCGTAGCCGAGGCCGAGCTGACGGAAGCGCCGCGCGTTATCCCCGATCTCCTCGGTCGGGTAGCTCGACGGGCTGACGACGATCTCCTGGGCGAGGAAGACGATGTCGACGGTGTGCTCGAAGTCGGCGACGTCGAAGCTGCCGTCCTCGCGGCGGAATTTCATCAGGTTGATCGAGGCGAGGTTGCAGGCCGAGTTGTCGACGTGCATGTACTCGCTGCAGGGGTTGGAGGCGTTGATCCGCCCCGACTCCGGGCAGGTGTGCCAGCGGTTGATCGTGGTGTCGTACTGGACGCCGGGGTCGGCGCAGCGCCAGGCCGCGTCGGCGATCTGGTTCATCAGCTCGCGCGCGTCGAGCGTCTTCACCGCGGAGCCGTCGGTGCGCGCGGTCAGCTGCCACTCCCCGCCGCCCTCGACCGCCTCCATGAACTCGTCGGTGACCCGGACCGAGTTGTTGGCGTTCTGGTACTGGATCGAGGTGAAGCCGTCGCCGTCGATCGACATGTCGAAGCCGGCGTCGCGCAGGGCGGCGGCCTTCTCCTCCTCCTTGGCCTTGCACCAGACGAAGTCCTCGATGTCGGGATGGTCGACGTCGAGGACGACCATCTTCGCCGCCCGCCGGGTCTTGCCGCCCGACTTGATCGTCCCGGCCCAGGCGTCGGCGCCGCGCATGAAGCTGACCGGGCCGGAGGCGAGGCCGCCCTTGGAGAGGTGCTCGACCGAGCCGCGGATGTTGGAGAGGTTGATGCCCGAGCCGCTGCCGCCGCGGAAGATCATCCCCTCCTTGGTGTTCCAGTCGAGGATCGACTCGATCGTGTCCTCGACGCTCAAGATGAAGCAGGCCGAGCACTGCGGGTGCTCCTCGAAGCCGACGTTGAACCAGACCGGCGAGTTGAAGGCCGCCTTCTGGTTGAGCAGGATCGCGGTCAGCTCCATCTCGAAGGCGTCGGCGTCCTCCTCGGAGGCGAAGTAGCCGCCTTCGCGCCCCCAGTCGGAGATCGTGCCGGCGACCCGCCCGATCATCTGTTTGACCGAGCTCTCGCGCTCGGGGCTGCCGAGCTTGCCGCGGAAGTACTTCTGGGCGACGATGTTGGTCGCGTTCTGCGACCAGGCCTTGGGGAACTCGACGCCGCGCTGCTCGAAGGCCGGGCTCTCCGGATTGCCGATCACCGCATCGCGGATCTCCCACTCGATCTGGTCGAAGGGATGCACGCCGGGCGTCGAGAACCTGGGTTCGATCGAGAGGCCCTGCAGACCGTTTCTGGGACTGGCAACGGCGGTCTTAGACATCAAACTTCTCCTCTCGCGGCGGCTTTTGGCGGTAACTGAACAGGATCGCCGAAAGACCAGACGGAAAAAGTCTCAGAAGGCGCAAATAGGAGAGTCGGAAGCCGCCGGATCTCTCGACACATTGTGTCAACTTCGCAAACTCGGCCAAAGCGAAACCGGCGCCGTGGCGGTGTCCGAGCAGGCCCTTGGGGGTACGCTTGGGACATGGACGATCTGCGCAGGGGCGCGGAACGGATGGGAGAGCGTGCGACCGCCGCGAAAGAGGCGATGGGCGACCGGGCGAGCGCGGCCAAAGAGGCGGTCGAAGAGCGCGCCACCGCAGCCAAAGAGGCGACCGCCGAGGCGATCGCCCTGGTCAAGCCGAAGCTGCGCGGCGTCTCCCACGAGTGGGCCTTCTTCCTCTCGCTGGGCTTCGGCGCGACGCTGATCATCCTCGCCAAGACGCCGAAGGCGACGCTCGCGGTCGGCATCTACGCGCTCAGCCTCTCCGCTCTTTTCGGCACCAGCGCCCTCTACCACCGGGTCAACTGGACCCGGCCGCGGGTCCGGCAGTGGATGCGGCGGCTGGACCACTCGATGATCTTCTTCCTCATCGCCGGCACCTACACCCCCTTCGCGCTGCTCGTCCTGCACGGGACGCTGGCGATGGCGATCCTCGCCGTGGTCTGGATCGGCGCCGTCGCCGGGGCGATCGTCGAGATGGTCTGGATCGACCACCCGAAATGGGCCTCGGCCCTGATCTACGTCTCCCTCGGCTGGGTCGCCGTCGCCGCCTTCCCCGAACTCTGGACCTCGATGGGCGTCGTCGGCACGCTCCTGGTCGCTTTCGGCGGCCTCCTTTACACCGCCGGCGCCGTCGTCTACGCGACCCAGCGCCCCAACCCCAATCCCGCGGTCTTCGGCTACCACGAGGTTTTCCACCTCTTCGTCATCGCCGCCGCCATAGCTCAATACGCCGCAGTCGCCTTCTTCGCCTTACCCCACGGCTAGCTGCTCCCCCGCCTACGCCGCAACGAGTTCGCGCTGCTGCTCGGCTTCTGAGACCAGCTCGGCGAGGAGACCCTCCAGCTGCTCGGACTGTTCGGGCGGGAGCTCGAGGCGGCTGTGGTGGTAGAGCTCGGCGGCGCGGGCCACCGGCAGTTCGCGCTCGACCACGCGGCCGCCGAGGGCGCCGAGGACTTTGCGGGTCTCGGCCTGGGCCCAGACCGCGCCGAACATCCCGGTCGAGGCACCGATCACGGCTGCCGGCGTGCCGGTAAGGGCGCTCTGGCCTGCCGGCCGCGAAGCCCAGTCGAGGGCGTTCTTCAGCACGCCTGGGATCGAGTGGTTGTACTCGGGGGTGGCGACGATGACGGCGTCGGCGTCGCGCATCGCCTGCCGCAGCGCCTCCACCGGCTCGGGCACCCCCAGCTCCTCGAGGTCGGCGTCGTAGGGCGGGATCTCGCCGAGCCGGTCGAACTCGACCAGCTCGGCCCCGGCGGGAAGCCGCTCGGCGGCCTCCCGCAGCAGGGCATGGTTGTAGGAGTCCCGGCGCAGGCTGCCGGCGATGCCGAGGACCCTCATCGTCAGGCCTCCTCGCCGACGAGCTCGAGCTCGACCGAGATCGTCACCGCGTAGTCGAGGACGTCGCCGCCGCTCGGCAGCTGCGCCTGCCAGTCGAGGCCGAAGTCGCGCCGGTCGACCGTCGCCGAGATCGAGAGGCCGACGCGGGCCTTGCCCGCGAGGTCGCCGCCCAGCTGGGCGAACCGGCCGGCGGCCTCGACCTTGCGGGTCTCGCCGCGGATCTCGAGGTCGCCGACAACCCGCAGGGTCCCGTCGTCGGCGACGCTCAGCCCGCTCGAGGTGAAGCGGAGCTGTGGGAAGCGCTGGGCGTCGAAGAACTCGGGGGAGAGGAGGTGGTCCTTCAGCATCTCCTCGTCGATATCGATGCTCTCGACCTCGACGGTGCCCTCGAGCCGCGCCTGCTCGCCGCCGATCAGCTTCGCGTCGTAACGCTCGAAGCCGCTGCGGAAGGTGGTGACGCCGTTGTGGGTGACGGCGAAGGTGACCGAGGAATGGACGGGGTCCACGCTCCAGGTGCCTGCCGGAATCTTTCGGGTGATCGTGTTGGTGCTCATGCGCTCCTCTTTCCCTAGACGGTTGATGCTGAAACGGTTGATCTGGAAACAATCGTAGCAGAAAAGCTTTGCTTCTCAACTATTGTCAGATCAACAAAACTGTGGGAAGATGAGGGAGATGAGCGAGCAGACGAGCGCAATGGCCACGAGGAACGCATCGGCCGAGGGGCGCCGAGCAGCGAACCTCGATCCCCACCGCGAGGCCTGGATCGCGCTTGCCCAGACGCACGCCGCGGTGACCGGACGCCTGCAGGAGGCGCTGACCGCCGCCGGGCTGCCGCCGCTGCCCTGGTTCGAGGTCCTGGCGTCGCTCCACCGCGCGCCCGAGCAGCGGATGAAGATGGGCGAGCTGGCCGAGGCGCTGGTGATCACCCGCGGCGGGCTGACCAAGCTGGTCGATCGGCTGATCAAGGCCGGCCTGCTGGAGCGGACCTTCTGCGAGACCGATCGCCGCGTCAGCTACGCGACCCTCCTTCCCGCCGGCCTCGAGCTGCTGGAAGAAATGCGCCCGGTGGTGCGCGGCGAGCTCGCCGTCGCCTTCAGCGCCGGCCTCAGCACCGAGCAGGCGGACCAGCTGCGGGAGATGCTCGACCGCGTTCGCGGCGGCGCCTGCGGCGTCGAGTGACCGCGCCCTAGGCGAGCGCCGCCGCGGCCCGCTCCTTGGCGGCCTCGACGAGCGCCAGCACCGCCGCCTCCTCGCCGCGGCGCAGCAGCTCGACCGGGTCCGGATCGCCGTTGACGATCCCCTCGAAGAACTCCTTGCGGTCCTGGTAGGTCGGCAGCGTCCCCTTCGCCCAGCCGCGGGCGTCGTTGAGGATCACCGCCAGCCGCGCGTAATCCTCGCCGAACAGCGCGGAGATCTCGCGCTTCATCCGCTTCGCCAGCGCCGGCGAGGCGCCGGCGGTCGAGATCGCGATCGCCAGCGGGCCGGTGCGGACGATCGCCGGCAGGATGAAGTTGCAGAGCGGCGGCACGTCGACGATGTTGACCAGCATCGCCCGCTGCTCGGCATCGTCGAAGATGCCGATGTTGACCTCGGAGTCGTCGGTGCAGGCGATCACCATGAAGACCCCCTCGAGGTCCGCGGGCCCGGCGTAGGCGCGCTTCTCCCACTCGATCGAGCCCTCGCTCGCCAGCTGCTCCAGCTCGGGATGGGCGACGGGCGCGATCAGGGTGACGTCGCCGCCGCAGGCCAGCAGCCCCTCCACCTTCTCGAGGCCGATGTCGCCGCCGCCGACGACCAGGCACCTGCGGCCGGTCAGTTTCAGGCAGGCGATGTAGAACGGCGTCCCCAGCATGTCTCGCACGCAGGACTGATCGCAGATCCCCTTGCGGAACTGGCAGACGCACTCCTTGCCTGCGTAGGCCTGGGCCGGCATCGAGACAAAGGTTAGTGACCTCGTCTCGACGGCTAGATCGAGTCGAGGGTGATCCGCAGGCCCTCTTGCAGATCCACCTGGGGTTGCCAGCCGAGCTCCCGCTGGGCGCGGCCGGCGTCGATCGAGATCGATTGCACCTCGCCGGTGCGTTCCGGTGCGAATTCCGGCTCGAAGCCCCCATTGCCCGAGAGGTCCTTCAGGGCCTCGATCAGCTCGAGGACGTCGGTCTCGACGCCGGTGCCGACGTTGATCGCCCCGGTCGCCTCCGACTCGCCGGCGGCGATCGCCGCGGAGACCACGTCCCCGACGTATATGTAGTCGCGGGTCTGGGTGCCGTCGCCGAAGACCGTCGGCGGGCCGCCCTCCTTGAGCAGGCCGCAGAAGATCGCGATCACCCCGGCCTCGCCGAGCGGGTCCTGGCGCGGGCCGTAGACGTTGCCGAGCCGCAGCGAGACGCCCGATAGCCCGTAGAGCCGCTCGTAGAGGGAGACGTATCCCTCGGCCGCGAACTTGCTCTGGCCGTAGGCCGAGAGCGGGGCGATCGGGGCGTCCTCGGGAAGCGGCAGCTGCTGGCCGTCGCCCTCGCCGTAGATCGCGCCGCCGGTCGAGATCGAGACCACCCGGCCGCACCCCGAGGTGCGCGCCGCCTCGAGCACGTTGGCGGTGCCGCCGACGTTGATCGAGGCGTCGAAGAAGGGGTCGGCGAGGGACTTGCGGACGTCGATCTGGGCGGCCAGGTGGAAGATCGCCTCGGGCCGCTTCTCGCCGGCCAGACGGGTCAGCGCCTCGCGGTCGCGGACGTCAATCTCGACCAGCTCGGCCCCTGCCGCGAGCCCCGCTTCGAGGTTGACCATGCGCCCGGTGGAGAGGTCGTCGACCACCGTCACCTCGTCTCCGCGCGCGAGCAGCGCGTCGGCCAGGTTCGAGCCGATGAAGCCTGCGCCGCCGGTGACCAGACACCTCATGGAGCGGTGATCCTATGCCTCCCGGGAGACCCAGGCGGAGAGATCGGCCATCTGTATGCCCGATTGCGCAGCCGAGCGGCCCTGCTACCCTCGCCGACCCATGCGGCTGATAGTCACCGAGAAGAACAACAGCGCGAAGAAGATCGCCGAAGCTCTGAGCAACGGCGCCAACTCCTCCGACAAAACTTTCAAAGTCCCCTTCTACGCTTGGACCGACGCGGACGGCCAGGAGCAGATGACGGTCGGCCTCAAGGGCCACGTGCTCGGCCCGGCCTTCCCCGAGGGCTATTCGAACTGGCAGAAGACCGACCTGCACGACCTGATCGACGCCGACCTGATCAAGGAGCCGACCGACAAAAACGTCGTCAAAGCGATCAAGAAACTGGCCAAAGAGGCGGACGAGCTGGTGATCGCCACCGACTTCGACCGCGAGGGCGAGCTGATCGGCCTCGAGGCGCTGGAGGAGATGCTCGACGCCAACCCCGAGCTCGGCAGCCGCGAGGAAACCGACGCCGGCACCCTGCGGATCAAGCGCGCCCGCTACTCCGCCCTGACCAAAGAGGAGATCGATCGCGCCTTCGGCGAGCTCGACGAGCTTTCCTATCCGCTGGCCAACGCCGGCGCCGCACGCCAGGACATCGACCTGCTCTGGGGGGCGACCCTGACCCGGGCCGTCTCGCTGGCCAGCCGCCGCTTCGGCTCCAACTTCCTCTCCGTCGGCCGCGTCCAGAGCCCGACCTTGGGCCTGATCGTCGAGCGCGAGATGGAACGGCGCGCCCACGTCCCCAAACCCTTCTGGGAACTGTTCGCAAAGTTCGAGCATCCGGAGGGCAGCTTCGAGGCGCACCACACGGTGGACAAATTCTGGGAGCGCTCCGAGGTCGAGGCCGCCCTCGCCGGCACCTCCAGCCCCGGCACGGTGAAGTCGGTGACGGCGCGCAGGAACACGCGCAAGCCGCCGGCCCCCTACAACACGACCGCCTTCAGCACCGACGCCTCGAGCCGGCTCGGGATCACCCCGGCGAGCGCGATGCGGATCGCCGAGGACCTCTACATGGACGGGTTCATCTCCTACCCGCGCACTGACAACACGGTCTACCCGTCCTCGCTGCCGGTGCGCGAGCTGATCGGCTCGCTGGTTCGGATCAAGGAGTTCTCCGCCGCCTCGGGCCTGCTCGACCAGCCGCAGCTGACCCCGACCCGGGGCAAAAAAGAGACGACCGACCACCCGCCGATCTACCCGACCCAGGCGGTCCACCCGGGCGCCCTCGAGGGGTCGAAGAAACGGGTCTACGAACTCGTCGTCCGTCGCTTCCTCGCCACCTTCAGCCCGCCGATGATCACCGAGTCGACCCGGGCCGACATCGAGGCGGGCGACCAGACCTATTTCGTCCGCGGCTCGGTCGTCGTCGATCCCGGCTACGCCGGCATCTACACCTACGCCCGCTCGGCCGACGAGGAGATCCCGAAACTCGAGGAGGGGCAGGCGCTGCAGCTCGACGGTGAGCCCTGGATCGTCGACAAGGAGACGCAGCCGCCCGGCCGGATCTCCCAGGCGAAACTGATCGAGATGATGGAGGAGCGCGGCCTCGGCACCAAAGCCACCCGCGCCGACATCATCCAGAAGCTGTTCGACCGCGGCTATGTCTACGGCAACCCGCCGATCCCCAGCGAGACCGGGATCGCCCTCTACGAGGCCTTCAAGAACTTCGTCCCGGCGATGGCGACGCCGGAGATGACCGCCCAGCTGGAGGCGGAGATGGACCGGATCGCCGCCGGCGAGATGACCAAGGGCTCGGTCGTCGGCGAGAGCCGGGAACTGCTCCACAAGACCTGGGACGAAATCGATTCCAGCCGCGAAGACCTGGCGAAAGTGATCTGGAAGGGGATGGACGAGGACCGCATCCTCGGCCCCTGCAAGGTCTGCGAAGAAGCCGGCCGGACCAAGGAGGACGGCTCGCCGAACATGCTGCGGATCATCCGGGCGAAAAAATCGGGCAAACGCTTCGTCGGCTGCACCGGCTGGAGCGCCGACGACCCGAACTCCTGCGACCAGACCTTCCCGCTGCCCCAGCGCGGCGACGTTTTCCGGCTCGAGGAGCGCTGCTCGATCTGCGACCGCACCCCGCGGCTGAAAGTGGTGCCGTTCCGTGGCCGCCCCTGGAACCTCTGCCTCAACGACGACTGCGAGTCGATGCAGGAGATGAAGAAACGCCGCGCCGAGCGCGAAGCCGCCAAAGCGGCGAAAGCGGCGATGGAGAAGAAGCCGCCGCCGAAAGGCGACGAGGACGCGGCGCCGGGCAAGGCCGATACGGCGACGCGCAAGCGCAAACGCGCCAAAGCCGGCGCCAAAGGCTAAGGCCCGCGGGCGTTGTTCATCTCCCTGGAGGGCGTGGACGGCTCCGGGAAGAGCACCCAGGCGCGCCTGCTCGTAGAGGCGCTGGGGGAGGAGACGGTGGCGATCCGCGAGCCCGGCGGGACCGCCGCGGCGGAGCGGATCCGCGGGCTGCTCGCCGACCCGAGCGTGGAGCTGGAGCCGCTGGCGGAGCTGATGCTGTTCCTGGCGGCGCGGGCGGAGGTGACCGAGCGGGTGATCCGGCCGGCGCTGGAGGCGGGCCGCGACGTCGTCGCCGACCGCTTCTCCGACTCCAGCGTCGCCTACCAGGGGGCGGCTCGCGGGCTCGGCGTCGGCGAGGTGATCTCCCTCTGCGACGCCGCCAGCGACGGGCTGTGGCCGGACCTGACGCTGCTGCTGCGGATCGACCCCGAGACCGGGCTCGGCCGCGCCGCGGGCGACGACCGCTTCGAGCAGGAGGGACTTGGTCTGCAGCGGGCGGTGGCCCAGGCCTACGAGGAGATCGCCCAGATCGCCTCGGACCGCGTCGCAGTCATCGACGCCGACGGCACGGTCGAGGAGGTGCACCGGCGCGTGATGGATGCGGTGCGGAGCCGAACCTCATGAGCGGCTGTCGTACTTCTCTCCGCTATCCGAAAGCAACTGCGACCGCGATCGGATGATGGGGGCGCTGGAGGAGGCGACCGAGCACCAGGGGCGGGCGCGGGTAGCGCTGACGGCGGCGCTTGCCGGCGAGCCGTCCCACGCCTACCTCTTCCGCGGCCCGCGCGGCTCGGGCAAGCGGGCGGCCGCCCGTGCCTTCGCGGCCGAGGTGCTCGCCGCCGCCGCCGAGGACCCCGCCGACGCTCGCCGCCGGGCGCTGCTCGACCCCTCGCCGCACCCCGACCTCGTCTGGCTCGCCCCGACCGGCGCCCAGCACATGGTCGAGGAGGTGCGCGAGCGGGTGATCCGCGCCGCCGCCTACCGCCCCTTCGAAGGCGCCAAGCGCGTCTTCGTCGTCGAGGCCGCTGAGGCGATGCGGGACGAGAGCCAGAACGCGCTGCTGAAGACGCTCGAGGAGCCGCCCGGGTTCGTCCACCTGATCCTGCTCAGCTCGGAGGGGGAGGGGCTGCTGGAGACGGTCGCCTCGCGCTGCCAGGTAGTCGACTTCGCGCCGCTGCCGGCGGAGGTGCTGGAGGAAGAGCTGGCCGCTGCGGGCGCCCCGCCCGACGAAGGCACCGCCGCGGCGCGGCTCGCCGCCGGTGACCTCGAGCGGGCGCGGCTGCTGCTGAGCGCGGCAGGGCGCGACCTGCGCGCCGACGTCGAGCGCTGCATCGCCGCGGCGATCGCGGGTCGTTGCGCCGGGGCACCATGGGCGGGCCTGCTCGACCGCGCCAAAGCGGCCGGGGACGACGCCGAAGCCGCCACCCGGGAAGCGCTCGAGGAGGAGTCGAAGGCGGGAGTGAAGCGCACCGCCAAGGACGTCAACGACGCCGCCAAACGGACGGGCCGCCGCCGCCGCACGGAGATCCTCGCCCTCGCCTTCGAGCTCTGCGCAACCTGGCTGCGCGACCTCGCCGCGGTCGCCTCCGGCGCCGAGGAGGTCGCCTTCAACCGTGACCGGCTCGACTTCCTGCGCTCGCAGGCCCAGGAACTAGACCCGGTGGCCGTCGGCCGCGGCGCCGAGCTGGTCCAGGAGACCCGCCGCGGCCTCGAGCTGAACGTGAGCGAGGAGCTAGCCCTCGAAGCCCTGTTCTTCCGCCTGGAGAGTCTCCTCGGCTGAGGGTCCGCCGTTTCGCCTCTCGGCCGCCCGCTTTTCCGCCAGCGCCTTTTCGATCGCCCGCTCCTGGGCCAGCCGGGTGATCTGGGCGGCCTGGCGGGACATGATCACGCTGAAGTTGAGCGCCAGCCCGAGCAGCAGCAGCAGCACGACCGAGAAGAGGGCGACGTTGGTGTTGCGGACGCCCATCAGGTTGGCGACGACCTCGAGCAGGCCGGGGAAGGCGGCGCCGGCGAGCATCCCCAGGCCGGCGACGAACCAGATCACGCTGTAGCGCTCCTGCAGGCGGTCGCGCCGGATCAGCTCCAGGATCATCAGCATGAAGAAGACCGCCAGCACGGCGGCGACGATCCGGGTCTGCGAGGTGAGGTGCACCTGCCCGGCTTCGGTGGCGAAGACGAGGCTCATCGCTCGGCCTCCACGTGGCGCGGCCGGAACTGCCCGACCAGGAGGACGACCACTCCCTTGAAGATGAAGAAGGCCGAGCGCAGCGGCGTCAGGAAGGAGCTGCCGCCGGCCCGCTCCAGCATCCGCACTGGCAGCTCCTCGACTCGCAGGCCCTGGCGCACCGCCAGTTGCAGCGACTCGATCTCGGCGAAATCCGGAGAGTAGTGCCGGCTGAACAGGGCCATCACCCGGCGGTTGGCGGCCCGCATGCCGCTGGTCGTGTCGGTGAAGCGCTGCCGGGTCGCCAGGGTGAGGAAGAAGCGGAAGACGCTGGTGCCGATCCGGCGCGAGAAGCTCGGCTTGTAGTCGTCGCTGCCGGCGACGGCGCCGGCGTGGTAGCGGGAGCCGATCACCAGGTCGGCGCGGCCGGCGGTGACCTCGGCCAGCAGCCGCGCCACCTCCTCCGGCGGATGCTGGCCGTCGGCGTCGAGGTGGGCGCAGACGTCGTAGCCGTTGCGCAGCGCGTAGAGGTAGCCGGTCTGCAGCGCCGCCCCCAGCCCCTGGTTGAAGGGCAGCGAGGCGACCAGGGCGCCGGCTTCCCGCCCCCGCTCGGCGGTGGCGTCGGCCGAGCCGTCGTCGACGACGAGGACGTCCGCCTCGGGGATCGCCGTGCGCACGTCGGCGATCACGCCCGGCAGCGACGCCTCCTCGTTCCAGGCAGGGATGAAGACGAGAGTCCGCACAGATCGATTGTCCCATGCGGGGCTGCCGCCCCCGGCGCCGGACGTCCTGCCGAAGCGGAACTGCCGCGGTCTTCAGAGGTTTGTGTTAGTAAACGTTCATGCGCCAATCGGCCGAGAATCCGGCCGCGCCCCCACCGGGGGCGCTCCGCATCGGCATGCGCCTCTGGCTGACCGGGGCCTTCGCCGCGGTCAGCTTCATCACCGGCGGCGCCGTCTACCTCTTCGGCGACAACCACCAGGCGCTGATCGGCGCGGTCATCCTCGGCGTCATCGCCGGCTTCCTGATCGCGGTGGCGATCTCCCATCGCGTCGTCAGCCTCGCCCGCGCCGCCGGCGAGATGGCCGGCGGTTCCTTCGACGCGCCGCTGAAAACCTCCGGCGCCGACGAGATCGGCGATCTCGCTCGCGCGCTCGACTCGATGCGCGCCTCGCTGAAGGAGAGCTTCGGCGTCCTCACCGCCGACCGCAACAAGCTGACCGCGATCTTCGACGGCCTCACCGACGCGGTGATGGTCGTCGACTTCGAAGGCCCGGTGCGCTTCTCCAACAGCGCCGCCAGCCGCCTGCTCGACTCCTCCGGGCAGCCGCCGGAGGTGATCCTTCCCCAGCTCCACCGCGCCTCGGAGGTCGGCTTCTCCGCCCACCCGGCGCTGCGGATCGGCGACCGCGCCTACGCTCTCTCGGCCCGCTCGCTGCCAGACGAGCGCGCCGTCCTCGCCGTCCTGCGCGACCGCACCGACGAGCTCCGCCGCGAGCTGGCCGAAGCCGACTTCGTATCCAACGCCGCCCACGAGCTGCGCAACCCGCTGGCCGGCATCTCCGGCGCGATCGAGGTGCTGCAGGCGGGGGCCAAGAACGATCCCAAGGACCGCGACCACTTCCTCAAACGGCTGGGCGAAGACGCCGAGCGGATGAACCGGCTGACCCAGTCGCTGCTGACCCTGGCCCGGGTCGAGTCGCGCGGGGCGGCGGAGCGGGAAACGGTCGACGTGCCGCTGGCGATCCGCGACGTGGTCAGCGCCTGCGAGGCGCCGCCCCACGTCGAGTTGGTCGTCGACGTCGAGTCCGAGCTGGCGGCGACAGGCGACCCCACTCTGCTGCGGCAGGTGATGATCGGCCTCCTCACCAACGCCTTCAAGAACACTCCACCGCCCGGCACCGTTACCGTTCGCGGCCGCCATGACAGCGAGGGGGAAGTGATTCTTGAGCTCATCGACACCGGCACCGGCATCCCCGCGGCCGAGCTGGAGCGCATCTTCGAGCGCTTCTACCGCCGCAGCGAGTCGCGCAAGCAGGAGGGCTTCGGCCTCGGCCTGGCGATCGCCCAGCGGATGGTCGACGTGATGGGCGGCCGGATCGGCGTCGAATCCGTCGAGGGGGAGGGGAGCACCTTCTGGGTCCGCCTCCCGGTCGCCAAACCCAGCCCGACCCCGGTCGCATGAGCAGCGGCCGCATCCTCATCGCCGACGACGAGCCCTCGGTGCGCGACTCGGTCGGCTACGCGCTGACCCAGGAGGGCTTCGAGGTCACCCCGGCCGCCGACGGCGACGAGGCCGCCGAGCTGCTCGGCAACGGAGTCCCCTTCGACCTGCTGATCCTCGACATCATGATGCCGGGGTCGAGCGGGCTCGACATCTGCCGCGAGGTGCGCTCGCGCAGCGCCGTCCCGATCATCGTCCTCACCGCCAAAGACGCCGAGGTGGACAAGGTGGTGGGTCTCGAGGTCGGCGCCGACGACTACGTGACCAAGCCGTTCTCGGTGCGCGAGCTGCTCGGCCGCGTCCGGGCCCAGCTGCGGCGCCGCGAACTGGACCGGGCGCCCCTCTCGCAGGCGGTGAAGATCGAGTCGGGGCCAGTCTCGATCGACCTCGTCCGCCACGTCGCCAGCGTCCGCGCCGTGCCCGTCAACCTGACCCGCTCCGAGTTCCAGCTGCTGCGGCTGCTGGTCGCCCGGCCGGGCGAGGTCTTCTCCCGCTCGCAGATCATGGAGGAGCTGTGGCAGACCGAGTTCGACGGCGACGAGCGCGCCTGCGACGTCCACATCTCCAACCTGCGCCAGAAGGTCGAGCGGGACCCGCAGAAACCGGAGCTGGTGCTGACGGTGCGCGGCGTCGGCTACAAGTTCGACGGCGCCGCGGGCTAGCTACGGTGTAGCTCCGCAATCTTCAAGGGAGGCCCTATGCCACTGGTACCGATGGTCGTCGAGCAGACCGCTCGCGGCGAGCGTTCCTTCGACATCTACAGCCGCCTGCTCGCGCAGCGGATCATCTTCCTCGGCGAACCGGTCACCGAGGACCTCGCCAACCTGATCATCGCCCAGCTGCTGCACCTCGAGGCCGAGGACCCCGACAAGGACGTCAGCCTCTACATCAACTCCCCGGGCGGCTCCGCCTACGCCGGCCTGGCGATCTACGACACGATGCAGTTCGTCAAGCCCGACGTGCAGACGATCTGTTACGGGATCGCGATGTCGGCCGGGTCGCTGATCCTGACCGGCGGCGCTGCCGGCAAACGGATGGCGCTGCCCAACAGCCGCATCCTCATCCACCAGCCCAGCGGCGGCTTCGAAGGCCAGTCGAGCGACATCGAGATCCACGCCAAAGAGATCCTGGCGCTGCGCGAGCGGCTCGACCAGATCTACGTCAAGCACACCGGCCAGTCGGCGGAGCAGATCCACACCGACATGGAACGCGACAAGTTCTTCCAGCCCCCCGACGCGGTCGAGTACGGGCTGATCGACCGGGTGATCGAGTCGCACGAGTTCCAGGCCGAGCCGGCCGTGGTCGCCTAACCGAGTCGGCGAGCGGCCCAGAAGCCGGCGAGCGCGGCGGCGCCGCCGGAGGCGATGCCGCCGATTCCCGCCCGCCGCGTTTCCGGGTGGCGAACCGAGACGCCGAGGCCGACCGCGTCGGCGAGGTCGCAGGCGCTGGAGACCAGCAGCATGGCCCGCAGCCTCGGCGCGTCGTCGCGGGCGGCGAGGGTGAGGGCGCCGATAGCGACATCGCGCCCGCCCGCCAGCCTCGCCAGCGCGGTCCCGGTCGCTTCCGGTTCTCCAAAGCCGAGCAGCCTCAGCGCCGGTCGCGTCGCCAGCAGAGCGCCGAGCCCGATCGCCACCCGGCTGCCGCCGATCTGCAGCGCCACCTGCCGCGCTTTCGGGTCGATGCGCTTGCGGCGAAGCATGGCCCTCTTCCTACCCGCCCGTCCCGAACTGCATCAAATTTCCGGCCTGCTAAGTAGGAAATTTGATGCAGTTCGGGACGGGGGAGGCGGTTCGGGATGATGGGGAAGTGGCGGAGGGCGACACGATCCTGCGGCTGGCGCGGCGGTTCCAGCAGACGCTTGTCGGCGAAACCGTCGCCGCGAGCGCGCCCAATCCGCGCGGCAAGGCGGCGGGGATCGAACGGCTCGACGGAAGCCGGCTGGAGCGGGTCGAGGCGCGGGGCAAGCACCTCCTGCTCGAGTTCGGCCAGCTCTCCCTGCACAGCCACCTGGGAATGAGCGGCGGTTGGCACCTCCACCGCCGCGGCGCTCGCTGGCGGCGCCCCCGCTCCTCCGCCTGGGCCGTGCTCTCCGGGGGCGCCTGGGAGGCGGTCCAGTTCGGCGGCCCGACCCTGCAGGTGATGGCGACGGAGCGGCTCCGGCGCGACCCGCGGATCGCCCGCCTCGGCCCCGACATCCTGGCCGAGGAGTTCGACACCGATGCGGGGGTCGCGGCGCTGCGGGCCGATCCGACCCGGATGCTCGGCGATGCTCTGCTCGACCAGCACCTCGTCGCCGGCATCGGCAACATCTTCAAGAGCGAGGCCTGCTTCGCCGCCCGCGTCGATCCCTGGCGCCCCGTGGGCGACCTCTCCGACGAGGAGTTGCAAAGAGTCCTCGCCGCCGCCCGGGGCCTGATGCTGGAGGCCGTGAGCAGCGGCCGTTACCCGCACCAGGTCTACCGGCACCGCCAGGGCGCCTGCCCGCGCTGCGGCGGGCCGATCGACTCGCGCGGCCAGGGCGACGCCAACCGCACCACCTACTGGTGCCCCCGTTGTCAGCTCTGAGGTCCGCCTACTTCCTCGTCGCCGGCATGCCGCTGGACGAGGAGATGGACCGCCTCCGCGCGCTGCCGGTCTTCGCCGGCGGGCCGCTGGCGGAGCGCCGACCCGAGCTCAGGGTCCGTCGCGCGCGCCGCCGTCCCAACCGGCTCGGCTTCGCCGTCCCCGGCCAGTTCCGGCTCTCGGTCACCGCGTACCCCGGTATCCGCCCCGGCGACGTGCTGGAGACGCTGCTGCACGAGCTGGTCCACCTGCACGTCGGCCGCGCCCCCGAAGCGCACGGCTGGCACGGCCCGACCTTCAAGCGGACCCTGGCGCGGGCGATGCAGGAGGGCTACGGCGTCGAGATCCCACCTCCCCGCGCCACCCTCCACGGCCCCTACGCCGAAGCGATCCAGGCGATCGTCGAGCGCGAGTCTGTGAAAACCCTTGTAGAGCAAGGGATTTCACAGACTCGCCTCTAGCTCGGCGGCGCCTCCTCCGCCTCGTCCTCCTCGTCCCAGTGGCGCCGCTCGCGCAGGTGATGGACGATGAGGACGAGCACGACGACGACCGCCGGCCCGAAGACCGGCAGGGCGACGACCGTGTTGTGGTGGGCGAGGGGGAGGACCACTACCGGCCCCCCTGCTGAAAGCCGAGGGCGCGGATGCGCAGTCGCCGCCGGCGAGGCGCCCGCGCCCCGTCCAGCGCCAGCCTGTGCAGGCCCCAGGCGAGCAGCACCAACAGCGAGAGCGCGATCGCTGCCACGGCCGAGTAGGCGACGGCGACGAGCAGCGGGCTGCCGCCTTTCTGCTCGCGCTGCAGCAACTTGTGCTCGTTGCCGAAGCCACGGGTGAAGTGATCCGGCGCGGGAATTTCGCCGACCGGGATCGCCGTGTCGCGCGGCAGGTAGATCGGCACGGCGGTCAGCGAGTTGCCCTTGTGCAGGCGGATCATCGCCTTCCAGTTGCCGTAGACCGGGATCGGTTCGGTGGTCCGGTAGACGCCGTCGCCGATCCGCTTCAGCGGGTCGACGACGAGGCCGCCGCCCTGCCAGGCGGTGACGTCGAACCACTCCGAATTCGCCGCCGCATCGGGAGGGGACATCCGCACGACCGCTTCGACTTCGCGGTTGGGCGCCCCGCTCACGTCCTTCAGCGCGACCTGCGCGCTGACTCCCTGCTGGCTTTGGGTGAAGAGCCCGTATCCGACCAGGGCGGCGACCACCGCGGCGCTGCAGACGGCTGCCCGCCGCAGGAGCGGAGAGCGCTCGAGCGGCTCGGGCGAGAGATGGGTGCCGATCCAGGCGCCGAGCATCGAGCCGGCGGTCGCCGCGGCGAAGCCGAGCAGCGCCGCTTCGGGAAAGGCAGCCGCCGGCCACGGCAGCGGCATCCACAGCTGCGACCAGGCCCACTCGGCGGCGAGGCCGATCGTGCCGATCCCGACGCCGGCGGCGAGCCCGAAGGCGACCGGGCGCCGGGTCGGCACCATGAAAGCCACCGCCTCCACCACCAGCGCCTCTGCGATGTAGAGGGGGAAATGGGGCGTGGTCTGGCCGATGATCGGCCCGATCAGGATCGCCAGCCCACCGCGCAGGACGATGAAGAAGACCGCCGCCCCGAGGGCGGCGCCGCGGCCGGCGTAGATGCGCGCCAGGACCAGCCCGATCCCGGCGGCGAGCATCAGCAGGATCGGCTGGAAGATCAGCTGGAACTGGGGGACGCCGAAGTCGAACTCGGCCTGGAAGGTCGAGAGGCCGAGCAGCAGTCCGCCGGTGAGCGCGATCGCCCGGGCGAGCTTGATGTGGACGAATTCGCTCGCTGACGCAGCCCCCGCGGCCTTTGCCCGCATCCCCTCGACCGCCAGCACCGCGATCCCGACCAGGGTCATCGCCGCGCCCCCGATCAGCATCAGGTGGGTCGGCCCCCAGAGGGTCACGTCCTGGCCGAAGAGCCGGTGCCACATGTCGTCGAGCGGGAAGCCGAGCAGCGCGAAGGCGCCGCAGACGAACATGAGCACGCCGCCGACGGGCGCCTTGCCGCGCGCGATGCTCACCGCGGCCGGCCCCGGCGACTCGTCGCGCGGCAGGACGATGGAGAACAGGCCGGCGGTGAAGATGCCGTAGAGCCCGGCCAGGATCAGGTAGTGCGCCGGGTTGGCCAGCGGGCCGGGGTCGCGGCCGTTGTCGATGTGCAGCGAGATGTCCCAGTACATCCCGAGCAGGGCGACGAACAGCGATCCACCGCCGAGGCCGAGCGGCAGGGCCGCCCAGCCGGGCAGGCCGGAGGTGCGCTCGGCGAAGGCGGCGAGCCGGCCGAGGATCTTGTTCGAGCCGTTCTGATGGCCGATGCACAGCCAGAGCAGGGCGAGCGTGAGCACGGTCGCGCTGCCGGTGGCGATGATGATCTGGCCGATCGGCGCACCGGCGGC
>DASSTG010000037.1:0-26704 GCA_035708105.1 Solirubrobacterales bacterium | reverse complement strand
GCGTGCGTCTTCGGCACCTCAAAGGCCCGCTCGCTGCGGCCCGACAGCGCCTCCTCCGGAGCGACCAGCTTGGTCTTCTCCGCGTGCATCATCTCCATCAGCTTTCCGAGTCTGTTCATCCGTTTCCTCCTACGAGAAACGTTACGCCTCGGGTCAACGCGACTGGATTCCGAGGGGCCCGCGGGGTAGCTTCTGCGCATGGGTTGCCTCGTCGTCCTCCTCGCGCTCCTCTCCCCGCGGCTGGCGCTGTTCGGCATCTTCCTCTTCTCGGACCTGCTGAGCCGAGCCTTCGACAGCTGGTTCGTCCCCTTCCTCGGCTTCTTCCTGCTGCCCTGGACGACGCTTGCCTATGCGGTGATGTGGGCGAGCTCGAACCGCGTCTCCGGCTTCGAGTGGTTCATCGTCATCCTCGCCTTCGTCATCGACCTCGGCTCCTACCTCCGCGGCGGACGGGAGCGGCGGCGGGCTTAGAACCTGTCTCAAAACCTGCGTGTGCGGCTGGCGAGCGCCGGACCGAGCGGGGGTAGGACGCAGGGAGGTCGAATGGCAGCGCCATTTGGCCGACTGAGGACGCCGCCCCGCGAAGTGTTCCGGCGCCGACAGCCGTGCGCGGAGGTTTTGAGACAGGTTCTTAGTGCTCGATGGGATAGGCGACCCGGATGTGGCGCTTGGAGACGATCACGAAGGGCCGCTCGGTGACCTCGCCGTCCTCCAGTGAGGTGACCCGGGCATTGGTGAGGGGGACGAACTCGAATTCGCCGCGGTTGAGCGAATCCGAAAAACGGCTCTGGTAGCCGGCCGGCGGCAGGGTGAGGTCGCCTTCGACGATCTGCCGGTCGGTTTCGAAGACGGCCCGCTCAACGCGCCGCCGCGCCGATTTCTCGCCGGCCTCCCCCACCTGGTTTCGCAGTGCGTGCTCCATGCCTACACCGAGGTTTTCGGCTCCATGGAGGGAGAACTTGAAGGCCGGTGCGGCTAACCCGCGTGCTCGGCGGCTTTCTCGCGCGCCTGGGCCTTCTCCTCCAGCGTCATCGCGCCGGGGTGGCCGTCGCCGGGCCAGGGAGAGAGGACCATCAGCAGCCGGGCGTCGGAACGGGCGACGATCGTCCTCCGCTCGCCGGGCTCGAATTCGAAGAGGTGACCGGCGGTGACGCTGGCGAAGTCGCCGTCCTCCTCGGCCACGTCGACGTTTCCGTCGACCACCAGCACCCGCGCGCGCTCGTGCACCTCGTGCTCCTGCAGCTCCTCGCCGTCGGGTAGGTGGAGGAGGATCGTCCGCGCATCGTCAGCCGAAGCGAGGATCCGCGGCTGATGCGGGTCCACCTCCATCGTCTTCAGGTCCCAGCTCTCCATCTGCAGCCTCCTTGATCGATGCGTCTGCGGATTTCCCTACCCGTTCGGCAGGATCATCATCCGGTGCCTATCCAGGCGACAAAAAGCAAAATCGGGGTGCCCGGATTCGAACCGGGGACCTCCGCCACCCAAAGGCGGCGCGCTACCAGGCTGCGCCACACCCCGACTAGGGCAAGTGTAGGTTCTGTGGCGGTGGCGGAGGTACTCCCGATCAAGGCGCTGCACTACGACCTCGGCAAGGTCGGCTCGCTCGACGCGGTGGCGGCGCCTCCCTACGACGTGATCGACGCGGCGCAGCGGGCGGCGCTGCTGGAGCGCTCGCCTTACAACGCGGTGGCGATCGACCTGCCGAAACCGTTCGACCCCGCCGACCCCGACAGCGACCCCAGCGGCGATCCCTACGCCGAGGCGGCATCGCGGATCCAGCAGTGGCGGGACGAAGGCACCCTGGTCCAGGACGAGGAGCCCTCGATCTGGGCGCTGACCCAGGACTACACCGCCCCCGACGGCAACAGCTACAGCCGCAACGGCGTCCTCGCCCGGGTCCGGGTCGAGGACTACGAGAGCGGCACCGTCCGCCCCCACGAGCGCACCCATCCCGGTCCCCTGCTCGACCGCCTCGAGCTGACCCGCGCCAGCGGCTACAACCTCTCGCCGATCTTCTCGCTCTCGACCGAGGACGCCTGGCCGTTGGTCGCCGCATCCCTGCCTGACGAGCCCTGGGGCGAAGCGCGCGACGAAGACGGGACCGTCAACCGGCTCTGGAAGGTTGCGGACCCGGCGATCCACGAGGCCGTCACCGAGTGCCTCGCGGGCGCCCAGCTGCTGATCGCCGACGGCCACCACCGCTACGAGACCGCCCGCGCCTTCCGCGACGAGGTCGGCGGCGAGGGCCCGCACGACTACACGCTGATGTCGCTGACCGGGCTCGACGACCCCGGGCTCACGGTCTTCCCCACCCATCGCCTGCTCTCGGGCTTCTCTGACGATCCCGAGAAGCAGCAGCGCCTCGGCAACGGCCTGCGCGAGCTCTTCGAGGTCGAGGAGGTGCCACGCGAGGAGATCGACCCGAACGGCGAAGACGGCGTCGGTGTCTTCGGCCTCTACGACTCCTTCCACAAACGCGCCTTCCGCCTCCGCCTCAAGCACCTCGCCGAGCTCGACCGCCGCCTCGACGGCAAGCCCGAGGCCTACCGCCGGCTCGATTCGGCGATCCTCGAGACGCTCGTCCTCAAGGGCATGGCGGGGATGAGCGACCACGACATCGACGAGCGCAACGGCCTCGAATACGCGAAGAGCGTCCCCGCCGCGGTGGAAATGATCGACGAGGGCGGCTACGACGTCGCCTTCATCCAGCGGCCGGTCCCGGTCGAGCAGGTGAAGGCGGTGGCGGAAACGGAGGAGAACATGCCGCCGAAGAGCACCTACTTCTTCCCCAAGGTGATGACCGGCTTCGCCTTCAACCCGGTCCGTTAGCGATGGTCAAGATCTACACCAAGAAGGGCGACGACGGGACCACCTCGCTCTGGTACGGCGGCCGGGTCCCCAAGCACCACGGCCGCACCGACGCCTACGGCACCCTCGACGAGGCCTGCTCGCAGCTCGGCCTCGCCCGGGCGCTCTGCGGCCCCGACCAGACCGAGCTGGCGGGCGACATCCTCCGCCTCCAGGACGACATCTTCATCGCCGGCGCCGAGCTGGCGACGGCACCGGGGGCCTCCGCGCGACTCGAGGACGGAGTCAGCCGCACGACCGAGGAGATGGTGTCCGAGCTGGAGCGGCTGATCGACCGCTACATGGGCGAGGTCGAGCTGCCGCCCCAGTTCGTGATCCCCGGCGGCAACCAGCTCTCGGCCCAGCTCGACGTCGCCCGGACGACGATCCGCCGCGCCGAGCGGCGGATCTCGGAGCTGAACGAGGCCGGCGAGCTCGCCTCGGAGACCGTCATCCACTTCGTCAACCGCGCCTCCGACCTCGCCTACGCGATGGCTCGCTGGGCTGACGTCGACGATCCCGCCCTGTTCGAGGGCCGCCGCCGGAGCTGAGAGTGCGGATCGTCGCCCGCCGCCGCGAGGGCTACGCCCACGACGTCGAGGTCGACGGGCACGCGCTGCGACTGGACGAGCCGCCCGAGGCGGGCGGCGCAGGCAGCGGGCCCCGACCGACGATGCTGCTCGGCGCCGCTCTCGCCGGCTGCATCGCGATCACGGTCGAGATGTACGCGAACCGCAAAGGCTGGGACGTCGGCGCAGTCGAGGTCGAAGTCGAGCTCGGCTACGAGGGGCCGGTGCCCACGACCTTCGACGTCGGGCTGAAACTGCCGGACCACCTCGACGCCGAGCAGAAGCGGCGGCTGCTGGTGATCGCCACCAAGTGCCCCGTCCACAAGGTCCTCGCGGGCGAGGCCCACGTCAACGTCGTCGAGCGGCTCGAGGCCGCCTGATGGACCTCGGCCTCGCCGGGCGCGCCTGCCTCGTCACCGGCGCCAGCAGCGGCATCGGGCGCGAGGCCGCGATGCAGCTCTGCGCCGAGGGAGCGAAGGTCCTGCTGGTCGCGCGCGGCGAGGAGCGGCTGAGCACGGTGACCGCGGAGGCGGCGCGGGTGGCGGAGGCGGCCGGGGGCGCGGCGGCGGAGCTGGTCCTCGACGTCACCGACGAGGGCGCCGGCGAGCACATGCTGGCCGCCGCCGAGGAGCATTTCGGCTCCCTCGACGTGCTCGTCAACAATGCCGGCGCGGCGAAGTGGCGCGACCTCGACGAGGTCCCGGACGAGGACTGGCGCGCCCAGTACGAGCTCAGCGTGATGGCGCCGCTGCGGGCGATGCGGGCGGCGATCCCGCCGATGGCCGAGCGCGGCTGGGGCCGCGTCGTCAACGTCTGCTCGACGGCGGGCAAGCGGCCCTCGGCGGCGATGGCCGAGTACTCGGTCGCCAAGGCCGCAGAGCTCTCCCTTTCGCGCCTTTTCGCCGACCGCTACGCCAGGAGCGGCGTCCTCGTCAACGCCGTCGCCCCCGGCCCCGTCGAAGCCGAGATGTGGATGGAGGAGGGCGGCCTGCTCGACCAATCAATGCAGATCTCCGGCGCCGAGAGCCGTGAAGAGGCCCTGGCCGAAGCGGGCTCCAAGCGCCCGATCGGCAGGCTCGCAAAGCCGGAGGAGATCGCCGCGGCGATCGTCTTCCTCTGCTCCGAGCGCGCCTCCTACGTCGCCGGCGCCGCCTGGAGCGTGGACGGCGGCACCGTCCAAGTCATCATCTGACGGGCCGAAACGACCACCCCCTCTAGCCGACGGGACGAAAAGACGCAGATGGATAGACAGATAGGCCCGTCGGCATCTGGGAGTGGACAGAAAGGCCCGTCGGGGCTCAGGGAGGTTTTGCTCTCACCGGAGGAGGCGGCGAGGATGGCGGGGCGGCGGGGTACGCAGGCGGCGGTGCTGCTGGCGCTTTACGGGTGGCCCGACGAACCGGGGCTGATCTTCACCGAGCGGCGGGCCGATCTGCGCCGGCACGCGGGCGAGATCTCGTTCCCGGGCGGGCGCCAGGACCCGGGCGACGCCGACCTGGCGACGACGGCCCTGCGCGAGGCGCAGGAGGAGATCGCGCTCGACCCCTCGGCGGTCGATCTGACCGGGGCGCTGTCGCCGGTCTCGACCTTCGTCACCGGCTACCGGGTCCACCCCTTCGTCGGCACCGTCCCCCACCCCGGCGAGCTCGAGCTGCGACCGAACCCGACCGAGGTCGAGACCGTCCTCACCTTCTCCCTCGAGCTGCTGCGACAGGGCTACGAGATGCGCCGCCTGATCCGCCGCGGCGTCCCCATCCACACTCCGACTTACGAGGTCGAAGGACAGCTGATCTGGGGCGGCACCGCACGAATCCTGGGCGACCTACTGCAGCGCCTCGGCTGAGGCGCTGCCGGGAGCTCGGAACTATTTGCCCACCGGGTCAGGGACGATGCGGATGTAGGGCTTCGGCGACTCCCAGCCCTCGGGCCAAAGTTCCTTCGCCTCGTCCTCTTTGACCGAGCCGGAGATGATCACGTCGTCGCCGCGATTCCACTGGGCCGGCGTCGAGACTTTGTGGCTCGCGGTCAGCTGCAGCGAGTCGATCACCCGCAGCACCTCGTCGAAGTTGCGCCCGGTGCTCATCGGGTAGACGAGGATGAGTTTGACCTTCTTGTCGGGGCCGATGACGAAGACGTTGCGAACGGTCTGGTTGTCCACCGGGGTCCGGTCGCCGGGATCGCCGGAGACGTCGGCCGGCAGCATTCCGTAGGCCTTCGAGATCTCGAAGTCGGCGTCGCTGATGATCGGGTACTCCGGCTTGGCCCCCTGCGTCTCCTCGATGTCCTTCGCCCAGTCCTCGTGTTTGTCGAGCGGGTCGACGGAGAGGCCGATGATCTTGACCCCGCGCTTCTCGAACTCGGGCTCGATTCGGGCCATGTAGCCGAGCTCGGTAGTGCAGACGGGGGTGAAGTCCTTCGGGTGGGAGAACAAGACCGCCCACGAATCGTCGATCCAGTCGTGAAACCGAATCCGGCCCTGGGTGGTGTCTGCCTCGAAATCTGGTGCTACGTCACCGAGCTGTAGAGCCATTCGTGCCGCTCCTCTCGCGCTTTCTTTCAATTACCTGAATTCCCATCCGAGTTTAGCTCTTTAGGTTCGCCGGCCAGAACGGCCGCCACCTCGCCGGCGAGTCCGTCTCCACCGCTCCCGGAGGTCGGTTGAGACAGGCTCGCCGAAACCGTCCTGACCGGGATCCGCCAGGTCCCGCTTGCGGCCCTGACGATCTCGGTTCCCTTCTCGGTTCCCTCGTAGACCACCCCCCGCACCGGCGTGTCGACCAGGTGTTTCATCAGCCGCTCCAGCCGCGGGCCATGGATCGCGGCCAGCTCCTGGTCGGGCCCACTCAGCTTGCCGAGCAGCAGCACCAGAACCGCGACGTCGCCCACCAGCTCGAGGATCGACCCCGGCCGATCGGGATCAGCCAGCGCCGCCTCGATCCCCGCCGCCTCGATCAGCCGCAGGCCCTCCTCATGGCGGCTGGTCCCCCGCACGGCCCAGCCGGCGGCGAGCAGCCTCCCTCCCAGCTCCCGGCCGCGGCAACCGCAGCCGACGATCAGTGCTCGCGCCACGCGCCCACTCTAGGAGGGATCGAACGGGCCGCGGCCGCGCAAGCGCAGCTGCTCGTCTTCGGCGACTCCCCGGCGCAGGTCCTCCTCGGTCATCTCCGGCGCCCCGCGGCGGCGCCGCATTTCGTTCTGCGCCTCCATCATCTGGCGGACGTCGTCGATCTCGTTCTGCGCCTCGACCTCCGGTGAACGGGTCGGAAACCAGTGGACCACGCTGGCGGAGCTGCCGGGGTAGAAGTGGCCGACGACGACCAACACCACGATCATGAAAGCGACTATTCCCAGGGTCCCCAGAAGGAAGAGCACTCCAGAAGGATACGGTTCCTTCCGATGCCCGAGGCCTATGTAGTCGAGACCGCCCGCACTCCTATGGGCGCCTACCGCGGCGCCCTCTCCGGCGTGCGCCCCGACGACATGGCGGCGCACGTGATCGCCGCCGTGGTCGAGCGCAGCGGCGTCGACCCCGAGCGGATCGTCGACGTCTACTTCGGCGCCGCCAACCAGTCCGGCGAGGACAACCGCGACGTCGCCCGGATGGCGGCGTTGCTCGCCGGGCTGCCGCAGAGCGTGCCCGGCGCCACCGTCAACCGCCTCTGCGCCTCCGGCCTCGAGGCGACCAACGGCGCCGCCCGCGCGATCAAGGCCGGCGAGGGGGACTTCTACCTCGCCGGCGGGGTCGAGTCGATGAGCCGCGCCCCCTGGGTGATCGAGAAGCCGGAGCGCGGTCTCCCCCGCGGGCCGCAGACGATGCACGACACGACGCTCGGCTGGCGGATGATCAACCCGCGGATGGCCGAGCTCGGCATCTCCACCGAGTCGATGGGCGAGACCGGCGAGAACGTCGCCGAGCGCTACCGGATCAGCCGCGAGGATCAGGACGCCTTCGCCCTGCGCAGCCACCAGCGCGCGGTGGCCGCGACCGAAGACGGCAGGCTGGCCGAGGAGATCGTCCCGATCGAGGCGCCGCGCGGGCGCGAGACGGTCACCGTCGAGCGCGACGAGGGCCCGCGCCCGGACACCTCGCTGGAGAAGCTCGCCAAATTGCGGCCGGCCTTCCGCGAGGGCGGCACGGTCACCGCCGGCAACGCCTCCAGCCTCAACGACGGCGCCGCCTGCCTGCTGCTCGCCTCCGAGCAGGGCGTCGAAGAGCTCGGGGCCGAGCCGCTGGCCCGCGTCCTCACCACCGGCGTCGCCGGCGTCGACCCCGCCTACATGGGAATCGGCCCGCTGAAGGCGATCCCGAACGCGCTCGCCAACGCCGGCCTCTCACTCGAGCAGATCGACCTGGTCGAGATCAACGAGGCGTTCGCCTCGCAGGTCATCGCCTGCGCCCGCGAGCTCGTGCTCGACGAAGAGCGGCTCAACGTCAACGGCGGCGCGATCGCCCTCGGCCACCCGCTCGGCTGCTCCGGCGCCCGCCTCGCCGGCACCCTCGTCCGCGAGCTGCGCCGCCGCGGCGGGAAGTACGCCATCGCCAGCCTCTGCGTCGGAGTCGGCCAGGGCCTGGCAACGGTCTTCGAAGCGGTCTAGGAACCCGGTGGCAGAGCCGAATCCTGAGCGGCTCAATAGTCTTTATGCGGTGATGAGGATGGGAGGCCTACGAGGAGGTGCCGCCTTGGCGGCCCTGGCCTGCGCGCTTGTCGCCCTGCTCCTCCCCGCCACCACCGCCGCCGCTCCGACCGCCGCCGCCTCGATCATCGGCGGCCACAGCGGAACGATCGAGGAATTCCCCTCGCTCGTCTACATTCAGTCGGAGGAAGGCAGGCACGGTTTCTCCTGCAGCGGAACGGTGGTCGCCCCGCGGGTCGTCCTCACCGCCGCCCACTGCGTCGAGAGCATCGAGGAAGGGACGATCACCCCGGCGCAGTCCTACGCGGTTGCGACCGGGGTCGCCGACGTCCGCGAAGCCGCCCCGGAGAACGTCTTCCACATCGTCGCCACCCACGTCTTCCCCGGCTTCGACCCCGGCATCCTCCACGGCGACGCGGCGATCCTGATCCTCGACCATCCGACCGCGGCGGCGCCGATCGCCCTCGCCGGGAGCGCCGACGCGGCCCTCTACCAGGGCGGCGCCGAAGTGCGGCTGGCCGGCTGGGGGCTGACCAGGGCCGGAGCCAAAGAACCGCCGCCGGAGCTCCACATGACGACGATGCGGGTCAAACCGCCGAGCTACTGCCGGCAGTCGACCCACCCCTTCTACTCCCCCTACTCGGCGACGGCGCAGGTCTGCGTCCTCGCCGCCGACCGCCACAGCGGCGGCTGCTTCGGCGACAGCGGGGGCCCGGCGATCGGCCAGCGCAACGACGGGACGCCGGTTCAGCTCGGCATCACCAGCACCGGCGGGCCCGCCTGCAGCACCAAGACGCCGACCGTGCTGACCCGGGCCGACTTCGTCTCGACCTGGGTCTCGCAGTGGATCGCGGCGACCGAAAGCGGCGCTCCGCCTCCGCTCGTAGACCCCAGCGCCCCCCTGCCGAAGCTGGCCAAGGAAAGCGCCGAAGAGTTCGCCGTCTACACGCTGACCAGCGTCATGGGCAAACGCTTCGAAGGCGCCCGCGAGGTGCTCGGGAGCTGCCGCACGACCGGCCCGAACAGCGCCAAGTGCCAGGTCTCCTGGGTCACCGGCGGCAACATCTTCGCCGCGATCGTCTCTCCGTTCTACGTCCGCCGCCAGGAAGCGGTGGCCTGGGACAGCCACTACCGGATCGAATGGGCGCGGCTGAAGTGCATCAGCCAGAGCGCCCACAATCGCCGCTGCGCGATCAGCACCAAACGGGGCTAGAGGAGGGGTCGGCGACACCCCGCACGCGCCTGACGGCGGCGCCGGACAACAGGTAGCCTCGGCCGCTGTGAGCGAGGGATTGGAAGAGCTGGCGAGCGTCGACGGCGCGATCGGGCCGACCGCCGCGGCCACGATCGGCCTCAAGGACGACGGCCTCTACCGCGGCGACGGCGCCTTCGAGGTGATCCGCCTCTACGGCGGCAAGCCCTTCGCTCTGGCCGACCACCTCGACCGGCTGCAGCGCTCCGGCGCCGCGATCGAGCTCGAGTTCGACCGCGCGGCGCTGGAGCGGGAGATTGAGGCGCTGCTCGCCGAGGCGGGCCCGGTCGAAGGCCAGCTGCGGCTGATCGTCACCCGCGGCGGCCGCCGCATCGCCGCCACCGAGCCGATCCCGCCGCACACCGCCACGGTAGGCCTCGCCACCGTCACCTACTGCCCGACGGTGATCCTCAACGGGGTCAAGTCGCTTTCGTATGCCGCCAACATGCAGGCGACCCGCCTGGCCAAAGGCCAGGGTGCCGACGAGGCGGTCCTGGTCCGGCCCGACGGCACCGTGCTGGAGCCGCCGACCTCCTCGGTCTTCTGGGTCTCCGCCGAAGGCGAGCTGCGGACGCCGGCGCTTTCCGACGGCGTGCTCGAGTCGATCACCCGCGACCGGATGGTCAGGGCGCTGCACGTGGAAGAGGGCACCTGGCACGTCGACGACCTGCGTGGGGCGAGCGAGGCCTTCCTCGCCTCGACCACGCGCGAGATCCAGGCGGTCGCCGCAGTCGACGGCAGGGCCTTCCCCGCCGCACCGGGACCGCGCACGCGCGAGGCCCAGGATGCCTTCGCGGAGACGCTGGGCAGGGAGCTGCGCGAGCTTTGAGGCCAAGACGAGGGAGGGACGAAGGCAGATGGACTTCCAGCTGAGTGACGAGCAGAAGCTGATCCGGGAAACCGCACGCGAATTCGCCGAGCGGGAGATCCTGCCGTGGATCAAGGAGAACGACCGCGCCGGCCGCTTCGACCGCGAGCTGGCGCGAAAGCTCGGCGAGGTCGGCTTCCTCGGCGCGCCGGTCGCCGAACAGTACGGCGGCCGCGGGCTCGACTACGTCAGCTACGGCCTGATCGCCGAGGAGATCGGCCGCGCCGACTCCTCCGCCCGCACCGTCGTCTCCGTCTGCACCTCGCTGGTCGCCGGCCCGATCGAGAAGTGGGGAGACGAGGAGCAGAAGAAGAGGTGGCTGCCGCGCCTCTGCTCGGGCGAGGGCCTCGGCTGCTTCGGCCTGACCGAGCCCGACACCGGCTCCGACGCCGCAAACCTCCGCACCCGCGCGACCAGGACCGATGCGGGCTGGTCGATCAGTGGCCAGAAGATGTGGATCAGCCTCGGCAACGTCTCGGACTTCGCCCTGATCTTCGCCCAGACCGATCCGGCGCTGAAGCACCGCGGCCTCGCCGCCTTCATCGTCCCCACCGACAGCGAGGGATTCACCACGCAGGAGATCCACGGCAAGCTCGGGCTGCGCTCCTCCGACACGGCGGAAATCTCGCTCGACGAGGTCGAGGTCGGCGACGACGCGCTCCTGGGCGAGATCGGCGACGGCTTCAAAGTGGCGATGAGCGCGCTGGAAAACGGCCGCTACAGCGTCGCCGCCGGCTGCGTCGGCATCTGCGAAGGCTGCGTCCAGAGCTCGGTGGAGTACGCGAAGGAACGCAAGCAGTTCGGGGTGCCGCTGGCCCGCTTCCAGCTGGTCCAGGAGATGATCGCCGAGATGATCCTCAAGCGCGACGCCAGCCGGATGCTGGTCCTGCGCGCCGGTCTTCTCAAGGACGAAAAGTTGCCGAACGCGACCGAGACCTCGGTGGCGAAGCTGTACGCGACCGAGGCCGCGGTGGAGTGCGCGAACCTGGCGATCCAGGTCCACGGCGGCTCCGGCTACGTCGACGACTACCCGGTCGAGCGCTACCTGCGCGACGCCCGGGTGACGACCCTCTACGAGGGCACCTCGCAGATCCAGAAGCTGATCATCGGCCGCGCCGCGACCGGGGTCAACGCGATGCTCCCGCTGCAGGAGTCCTGAGGGTCCGATGGCCGGCCTGGTCGAGGTCTCGGTAGACGAGTTCCACGTCGGCCTGGTGCGGCTGAACCGGCCGGAGGCGCGGAACGCGCTCTCGCCGCAGATGCGGGCCGAGATCGCCGAGACGCTGGAGCGACTCGACGCCGACCCGGAGGTCCGCTGCATCGTCCTCGCCGGCTCCGACGAGTTCTTCGCCGCCGGCGCCGACATCAGGGCGATGGCCGAGCGCCCGCTCGACGCTCTCCCCGACCCGGAGGGGATGCGGTTCTGGACGCGCCTGGCGCAGATCGGCACCCCGACCATCGCCGCCGTCTCCGGCTACGCCTTCGGCGGCGGCTGCGAGCTGGCGATGGCCTGCGACATGATCGTCTGCGACGAGAAGGCCCGCTTCGGCCAGCCCGAGATCACCCTTGGGATCATCCCGGGCGGCGGCGGCACGCAGCGGCTGGCGCGGGCGATCGGCAAGCAGCGGGCGATGGAGTACGTGCTGACCGGCCGCCGCTGGGACGCCGAGACGGCCGCGGGCTGGGGCCTCGTCAACAAGGTCGTCGGCGACGGCGCCTGGCTGAGCGAGGCGATCGGGCTGGCGCGGGTCATCGCCTCCCGCCCGCCGCTGGCGGCGCGGCTGGCGAAACGGGCCGTGCAGACTGCCCAGGACACCGGCCTCGCCGAGGGGCTGCGCGCCGAGCGCGAGCTCTTCGAGGAAGCGATGGCGACCGAGGACCGGATCGAGGGGATGACCGCCTTCCTGGAGAAACGCGACCCGCAGTTCAAGGGCCGATGAGCGTCGAACGGCTCGGCATCGTCGGGTCGGGCACGATGGGCACCGGGATCGCCCAGATCGCAGCCCTCGGCGGACTGCAAACCTTGCTCTTCGATCCCGATCCCGATGCGCTCGAGGGGGCTGGGCTGAAAATCGGCGAGGACCTCGTCAAGGGCGAGTCGCGTGGCCGCTGGAACGAGGACGAATCCGAAGCGGCGCTCGAGTGCCTAGATCTTTGTGGCAGCGACCTCACCGACCTCGCAGGCTGCGACCTGGTGATCGAGGCGGCGCCGGAGCGGGTCGAGCTGAAGCGGGCCCTCTTCACCGACCTGGCGGCGATCCTCGGCCCCGAGGCGGTCCTGGCCAGCAACACCTCCTCGCTGCGGGTCAGCGACATCGCCGCCGGGGTGCCGCACCCGGAGCGGGTGGTCGGCATGCACTTCTTCAACCCGCCGGCGCTGATGCGGTTGGTCGAGGTGGTCGCCACCGGGGTGTCCTCCGAGCAGGCGCTGGTGGCGGCGACCGAGGTCGCCGAGCGGATGGGCCGAACGCCGATCCGCGCCAAGGACTCGCCCGGCTTCGTCGCCAACCGCCTCTCCCGCCCCTTCACGCTGGAGTCGCTGCGGATGCTCGGCGACGGCGTCGCCGATGCGGAGACGATCGACCGCATCATCCGCCTCGGCGGCGGCTTCCGGATGGGCCCGTTCGAGCTGCTCGACCTGATCGGCCTCGACGTCAACCTCGAGATCGCTCGCTCCTTCTACCTTCAGGGCGGCGAACCGGAGCGCTGGCGGCCGAGCCCGATCCAGGAACGGCTGGTCGCCGAAGGCAGGCTCGGCCGCAAGAGCGACCACGGCTACCACCGCTACGACGTGGAGCGCGAGCTCGATCCGGAGCTGGGCATCCTGGCGCCGACCCTCGACCCGGAGAAACTCGCCCGCATCGACGACCGCGCCGAAGAGGTGCTCACGCGCCTCTTCGCCCAGATCGCCAACGAGGCCGCCTTCGCCCGTGAAGAGGGCATCGCCTCGCCCGAGGACATGGAAACGGCGATGCGGCTCGGCTTCAACTGGCCGGTCGGCCCGCTGAAGTTCGCCAAGCTGATCGGCCCCGATCGCGCCGCCGACCTGCTCGAACGGCTCCAGGCGGAAAAGGGCGAGGCCTACGCGCCGGCGCCGGGGCTGAGGCGCATCATCAGCTCGTCGATGTAGCACCAGCTCCAGTCTTCGCCGGGCTCGGCCGAGCGGATGATCGGGTGGCCGGTGTCTTCGTGGTGTGCGGTCGCGTGCTTGCCGATCGAGTTGTCGCAGCAGCCGACGTGGCCGCAGGTCTGGCACATCCGCAGGTGCACCCAGCTCATCCCCATCGCCAGGCACTCCTCGCAACCCTCGATGCGGTCTGGAAGCTCGAGGTACTTAACCGAGTCGAGGTGCGTGCATTCAGCCACTGCCGGTAGCGATCTCGGCCGGCTCCCCGCCGGGCATCCAGTGGGCCTCGACCGGAGGCGGCGCGTCGCGTAGGTAGCGCTCGGCGTCGAGCGCGCCCATGCAGCCGGTGCCGGCGGCGGTGACCGCCTGCCGGTAGGTGTGGTCGACGACGTCGCCGACGGCGAAGACGCCGGCGAGGTTGGTCCGCGTCGAGCCGGCCTCGGTGACGATGTAGCCGTCCTCGTCGGTCTCGACCTGGCCGGCGACGATCTCCGATTTCGGCACGTGGCCGATCGCGACGAAGGCGCCGTCGGTCTCGATCTCCTCCTGCTCGCCGGTCTCGGCGTTGCGGAGGCGGACCTTCTCGAGCTTGCCGCTCTCGCCGGCAAGGAACTCCTCGGCGACGAACGGCGTCTTCAAGTCGATGTTCTCCTTGTCCCGCGCCCGCTCGAACATGATCTTCGAGGCGCGGAACTCGTCGCGACGGTTGACGATCGTCAGGTTTTTGGCGAACTTGGAGATGAAGATCGAGTCCTCCATCGCCGAATCGCCGCCACCGATCACGATCACCTTCTGGTCCTTGAAGAAGGCGCCGTCGCAGACGCCGCAGGTGGAGACCCCGCGGCCGCCGAGCTCCATCTCGCCGGGGATGCCGAGCCGTTTGGGCTCAGCGCCCGTCGCCAGGATCACGGTCTTGGCGCGGTGCTCCTCGTCGCCGAGGAAGACCTTCTGCACGCCGCCGTCGGAGAGCTCGAGCCGGTCGACGTCATCGGTGACGAAGCGGGTCCCGAAGCGCTCGGCCTGGGCGCGGAACTGGGCCATCATCTCCGGCCCCATGATGCCCTCGGGATAGCCGGGGTAGTTCTCGACGTCGGTCGTGTTCTGCAGCTGGCCGCCCCACTGGAAGCCCTCGAAGACGAGCGGCTCCAGGTTGGCGCGGGCGGTGTAGAGCGCGGCGGTGTACCCGGCCGGCCCCCCGCCGATGATGATCACGTTCTCGACTTTCCTGCTCTCGCTCATCCGTTCCTCGTCGTCTGAGAGTCTATTACTTTACTTTTTATAGTACGCCCCTCGGAGGAGGTATTCAAGCCGCCTGCGCCTTCGATCGCCGGCTCCAGACCCGAGGCGGCGGTGCCGCCGCGCTCGATCGGCAGCCCATCTTCTTCCCAGCCGTGGACGGTGTGGCGGAGCTGGAAGAAGGCGAAGATGCCAGGCGGGATCGGCATCCAGAAGGAGACGAGGCGGAAGATCAGGATCGCCGGAAAGACGGTTTCCGAGGGAAAGCCGAAGAGAACGAAGGCGCCGATCATGCCGGCGTCGACCGCCCCCACCCCGGCCGGAGCCAGGGGAAAGAGGTTGGCGACCATGCCGAGGAAGTAGCCCTGGACGACGACCGCGAGCGGGACGTGGACGCCGAAGGCGTGGAAGGAGGCCCAGAGCACGCCGATGCTGAAGGCCCAGAAGCCGGCGGCGCCGAGCACCGCGAGCCCGCCGCGGGAGGGATGCGTGAAGAGGCCGAGGGCGAAGCGGAAGCCTTCCCCCAGGGTCGCCGGCACCTTGCCGACCCTTTCGATGATCTGCTGGGAACGCTCGCTGTGTGCGAAGCGGGTCAGCCGCTGCTCGAGATCGCCGGGGATGAGCGTGATCAGAACCCCGAGGACCAGCAGCAGGCCCGCGACCGCGGCGGGGATGATCGTCAGCTCGACCGAACCCTTGCCGTTCATCACCCCGGTCCGCAGCAGGACCCCGAAGAGGATCAGGGCGACGGGATAGAAGACGTAGTGGAGGGAGACGAAGGCGACCATGCGGCGGCCGACGTCGCGGCGGCCCATCCCGGCCTTGCGCAGCGCCCAGTAGGTGAGGGCGACCCCACCCGCCCCGCCGGCCGAGAACAGCAGGGTCGCGGCGACGCCGGCCATGTTGATCTCGTAGGTCTCGGTCCAGCTCAGCCGCAGGGCGTCGCCGCCGACCACCGCTTTGAACAGGGCGATGTAGGTCGCGTAGGCGCCGACGTTGAGGGCGATCGCCACGGCGATCCAGATCGGATCGGCGTCGTCGAGCCTGCTGAGCGCATCCCCCAGCCCGACCAGCTTCGGGAAGAGGAAGTAGATCGCAACGAGAAGGACAAGAATCAGAACGACGGTCTGGACGATCCGCCGCGTCGTAAAGATCGGCAATTCGGCGAAGCGATTGCCCTCGTTCGCCGCCTCTTCCTGAGACACGCTTTAGAAATTACCCACTCGCGATTCTCTCCAGACGCTGTAGGCCTCCGTTTATCCCGCGTACGAGCGGCTCCGCCAACGGCTCTCCGCGGCGGACCAGGGCGACCAGGAAGGCGCCGGCGAGCAGGTCGGTGACGTAGTGCTCGCCCAGGTAGACGAGGGCGAAGCCGAGCGTCCCGGCGTAGGCCCAGCCGAGCGCTCCCTCGACCTTGCCTGCTTCCGAGAGCGAGAGCGCCGCCTGCAGCGAGGTGGCGAAATGGAGCGAGGGCATCGCCGCCCAGGGGTTGCCGCCGAGGGCGTCGTACATCCGCTCCCAGGCCCGTCCCCAGGTCGGTTCCCCGACCTCGACCATGATCCGCCGCACTTCTTCCTGGCCGGTGAGGCCGTTCTCGGCCGCCCACCAGGGCGGCGCGGTGGGGAGCGCGAAGTAGAGGAGGCAGCCGAGGTCGAACACGGCCGCCATCTGGCGGGCGGAGCGGGGGAAGCGCTCGTTATGGCGCACCAGGATCAGGGCCAGCGAGAGATAGGGCTCGACGAACCAGAGCCAGTGCGCCCACGTCAGCACCTTGTCGACAGCCCCCACCCGCGGCAGCCGCGCCAGCGCCCGCTGCAGGCGCACGTTCGGCAGGCGGCCGCCGCCGATCACCCGGTCGGTGACGATCGGGTAGCGGCTGCGCAGCCGTTGCCGCAACCGGTCCGGGTCGTCATAGGGGAGCTCGTGGGCGACCGTGAAGGCCCACATCTGCAGGGCGAAGAGAGCAACGTCGCGGCGTTTGCTGCGCGGCTGCAGGACGGCCAGTGCCAGCGGGCCGGCGGCTACCGCGGCGACCGTGACCGGCGCCGGGATGCGGAGGCGCTTGCGCAGCAGCGGCACCGCGGCGGCGGCGCCGACCGCCGCCACCCCCCCGGCCCGCATGGCGAGGCGAAGCGCTTTTGGTGGCCGGGAGCGCCTCCTCATCGGTGGGCGAGTATAGGTCCGGGCCGCGAACGCAGACGGGAGGGCGCGGCGCCGCCCGGCCTGAATAGAATGGCCGCGCTTTGACGCCCCACTCCCCTGGCGCTGACCAGATGAACACCCTGCTGTGGATCGGCTTCGTCGCCGCCGTGATCCTCGTGGTCGCGGTCAACGTCGCGCTCTTCTACGCGGTGCGCCGGTTCCGCTCCGAGCGCGGCGCCGCGCCGCGCCGGCTGCTGAGCGGCCGCGGCCTGCAGTTCCGGGTCGGCGCCGTCCTCTCCGTCTTTGCGGTTCTACTCTTCGTCCTCGGCGTCGTCTTCACCGACAAGGCGCGCGAAAAGCCGTCGACCGGCGAAGCCGGCCTCGCCTCGGCGAAAACGGAACCGCTGAAGATCCAGGCGACCGGCCAGCAATGGCTCTGGCGCTACGACTACCCCAACGGCGCCTTCTCCTACTACAAGCTGGTGGTGCCGGTCGACACCGCGGTCGAGCTCGAACTGCTCTCGACCGACGTGGTCCATACCTGGAACGTCAACGACCTCGCGCCGAAGGCCGACGCGGTCCCGGGCAAGAGCCACGACATCGTCTTCAGCACCGAAGACGAAGGGGTCTACGAAGGCGACTCCTCGACCCTCTCCGGGCAGGCCTATGCGCCGATGCGGACCGCCGTCGAAGTGGTCTCGCCCGAAAAGTACGAAGAATTCATCGAAACCCAGCAGGAAGACATCGAAGCGGCCCAGGAACGGGTCGTCGGCCTGATCGAAAACGGAGAAGTGCCATGAGCCCCAGCTCTCGTCCCGAGGTCGTCGTCGACGCCTATCCGAGCCGGCGGCCCCGCTGGGTGGAGCTGGCCACCAGCGCCGACCACAAGGAAATCGGCCAGATCCTGATCTGCGGCGCCCTTGGCTTCCTCTTCATCGCCGCGGTGGAGCTGCTGTTGATGCGGCTGCAGCTGCTGGTGCCGGAAAACACCTTCCTCTCGCCGGTCGGCTTCAACCGCATGCTCTCGCTCTACGGAGCGACCTCGATCTTCTTCTTCGCGATCCCGCTCGCGCTGGGGGCCTTCTACTACGTCGCCCCGCTGCAGGTAGGTGCTCGCGGCACCGCGCTGCCGCGCCTCGGCCAGGTCGGGCTTGCGCTCTGGGCCGCCGGGGCGGTGGTCCTCTACGCCGGCTTCTTCTGGACCCCTTCGGAGGCCGGCGTCAACCCGCTCGCCCCGCTCAGCGAGCTCGCCTTCCTCCCCAACAACGGCGTCGACGCCTGGGCCACGTCAACCGGCCTGGCGACTCTCGGCTTCGTCCTTCTCGCCGTCAACCTGGTCTCGACCCTGCGGGCGATGCGCGCACCCGGGATGGCCTGGCGGCGGGTTCCCGTCTTCGCCTGGGCCGCGACCGTGTGCTCCTGGCTGCTGATCGTGATCGGCCCGGTGCTGTTGGCGGCGCTGACGATGCTGATGATCGACCGCAACTACAACGGCATCTTCTTCGCCGACGGCTCCGGCGGCGCGCCGCTGCTCTGGCAGCACCTCAGCTGGATCTTCTTCACCGGCGCCTACATGCTGCTGCTGATCTTCGCTCTCGGCGCGATCGCCGAAATCCTCGCTACCTTCTCGCGCAAACCGCTCTTCAGCCGCAGCGTCGTGATGGCCTCGCTGGCCGCGATCGCGGTACTCGGCACGCTTGCCTGGATGCAGAACATGGTCACGGCGCCGATCGGGGTCGGCTGGCTGTACTTCGCCATGCTGCTGTCGCTGGCGCTGATCGTCCCCTTCGGGCTCGTCATCTTCAACCTGATCGCCACCATCGCCGGCGGCACCCTGCGGATGCGGGCGCCGGTGCTGTTTGCGATCGGGTCGGTTTCGGCGATCTCGGTCGGCCTCGCGGCCGAGCTCGAGCAATCGCTGGTCGCCGCCGGCTGGCATCTGCACAACACCACCGACTCGACCGCCGCAACCCACTTCGCCCTGATCGGCGGCGCCGTCCTCGGCGGCTTCGCGGCTCTGCACTACTGGTTCCCGAAGATGACCGGGCGGACGATGGGCGAGACGATGGCGCGGTTCAGCTTCTGGACGATCGTCACCGGCCTGGTGCTCGGCTTCGCGCCGCTTTTCCTCGCCGGCGCCGACGAGGGCCAGGTCGCCGACGCCTACAAGTACTTCAGCGGCACCGGCGTCACCGCCTACAACGTGATCGCCACGATCGGCGTGGCGATCCTCTTCGTCGGCCTGCTGCTGACGATCCTCAACGCGATCTTCAGCCGCACCAACGGGGCGCCCGCCGGGCACGATCCCTGGGGCGGCGAGACGCTCGAGTGGTTCACGCTCTCGCCGCCGGAGCCGCACAACTTCGACGTGCTCCCCGATGTCCGCAGCCCACACCCGCTGCGCGACATCCGCGAGGCGATCGGCCACCGCACCCGCCGCGCCGAAGAGGCGAAGGCGGCGCGCGAGTCCCAGCCGGTAGCCTGAGTCGCAGATGAGCAGTGCCTCGACTGCGACCCTCGGGCGGCGCCCAGCCGTCCCCACGCTCCTCCGTGACTACCTGACGCTGACCAAGCCGAAGGTGCAGTCGCTGCTGCTCTTCACCACGATCACGACGATGTACGTGGCCGGCGATCCCTCGCCGGAGCTGGTCTTCCTCACCTGCCTCGGTGGCGCCCTCTCGGCCGGCGGCGCCGGCGCGATCAACCACGCGGTCGACCGCGACATCGACCGCACCATGGCCCGCACCGCCGACCGGCCCGTCGCCTCCGGCCGCGTCTCGGCCGCCGCGGCGACGGCCTTCGGCCTCACCCTCGGCGCCGCCTCCTTCCTGCTCCTCGCCCTGACCGTGAACCCGCTGGCGGCGGCGCTCTCGCTCTCCGGGCTCTTCGGCTACGTCTGCGTCTACACGCTCTGGCTGAAGCGGACGACGCCGCAGAACATCGTCATCGGCGGCGCCGCCGGCGCGGTGCCCCCGCTCGTCGCCTGGGCGGCCGTCACCGGCGGCCTCGACGGCATGGCCTTCTACATGTTCGCGATCGTCTTCTTCTGGACCCCGCCCCACTTCTGGGCCCTCTCGCTGCTGATGAAGGACGAGTACGCCAAGGCCGGCATCCCGATGCTCCCGGTCGTCCGCGGCGAGGAGGAGACCCGCCGCCAGATCCTCCTCTACACCGTCCTCCTCTACGCCGTCACCCAGCTCCCCTTCTGCGCCGGCGGCCTCGGCGTCGCCTACCTGATCCCCTCGATGCTCCTCGGCGCCGGCTTCATCTACTTCTCGGTGCGGCTGTATCGGGGACGGGATCGACGCTGGGCATTGAGGACCTACCTCTATTCCCTCGCCTACCTGGCCCTGCTGTTCCTCTCTATGGCGATCGCCGCCAACGTCTGAATCGAACTTCGATCGGCTTTCGGGGGACGGGATACCCCTCTCCCAAAGACCGTCGCGCAGCTGGGCGAGCCCTGCTGTGCGAAGCGTGGTTCCTTGAGCCTTTGTGAGAGGGGTATCCCGTCCCCCACCCGAGCCGCAGCTGAGGCCCGAGGTTCAGCAGCTTCCTCCAATAGGTCCGGCAGCTCTTCTCCAGCTGGACGACGGCGGTGTCCGTAAGCGCTTCTCTCGCAAACAGCATCCGACGTACGGGTGCCGGCTTTTGTCGTGAGCTGGCAGCTGACGGACGGTTTCTGCGGCCCGGTTAGAGGGCAGGGTGTCCTCTCACAAAGGCTCAAAGAACCACGCTACGCGGTGGCGGAGCTCGCCCCAGCTGCGCGACGGTCTTTGGGAGAGTGGCACCCGGACCTCCTCCCAACGCCCCGACCCTGCTGCCTGATAGAACTCCGGGCGATGGATCGCGAGACCGCACGCCGGAACATGCGCGCCGGGCTGATCGCCGGCGGCATCGCCGCCGGGATCTTCGCCCTCACCTTCGTCGCAGCCTTCCTCTACATCGCCCAGTAAGACGATGGCCGAGCATCGACAGGTTCCCGAGCCGGGTGAGACGATCTACACGCCGCGGCCGTCCTGGGCCCCGGTCTTCGTCGCCGTCGGCGCCGTTGGCCTGATCTGCGGCATCTTCGCCGGCGGCTTCATCTTCTCGCCCTTCGTCTACTCGATCGTCGGCGCTATCTTCGCCCTCGCCGCCCTCCGCAGCCTCATCCGCGGCTCTGTCCGCGATTACTACCGGCTCCCCCGCCGCCAAGAGACGCGCGGCGCGGCGCTTCCGGTGGAAACGATCCAAGGGCCGCCGCAGGTCTGAGCGCGTCCCTCAGCCGCCTCCCGATCCAGGGAGCGACATTTCCGAAGTGGCGCCATCGGAGGTCCAGCAGCGGACGATGTCGCGCATCGAGAGGACGCCCACCGGCTCCCCCTCCTCGAAGACGACCAGATGGCGGACGTTGCGGCGCGACATCTCCGCCGCCGCCCGCTCGAGGCTCCAGTCGGGAGCCGCGGTCAGGACCCCCTCGCTCATGTGCTCGGCGACGTGCTCGGTGTTGGGGTTCTGCCCCCGGGCGACGGAGATCAGCAGATCACGCTCGGTGACGATCGAGGGCGTCGGCAGCTCACCGTCGATCACCAGCGCCGCCCCGGTCCCTTTCTCGACCATCTTCTCGGCCGCCTCGCGCAGCGTGTGCGACGGTCCCACGGTCAACGTGATCTCTGACATGCCGTCCCTCACCTGCATCTGCGACCTCCCCACATGTCGGTTCCAGAGTTAGTGCGAATCGCCTCAAGAGTAGCCCACCGGCCGGGTCTGACGAGACGCTCGTCAGGGGTCCCGACATATAGACTCCCGCTCGCAATCTGCCCCATGAGCCGCCCCTCGAAACTCATCTTCCCGCTGTTCGCGCTCGTCGCCCTGGCCGCTCTCGCCGTGGTCTCTTCCGGCTGCGGAACGACCACCGCCGACACCGCCCGCGGGCGCACCCTCTTCATTCAGAAGTGCGGCGTCTGCCATACGCTGGCGCAGGCCGGCACCACCGCCCAGGTGGGGCCGAACCTCGATGACGCGTTCGCCGCAGCGCGGGCCGAAGGCAACGACTCCGACACGGTCGAAGGGGTAGTCAAGGCGCAGGTCGAGTTTCCGCGGCCGAGCAACGGCGACCCACGCGTCTCGATGCCGTCCGACGTCGTCACCGGCCAGGACCTCGACGACGTCGCCGCCTACGTCGGCGAATGGGCCGGCGTCCCCGGCGCCGAACCGCCGAAGGTGGCCGGCGGCCCTGGCGCGCAGGTCTTCGCAAACAACGGATGCGGCGGCTGCCACACCCTGCAGGCCGCCGGCTCCGGCGGCGTGACGGGGCCGAACCTCGACGAAGTCCTGCCGGGTCAGAGCGAAGCGATGATCCACGAGTCGATCGTCGACCCCAACAAGGAAATCGCCAAGGGCTATCCCCCGAACGTGATGCCGCAGAACTTCGAGCAGCTGCTCTCCGCAAAAGAACTCGAAGACCTCGTCAAGTACCTGAGCGAAAGCACCAGCAGCGGCAACGCCAAGACCGGCGCCGGCGGCTGACCAAGGGCGGCCGAGCAGCCGCTGCGATCATTGCCAGTAGATGCGAGAACGCCTCAAAAGCCGCCTCGAAATCTCACGCGAGCGCTACGCGCAGGTGACCGTGGTCGCCCTCGTCGCCCTTTCGCTGATCGTCCTCACCGGCGCCGGCGTGCGCCTGACGGGGTCGGGACTCGGCTGCCCGGACTGGCCGAAGTGCTACGGCGGCACCACGCCACCGCTCGAATCGCACGCGGTGATCGAGTACACGAACCGGCTGATCACCGGCATCGTCGGCTTCGCCGTGATCGCGGCCGCCCTCCTGGCCTGGTTCCGGCACCCCTTTCGGGGGCACCTCGCCCTGTTCGGGGCGCTGCTGCCGCTGGGCGTGATCGGGCAGGCGATCCTCGGCGCGCTCGTCGTCAAGTACCACCTCGCGCCCGGCCTGGTGATGAGCCACTTCATCCTCTCGATGATGCTGCTCGACGCCGCCTTTGCGCTGGCGTGGTGCTCGCGCTACGAACCCTGGGAGCGGCGGCGATCGCAAGACCGGCTCGGCGTCTGGGCCGTGCGGGCATTGATCCCGCTCGGACAGCTGACGATCCTCGCCGGCACGATCGCCACCGCCTCCGGCCCCCACGCCGGGGCCCATGCGGGGCAACTCGTCCACCGCTTCGATTTCGAGGGGGCGAGAACCCTGGAATGGGCGGTCGAGCGCCACGCCGTCATCGCCGCCGTCTACGGCTTTGCCGCGATCGGCGTCTGGTTCCTGCTGCGGCGGCCGGGGGGCGATCGACGGGCGCTGAGGCCGCTTACCGTCGTCCTCGCCCTGCTCGCCCTGCAAGGAGCGATCGGCGGCGTCCAATGGTGGCTCGAACTACCCGGGGAGATCGTCTGGGTCCACGTCGCCGTGGCCACCTGCAACTGGCTGGCGATGCTCTGGACGGTGGCCTCAGCCGGGCGGCTCGAGCATGGCGGCGAACCGACGCCGGCGCTGCGGGAAGAGGAGCAGCGCCGAGCGGCCGCCGCGGCCGGCGCCGCCTGAGGCTTGCTCCCCTTCTGGCTCTCGATCGGCGTCCTCAGCCTCGTCCAGGCGGTTCTCGTCGCCATCCCCAGGCCACCCCTGCGAACGCTTCTGGAGCGCTTCCAGAGCCGCTGGTGGGCACTGGTGCTGCCGCTCTCGATCGTAGTCGTGATCTCGGCGATCGCGCTTGACTCGGCCAGCGCCCGCTTCCTCACCTATCTGGCGCTGGCAGGGGTTCCACCCATCGCTGCCGTGGCCCTCGCCTGGCTGGTTCGCGGCGGCCGGGTCGAGCTCGCTCTCCTGGTCCCGCCCCTCTTCGCGCTCGCCTGGGCGGCCAAGGGCTCGCTCGGTGGCCAGAGCGCGGCGCTTGCGTTGTCTGCGCTGGCCTGCGTCAGCCTCGGGTGGCTGGTCGCCTGCGTCGTCCCCTCCCGCTGGCTCAAGCTCGGCATCTACGTGATGGCGGCCGTGGACGCCTATCTCGTCACCGCCGACCTCCTGCAGGGGCCAAATGCCGTCCTCAACACCGTCTCCCCGCTCGCCGGCCTTCCCCGCCTCCAGCTCGCCTCTTTCGGCTCGGCGGTGATGGGCTTCGGCGACCTCTTCGTCGCCGCCACCCTCGGCGCGCTGCTGGCCTCCTACGGACGTCGCCTACAACTGCAGGGCGCGGCCCTCGCAGCCATCCTCTGCCTCACCTTCGACCTCCTCTTCTTCGCAGTCGACGAGCTCCCCTCAACGGTCCCCATCGCCCTGACCCTGGCGGCACTGGAGCTCAGCAGTCTTCCTTCATCTAGATCTGCGTAACGACCCCGACGAAGCCGGTAATCATCACGCTGCAGATCCCCACTACGGCGATGAGCATGTTGCGGTTGACTGCCTCAAATCCCGTTTCCATGGCCTGCTGCATGGCTTCGAATCGCTTGTCGACCTGTTCGAACCTCTTATCAACCTGTTCGAACCTCTTATCAACCTGAGCGAACTTGGCGTCGACCTCGTTGAACCGTTCGTCGACCCGATCGAAGCGTTCGTCCATCCGCTTCCCGAACTCGTCGAGGCGCTCGTCGGTCCAGCTCTCCCTCATCGTCTGCATTCTGCCAGGGTAGCGGATGACCTGCAACATTTTGTCGTAGTTCGTAAAAATTCAGCGCCAGTTGTGTGCCACTTCAGTGAAGTCTCCGCCGCAGCCACCTGTATGCGTAGACACAACCCCAAATGACGAGAGCCAACCCCAGCAGCGCCCCGACCAGCGGCCGGGTCAGCAGCGTAACCGCGATCACCGCAGCCGCCGCAACCCCGACGATCACGACCCACCTGAACACCGCCGCCTCGTTGATCTTCATCCGAAGCTCCTGAGGTGGCGAAAATCAAGTCTGGGTAGGACGCAGGGAGGGAAGTGTGCTCTGCACACGACCGACCGAGGACACCCCCAGACGCAGATTTGCAGCCGCCTCAGAGGATGTAGACGGTGGTGTAGACGATGATCCACATCACGTCCACGAAGTGCCAGTAGATGCCTGGCACCTCGACGCCGAGGTGGTCCTCCGCATTGGGGCCGAAGTGGCCGCGGAAGGCGCGGATCGTCGCAAACGTGAGCAGCATCAAACCGACGAAGACGTGAGCTCCATGGAGGCCGGTGAGGCTGTAGAAGATCGAGCCGAACGAGAGGTCGCGGGCGCTGAAGCCGAGGTGCACGTACTCGTTGATCTGGATGAAGAGGAAGGTCGCGCCGAGCATCCAGGTGGCGACCAGGCCGAGCTTCATGCCGGCCCGGTTGCCGCGGCGGATCGACTCCAGCGCGTAGTGGATCGTGAAGCTCGAGGAGACCAGGATCGCCGTGTTCATCCCCGCCACGCCGACCGGCAGCGTGTAGGGGTGCGGCGGCCAGCTGGGCGGGTTGACGACGACGCGGAGGAAGAAGTAGGAGGCGAAGAACGCCCCGAAGAGCATGACCTCGGAGACGATGAAGAGGAGGATGCCGAGCGTCTGACGGTCGATCCGCGAGCTTTGGTTGGCCTCGGGAGGACCGTGGTGGTGATCGGCGGGGCCGTGACCGACGGCGACGGTCGCGCTCTCCATCAGGACTCCTCTCCCTCGGCGACGGCGGCGACGACCGCCGGTGCGGGGCGGCCGACCTCGATGTGCTCGACCGACTTCTCGGTGATCTCGCGGACGCGGCCGATCAGGTTGTCCTCGAGCCACCGCGAACGCTCGCCGGCGAAGGTCGAGATCAGGATGTCGTCGATCCGGTAGTGCTCGATCGCGTTCTTGACGGCATAGAAGGGATCGGGGCTCATCGGCTGGCCGGTGGCGTCGATATCGGCGCGGTAGAGCTCGGCCAGGGTCGAAGCCAGATCACGGACGACCTCGGCCTCGCTGACGTCGTCGCCCCGCGGGCAGATGATCGTAAAGCGATGCGGCCGGATTTTCGCCCGCTCCTCGAGCCGGTTGACCAGGTCGGGCGCGGCGACGGTCTTGGTTGCCACCACGAGCGTGTGATTGAGATCCCAGCGGATCGCGTCGTCTTCGATCCGCACCGGGATGTGAGTCAGCTTCACCTCTGGCTCCACCCGGTCGCGCGCCCACTCGACGAGGTCGCGGCGCATGAAGCCGAAACGGGTGTCGGAGAGGCAGGAGAGCAGGACCTCGCCGGGGCAGTGGGCCCGCACCGCGTCATCGAGAGCCAGCGACGGCTCAGGGTCCATCACCTCGCCCACCGAGTCGATTCCGAACTCGCCCAGAAGCGCCATCGTCACCTCGACCCGGGCACGGGCTGCCTCGCGGATCTCGCCGCTGTCGATCAGCTGCCCGACCGAAGGCTGGTTCTGGGGGGCCGCGACGACGACGCCGGCGGCACCCTGATGGCGCTCGCGCACCGCCTGCAGCAGCTTGCGACCGCCGGCCACCTCGTTGAGGAAGACCAGCAGCGGCCAGCGCTCTTCAGCCTGCTCCACCGGCATCAGCTCGTACCCACCACGCTCGGCTCGGCCGCCGGGACTTCGGCACCTTCGCCGGCCATGATCGCGTGCTTCGCACCCGGAATGCCGTACTCATAGGGGCCGCCGACGACCCGGGGGATCTCGTCGAAGTTGAAGATCGGCGGCGGCGAGGAGACCTGCCACTCGATCGAGTTGGCGCGCCACGGGTTACCCGAGGCCTTCGGCCCGAAGCGCCAGCTGACGATCATGTTGTAGAGGAAGACGAGTTGGACGGCGCCGAGGAAGAAGGCGCAGCAGCTGATCAGCAGGTTCCAGTTGCCGAACTGTTCGGCGTAGTCGGCAACCCGGCGGGGCATCCCGTCCATCCCGACCCAGTGCATCGGCAGGAAGGTTCCCCAGGTGCCGATCAGGGTGCCCCAGAAGTGGACGCGCCCGAGTTTCTCGTCGTACATCCGGCCCGTCATCTTCGGGAACCAGTGGTAGACGCCGGCGAAGATCGTGAAGACAGAGCCGCCGAAGAGGACGAAGTGGATGTGGGCGACGATGAAGTAGGTGTCGGAGACGTGGATGTCGATCGGCACCATGCC
>DASSTG010000036.1:0-10228 GCA_035708105.1 Solirubrobacterales bacterium | reverse complement strand
CCGAAGGATTTGGACGGATGTGCGATTGGGTAATCGCCTTTTCCTCTCCACACTCCAACGATTGCCGGCGAAGTACAGGCATTCTTTTTCAACTGGTACCCCGTATTCGGCGTCTTCTTCATGGCGCTCCTGCTCTTCGTCTTCCTGCGGATGATGCGCGGGATGATGGGGACCACCAAGCCGGAGACGGTGAAGGCGAGCCGCACGGCGCCGGTCCTCTGGGAGGAGGTGCAGGGCGTCGACGCCGCCAAGGACGAGCTGATGGACGTCGCCGCCTGGCTGCGCGAACCGAGCCGCTTCTCCGCCCTAGGCGCCAAGGCGCCCCGCGGCGTCCTCCTCTACGGCCCGCCGGGGACCGGCAAGACGATGCTCGCGCGCGCCGTCGCCGCCCAGGCCGGGGTCGACTTCTTCGCCGCCTCGGGCTCCAGCTTCGTCGAGATGTTCGTCGGCCGCGGCGCCGCCCGCATCCGCCGCCTCTTCAAGGAGGCGCGCAAGGCCGGCCGCGCGGTCGTCTTCATCGACGAGCTCGACGCGATCGGCGGCAGCCGCAGCGGCGGCGGGGGCGACGGCGGCACCAGCGAGCGCGAGCAGGCCCTGAACCAGCTGCTGGTCGAGCTCGACGGCTTCGAGAAGGACCCGGGGATGGTGATCGTGATCGCCGCCTCCAACCACGTCGACAAGCTCGACCGGGCGCTGCTGCGCCCCGGCCGCTTCGACCGCCAGGTCCTCGTCTCCCCGCCCGACCGCCCGGGCCGGGAAGCGATCCTCCGCAGCCACGCGCGCAACAAGCCGCTCCATCCCCGGCTCGACCTCGGCGACGTCGCCCGCAAGACCACCGGCATGACCGGCGCCCAGCTCGCCAACGCCCTCAACGAGGGGGCGATCATCGCCGGCCGCGCCGGCCGCGAATGGATCACCCGCGAGGACCTCGACGAGGCGCTGCTGCGGCAGTCGCTCGGCTCCGAGCAGGCCCGCCGACTGACCGAGAAAGAGCGGCTGATCGTCGCCTTCCACGAGGCCGGCCACGCGCTCTGCTTCCGCCTCGTCAGCGACGAGTCGCCGGAGCTGATGAGCATCGTCCCCCGCGGCACCGCCCTCGGCTTCGTCGCCCCCTCGGTCGACGAGGACCGCCACATGCGCTCGCGCGAGGAGCTGATGGACGATGTCGTCACCTCGCTCGGCGGCCGCGCCGCCGAGGAGGAGGTCTTCGGCGAGGGCTACTCGGGCGTCTCCTCCGACCTCGCCCACGTCTACTCGACCTGCGCCCGGATGGTCACCGAATTCGGCATGGGCGTCGCCCTCGACCACGACGGGCCGCCGCCGATCGCGATGCCTGTGGGTGAGTGGCGGGTGGCCGACGCGACCCGCCGCGACGTCGACCTGGCGGCGATGAACCTGGCGCGGGAGGCCTACCGGCGCGCCCGCGCCCTGCTGACGGCGAACCGCGCCTGCCTCGACGAGCTCGCCGCCGAGGCGCTCGACCGCGAGACCCTCAGCCGCGAGGAGCTCGACGAGATCTTCGCCCGCCACGAGCTGCGCACCCTCGCCGAGCCGCGCCGCGGCGGCGCCGCCCTGGTGGCGATGGCAAAGGGCTCTGAGCTTCGCTGACCAGGCAGTAGCATCCTCGGCCAGACGGCCGATGAGCGACTCCTACTACTTCCCGCCCGACAAGTCGATGGCCCGGCGCGTCCACGGCGAGCGCTCGGTCGGGCTCCTCTACGGCCAGCGGGCGCTGCTGATCGGGGCGCTGGAACCGCTCACCTACACCGGCACGATGCTCTCGACCGCCGCCGGCGACCACCCCTTCACCCGCCTCGCCCGCACGGCGAAGATCCAGGAGACGATCTTCCTCGGCACCAAGGAGGAAGCCGACAGGGCGCTTGCCGCCGTCCACCGGCTGCACGAGCGGGTCAAGGGCGAGCTGCCCGAGGCGGCGGGCACCCACCCCGCCGGCAGCGCCTACTCGGCCTTCGATCCGGAGCTGATGCTCTGGACCCTGGCGGTGATCGCCGACTCGGGCCGGGCGATGTACGAAGCGATGGTCCGCCCGCTCCGCCCCGGCGAGCGGGAAGCGCTGTGGCAGGACTACGTGCGTTTCGGCGAGCTCTTCCTGCTCCCGCGCGAGGCCGTCCCCCCCACCTACCGCGAGTTCAAGATCTGGTTCGACGCCAGGCTCGCCGCGCCGGACCTGCAGGCGACCGCGCACGCGCTGGAGATGGCGCCGCTGGTCGCCTTCCGCCAGCCGGTGCCCCTTACGGCGCGCTTCAACCTCGAGACCCAGAACCTGATCGTCAAGGGGACGCTGCCGCCGCGGGTGCGGGAGATCTTCGGCATCGCCTGGACCCCGGCCCACGCGGCCGCCTTCCGCACCGTCACCGTCGCCCATCGTCAGGCCCGCCACGCGATGCCGCGGCCGCTGCGCCGCGGGCGCAACGACTACTTCTTCAACGTCGTCACCCAGGCCGAGAAGCGCCGCGGCGGCACCCCCACCCCGCGCATCTCCAGCGGCGCCTGAGGCCGCCCGCGGGTTCGACGCCGATGCCGAACAATGCAGAGGGGGTCGGCACCGACGGCGGCAAGCCCCGCTGGTGGGGGATGCGCCCCGCCCAGAACCTGAAGCCGGCCACCTACCGCTGCCCCCTCTGCGGCAAGCACCTCCCGGCCCTGTCCGAGCACGTGCTGATCTGGCCGGAGAAAGACAAATCGCGCCGCCGCCACGCCCACACCGAGTGCGTCCTGCGGGCCCGCAAGGCTGGCCGGCTCCCGACCGAGGAAGAGTGGCGCCGCTCCCAGGGGCGCGGTCGCAGGTCCTTGCGCCTACCGGGAAGAAATGCGACCGCACTCGCCTCTCGCCTGCGCGCCCGCCTTTTCGGCAAGGATTGAGCCGTGCTCGAGCTGCTCGCCGTTGCGGCGGCCGGGGCCGGCGCGGGGGCCGCGAACTCCATCGCCGGCGGCGGCGCGCTGATCACCTTCCCGACCATGGTCGCGCTCGGCCTGCCGCCGCTCTCCGCCAACGTCACCAACACGGTCGGGATCGTCCCGGCCTCCATCGGTGGCGCGATCGGCTACGCCGACCTCCTGCGCGGGCAGGGCCAGCGCTTCGCCCGCCTGCTCGTGCCGCTGCTGCTCGGCGCCGTCGCCGGGGCCGCCGCCCTGCTCCTCACCTCCGACGAGGCCTTCGAAGCGATCGTCCCCGTCCTCATCGCCGCTTCCTGCCTGCTGCTCCTCCTGCAACCGCGCCTCAGCCCCCACATCGCCGCCGCCGGCAACGAGCACTCCCCTTACCTGATCGGCGGGATCGCCTTCTGCGGCGCCTACCAGGCGTACTTCGGCTCGGCCGTCAGCATCCTCGTCTTCGCCCTCCTCGCGCTCTTCGTCGCCGACACCCTCCAGCACCTGAACGGGCTGAAGATCGTCCTCGCCGGCTGCTCGAACCTCCTCGCCGCCGCCATCTACGCCTTCCTCGCTCCGGTCGACTGGCGCTACGCGGTGACGATCATGGCCTCCTCCTTCCTCGGCGGCCGCATCGGTGCCCACTACGCGCGTCGCATCCCGCCGGGGCCTTTGCGGGTCGGCATCGCCGTCTTCGGCCTCGCGGTCGCGGCGACCCTGGCCGTGCGCGCCTTCGACTGAGTCACTCCCCGCAGTTGAGCTCAACCCGGGCAGCGAAAAAAGGCCCCGGCGTCCGGGGCGAGCGACAGCTGGTCCCTACTCCTGGCAGCGATCGGGCGGGATCTCGAAGAGCATGATCCCGGCGATCGCCTGGATCGCCCGGTTCCCGTCTCCGATCCGCTCCGCGGCGGCGGCCTGCTCTTTGAGGATCTGGTCGAGCGCCTTCAGCTGGATCGAGGCCACCTTCGCCCAGCCCCGCTCGTCGAGCAGCAGCGGCGTCCGCGTCAGATGCCGGTCGTTGCGCTCGTCGAAGACGCCGGCGGCGAGCGAGCCCGCGGCATCGCTCATCAGCGTTTCGATCACATAGCCGGAGAAGGCGCTGCGGACCCGCTGGTCGAGCTTTTCCCAGTCCGGGTTGTCGATCAGCGGCCGTTCAACCGCCTTGTAGAAGTGCGCGACCGAGCCGCGGACCGATTCTTCTTCCATGATCTCGATCAGGCCGAGCTCGTCCAGCACCCGCACGTGGTAGCTGACGTTGCTCAGCGGCATCTCGATCAGCTCGGAGATTTCCTTCGGGCTGGCCGTCCTCTCGGTCAGGATCGTCAGCGCCTTGACCCTGACCGGGTGGTTCAGCGCTTTGACCAGCACCTCCTGCGGAGTCTTCCCCGCCTTTCGCTTCCGTTTCGCGGCTTTGCGTCGTTTCCGCGCCAAGTTCGCTCCCCCTCATCCGATTCGACTGAGCGATAGAGCATAAGTCCCCTAATCTTTTGCCGCTAAATGCACGGAGCCAGCGAACCGCTGTGAACGGTTAGAGCATATATGCCTCTCTCCCTTTCAGGCGACGGCAAGGAAGGGGAGGGGGTGAGCAGGGTGGCTCTACGGATCAGCAAAGCGGTGCGGGCAATCAGCATCACCAAGTCGGCCTAGCCGAATGGGCGGGGGGACGCCGCGGTCGCCCCGCCCCGTCGTCGGCGAGGGAAGTGGGCGGTACTGGGCTCGAACCAGTGACCTTTCGGGTGTAAACCGAATGCTCTCCCAACTGAGCTAACCGCCCGGGAGAGAAATTATTGCTGGTCTCGAAATTCCTTTGAACCCGAGCGGGACGGCCTCCGTATGCCGAGCCGATGACGCTTCCGAGGACCTGGCGGGGACGGTGGGCGCTGGCGCTTGCGATCGGGGTCGCGGCCTTGGCCGCGGCGGCGCTGCAGGGCGGCAGCGCTTTTGGCGCGACGGCCACGGCGAGCGGCGCCAGGAGCGTCGACATCGACCATTTCGCCTTCCACCCGCCGGCGCTGCGGATCAAGCGCGGCGGCAAGGTCGCCTTCACCAACTCGAGCAACGTCACCCACACCGCGACCCGCGCCGGCAGCTTCGACACCGGGCGGATCAGGCCGGGGAAGACGAAGGTGGTCCAGTTCAGCCAGGCCGGGACCTTCGCCTACCACTGCAGCATCCACCCCTTCATGAAGGGCAAGATCGTCGTCGAATAGCCTCGGTTCGGCTGCCCGGCCGAGTCCGCTGGTCGAGCTTGATTCCGACTTCGGCCAGCGCTGAGAGCACCGGTGCGGCGCGAGATCCCATCGGCAGCATCCGCTTCACTCGACCGCCGCCAGCTCGGAGATGGCCTCGCCGCGGGTGTCGAAGACGATGCCGGCGTCCGCCAGGCCGGCGACGGTGAAGATCCGCCCCGGGGTTCAGCCGGCCAGGTCGCGCACGAGGGCGGCTGCGGGACGGACGTCGTCGATGCGGGCGACGGTCTCACCGGCATAGAGCGCGCCGGCGTCGATCAGCGTCTCCGGGCCGTCGTCGGTCGGCCCCGCCGGCGAGAGCAGGCGGCTGCCGGGCCGCTGCGCCCGGATCATCCGCGCCTGCATCCCCGGCGGCGCGTATCGCACGCCCGGCGCGAGCAGGTGGTTGAGGACGCGGTTGAGCCGCGGCGGGTCTCCCCAGTGCGCCGTCGCGGCGTTGGGGACGACCCGGTGCGGGGCGGGCCAGCCGGCGCCGAAGAGCTCGGTGAGCACGGTCTCGTCTGCCGCCAGCAAACGCTCCTTATAGAGCGCGTGGCCGCGGCTCTCCTCCGAGAGCAGGAAGCGGGTGCCCGCGACCGCCGCGCTCGCGCCCCCCTCCAGCGCCGTACCGACGTCGCCGCGCTCGGCGATCCCGCCCGCCAGCAGCACCGGATAGTCCGCGGGCAGCGCCGCCCGCGCCGCCTCCAGCAGCTGCAGGGCCGGCGTCGTCCCGCGGACGTGGCCGCCGGCCTCTACGCCCTGCACGACGACGCCGTCGGCACCCGCCTGCCGCGCCGCAAGCGCCTCCGTCACCGAGCCGCACTGGTGCAGCCAGACGCCGCCGCTCCGCCGCCGCGGCCGTCCCCAGAAGGTGACGACGACGTCCGCCTCCCCCGCCGCCTCGAACCAGTCGCGCCGCGCGAACGGCAGCAGCACGTTGACGGCGACGGGGCGCCCAGTCAACGCCCGCGCCGCCGCCAGCTCGCGCCGAATCGCCTCGGCGCCGTTGACCGCGATCGTCCCCAGCCCTCCTGCCTCGGAGACCGCCGCCGCCAGCTCGTGCCTGCTCAGCCCGCCGCCCATCCCTGCCTGGACGACGGGCAGCTCCACCCCGAGGCGCTCGAGCAGCGGCGGCACGCGGTCAGTCTATGAGGGGCTCAAAAGCGGAACTCCGCTCCCGGCGGGTCGTAGACGCTCGCCAGCCGCGCCAGGGTGAGGGCGGCGAGCATCAGCCCGAAGTCCCTGAGGGCGACGTCGTAGTAGCCGGAGTAGGTGAGCAGGTCGATGATGATCCCGGCGAGCCAGGCGGCGACGACGTAGGCGCCGTAGCGCGGCTTGACGAAGACGAAGACGCCGGCGACGATCTCGATCGCCCCGACCAGGTGCATCGCCGTGGAGGCGCTGCCGGGGATGATGTCGTTGATCCAGGGAGCGAGGTACTGCTCCCAGTCGACCATCACGTTGAAGAACTTGTCGAGGCCGAAGAGGATCGGGGCGACGGTGAAGGCGACCCGCATGATCACGAACGCCTGGTAGGCGGGGTCGCTCTTGAGGCGTTCGCCGAACGCCGGCGCCGGCGCCGCTTCGCGCGGGTCGAGGGCTGCGGTGGTGGACATGGAACCTCCTTGGTCGGAGTTGGTCTATGCCCTCTTTGCGTCCGCCGCCGCTCCGTTCTTACCTGGGTAAGAAATCTCCCCCCGGGGTCGCTAACAATGCATGGCAACCGCGCTGATGACCGCCCCGATCGAGATCTCCTGGATCGACCGCCTTCGCGCCGGCGGCCCTGACGGCCAGGCCGCCGTCGCCGACCTCCATGCCCTGCTGCTGAAGGCGGCGCGCTTCGAGGTCGGCCGGCGCGTCGCCCAGCTTCCCCACCTCCGCGGCGACGACCAAGAGGACCTCGCCCAGCAGGCGGCCGACGACGCGCTGATGGCGGTCCTCGGCAAGCTGGACGAGTTCCGCGGCGAAAGCCGCTTCACCACCTGGGCCTACAAGTTCGCCCTGCTCGAGGCGGCGGTGAAGGTCCGGCGCCGTGCCTGGCAGGGGCGCGAGATCCCGCTCGAGGACGAGGCCTGGAGGGCGCTCTCCGACGCGGGCGCCTCTGCCGGCCGCGGCGCCGAGGACGCCGAGATGTTCACCGCGCTGGGCGAGGAGATCGAGCGGCTCGGCCCGCGCCAGCGCGAGGTCTTGGTCGCGGTCGCCCTCAACGGGGTCCCGATCGACGTCATCGCCGAGCGGCTCGGCTCGACCCGCAGTGCCCTGTACAAGAACCTGCACGATGCCCGCCGCAACCTGCGCGAGGCGCTAGCCGAGCGCGGTCTGCGGGTAGGAACGGGTAGAGAGGAGGCCTGATGAGCCGCGACGAGATCTTCACCAGGGTTTTCGGCCCCGCGGGCCCGGAGCTGACCTGCGAGCGGTGCTTCGACGAGCTCGACCGCTACGTCGAGCTGGTTCTCGCCGACGAGGCGGCCGACGCGCGGATCCCGGGGATGCGCGCCCACCTCGAAGGCTGCCCGGCCTGCGCCGAGGACTTCCGCAGCCTGCGCGACCTCGTCACGCGCGAGGGGGGTTGACCCGCGGTGGTGACTCTTTAAGGTCGGTGTATGAGCGATCAGGGGATAACCGCGTGGAAGCTTCCTCTGATCGTCGCTGCAATCGCGGTGGCGATCGTCGCCGCCTTCTACGTCGGCGGCCCTGGCATGGGGATGGCCGAGGGTTCGCTGGTCGCCGGGGTCATCGTCGTGATGGCGGTGCGGCACCCACCGCTGGGGCCGATCGTCCCGGCTGAGGCGCGCGACCACCGCGAGCACCTGCTCGTCGTCGTCGACGAGCCGCTCGAGGACGGCAGCGCGATCGAGCGGATCGCCGCGGCCTCGGTCCCGCTCGACCCCGCCGACCCCGAGCCGGAGGTCCGTGTCGTCGCCCCCGCTCACAACCGCTTCCTCGACCGCTGGGCCTGCGACCGCGGGCGCGGCTGGGAGCGCGCCCAGCGGAACCTCGTCCTCTCTCTCGCCTCGCTAGCCGGCGCCGGGGTCGACGCCACCGCCCGCATCGGCGACGAAGACATCGTCCAGACGGTGACCGACCAGCTGCGCGAGTACCCGGCGACCGAGGTCTTCGTCGTCACCGGCACCGGGGCCGGCAGTGCCTCCGGCGCCGTCGCGGAACTGCGTTCGCGCCTGCAGGCGCCGTTTCACCTGCTGCGGACCCTCCACGAGGGGAGACCGGAAGCTCATCTCGACGGCTCCAGCTCGGTCCAGACGTCGAGCACCACGCGCAGCCACTCGGCCTCGACGTCGAGGGACCAGCCGTAGCCGGACTCGCCCGCCGGCGAGCGATCGCCGTCCCGGCTGAGCCGCAGGATTTCGCAGCGCGCCAAGGTCTTCAGGTGGTAACCGACCTGGGCGATCGGCTGCTCGATCACCTCCGCGACCTCACCGGTGGAAGCCCGACCCAGGAAGTGGTCGACGAACACCCTGAGGATGCGCCGCCGCGTCGGGTGCCCGACGGCAGTGATCACTTCTGAGCTGGATGGAGGCATAGCGGATCGCGCCGGGAGTGTTGGAGACCCTCCCGGCGCTCAGCATATTACGGCATAAATACCCTAACACTACGGTTTGTAAATCGACAGGCTCGGGAAGCCGTGCCGCCCGCCCGTCGAGTCAAACCCCGCTCACCCGAGCACGCCGCCCTCGGCGAGGCCGTCCGCACCCTGCGCCTCGAGGCCGGGATGAGTCAGGAAGAGCTTGCCGACGCCGCCGGCACCGACCTCACCCAGGTGGGCGGCATCGAGCGCGGGGTGAGGAATCCGAGTTACGCGACGCTCCTGCGGATGGCCGGAGCCCTCGACACCAGCGTCGGCCGCCTGACCTCCCTCGCCGACGATCTACGCGCTGCTGAAACCAGTGGCTATCCTTGACAGTACCGATTACGCGTATTAACGTGACGGGCGCAGCCGCGGCAGGGACGGGCCGATAGACCCTCCTGCAGACCGCCTCGGGAACTGGAATCCCTGCCAGGACCGAGCGTGGGGCTGCGCCACCCCAGCTTCCTCGTCCTCCCTGGCGAGGTGGCTATCGGCTCAACGGCCTCCGGGTTCCCCGTCCGGGGGCCGTTGCAGTCATGGAACCGATCGATTCCGGGTCGGGCGCAGCCCGGGAACGCCGGCCTGAAGCTCAGCCGCGGGCGCGGCAGGAGCGGGTCATCACGTGGCTGACCTTCTTCCCCCCTGCGAAGGAGACGGTCGCGCGGGCGAACGGGAAAACCGCGCCCGGGAAGCCCTTCGGCGCCGGACAGCCGGCGGAGGCGTAGCTCTGACGGTGACCGTGCGAGGAGAACTGCTTCCCGAGGGTCAGCGAGAGGCCGGTGACGTAGCCGGAGTTGGCGGTCACTTCCGGCAGCGACGAGGTGAGCACGGTTCCGAAGGTCCCCCTCGACCTTCGGATTTCGAAGATGAGGGTGAAGGAGGCCGGCGCCGGCTGGGTTCCGTAGACGTGAGCGAGGATCGCCGGGCGGCCGTGGACCCGGGAGTTGAAGGCGTAGAGCTTCCCCTTCGACGGGAAGCTCGCCTGGCCCTTGAGCAGAACCTTGGCTTCGAACAACCCTTCCCCGACCAGCGAGCCGCGGCAGTTGTGCAGGGCGTCGGTGGTGGTCGAGGGCTGGAGCACGTGCAGGGGGCACACCGGCAGTCCCTGGGTGTCGATCACACCGTTCCTGTTGATCGCGATTTCGAGCCGCCGCATCTGCGGTGCCGGCTTGCCCTTCAACGGGATGACCTTGGTGCCGACGCTGACCTTGATCGGAGCCTTGCCGCGCCTGGGCAGAATGCGAGGAGCGATGTTGCCGGAGAAAGCGACCCGGATCGAGCCGTTCTGAACGGTATCCGCCTGTGCTAGCGAGCCGAGCGCGAGCGCAGCAGCTACCAGAACAGGGAAAAAGGCCCTTCTACTCACCGCTTACCTCCCAGATTGAAAGTGACGATCTTCTTCGCCGTGGCCTTCGAGCCGTCGGCGGAGGTGAAGAGAAGCCCGACGTGGATCGAGAGCTTCCCTTCCCCGCTCTTGCGCAGCATCTGCTTCCCTTTCCTCGAGAGCGAGAGGCGCAGGATG
>DASSTG010000035.1:0-39451 GCA_035708105.1 Solirubrobacterales bacterium | reverse complement strand
ACGAGCCATTGGCGAGTGGTGTCTGGGGAGGGTGTCCCACCCGCCCCTCAACCATCACCCCGGGTCGGCGACCGGGACGGCGTCCCTGCCGAAGGAGCTGCCGCTGAGGTCTTTGCCAACGTCGTCCGGGAGCAGTAGGATCGCGCCCTCGCCGGTCACGTAGGCCTCCTCGCCGTGCTGGACGACGTCCATCCCCATCGCCTCCTCGCGATCGCTCGCCCGCAGCGGCATCAGCGCGCCGATCAGCTTCAGCAGCACGAACGTGGCGAGGAAGGCGTAGGCGGGTGCCGCCAGCGCCGCCCACACCTGGTCGACCAGCTGCGCCGCGTTGCCGTAGAAGAGGCCGTCGGAGACGCCGTTCCAGCTCGCCTGGGCGAAGAAGCCGATGAAGAGGATCCCGAAGAAGCCCGCGGTGCCGTGGGCGGCGAGCACGTCGAGCGTCTCGTCGACCCGCGTCCGCGTCCGCCAGACGATGACCCCGTAGCTGGGCAGCGCCGCCACCGCCCCGAGCAGCATCGCCCAGCCGGGGCTGACGTAACCGCCCGCGGGGGTGATCGCGACGCAGCCGACGATGATCGCGGTGGCGGCCCCGATCGCCGTCACTTTGCGGCCGCGAAGGAGGTCGAGGGCGAACCAGACCACCAGCGTGCAGGCCGGGCAGAGCAGCGTGTTGGTGAAGGCGAGCACGCTCGGGTGGCCGGTCGAGAAGCCGCTGCCGCCGTTGAAGCCGAACCAGCCGAACCACAGCAGCCCCGCCCCGAGCAGGACGTACACCGCGTTGTGAGGGAGGAGGGCCTGGCGGCCGTAGTCCTTGCGGGCGCCGACGACCAGCGCCGCCGCCAGCGCCGAGAAGCCGGAGCCCATCTCGACCGGCACGCCGCCGGCGAAGTCGAGCGTCCCGTTCGACATCAGCCAGCCGCCGCCGAAGGCCCAATGGGCGAGCACGGCGTAGACCAGCACCGACCAGAGAGCCGCGAAGACGAGGAAGGCGCCGAAGCGCATCCGCTCGACCACTGCGCCGGAGACCAGCGCCACGGTGATGATGCAGAAGGTCGCCTGGAAGGCGAAGAAGACGAGCTCGGGGATCGTCCCGCCCGGCCGCGGCGCGAAATCGACGCCGCTGAGAAAAGCGTTGTGGAGACCGCCGATGATGCTGCCGCTGCCGTCGAAGGCGAGTGAGTAGCCGACCGCGGCCCAGGTGACGGCGGCGACCGCGATCGCGGCGATGCTCATCATGAAGGTGTTGAGGGTGTTCTTCGAGCGCACCAGGCCGGCGTAGAAGAGCCCCAGCGCCGGCGTCATCATCAGCACCAGGGCCGTGGCGACCAGCATCCAGGCGGTGTCGCCGGTGTCGATCGCGGCGATCATCGGCTCACCGGCGTGACGGCGCCTTCGTCGGTGTCGCCGGTGCGGATCCGCACCGCGCGCTCCAGCGGCAGGACGAAGATCTTGCCGTCGCCGACTTCGCCGGTGCGCCCGCCCTCGCAGAGCGCCTCCACCGTCCGGTCAACGAACGAGTCCGAGACCGCGACCTCGAACCGGACCTTCTCCGAGAGGCCCATCTGCACGGTCGTGCCGCGGTAGGTCTCGACCCGCTCGACCTCGCCGCCGTGGCCCTGGACGCGGCTCATCGAAAAGCCCCGGACCTCGGCCCGGTGGAGCGCCTCCAGGACCTGGTTCGCCTGCTCGGGGCGAACGATCCCGATCACAAGTTTCACTTCGCTTCCTCTCCCTTGGATGCCGCCTGCGCGCGCGAGCCTATCGGGATGGCAAGTGGCGTTGCGCGCTCACTGACGCGCGAGTGCCCACTCCTCCGCCTCCGTACAATTTCCGCCGAATGGCCTCGCGGCTCCGCAGGCGGCGACGCAAGCCGCACCATCCGATCTGGCACAGGTTCGCGATCCCCCTCGGGATCCTGCTCGCGCTTGTGCTGATCGCCGGCGGGATCGCGGCCGCCTGGGCGCTCAACATCTACAACTCGGCGCCGCCGCTCTCGAGCCTGAAACCGGTGCAGAAGGGGCGCTCCTCGGCGATCTACGCCGCCGACGGCAGCCTGATCGGCTTCATCCGCTCGGAAAACATCCGCCAGCCGGTGCCGGCGAAGGCGCTGCCGCAGGTGCTGAAAGACGCGACGGTGGCGATCGAGGACAAGAACTTCTACGACCACGGGGCGCTCGACTACGCCGGCATCGCCCGCGCCGCCTGGAAGGACGCGCTCGCCGGCGGCAAGCCGGTCCAGGGCGCCTCGACGATCACCCAGCAGCTGGTCCGCAACCTCTACATCCAGAACCGGGAAGAGACGATCAAGCGAAAGCTGATCGAAGCCCACCTCGCGGTCGAACTGGAGGAAAAGCACAGCAAGGAATGGATCCTCAAGGAATACCTCAACACCGCCCCGTACGGGACGGTCGAAGGGCAGACGGCGGTGGGGGCGGAGGCGGCGGCGCAGACCTACTTCTCGAAACCGGCCAAGGAACTGAACCTGACCGAGGCGGCGCTGCTCGCCGGCCTGCCGCAGGCGCCCTCCGAATACAACCCGTTCCTCGACCCGAAGGCGGCGCTGAAGCGGCGCAACGAGGTGCTCGGGGTGATGCACGAACAGGGCTACATCGACGGCGAGGAATTCAGGACCGCCCGAACCCACGGCCTCGGGCTCGAACCGGGCAGCAAGTACCAGGTGATCAAGGACCCGTTCCTCTTCGACCTGGTCCAGAACGAACTGATCGAACGGTACGGGATCAACACCGTCCGCAACGGCGGCCTCAAGGCCTACACGACGATCGACCCGAGCCTCCAGCAGAAGGCCGAAGAAGCGGTCGAAAACTCCTGCTACGTCTGTTACCCGGAAGGGGGGCCGGCCGCTGGCCTCGCCTCGGTCGATCCTCAGACCGGCGCCGTGGTGGCTCTCGCCTCGACGGAAGGCTCGGCCGACGAAAGCCAGTTCAACTACGCCTGGCAGGCGCACCGGCAGCCAGGCTCCTCGTTCAAGACCTACGTGCTGACGACGGCGATCAAGGAGGGGATCGACCCCGCCACCACCTATTACAACGGCACTTCCCCGATCACGCTGCAGATCCCCGGCGGCGGCACCTGGACCGTCAACAACGCCGAGCCCGGCGGCGGCACGATGAACCTCGAAACCGCGACCCACGACTCGGTCAACGTCGTCTTCGCCCAGCTGGACCTCGACGTCGGCCCCGAACACGTGACCGAAACGGCGCACGAAATGGGGATCGAAGCGCCGCTGCAGTCGGTCCCGGCGGAGGCGATCGGCGGCCTTGCGATCGGCGTCACCCCGCTGGAAATGGCCGACGGCTACGCGACCCTCGCCGACGGCGGCATCCACCACGACCCGACGGCGATCAGCCGGGTCGAATTCCCCAACGGCAAGGTCGACGACTTCGAAAACGACTCCGGAGAACGCGTCCTCACCCCCGGCCAGGCCTGGGAAGTTACCCGCATCCTCGAGGGCGTGATCACCGAAGGCACCGGCGCCGGCTACACCTACATGGGCTGCAGTTCGGAGGCCGGCAAGACCGGCACCTCGGAGGGCCTCTCCGACGCCTGGTTCGTCGGCTACACGCCGAAGTACTCGACCGCGGTCTGGGTCGGCCACCCGACCTCGCGCGAATACACCGGCTTCGGAGGCCCCACCGCCGGCCCGATCTGGCAGTCCTACATGTCCGCCGCCCAGGGAAGCGACTGCCCCGAATTCGAACAGCCGAGCTCGCTGCCCGAACTCGAAGGCCTCAGCAGCGAACACACTTCTTCCTCCTCGAGCTCCTCCGGCTACGAAGAAGAAGAAGAAAGCTACGAATACGGCGAAGAAGAAGAAGAAGAAGGCGAAGAAAGCGAAGCGAAGGGCAACCAGGGCGGCAACGAACCGGCCGAAGAAAACACGCCGCCGCCGACCCCGGAACCCGCCCCCACGCCTGCCCCGAGCGGCGGCGTCGGTGCCGGCTGAGGTAGCTGCCCCTCGGGGGCAACCTCCCCGTTTTCCAATCCGCCGCGAACGAGCGCGACTACGCTGCGGCCGTGCGGTCGACCTGCGAGGAGAGGCTCGCTCACTGCGGCGGACTCACGCTGGCCTACGAGGAATTCGGCGACGCCGACGGCGAGCCTCTGGTTCTCATCGCCGGGCTTGGGATGCAGATGCTCTACTGGGAGGCCGAGTTCTGCCGGCTTCTCGCCGGCAGCGGGCTGAGGGTGATTCGCTTCGACAACCGCGATTGCGGCCATTCGACGAAGTTCGAAAACGTTCCCGGGGCAAGGGCTCTCGACCTGTTCACCGGCCGCCGCGCCACCGCCCCTTATCTCCTCAGCGACATGGCGGCTGACGTCGGTGGACTGCTGGACAACCTGGGAGTCACAGCGGCGCATCTGGCCGGCAGCTCACTGGGAGCGATGATCGCCCAGACGGTTGCGATCGAGCACCCGAGCCGTGTGCTTTCGCTCGCCTCGATCAGTTCAACGACCGGCAGCCGCATGTTCGCCATCCCCACCCTGCGCGGCATGCGGGCGATCTTCCGGAGGTCGGGTAACGATCGGCAGGCCGCCGTGGAGGCGAAAGTGCGGATGCTCTGCGCGATCGGCTCCCCCGCATACCCTCCCGATCCCGAGCGAGTGCGTCGGATCGTCCGAGCCTCCCATGACCGCGACCACGACCCGGCGGTGGTGGCCCGCCAGATGCACGCGATCCAGGCCTCCGGCGACCGCACCAGCGCCTTGAGGCGGCTCCAGGTGCCGACAACCGTCATCCACGGCCTCGCCGATCCGATCTACAGGCCCTCAGCCGCTCGCGCGACCGCTCGCGCCATACCCGCGGCCCGCCTCGTCATGATCGACGGCATGGGGCACGACCTACCGCCTGCGCTGTGGCCGCGGTTCGCGACCGAGATCCTCGCTCTCGTCGAGCGGGGCGGCCTTCGTCCCGGTCGCTCCTGATCCGGCTCAGAGCTGCCGGGCGAGGAAGCCGGTGGGGGTCGTTCCGGCGAACTGGCGAAAATCGCGGTTGAGATGCGCTTGATCGAAGTAGCCGCAATCGAATGCGACCTCGGCCCAGGCTCGTGGACTCGACTGCATCTGCCGGTGCGCCCGCCTGAAGCGCAGCAGGCGGGCGACCGTCTTCGGCGGCAGCCCGACCTGTTCAGTGAACAGCGAGCTCAGATGCCGCCGGCTGATCTGCAGCCCCTCGGCCAGCTCGCGGATCGGGAGATTCCCGCCGGCGCGGCAAAGCCTCCGCCACGCCTCCTCGGCCACCGGCGACGGGATCCTGCCGCCGCGGGACCGGTCGGCGAGAAATTCATCGACCAGCGAGAAGCGGGTGGGCCAGTCGCCGGCATCCGCCACCGCTTCGGTGAGGCGCCTGCCCGCTTCGCCGAGCAGTTCCTCCAACCCCACCACCCGGCCGGCGATCTCCCGAGGCGGAATCGCGAGCAGACGCATGCTTCCCAGTGGGGTCAGCTTGACGTCGACGGTGGTGTGGCGGCCTCCCAGCTCGACCTCCTCGGGGCGGTCGGTCGGTCCGGCGACCCAGGCCGGGGGCAATCGCCTGCCGCCTGCCGTCAGCCGTTCGTCGAGATCGATGATCAGGGTCACCGGCAGCTGCGCGGGCTCGATCCAGCTTCGTCGGGGCCCGCCGGCGAAGAGAAACGCCTCATGAGGCCTCACCAGGTGAGGCAGGAGCTGCGGGCGCGGTTCGGCGAAGAGCCGTGTGACCGGGGCGGCGGGTTCGTCCTGGGAGCCACTGACGGGCATGACGCCGGCGCCTACTCCCCGATCAGCTCGATCCGGTAGCCGTCGGGGTCGCGGACGAAGCAGATGCGGTGTCCCTCGCTGCGGCCGCCGGGGCGGTAGGGGGGCTTTTCGGGCTCGATGCCGACCTCGGCCAGCTGCTCGAGGGTACGGTCGAGGTTGCCGTCGACGAGCAGCGCGATGTGGTTGTAGCCGGTGCCGTGGTCGTAGTCGGTGACGCCGTGGTTGTAGGTGAGCTCGAGGCGGGGGTCCTCGCCGGGCAGGGCCATGAAGACGTTGACCGCCTCCTCGCCGATCGGCATCCGCCGCACCTCCTCGAAGCCGAGCTTCTCGTAGAAGCCGACCGAGCGATCGATGTCGCCGATTCGGTAGCAGGTATGGAGAAAACTGGTCACCGGGCTCGCTAGAGGGTACCGGGGGGGCAAAACGGCGAAAACTAGGTAAAGGCCGCCGGCGGGGCTCGCCTTCGCTTGAAGGCGGCCGCCGGCCGTACTAGCTTCCAGCGCTCGGGCTGCCCGGGGACGCCCGTCCGACCCAGGGGTCGCCCGTCCGAAGTCAAACTCCACCTAACGAAAGGGATGCTTTGCACAGCAAGCTTTCACGCCGTGCCCGCCTGCGGGCGCTGGCCCTCGCGGTTCCCGCGGCTGCTCTCGCCGTCGCCGTCGGCGGTTCGAGCCTGGCCGGAGCCGAAGGAGTGGCCCCCGAAACCGGCAAGACCGACCAGATCAAGATCGAGCTGACCAAAGGGAAGCTGAAGTTCGTCGCCCCGGCCACGGTCGGCTACGGCGACCAGCTGGAAATCGTCAACGAGACGAACCCGAAACAGGTCGGCCCCCACACCTTCTCGCTGGTGACCAAAGGGTCGATCCCGAAGACCGCCAATGCACGCAAGAACTGCTTCACCCCGAAGCACATCTGCATGGCGATCGCCAAATGGCACGGGTTCAACCCGAAAACGGAAAAGATCACCACCAACCCGGCGAAGGCGGGCCCCGAAGGCTGGAGCACGATGGGCAACGCCACCGGTAAGAAGGGCGACTCCTGGTTCACCGGCGAAAAGCCGGGCGGCCACATCAGCCAGCAGGTGACCGCCGCACCGGGCACGACGCTCTACTTCCAGTGCGCCGTCCACCCGTGGATGCACGGCCAGGTCACCGTAACTCCGGCCTCCTGAGCAGCTAACGGCTGGGCAGCCCTCAGATGCACACCGCCTCGGGCGCCGGGCCTTCCTCGGCGCCCTCGGCGGCGGTGCGCTCGCCGTCCTCCTGCCCCTGAAGGGCAGGAGCGGCGGGCTGCTGCCGATCTCCTCGGAACCGCCGCCGGCGCTGGCCGCGGTTCCGTTCCGCGACCGGCTGCCGATCCCGCCGGTCCTCGACGAAGACCACATCCGGATCCCGATCCGGGAGGCCGAGCAGCAGGTCCTTCCCGGCCCCAGGACCAGGCTCTGGACCTTCGGCGGCAGCTTCCCCGGACCGACCGTCCGCCGCCATGCCGGCCGGCGCACCCGCGTCACCTTCCAGCACGAGCTGCCCGAGAAGGCCGGGGAGCTCTCGATTCACCTCCATGGCGGCCACAATCGCCATCAGTTCGACGGCTATCCCGGCGGCCTGACCAAGCGCCAGCCGGTCTCCTACTTCTGCCGGATCCCGCACGACCTCTCGCCGCGACAGTCGGGCAACGACCTCCTGCTCGAGCCGGGTGGGCGAAAAACCTACCTCTACGACCTGATCGAGGACGGGCGTCCCGAACGCGCCGCCTTCCAGTGGTACCACGACCACCGCCTCGATCGCACCGCCCGCCACAGCTGGAAGGGCCTGGCCGGGATGTGGATCGTCGACGACGCCTTCGAGGAGTCGCTGTCGCTGCCGCGCGGCGAGCGCGACATCCCGCTGATGATCGCCGACCGCACCTTCGACCGCCGCAACCAGCTGATCGACCCGTTCACCGGCAAGCGCCCGCCCGCCGACGGCATCCTCGGCGAGACGATCCTCGTCAACGGCGCCTACATGCCGCACCACCGGGTCGAAGCCTGCCGCCACCGGCTGCGCCTCCTCAACATCTCCTCCTTCCGCAGCTACAACCTGCAGCTTTCCAACGGCGCCCCGATGGTGCAGATAGCAACCGACAGCGGTCTGATGCCGAAGCCGGTCCGCCGCCGCGAAATCCTGATCGGGCCGGCCGAGCGGGTCGAGGTGATCGTCGACTTCGCCGCGATGAGGGGGGAGACGGTCGAGCTGCGCAGCACCAGGCGCCACGCCGGCCGCAATCCCGAAGGCGCCCACACCTACGACGGCGCGCTGATGCAGTTCCGGGTCGGCGATGTGCGCCGGCCCGACCGCACCCGCGTACCCCGGCGCCTGCGGCCGCTGCCGGAGTGGACGCGGAAGGTGAAACGCAAGCCGGACCATCGCTGGGAGATCACGATCGGCGGTTTCTTCAAGACGACCTGGCGGATCAACGGCCGCACCTTCAACCCCGCCTATGCCGAGACCAGGCCGAAGCTGGGCAGCACCGTCACCTGGGAGCTCGTCAACAAGACCAACGTCGCCCACGTCATGCACCTGCACCACACCGACTGGTACCTGCTCGAGCGCAACGGCCAAGCGCCGCCGCCGTGGGAAGACTGCCTCAAGGAGACCTTCTTCATCTACCCGAACGAACGCATCCTCGTCGCCGGCCACCTCTGCGACTACACCGGCAAGTTCGTCGTCCATTGCCACATGCTCGATCACGAGGACCACGGCCTGATGAGCCAGTTCGAGGTGGTCCGCGGCTGACAAGTCGTCTCACCCGGTTAAAGGAAACATGCGGTCTTGCCGATCCTCGCCGCATCTGGGGGATACCTGAGAAGCGGGACGAGGACCGTGACGGCAACGCGGAAGCCCGGGCCGCCGCCGCCCTGCCGATCGCGGGGGCCGGCCTGGTCGGCCTCTCGCTCGTCCTGCCCCACCCGAGCGGTGGCGACGACGGCGCGCTGATCGCCACCGCCGCTGCGATGGCCTTCGCCGGTTTCCTGCTCGCGCTCTCGGTAAACCGCATCGCCCGGGCTGCGGTCCACACGATCCTCCTCGCCGTCGTCGCCGCGACCGGCCTGCTGATCTACGAGAGCGGCGTCGCGATCGGCCAGTACGGGACTATCTTCGTCTGGGCGACGCTGATCTCGTCCTATTTCTTTCCGCGCCGGATCGCGATCGCCCACCTCGCCTGGCTCCTCGCCGTCTACGCGGTTGCCCTGGCAGGCGTCGAGAGCACCGCCGGATACTCGCCGCTCACCCGCTGGATCTTCTCGGCCGTCTCGCTCAGCGTGGTGATGCTGCTGATCACCGGGGTGGTCAGCCGACAGGCCCGCGCCGATATCCGCGCCCGCCGCTTCTTCGAGCTCAGCCAGGACATGCTCTGCACGATGGACGAGGAGGGGTACTGCTGCGAGGCCAACGGTGCCTGGAAGCGGCAGCTCGGATATGCGCCGGAGGATCTGCGGGGAGTGCGCCTGCTCGACCTGACGCATCCGGACGACCGCAAGCGGGCGCTGGTCGAGGCCGCGGGGCTGTTCAAGAGCGGCGCATCCGCCGTCCTGGAGAGCCGGGTTCGGGCCAAGGACGGGAGCTGGCACTGGCTGCGCACCAGCTCGACGCTGGCGCCCGACGAGCGCCTCGTCTACGCCCGCTCGACCGACGTCACCGAGCTGAAGCGGATGGAGGGCGAACGGGAGAAGCTCCTCGACGAGGTGCAGGAGATGGCCCTGCGCGACCCCCTCACCGGCCTGCCGAACCGCCGCGCGCTCTCGGAGCTGCTGCCGCGGGAGCTGGCCCGCACCCGCCGCACCCGCAGTCCCCTTTGCGTCGCCATCGTCGACATCGACCGCTTCAAGACCTACAACGACACACACGGTCATCTTGCCGGCGACGAGGTTCTGCGCGAGTCGGCGATCGCCTGGGACTCGGCCCTGCGGGCGGAGGACACGATCGTCCGCTTCGGCGGCGAGGAGTTCCTGGTGCTGCTGCCGGACACGACGATCGAGCAGGCCTGCGAGGTGGTCGAGCGCCTGCGCGCCACGACGCCGCGCGGGCAGACCTGCTCGGGCGGCCTCGCCTGCTGGGACTTCGTCGAGAGCGGCGACGACCTGCTGGGCCGGGCTGACAAGGCGCTCTACCTGGCCAAGGCCGGCGGCCGCGACCAGCTGGCCGAGGCGCCGGTTCCGGTCTGACCCGCACCTGCCGCCGGTCGTCGCCGGTCCCGGGGAGGTAATGATTCGGCCATGGGCCGCGATGAGCACCAACGCGCCGTGCGGTTCCGCACCGCCCGCCGCGACCCGCAGCTGACCGTGGTCGAGGGCTTCCACGCGCTCAAGCACGCGCTGCGCTTCGGAGCGGAGCTGGTCGAGGCGGTGGCGGTCGATCCCCCGGCGTTGGAGTCGATGGCGGCGGCGCTGGCGCCGGATCTGAGCGGGCGGCTGGCCGGCCGGGTCGAGCAGATCGACAAGGAGGCGCTGGCCGACCTGGTGCCGCTGGTCCCGCACACCGGGGTCGCGGCGATCGCCCGCCGCCCCGCGGTCGACCCCGGGGCCGCTCTCGCCGCTCCGGGACCCGCACCCGTCGTCCTCCTGGAGCAGCCGCGGAACATGGGCAACATCGGCGCCTGCATCCGGGTCGCCGCGGGCGCCGGCGCGGCGGCGCTCCTCACCACCGGCGAGAACGATCCCTGGCACCCAGACGCCGTTCGCGGCGCCGCCGGGCTGCAGTTCGCGCTGCCGGTGGCGGCGGTCGAGGCGCTGCCGCCGAGCGACCGGCCACTGCTGGCGATCGACCCCGAGGGAGAGGATCTGCGGCCTGGCCTGATTCCCCCGCGGGCCGTCCTCGCCTTCGGCACCGAGCGCCACGGGCTCAGCGGCGAGGTGTTCGAGCGAGCGCAGGCACGGGTTGCGATCCCGATGAGGGAGGGGGTGTCCAGCCTCAACCTCGCCACCTCGGTGGCGATCGTCCTCTTCTTGACGCGGCTGGCGGGGGAGTAGAAGGTAGGAGCGGCGGTCCAATTCGTCGAATAGGTCAGCGGCGGATTCCCGCCGCTTGCCAGTCTCCGTCACCCGAAAGGAGCCTCATGCCCCTCGCCGACATCAGCTTTGGCGAAGTTCTCCTCGTAGCGCTGGAGATCTTCTTCTTCGTGATCTGGATCTGGATCCTGATCACGATCCTCTCCGACCTCTTCCGCGACCACGAGCTGTCTGGCTGGGCGAAGGCGGCGTGGGTGCTCTTCCTCGTCTTCATCCCCTTCCTGACGGCCTTGATCTACCTGATCGCCCGCGGCGAGGGGATGCGCGACCGAACGATCAAAGCCCAGGCCGACGCGAAAAAGCACTTCGACGAATACGTCCGGCAGCAGGCCCACGCCGCCTCGCCGGCCGACGAACTGCACAAGCTGGCCGAGCTCAAAGACAAAGGCGCGCTCAGCCAGGACGAGTTCGAGCAGGCGAAGGCCAAACTCCTCGCGTAGGAAAAGTCCTGCATCTGCAAAGAAACTTGCGGATTATCGACCACCTGTAAGGCGGCGCGGGCGCTTCGCTAGCCTGCGCCGCCGTGCTGTTCAGCCCCTCCACGAGCACGGTCAGGCGCCGTGCCCTGATATTCGCCGCCCTGCTCCTCGCGGGCCTTTGCGCGCTGGCCGGCTCCTGGGCGGGCTCGGCCCCGGCCGAGACGCCGCAGGAAAAGCTGGAAGCGACGCGCGACAAGCTCGAAGGGGTGCGCGAAGACTCCAGCGCCCTGGCGGCGACGATCGCCGAACAGAACAAGGCGATCGACTCGATGATCGGCGAAGTCTCCGAACTGCGCCGCAAGCAGGCCGCGGTCGAGGCCGAACTGGAAGAAAAGCAGGCCCAGCTGGAAGCGGCGACGGCGGCGCTGGAAGCCGAAGAAGCGCATCTGCAGAAGGTGCGGGACCAGCTCCAGCGCGCCCTCGGAGTGCTGCGCGAGCGGCTGGTGGCGATCTACGAGGCCGGCTCGCCCGACGTGATCAACGCGATCCTCGAATCCGAAAACTGGTCCGACATGGCGGCCCAGACCGAATACCTGAGCCGGATCCAGAGCTACGACGACTCGGTCGTCGAACGGGTGAAGACGCTGCGCGACGAAGTCCGCTCGGCGGTCGAAAAGCTGGCTGACAAGCGCGCCGAAATCGAAGAAGCGCGCGACCAGGTCGCTGCGATCGAGCAGGAAGTCGCCGCCGCCCGCAAGCAGGCCGAGGCCCGCTTCGCCGAACTGAAGGCGGCGCAGGCGCAGCGGCGCGAAGCGCTGGAAGCGCTCGAGTCGCGCGAAGAAGCGCTCGGCAACAACCTCGCCGCGATCTCCGAACAGGTCGCCTCCGAAGGCGGAGACGCGACCACCGGCCAGATGCCGGCGCCGCTCAACCCCGGCGAGGAAGCGCAGGTGATCAGCGAAAGCGAGGCGAGCGCCCCGGCCGCGGCGCCGCAGGCGGTCAAGGACGCGATCGCCGCCGCCAACTCGATCGCCACCACCCCCTATATCTGGGGCGGCGGCCACGGCTCCTTCGAATCGGAAGGCTACGACTGCTCGGGCGCGGTCAGCTTCGCCCTCCACGGCGGCGGCTTCCTCGAAAGCCCGCTCGACTCGACCGGGCTGGAGACCTGGGGCGAACCGGGCCCCGGGCAGTGGATCACCGTCTACGCCAACGCCGAACACGCCTGGATGGTGATCGCCGGCATCGCCTTCGACACCGTCGGCGGCCCCGGCCCGCGCTGGCACGATCCCTGGGTCGACTCCCCCGAAGGCTTCGTCGCCAGGCACCCGGCCGGGTATTAACGGCCGCTAACAAATCCGTCGCCCCGGTGGCATAGGCTGCCCGCGGCTTGGAACCGATTTCCTACCTCCAGGCGATCATCCTCGGTGCGCTGCAGGGGATCGCCGAGCCGTTCCCGATCTCCAGCCTCGGCCACGCGGTGATCGTTCCCTCGCTGCTCGGCTGGAACATCCACCAGAACGACGAATTCTTCCTCGCCTTCCTCGTCGCCACCCACTGCGCGACCGCGCTCGTCCTCTTCGCCTTCTTCTGGGAGGGCTGGAAGCGGATCATCGCCGGCTTCGTCCGCTCGGTCAGGGGTGAGGCGACGCCGCGCGACCTCGACGCCCGCCTCGCCTGGGTGATCGTCGTCGGCACCGTCCCGGCCGGGATCCTCGGCCTCGCGCTCGAGCACAAGCTGCGCACGCTGTTCGCCTCGCCGACCGCGGCGGCGATCTTCCTCACCATCAACGGGGTGCTCCTGCTCGGCTTCGAGCGGCTGCGGCGCCGCCCGCCCCGCCCCGGCGACTACGAAGGCGACGCCGACCCGCGGATCGCCCGGATGGGCTTCAGGCAGGCCTTCGCGATCGGCACCGCCCAGGCAGCGGCGCTGGTCCCGGGCATCTCCCGCTCCGGGGTGACGATGGGCGGCGGGCTCCTCACCGGCCTCTCGAACGAGGACGCCGCCCGCTACGCCTTCCTGCTGGCGACGCCGATCATCGGCGCCGCCGGGGTGCTGAAGCTGCCAGACCTGATGGGCTCGGCCGGCGACGGGGTGCGGGGCCAGGCGCTGGTCGGGGCGATCGCCGCCGCGGTGACCACCTGGCTCGCGGTCAGGTTCCTGCTCCGCTACTTCGAGACCAACCGGCTCAGCCCGTTCGGCGTCTACTGCATCGCCGCCGGCCTTTTCTCGCTGCTCGTCTTCGCGCTGTAGACCTGCCGAAATCCAGTTCGAGACGGTTGACACAAACGTTTCCCGGGTAGATGGGGAACGCGGGGAGGGAGGCCGTCAGTGCTCTAGGGAAGGAGTCGTCATGGAGTCAGCATCTGTCCCGCACCGCGAGGTTCCGGGCCGCGACGTACCCGGGCGCGCACCTGGACGGGAACCGGCAGCCGAAGGACCGGTGGGCTGGAAACCGGCCGACCCCGGCCCCCTCGGCCTCGGGGCCTTCGCGCTCACCACCTTCGTCCTCAGCATGTTCAACGCCAACCTCGTCAGCCATGCCGGCGAGCCGGTGGTGCTGGGCCTGGCGCTCGCCTACGGCGGGATCGCGCAGCTGCTCGCCGGGATGTGGGAGTTCCGCACCGGGAACACCTTCGGCGCCGTCGCCTTCTCCTCGTTCGGGGCGTTCTGGATCTCGTTCTGGGTCCTGGTGACGTTCTTCGCCGACAAAATCCCGGCCGAACACCTGGGGTCGGCGCTCGGGCTCTACCTGATCGCCTGGGGGATCTTCACCACCTACATGCTGGTGGCTTCGCTGCGGACTACGGCGGCGATCGCGCTGGTGTTCCTGTTGCTGGCGGCGACCTACTTCCTGCTCGGGATCGGCAACGCCAACGAAAGCGAAGGGCTGATCGAAGTCGGCGGCTGGTTCGGGATTGCCACGGCTGCGGCTGCTTGGTATGCATCCTTTGCAGCGGTCGTCAACTCGACCTTCGGGCGGACCGTGATGCCCGTCCGCCCGCTGAACCAGCCGAGGGCAGCCGAACCGGCGAGGGACCGAAGGACGAACTGAACCAACACAGTGAGGGACTGAGGGAGGAGCGACCGGATGGCAATCGAGCACGGAGGGGCCGACCTCGAGCGCGAGCTCGAGTCGATGCTGGAGATCGAGAAGTTCGAGCCGCCGGAGGAGTTCCGCCGGCGCGCCAACTGGGGCGATCCGAAGGTCTACGAGGAGGCGGCCGCCGACCCTGAGGGCTGGTGGCTGCGGCAGTCGCGGGAGCTGCTCGACTGGGAGACCGAGCCGGGTCAGGCGCTGGACGATTCGGACCCGCCCTTCTACAAGTGGTTCGCCGACGGCCGCCTCAACGCCAGCTACAACTGCCTCGACCGCCATGTCGAGGCCGGCAACGGCGACCGCGTCGCCTACCACTGGCGCGGCGAGGAGGGGGAGGAGCGCGACATCACCTACGCGGACCTCCACCGCGACGTCCAGCGCTTCGCCAACGCGCTCAAGGGCCTCGGGGTCGAGAAGGGCGACGTGGTCGGGATCTACCTGCCGATGATCCCCGAGGTGGTGGTGGCGATGCTCGCCTGCGCCCGCATCGGCGCCCCGCACAACGTCGTCTTCGGCGGCTTCTCGGCCGAGGCGGTGGCCGAGCGGATGGAGTTCTCGCAGGCGAAGGCGCTGGTCACCGTCGACGGCGCCCGTCGCAAAGGCAAGACGGCGCCGATCAAGCCCCAGGTCGACGAACACCTCGGCGGGATCGGCGCGCTGGAGAAGATCGTCGTCGTCCGTCAGACCGGGATCGACTGCCCGATGACCGAGGGCCGCGACGTCTTCTACGACGAGGTGATGGAGGCGGCCGAGCCGGAGTGCCCGGCCGAGCCGATGGAGGCCGAGCACCCGCTCTACATCCTCTACACCTCGGGCTCGACCGCGAAGCCGAAGGGCATCCTGCACACGACCGGCGGCTACATGACGGGGGTCACCGCGACCCATCGCTACGTCTTCGACCTGAAGCCGGAGGAGGACGTCTACTGGTGCGCGGCCGACGTCGGCTGGGTCACCGGTCACTCCTACATCGTCTATGGCCCGCTCGCCAACGGGGCGACCAGCGTGATGTGGGAGGGGGCGCCGGACTATCCCCACAAAGGGATCTGGTGGGAGCTCGTCGCCCGCTACAAGGCGACGATCCTCTACGCGGCGCCGACCGCGATCCGCACCTTCATCAAGTGGGGGGCCGAGATCCCCCGCGAACACGACCTCTCCTCGCTGCGCCTGCTCGGCACGGTGGGGGAGCCGATCAACCCCAAGGCGTGGCTCTGGTACCGGCAGGTGATCGGCAGCGGCAGCTGCCCGATCGTCGACACCTGGTGGCAGACCGAGACCGGCGCGATCATGATCACGCCGCTGCCCGGGATCACCGCGACCAAGCCGGGCTCGGCGACGACGCCGTTCCCCGGGGTCGAGGCGCAGGTGGTCGACGAGTCGGAGGGCAAGCCGGTGGAGGAAGGGCAGGGCCTGCTCGTGCTGGAGCGCCCCTGGCCGTCGATGCTGCGCGGCCTCTACAAAGAGGACGAGCGCTTCGTCGAGACCTACTTCTCGCGCTTCGGCAAGGAGCGCTACCTGGTCGGCGACGCGGCCCGCCGGGACGACGACGGCTACTTCTGGGTGATCGGCCGGATCGATGACGTCGTCAACGTCTCCGGGCACCGCCTCTCGACCGCCGAGGTCGAGTCGGCGATCGTCGCCCACCCCGACGTTGCCGAGGCGGCGGTGATCGGGCAATCGGACGAGGACACCGGCCAGGCGATCTGCGCCTTCGTGACCCTGCGGGGCGGGATCCAGGAGGGTTCGGAGCTGGAAGACGGCATCCGCGCCACCGTCGCCGAGCGGATCGGCAAATTCGCCCGCCCGAAACGGGTGGTCTGGGCCGACGATCTCCCGAAGACCCGCTCCGGCAAGATCATGCGGCGGCTGCTGCGCGACATCGCCGAGGGGCGCGCCCTGGGCGACGTCACCACCCTCAAAGACCCCGATGTGATGAAGGAACTGGAAGGGAAGATCGCCGAAGAGGAGGAGAAGGAGAGCTAGCGATTGCGCTCGGCGATGCGCTCGATTGCGACCGAGAGCGCCTGCAGCTGCTCCTGGACGCTGCGCAGTTCGCGCAGGGCTAGGGCCTCGGCGCTCAGCTGCTCTTCTTCCAGCTCCTCCTCGATCTCGGCGATTTCGGGGGCGAGGAAGCGCTGGGCGAAGGCGCCGGTGAGGAGGGCGACGAAGCCGATCCCGATGATCAGGACGACGACGGTGACCACCTCGCCGCCGGTCGTGGTCGGGTAGACGTTGGAGCCGAGGGTGGTCATCGTCGTCGCCGCCCAGTAGATCCCGTCCCAGGTGTCGAGGTGCTGCTGGTGCTCGAAGGCGACGAAGATGCTGCCGCCGCCGACCACGGTGAGCACGGTCAGCAGCAGCGCGTAGCGCAGCCCCTCGAGCGAGAAGACCTCGCGCGAGAGCTGGGCGAGGCGCAGCAGGCGGAGCAGCCGCAGCAGGCGCAGGGCCCGCAGGCTCTGCAGGCCCGCGGGCAGCACCGGCGGAGTGAGCACGACGATGATCACGTCGAGCGGGTGGCGGCGCACCCAGGACCACCGGTTCGGCACCACCCAGAGCATGATCACCAGCTCGACCAGGAAGGCGACCCAGGTGGTCCAGTTGAGGACGACCGCCACCGTCTCCAGCGCCCCGCCCGGTTTCGACTCGTAGATCGCCACCGTCGGCAGCGTCAATGCCGCCGCGATCAGCATCGGCGTGTTCAGCCGTTCGCGCCACCTGACCGCGCGCGCGTCCGTCGTCCCGTTGCCGGCGGCCGTGCGCCTCGCCCGCTGATAGCTCACCGCGACTGATTCGACGCCCCGCGGCGGGTGCCTTCAGCGCGGTCGGGCGGGCCGTCAGCCGTGGCGGGCGGCCTTGACCAGCGCCGGCCCCGGCTCCACGACCTTGAACGGCACGAATGTCTTCTTCGCTACCGAGACGGTGATCGGGCCGACGCTGGGATCGCCGCTGGGAAGGATGTCGAAGCTGCCGGTGATCCCGTTGTGGACCGAAGTGGAGCCCACGGCGGCGATCGTGCTGCTGCGGTCTTTGCCCCTGCCGATCGCGTCGAGCACGACTTCGGCGGCCTGGCCCGCGTAGGGCGCATACAGTTCCACCGGGCCCTTCAGTTCGGCTTCGAGTTCGCCGACCAGCTTCTTGCCGGGGCCGGTGAGGCTCTGCGGCACCTCGCCGGGAACGCTGGCGAACATCCCCTTCGACGCCGTGCCCGCAAGTTCGATCGTCGACTGCTGCGCGAAGCCGTCGGGGGCGAGCAGCTTGACGCCGCTGTTGGGCCCGAGCACGGCGACCTTGTCCTTGATCAGGCGCCCCCCGTTCTCCTCGGTCAGGCCGGCGAGCAGGACGGCGTCGGGCTTGGTCGCGGCGACCTTCCCCATCAGCGTTTTGTAGCTGCTCGCCTTCGAGTTCCAGGACTTGAAGCCGACGACGTGGATGCCGAGCTTGCGGGCGGCGCCGCGGAAGGTCTTCGCCTGGCCGAGGCTGGTCGGGTCCTTGCCGGCGTAGAGGAGGTAGGCCTCCTTCACGCCCTGCTTCTTCGCAAAGCTCGCCAGGCCGGCGCCCTGGTAGGCGTCGTTGGGGACGACGCGGGCGTAGTTGCGCGCCCCCGGGTAGAGGCTCTTCGGCTGCCCCTTGGGGCAGCTCGGGCTCGACTGGGTGAGGCAGATCAGCGTGTTGCCGGGTGAGACCATCGCCACCCCGCCGCCGGGCGCGCTGCTGAGGATCGGGATCATCGATTCGGCGCAGCCCGAGTTGTAGGTGCCGATCACGGCGAGGACGGCGGCGTCGGCGGCGTAGGCGCGGGCGTTGGCCTGGCACTTCGCCTTGGTCCAGAGGCCGGTCTTCGCGCTCGAGTCGTCGCAGGCCTGGAAGGCGACCTTGATCCCACCGGCCTGCCAGTTGGCGCCCGCGAGGACGAGGCGGATCGCGTCGTTCATCTGCAGCGAGCGCTGCTTCGAGTCGCCCTGCAGTGGCAGGTCGGAGACGATCAGCGCCTCCGGGCTGCCGTTGCCGCCGTACTGGAGCGGCCCGCAGGCCGAGGACGAAACGGGGGCGACGCCGCCCGAAGAAGCGGCGCGGCTGTGGCCGCCGAAGACGATCAGCGCGAGCCCGGTCAGCAGCAGCGCGGCAAGACCGAGGCTGGGGAGGCGGAGCGACACTGGGTTCTACCCTAACCGTCAGAGTCTCGAGGTCAATTGAGATTCGGCCCGGAAACGACAAGACCCGCCGCGAGGCGGGTCGAGTCTGGCGATGCGGGGAACCATCCCGCAGACGGCCGACAACCGTTCAGTGCGCGTCCTCCAGGGCCGGTTCGGCGCCCAGTTCGACGTGTGCCTTGCTGTCAGCGGTGCGGACCAGGAAGAGGGTGGCGAGGAAGCCGAGGGCGGCGAAGGCGGCGCCGACGAGGAAGGCGGACCGGAAGCCTTCGGTGAGGACTGCGGGATCGTGGGAGTTGCCGATGACAGAGTTGGCGATCGCGGCGAGGACGGCGAGGCCGAGGGCGCCGCCGACCTGCTGGGAGGTGTTGATCAGGCCGCTGGCCAGCCCCTGCTCGCGGTCCTCGACCCCGGAGACGGCGGCGATCGTCACCGGGACGAAGGCGAAGCCGAGGCCGACGGCGGCGAAGAGCGAGGGGCCGAGGACGTCGGCGAGGAAGGTGCCGTCGGCGGAGATCCGGGAGAACCAGACGAGCCCCGCGGCGATCAGGACCATGCCGGCGGCGAGGATCGGCTTGAAGCCGACTTTCGTCACCAGGCTCGAGGCGATGCCGGCCGAGAGGATGATCGAGACCGCCAGCGGCAGGTAGGAGAGCCCCGCCTTGATCGCGCTGTAGCCGAGCACCTGCTGCATGTAGAGCGAGATGAAGAAGAACATCGAGAAGAGCGAGGCGCCGACGAGGATGCCGACGACGTTGGCGCCGGTGATCGTGCGGATGCGGAAGATCGAGAAGGGGACCAGCGGGGCGCGGGAGCGGCGCTCGATTGCGACGAACCCGATCAGCAGGATGGCGGCCCCGATCAGGGTGCCGATCGTCTGCGCCGAGCCCCAGCCGGCGCTTTCGGCGTCGAGCAGGGCGAAGACGAGGGCGGAGAGGCCGAGGGTGATCGTCGTCGCCCCGGCGAGGTCGAAGTGCCGCACCTCGTGTTCGGCGTGGGATTCGGCGATCAGCGTCGGCGCCAGCGCCGCCGCGGCGATCCCGATCGGCACGTTGACCCAGAGCACCCATTCCCAGCCGAGGTATTCGGTGAGGACGCCGCCGAGCAGCACCCCGGCGGCGCCGCCGGAGCCGGCGACCGCGCCCCATATCCCCAGCGCTTTGTTGCGCTCGGCGCCGTCGCGGAAGGTGGTGGCGACGATCGAGAGCGCGGCGGGGGAGAGGATCGCCGCGCCCAGGCCCTGCACGGCGCGGGCGGCGATCAGCTGGCCGGAGCTGCCGGCGAGGCCGCCGGCCAGCGAGGCAAGCGCGAACAGCACCAGCCCGAACATGAAGACGCGGCGCCGCCCGAGCAGGTCGGCGAGCCGGCCGCCGAGCAGGAGGAAGCCGCCGAACGTGAGCACGTAGGCGTTGACGACCCAGGGCAGGCTGCTCTCGGTGAATTCGAGCGCTTCGCCGATCGTCGGCAGCGCGACGTTGACGATCGAGGCGTCGAGGACGACGACGAACTGGGCGCTGCAGAGCAGGATCAGGGCGATCCAGCGCTTGTCGCGTGCTGCCGCGGGGTCGGTCACGCGGCTGAGGATGGCACAGCTACCGGCTCTGCTCTGTGAGAAATTCCGCCAGCAGGCGCTCCACCGTGTCGGGTGCGTCGGCGAAGGGCCAGTGGCCGCTTGCGGGTAGGACGTGGACGGCGGCCGAGGGGAACGCGTCGCGCTGGCGCTCCGCGTATGAGGAGGGCAGGTAGGCGTCGTGCTCGCCCCAGATCACCAGCGCCGGGAGGTCGCGCGGCGCCATCAGCTTCGAGAACTCGACCGCCGCCGAGCCGGGGTCGTCGGTGTCGCGGTAGAGCGCCAGCACCGCCTTGCGGGTGCGGCGGTCGTAGTGGTCGTACATCGTTTCCACGAACTCCCGCGGCAGCCCGCGCGGCTCGTTGCGGTTGAGCAGGAAGCGGAAGGCGGAGCGGGTCGCCGTCGCCTGGAAGAGCTCGCCGAGCACCGGCGTGCGCCAGATCCGCGCCAGTCTGTGCCAGCGGTAGCCGGGGAGGATGCCGGTGTCGATCAGGGTGATGCTGGTGAGGGCATCGGCGTTCATCGCCGCCCAGACGAGTCCGATCGGCCCGCCGAAGTCGTGGAGGACGAGGTGGACGCGTTCGACTCCGAGCTCGCCCAGAGCCCCGCCGAGGAAGGTCGCGTAGCCCAACACCGAGTGTTCGAAGCCGGCCGGGGCGACGGTCTCACCGAAGTCCGGCAGGTCGATGGCCAGCGCGCGCCGGCCGGTGCCGGCTGCGGCCGCGATCAAGCCCTCCCAGTCATCGGCCGAGCCGGGGTTGCCATGGACGAAGACGACCGCCTCTGTCGTCTCGGCCGGGCCAGCTTCGAGCAGGCGGGTCCGGGTGCCGCCGGCGAGGAGGCTGGTGCGCCGGACGGAGGCGCTTTCCGCTGCGGTGCTCATCGCGCCAGCGCGTGGCGGGCGTTGACGGCAAGGGCGCGGGGGAGCATCCGCGGCATCGCCTGAGCCGGCCCGATCGTGCGGGTGCCGAACTGCTCGAAGAGCTGGGCGGATTTCGGGTCCCGGGCCGCGGCGGAGAACAGCAGCCGCTCGACCGGGGACATGCGCCGACCCGTCGCATAGTCGTCGATGAGGAAGTTGTGGCCGTTGAGGCCGCGGGCGTGGCGCCGCTGGTAGCGCTTCAGCCCTTTCTCGAGCGGCTCCTCGCCGGCCAGGGCGGGTGCCACGCTGTCGGCCAGCCATTCGCCGGACTGCAGCGCCCAGCCGCAGCCGATGCCGAAGAGCGGATCGGCGGCAAGAGCCGCGTCTCCCACCAGCGCCAGCCCGGGGGCGATCGGGCCGCGCCGCCGGTTCGTCATGTCGATCTTGCCGAGGACGGGCGAGACCAGCCGCCCCTCCTTGATCGGCGGCGCCTCCGGCACGTCGGATATGAAGCGGACCAGCGCCGCGGCGGGGTCGGCTTTGAATTCGGGCAGGCGGTCCATCGTCCCCATCACCGCGTAGAAGGTGAGGTTCGAGTCGGTGGGGAACGCCGCTGCCCACTGGGGGTCGAGCATCCAGAAGGCGGCATCGGGGGAGATCGCCGGCGCACCCCCTTCGAAGTAGCCCCCGTAGGCGAAGCGGCCATGCGGCTTCTTCTTGTCGGGAAGTCCCGCCAGCTCGGCGATCTGCGAATCGCGGCCGTCGGCGCCGACGGTGAGCCTGGCGCGCACCTCGGCCTCCCTTCCGTCGCGGTCGCGGACGGCGACACCGCGGACGGCGCCGTCGTCGCGCATCACGCGGGTGGCGGTCTGCCCCAGCAGCAGCTCCACTCCCGGCTCGGCGGCGGTCCGTTCCCGGATCAGCGGGTCGAGCACCTCGCGCCGCAGGTTGACGCAGACGTTGCCCGGGGGCGGCGGTTTGATCCATCCCCAGCGGGTCCAGGCCTGGACCCGGGTGTGGATGGCGCCCGCCTCGAGCATCGGCTCGAGCCAGCCGAGCCGCTCCAGCGTCGGCACGCCCGAAGCCTGGATGAAGTGCGAGCACATGCGCTTGAAAGCCTTCGGGTCCGGCGATTTCTCGACCAGGGCGACGCGGCCCCCCGCCCGGGCGAGAAGGGTGGCGGCGGTGCAGCCGGCGAGGCTGCCGCCGACGATGACCGCGTCGTACGCCGCGTCGTCGCCGATGATGGGGGAGTGCGGATCGGTGCCGGACATTTGGGGCCTCCAACCTGTTGCTTAAACCGTTCGTCCCGTACTATACGACACGAATCATGAAAAGCAAGGCTAAGGCGATCAAGCTCACCGGCACCTCCTACGCCGTGCTCGCCGTGCTGGACGAGTTCGGCGAGATGACGTCCTACGACCTCAAGGGGGCGATGGAGATGTCGATCCAGAACTTCTGGCCGGTTCCGCACACGACGGCGTATGAGGAGCCCGCCCGCCTCACCGCCGGCGGCTATCTGGCGGCGCGTCAGGAGGAGGGCGGTCGCAGGCGGCGCATCTATTCGATGACCGAGAAGGGAAGGGAGGCGCTGGCCGCCTGGGCCGCCGACACCGCGGTGATCCCGCCGCAGCTGCGGGACGAAGCGATCTTGAAGATCTTCGCCGGCGCGGACCCCGGGCCGCTGGGTGACGAGCGTCGGGCCTGGCACGAAGCGAAGCGGGATGAGCTGAGCGCGATGCTGCGGGAGGTGCGTGCGGCCGACGGCTTCGCGGCTTCGGAGCGGACCCTGACGGTGGGCGTCAACTATCACCAGAAGATGCTCGAGATGCTCGACGACCTCGCTCAGGCGCCGGCCGACTGAGGCTCCCAGCGGAAGCGCCGGCCGGCGACGCGGATGCCGACCAGGGCCCAGATCGCCAGCGCGGCGACGTTGCCGAGGTCGAGGCCGGTGCCGCCGGCGCCGGGCGCGAGGGCGGTCTGCATGCCCAGCGCCAGGTGGTAGAGCGGGAAGACCTTGCCGACGGTTTCCAGCCAGCTCGGCAGCTGGTCGACCGGGATCCAGACGCCGGAGATGAAGGAGAGGATGACCACGGAGAACGGCGCGACCGTCGATGCGGCGTCGGGCGTCGGGGTGAAGGCGCTGACGGCGATGCCCAGCGAGCAGAGGGTGGCGGTGCCGAGCAGGAGGTAGAGGACGAAGGCCGGGAAGGTGGAGGCCGGCACCGGAACGCCGTAGGCGAGCGCTCCGATCGCCAGCAGGACCGCCGCCATCGCCAGCGCCTGGGCCTCGGCGCGGACGATCTGGCCGGCGATGAAGGTCCAGGGCGGCATCGGCGTGCCGCGGTAGCGCTTCAGCTGCCCGTGCTCGCGCTGCGTCGTGAGCGCGACGGCGAGGGTCGTGAAGGTCGAGAGTGCGGCGGCGTAGGCAATGATCCCGGCGGTGAAGTAGGCCTCGGCGCTGAGCTTGACGTCGCTCGGCAGGGTCGTCGTTTCGTTGCCGCCGGCGTTGAAGATCGAGTTGAAGAGGACCAGCAGGACGACCGGGAAGGCGATCGTGAAGATGATCGTGCGCGGGGTGCGCAGGGCGACCAGGATCGCCATCCTCGCCTGGGCGATGACGATGCCGCGGTCGTTCAAGACGCCGGCTCCCGGGTGAGCTCGAGGAAGACGTCCTCGAGGTTGGGACGGCGGACCTCGAGGTCGCGCAGCTGGGCGCCGCGCTCCTCCGCCAGCGCCAGCAGCCGGTAGAGGTCCCGCTGCGGATCCTGGCTCTGGACCTCGACCTGGTCCCCCGCGGCGGAGACGGTGCCGGAGAGGGCCGAGCGCACCTCCTCCAGGGAGAGGGCGCCGTCGAGCGCGAAGCCGATTACGGTGCTGCGGCCGATCGCCTCGGCGATCTCCCCGGTGCTGCCCTGGGCGACGATGCGGCCGCCGCGCAGGATCGCCACCCGGTCGGCGAGGTGCTGTGCCTCGTCCATGTAATGGGTGGTGAGGAAGACGGTCTTGCCCAGCGCCTTCAGCCCCTCGATCATGTTCCAGGCCTCGCGGCGGGCGCTCGGGTCGAAGCCGGTGGTCGGCTCGTCGAGGAAGATCAGGTCGGGGTCGCCGACGATCCCGAGGGCGACGTCGGCGCGCCGTTTCTGCCCTCCCGAGAGGCTGCCGATGCGCTCGTCGCGCTTGTCGCCGAGCCCGACCAGGTCGATCGTCTCCTCGACGTCGCGCGGCCGCGAGTAGAAGCGGGCGAAGAGCGAGACCGCCTCGCGCACGGTGATCAGCGGCTCCAGCTCGCACTCCTGGAGGACGAGGCCGACACGCTCGCGCCAGGCGCGGGTCGGCGCGGCGGGATCGACGCCGAGCACGCTGACCTCGCCGCCGCTGCGCTCGCGGTAGCCCTCGAGGATCTCGATCGTCGTCGTCTTCCCGGCCCCGTTGGGCCCGAGGAAGCCGAACACCTCGCCGGCGGCGACCTCGAAGTCGATCCCTGCCACCGCCTCGTTCTCGCCGTAGGACTTGCGCAGCCCCTGCACGCTGATCGCCGCTTCGATCACAGGGGGAAGCTACTGGCTGGACCGTCGGAATGTAGTTTGCTAAACTAATTATCAACGCTAATCAATGACCGCCAGGACCGACATACCCCTCGGCGAGCGCGCCGCCCACCTGCGCACCGCGATCGTCCGCACCGCCCGGCGGCTGCGCCAGGAGGCGGCGGCGGAGACCAGCGGCCTCACCCCGACCTCGATCGCCGCCCTGGCGACGATCGAGCGCCACGGGCCGATCACGCCGAGCGAGATCGCGGCGATCGAGCGGGTCAAGCGGCCGACGATCACCCGCACGCTCGGCTGCCTCGAACGCGAGGGCCTGATCGACCGCGCCGCCGACCCGGCCGACGGGCGCAGCGCCCTGGTCAGCGTCAACGGCGCCGGCCGCGAACGTCTGCGGCGGCTGCGCAGGCGCAAGAACGCCTACTTGGCGCGGCGCATGCGCGACCTCTCCGACGAGGAGGTCGAGACGCTGGCGCGGGCGGCCGAGATCCTCGAGCGGATGCGGGAGGGCGAGCCGCTTTGACGGCCGTGATCCGGCGTTCGTTCAACTCGCTCGAGGTCCCCAACTACCGTCGCTACTTCACCGGCCAGCTGATATCCCTCTCCGGGACCTGGATGCAGACGGTCGCCGCGCTCTGGGTCGTGCTCAGCCTCACCGGCAGCGGCGTCGCCGTCGGCCTGACCACGGCGCTGCAGTTCCTGCCGATGCTGCTGATCGGCGCCTGGGGCGGCCTGCTCGCCGACCGCATCCCGAAGCGGCGGCTGCTGATGGCGACGCAGGCGCTGATGGCGATCCCCGCCGTCGGCCTCTTCGCGGTCACCGCGACCGGCGTCGTCGCTCCCTGGATGGTCTTCCTCGCGGTCTTCACGATGGGCGCGGTCAACGCCGTCGACAACCCGACCCGGCAGAGCTTCGTGATCGAGATGGTCGGTCCCGACCGCGTCGTCAACGCGGTCAGCCTCAACAGCGTCATCGTCCAGGCGGCGCGGATCGTCGGCCCGGCCTTCGCCGGGATCCTGATCGCCACCGTCGGCGTCGTCCCCTGCTTCGCGGTCAACGCGCTCAGCTTCGTGGCGATGATCCTGGCGCTGTGGAGGATGGACCCGGCGCGGCTGCAGGCGGCGCCGCCGGCCAGGCATGAGCCGGGCGCGATCCGCGCCGGCCTCCGCTACGTCCTCCGCACGCCGGAGCTGATGGTGCCGCTGGCGCTGATGGCGCTGGTCGGGACGCTCGGCTTCAACTTCCAGGTGGTGCTGCCGCTGCTGGCGAAGTTCAGCTTCGAATCCGGGGCGATGACCTACGCGGCCCTGGTCTCGGCGATGGCGGTCGGCTCGATCGTCGGCGCCCTCGTCAACGGCCACCGCGGCCGCACCGGCCCGCGCCTGATCGCCGGCGGCGCGCTCGCCTTCGGCGTCGCCGCGCTGGGGGCCGCGCTGATGCCCAGCCTCGCCTTCGAGGTCCCCGCCCTGATGCTCCTCGGCGCCGCCTCGGTCACCTTCGCCGCCACCATCAACTCCACCCTCCAGCTCGCCGTCTCCCCCGAGATGCGGGGCCGGGTGATGGCCCTCTACAGCGTCGTCTTCCTCGGTTCGACCCCAATCGGCGGCCCCCTGACCGGCTGGCTCGCCCAAAGCTACGACCCGAGGGTCGCCCTCTTCCTAGCCGCAGCCTCCGGCCTGGCAGCTGCAGTAATCGCTCGCCACACCTTCAAACGCTTCGAGATCAACACCCGCGAACACGCCATCGCGTAGTTCGCGGCGTGTGGGAGGGACCGGCGGGGGAGGGTCGCCGGACCCTCCCCCGCTGTTGTCCGCCGACCCTCCCCCGCCGGTCCCTGCACCTACCTGCTTATTCGATGTACCCCGCGCTTTCGAGGTACGCCGTGGCAGCCGCCTTAGGCGTTTCCTTTTCGAGTTCGACCCGCGCGTCGAGCTCCTGGACCACTTTCAGGTCGAGCCCTTCCTGCACCTGCAGGATCGTCTTTTCGTAATCCGGTCCCGCTTCTTCGGCGACCGATTTCCTGGTCACGAAGATGACGTTGCCGGCCGGGAAGACGTGCTTGTCGTCTTCGAGGATCACGAACTTGTCGCTCTCGGCCGAGAGCTGCGGGTCGGTGGTGAAGAGGATCGAGAGATCCGCCTGACCCTTTTCCAGCACCGTGTAGCGGAGGCCGATGTCGACCGGGGTGAACGACTTGAACTTGAGGCCGTAGAGCTTTTCCAGCCCGGCCAGGCAGTCGATCCGCTGGCGGCACTCTGGGGAGCCGTAGAGGGACAGTTTTTCCGAGACGCCTTCGAGGTCGGAGACGGTCTTCAGGCCGTACTTCTTGGCCGTCGCCGTGGTGGTGCCGACCGCGTTGGCGCTGGCGAAGGGCGTCGGTTCGAACGCCTCCAGCCCTTCCTTTTCGAATTCTTCGTTCGCCTTTTCCCACGCTTCGCCGGCGTCGGAGGGGACTTCTTCGGGTTCGAGGCCGAAAAAGGAGGTGAGGGCCGTGCTGGCGTACTCCGGGTAGCCGGAGATCTGGCCGGTCTTGACCGCTTTCAGAGCCACCGTTTCCGAGCCGAGGTTTAGTGCGCTCTTCACCTTGTAACCGGCTGCGGTCAGGGCCTGCGCATAGATTTCTCCGAGGATTTCCTGTTCGGGGAAGTTCTTCGAGCCGATCGTCAGGCTGACCTTTCCGTTTTCGGGATTCGACTGGATCGCCGTGCCCGCGCCGCCTTCTTCGCTGGTTTCGCTGCCGGTGGTGTCGCTGCTGCTGCCGCAGGCGGCGATGCCCAGCGTCAGGGCGAGTGCGGCAAGCGCTGCCAGCAGCACCCGCACTCTCGTCTGGTCGGTCCTCACTGTTGCCTCCTCTTGGGGTGGTTTTGGCAAGACACTTGTCAAACAGTCTTTAACTTCAGCCCGTCGGAAGTCAGGCGGCTCTGCAGCAGCGCCAGCAATCCCTCGATCGTGAGCGCGAGCAGCGCCACCAGGATCGCCCCGGCGAGCAGGCCGTTTTCGCCGTAGACGTTGCGGTTGAGGATGAAGTCCCCGAGCGTTTCCACCCCCGCCAGCGGCGCGATGGTGGCGGTGGCGAGAATCACGATCGCCGCCGCGCGCACGCCGCCCATCACCGTCGGCACCGCCAGCGGCAGCTCGACCTTGCGGATGATGCCCAGCTCGCTCATCCCCATGCCCCGCGCGGCTTCGACTACGGCGGAATCGACCTGGCGGACGCCGACGTAGGTGTTGACCAGGATCGGGGCGATGCCGAGGATCGCCAGGGCCGGCGCCACGGTTCGCAGCCCTACGCCGATGAGGACGGCAACGAGCGCGATCACGGCCAGCTCGGGAACTGCCCTACCGGCGTTGCCGATCCCGACGGCAAAGAGTTCACCCTTGCCACGATGGCCCAGGTAGAGGCCCAGGGGAAGGGCCACGATCAGAGCGATTGCAAGTGCGATGACCGTCACCTCGAGGTGCTTCAGCACAAGTTCCAGGGACTTGTCGAACCCGCCGACCTTGTTGCCGCCGGTGACGTTCGAGTTCTGCGGCGTGAAGATGAATTCGATCGCGCCTCCGATCGAGGCCAGGGTGAGGTGGGGAAGACTCACAGCGCCCGCGCTCGTCGCCATGGGGTGGTCACTTTCTGCACCGTCAGCAAGACCAGGTCGAAGAGAAGCGCCATCGCCATCACGATCGCCATGGCGATGACGATGCTGGTCGGAAAGGTCAGGTTGCCGCTGCCGTATATCTGGGTCCCCAGCCCGCCGGCGTCGATGAAGACGACGAGCGTGGCGATCGCGATCGTGCTGACGACAGCGACCCGGAGGCCGGCGATGATCTCGGGGATCGCCAGCGGCAGCTCCACCTTCCAGAGAATCTGGCGGTTGGTGAAGCCCATTCCCCGGGCCGCGTCCTTGACCGACGCCGGCACGTTTGCCAGGCCGAGGATCGTGTTGCGGTAGATGATCTGCAGGGTGTAGGCAGCGAGGACGATGATCGCCGTGTCGCGGCCGAAGCCGGTGACCGGCAGCAGCAGGAAGAAGAAGGCGATGCTGGGGATCGTGTAGAGGACGCCGGTGGCGGCGAGCAGCGGCGGCTGCAGCCGGCGGCGGCGGTGGGCGAGCAGCGCCAGCGCGAAGGCGACCACGAACCCGATCAGCACCGAGAGGACGACGATTTCCAGGTGCTGCAGGGTCGGCGTGCCGTAGCGGTCGATGTTCTCCCTCGCCCAGTCCCAGCAGAAGAGGTGACTCGACTTTGCCTGGCACGGCAGCGTGCCCGAGCTGCGTTCGCGGAAGAACCCTTCGCCCACCTGGCCGGCGGCAGCGAGAACCATGGCGTTACTCATGTGGCCGCTCCGCCGCCGAGTATTCGTCGGTCTTCGCCTTCGGCGAGGCGAGGAACTCGGAGATGATCTCGACCGAGAGGACGCCGGCGATCCGGCCCTGGTGATCGACCACCGGCGCGTACTGCGACTCGGCCTGCAGCAGGTCGGCGAGGGCGTCGCGCATGACGTCGTAGCGCTCCAGCACCGGCCCCAGGGGGGAGTCGGCCTGGCGCGGGACCACCTCGCCGCTGAGGTCGCGCTCGCTGAGCCAACCCAGCGGGCGCCGCTCGCTGTCGACCAGCAGCGGGTAGGGGACTTCGACCTCGGGTGCGGCCAGCTTCGCCCGCACCTCGGCGGTCGACTGGCCGACGTGCGCCAGCGGCGCCTCCCAGAGGTTGATGTCGGCGACCCGCATCAGCGCCAGCCGCTTCAGCGCCCGGTCGGCGCCGACGAAGTCCTCGACGAACTCGTTGGCCGGTGCCATCAGCAGCTCCGCCGGGGTCGCGTACTGCTCGACCCGGCCGCCCTCGCGCATCACCGCGATCCGATCGCCCATCTTGATCGCCTCGTCGATGTCGTGGGTGACGAAGAGGACGGTCTTGCGGATCTCCGCCTGCAGGCGGAGGAACTCGTTCTGCAGCCGCTCGCGGTTGATCGGGTCGATCGCCCCGAAGGGCTCGTCCATCAGCATCACCAGCGGGTCCGCCGCCAGCGCCCGCGCCACCCCGACCCGTTGCTGCTGGCCGCCGGAGAGCTGGGCCGGGTAGCGGTCGCCGAGTTCGGGGTCGAGGCCGATCAGCTCCAGCAGCTCGGCGCTGCGGCGGCGGGTGCGCTCCTTGTCCCAGCCGAGCAGCTGGGGGACGGCGCCGATGTTCTCGCCGACCGTGCGGTGGGGGAAGAGGCCGATCTGCTGGATCACGTAGCCGATCTCCCGCCGCAGCTGCGCCGGCTCGCGGTCGCGGACCGAGCGCTCGCCGATTAGGACGTCGCCGGAGCTGATCTCGACCGTGCGGTTGACCATCCGCATCGCGGTCGTCTTGCCGCAGCCGGAGGGGCCGACGAGGACGCAGATCTCGCCGGCGGGCACCTCGAGCGTCAGCTCCTCGACGGCGGGCGCGGCGGCGCCCGGGTACTGCTTGGTCGCTTCCTCGTAGCGGACGGATGAGGCCCCGGACTGGGACTGCGCGTCGCTTTCCCCGGACGGCATCGCCGCGAGCCTATACCCGGGCCGCTCCCTGCTCATTCATGTGATGGGAGTGCGCGTCGCGGGCGTGGTGCTCGCATCCGTGGGACCCGCCGCGGCCGCGGCTGACCCAGAGGAGGGCGGCGAAGATCGCCAGCCCGAGCAGGTTGAGGAAGAGCTTGTAATCGACCTCGATCGAGCCGAAGACGTCGGCGCGGGTGGGGCGGGGGCCGGTCGGGATCAGGTTGGCCAGGCTGAAGACGCCGTCGACGAGGAGGGCGGCGATGACGATCGTGACGAACATCAGCGCCGTGATCCGCAGCGCGAAGGCGCCCCCGTAGTACTTGCGGTAGGCGAGCACGATCGGGATCACGATCAGGTCGGCGAAGAGGAAGGCGACGACGCCGCCGAAGCTGATCCCACCGGACCACAGCACCGCCGCCAGCGGCACGTTGCCGACCGAGCAGACGAAGCTGAGGACGGCGATGATCGGACCGACGATGACGTTCTCGATCGTCTGCACCAACGGCGGCGCGTCGGTGACGAAGAGGAAGTTGAAGAAGTCGTTGCCGAGCAGGCCGATGAAGCCGGCGAGCAGGAAGCCGAGCGAGATCTCCTTCCACAGCATCTGCCAGTCGCCGCGGAAGTTGGCGCCGACGCCGGCCCAGGCGGAGCGGGTGGTGAGGCGCTCCCGCCAGGAGAGCCGCTCCTCCTCGCTGTCGCCGTGATGGTGGCCGGCCTGCGCCTGCTGCGCGTGCCGGCGCGCCCGCTCCTCCAGCCGCGGCGAGACGAAGGCGCGCAGCAGCACCGCCATCAGCGCGATCAGGACGATGCCGCCGACGAACTCGGCGAGGGTGAACTGCCAGCCCATCAGCACCCAGAGGACGAGGCCGAGCTCCCAGACCAGGTTGGTCGAGGCGAACTGGAAGGCCAGGGCGGTGACCGCCGAGGCCCCCTTCTGGAAGAGCGACTTGGCGATTGCGATCGCCGCATACGAGCAGGAGGAGGAGGCGGCGCCGAGGCCGGTCGCCTTGGCGACCGGGGCGAAGCCTTCGCCGGAGAGCGCGCCTTCGATCCGGGCACGGGGGACCCAGGACTGGACGATCGCCGAGATCGCAAAGCCGAGCACCAGCGCCCACCAGACCTCGTAGGCCATCAGGAAGGACATTTCGATGCCCTCCCAGATCTTCGAGAGCACCTCGCTCATCGCTTCACCAGCCTTCCCACCGCGGCCATCAGCTCGTCCACCTTCTCTACCCGCTCCTCACCGTCGGCTTCGACCACGCAGTGGCGGGTGTGCTCGTCGAGCAGCCCCAGCGCGACCTTGTCCAGCGCCGCCTGGATCGCCCCGATCTGGGTCAGCACGTCGATGCAGTAGCGCTCCTCTTCGACCATCTTCGAGACCCCGCGAACCTGCCCCTCGACCCGCGCCAGCCGTTTCAACAGCCTCTCTTTGTCCTCCTGATATCCGACCATGAAAAGGACCCTAGCAGATACCCCCAGGGGGTATAAATCAGAGGCCGAGGCGGTGGGCGCGCTCCCCGGCCTTGGCGACGATCTCGTCGAGGCCCTCGATCTCGCCGTTTCGCATCAGGACCCTGCCGGCGACGACGGTGGTGTCGACGACGGAGCCGGTGGCTGCGTAGACGAGGTCGGAGGTGAGGTCGCCGATCCCGAGCTCGGGCGCGTCGGGGGGGAGGAGGAGGAAGTCGGCGGGGGCGCCCGGCTCGAGCGGGCTCGCGCCGAGCAGCGGCGCCCGGGCGCCGGTGGCGACGGCCCAGGCCTCAGCGGCGTCGATCGCGGTCGGGTCGCCGGCGGCGTGCTTTTGGGTGAGGGCGAAGAACTTGAGGTCGGCGAGCAGGTCGAGCGAGTCGTTGGAGCCGGCGCCGTCGGTGCCGAGGCCGACTCTGACGCCGGCCGCGCGGGCGCCCGGATGGGGGAAGACGCCTCCGACCGCCAGCTTCAGGTTCGCCACCGGGTTGCTGACGACCGTGGCGCCGCGCTCGGCGACAAGCGCCAGCTCCTCGGGGTCGAGCCAGACGCCGTGGGCGAGGACCGTGCACTCGCTCAGAAGCCCGAGGCGATCGAGGTACTGCGCGGGCCGCTCGCCATGCTCGGCGATGCAGTCCTGCACCTCCTTCTCGGTCTCCGAGAGGTGGATCTGGACCGGCAGCCCGCGCTCGGCGCTGAGCTCGCCGATCCAGCGCAGCGACTCTTCGCTGACGGTGTAGATCGCGTGCGGGGCCAGCGCCGTGGTCACCAGCGGGCCGAAGCTCCCGAGCGCCTCGAGGCTGCGGTGGGCGGAGGCACGCAGCTGCTCGAAGCTGCTCTGGACGTCGAACAACGGCGCCCCGATCGCGGCGCGGATGCCTGCGTCTTCGACCGCGCGCGCCGTCGCCTCCGGCTGCCAGTACATGTCCCAGAAGCGGGTGGTGCCGCTGCGAATCATCTCCGCGCAGGCGAGCCGGGCTCCCCAGTAGACGTCCTCCGCATCGAGTTTCGCCTCGACCGGCCAGATCCGCTCCTGCAGCCAGGGCATCAGCGGCAGGTCGCCGCCGCTGCCGCGGAACAGCGTCATCGCCGCGTGGGTGTGGCCGTTGACCAGCGGCGGGACGAGATGGGCGCCGCCGGCATCGATGACTTCCTCGTCGTCGGGTTGGGGCCCGACGTCTGGGCCGATCGCGGCGATCGTTCCGTCCTCGCACCGCAGCCCGACCCGCTCCCCGTCCAGGAGCGCGTTCGTCACCGCCAGCGTCACCGGCCCACCGCCCCGAGGCGTGGCAGCACCGCCGCCAGGCCCTCCCGCAGGCGCTCGGCGTTGATTAGGCGGTCGGCTTCCATCGCGGCGACGCTGACCGGCTCGGAGGCAAGTCCGTTGGCGAGGTTGTCGACGACGCAGAGCGCCGCGTATTCGAGCCCGAGCTCGCCGGCGGCCACGCACTCGGAGGCGAGCGTCATCCCCACCACGTCGGCGTGGGCGGCCATCAGCCGGATCTCGGCCGGCGTCTCGAAGCGCGGGCCGCGCGCCTGCCAGTAGACCCCGCCGTCGCGCGGCGCCTGGCCGCCCTCGCCCCAGGCCGCGAGCACCTGCTCGCGCCAGACCGGAGCGAAGCCGGGGGCGGAGTGGGCGCGTGCGTCGGCGTAGATCGACTCGCCGAGGTTGAGGGCGATGAAGTCGTCGGGGCAGACGAGGCTGCCGACGCCGAGCTCGCCGTGCAACGAGCCGACCGAGCCGATCCCCAGCACCCGGTCGCAACCCTGCTCCAGCAGCGGCCGCAGGTTCGCCTCGTGGTCGATCAGGTGGGGGAGGACGAAGGTGCCGTCGGCGCTGTGGCGCTGGACGATCGCCGCCCCCTGCTCGGCCGCCGCCGCGGCGATCTCCTCCCCGCCCGGCCCGAGGGCGTTGCTGCCGAGGATCACCGCCAGTCGTCCCATCGGCCGATCCTATGCGCCGACCCGACGGCGGTCGTACAGCGGCCCGGGGTAGCCGAGGCGGTCGAAGCCCTCGGCCGGCCAGGGACGGAAGATCGCCTTTCCCCGCACCGGCTCGAGCTCCGGCAGGTAGCGGCGCACGTACTCGCCTTCGGGATCGAACCGTTCCGCCTGGCGCACCGGGTTCAGCACCCGGTTCGGCCTGCCCCCGGCGGCACCACCGTTACCCCCGGGTGGGCGACGAGCTCGATCCGCTCCTCCTCGCACGCCCGTGCGTAGGCGCTGTAATCGGCACTGACGTGGATTCGGCCCGCCCCGCATTCGCGCGCGACCGCGACCGCATCCCGCACCGGATCGCCTCGCCGAACGAAGAGACGCGCGCCGGCCCTGCGCAGCGCCGCGTCGAGGTCCTCCAGCGCCTCCAGCATGAAGGCGACCCGGTTCGGCGCCGCGAACCGCGAGCCCAGCAGCCGCTCGTCGAGGACGAAAAGCGGCACCGACCGCTCCGCCTTTGCGGCGGCGGCGAGGGCCGGATGGTCATGTACGCGGAGGTCGCGATTGAAAAGGACGAGCTCGGTCTCGATTGCCATATGGTCCTGAAATGGAGAACGGCGAGAGCCGCAAAGCGGATCAGGATGCGCGCCAAGGGGAGCGCTCCGAGCGCGAGCGGGGCCGGCTCCATCCCGATTCTGGCCGCGACGAGACCGAGGAGGAACGCCTCGACCGCAACCTCAGCGAGCTGCTGCAGGAGCTGCGCGTCGCCCTGCCCGGGGTGCAGGTCCTCTTCGCCTTCCTGCTCGCGGTCCCGTTCCAGAAGGGGTTCGAAGACGTCACCGAATTCCAGAAGATCGTCTACTTCGCCACCCTGATCCTGACCGCGATCTCGGCGGCGATGCTGATCTCACCGACCGCCTACCACCGGATCACCTTCCGCTACCAGCAGAAGCGCCGGCTCGTCTACTACGCGAACCGCTTCTCGATCATCGGCCTGGCGCTGCTGGCGCTGGCGATGACCGGGGCGATCCTGCTGATCACCGACGTCCTCTTCTCCACCGCCGCGGCGATCGTCGCCGCGTTGCTGGCGCTCGGCGTCTTCGGCTTCTTCTGGTTCGCGCTGCCGCTGCAGCGGCGACTGAGGCTCAGCGCGGGGCAGGAGCCTCTAGGGAAGCCCGAAGGGAGCTGAGCTCCTCCTCGAGCCGATCGAGGAACGGCAGCTCCGGCGCCTTTTCGCGCAGAAGGGCGAGGTCCGCCTGCCAGATCTCGAGCTTGAGCTCGATCGGGACCTTGAATTCGGCGCGGACCGCGTCGCCTTCCTCGGCGTAGGCGGCGCTGAGGGCGCGGACGTTGGTCAGCTTGTCGGCGCCGTAGATCGCCATCGCCTCGCCGTCGGCGGCGGCCAGCCGTTCGCGGTGCTCGGCCTTGCGCTCACGGTAGGAATCGATCGATTCGTCATCGGTCATCGCCCCGACCATCCCGGCGACCTCGTCGCCGAACTTCTCGCGCAGCTCCTCGAGCGTCGTCTCCGAGTCCTCGACCACGTCGTGGAGGAGCGCCGCCGCCAGCACCTCGTCGCGGTAGCCCGCCTCGTCGAGGAAGGCGGCCACCCGGACCGGATGTTCGATGTAGGGCATGCCGCCGCTGCCGTTGCGGACCTGGCCCTCATGGTCCGAGCGCGCCTGCTCCAGAGCGGCGCGAACCAGCGGCGAGCGCTCGGCGGCAGCTTCGATCCGGTCGGCTGCGGACACGCCCGCAGCGTAGATGATCGATTCCTTCGGGTGGTCGATCTAAAGGATCAGGCGGGGGTGGCGGCAACCGCACCTTGCGGCAACCGCACCGGCAGCTCGTACTCGTTGCGCTCGACCCCGAGCTCGACCGCCGCCGGGTCGCCGCCGAGGTCCGCCCAGTCTCGGCGCGCTTCGGCGGCGAGGCCGTCGAGGTAGTCGTCGGAGTGGAGCGGGTCGTGGTGGAAGAGGACGGTCCGCTCGACGCCGGTGCGGCGCGCGAAGCTGAGCGCGTGCGAGAGCGCCGAGTGCCCCCAGCCGACGTGGTCCGGGTACTCGGCGTCGCTGTACTGGCCGTCGTGGACCAGCAGCGAGGCGCCCCTGGCGAGGGCGAAGCCGGAGATCCAGTCCTCCTCGAGCTCGTCGAGATCGGCGCCCAGCGCCGGCTCGTGGTCCGGGATGTAGGCGAAGGAGGAGTCGCCGTCGTCGATCCGGTAGCCGAGCGTCGGCCCGCGGTGGGAGACCGAGGCGGCGCGGATGCGGGCGGAGCCGATCTCCCACTCGCTCTCGGGGCAGTGGCGGAAGGAGACGTCGCAGGGCAGCTCCCGCACCTCGACCGGCGAGAGCGGCGCCGAGATGTAGCGGGCGATGCGGTCGCGCAGCGAGGCCTCCGGCGAGGCCGGGCCCCAGATCACGATCTCGGTCTGCGGCCGGAAGGCGGGGGCGAAGAAGACGAGGCCCTGGATGTGGTCGAGGTGGAGATGGGTGAGGAGGATGTGGAGGCGGGTCGGCTCGTCGGGCAGCGCCAGCCCGAGGCAGCGGATGCCGGTGCCGGCGTCGAGCGCCAGCAGCGAGCCGTCGGCGAGGGTCACGCCGACGCAGGAGGTGTTGCCGCCGTAGCGGATCGTTTCCGGCCCCGGGGCCGGGATCGAGCCGCGCGTTCCCCAGAGCTTGACCTTCACGCCGCGGCCGCTCCGTTGCCTTTGGCCAGCGAGGGCCAGAAGACGGCGATCGCTCCCTGCGAGCCGTGCGGGGTGAGGATCGGGAAGGCTGAGACCTCGACCTCGTGGCTGGTGCCGTCGGTCGAGCGCACGGTCAGCTCGGCGTGGGCGGGACGGCCGGCGCGGACGGCACGGACCAGCGGCAGGTCGTCGTAGGGGATCGGGTCGCCGCCCTCGTCGAAGGGGCCGAACAGCGAGCCCCACTCCTGCGGCCCGACGGTCCCCAGCTCCTCGAAGCGCTTGCCGAGCAGGAGGCCGGCCGCCTCGTTGTAGAAGACCAGGAGGCCGCCCTCGTCGACCAGGAAGGCCGGGGTCGAGAGGGCCGACATCAGGTTCCTGGCAAGGATCAGCTCGAGCGGCCGCTGCGTCACAAAGGACACTTTAGATCCCCGCTTCTACCGTCGGGGAAATGGCCGGATTTGCGCTGCAGGAGCCAAGGTTCCTCAGGTTCCCGTGGAGGCGGTTGCTGAGGCGTGACTTTCGTCACTTAGTGACTAGGAGCGGTTGTTGATGGGGGTGGGCGGGTGGCCCCCTCCAGACACCGCTCGCTTATGGCTCGCGGTTGAGTGTCTGGAGGGGGCCACCCGCCCACCCGGGCAACAGAGCTGTTCTATCCGGCTGCTTCCGCTCGACGGAGGCCGCCGCGGGCCCATAGCGCGAACAGGACCGGGAGGGTTACAGCTACCGTGAAAGCCAGGGCGACGACGGCGGGGTCGCCGGAGATGAAGCCGCGGCCGGCCTCGATCAGGGCCGTCACCGGGTTGACCGAGGCGACCGCGTGGATCCAGCCGCTGAGCAGGCCGAGCGGGACGTAGACGGGGGCGAGGAAGAGGATCAGGAAGACCGGGAACTGCATCAGCGGGCCGCCCTGGATCGAGCGGACGCGCATCGCCACCCCCGCCGCCCACATCGTCGCCGCGAGGTTGACGAGCAGGGCGAGACCGTAGAGGCCGAACAGTTCGACTCCGCTGCCGTCGACGTTCATGCCGGCGACCAGGGCGACAGTGGTCAGCACCGCCCAGGTGACAAAGGCGCGGACGACCGCCGCGAGCGCGTAGCCGGCGACGATGCCGCTGCGGTGGCTCGCCGCCAGCAGATAGCGGCGGGCGAAGCCGGTCTCGAAGTCGCGGGCGATCCCGAAGCCAGTGAAGACGCCGCCGAAGGCGGCCGACTGGAGCAGGACGAAGACGAACTGGAAGGCGGTGTAGCCGGTCGGGAAGTCGAAGCCGGGGACGTTGGAGACGGCCGAGAGGCCGCCGGCGAAGGAGGTGAAGAAGAAGAGCGGGAAGACCAGCGCCGGGACGAGGAAGGCCGGGTTGGTGAGGAAGTTGTGGATGCTGCGCCAGGCAACGGCGAGGGCGATCGCGCGCAGGCCGGCGGGGCGTGGGTCGCTCACGTCCGCACCAGCCTCGTCTTCAGGGCGCCGCTCGCCGCCCACATGCCGATGGCGAAGATCGCCAGGGCGATCCCGAAACCGAGCGCGAGCTTGCCGGGCTCCCAGCCTTCGATCAGCAGCGAGCGGAAGGCCTGCAGCAGATAGGAGACCGGGTTGGCGGTGGCGATCGCGCGGTACCAGTCGGTCTGGATCAGGTCGAGCGGCAGCGCCATCGAGGAGAGGAAGAGGAAGACGAAGAAGACCGGGAAGAGGCCCTGGATCGCCTCGCCGGAGCCGGTGCGAAGGGCGGCGAAGAGGCCGATCGTGCCGAAGGCGACGGTAATCGCCACCGCGAGCGCGACGATCATCAGTGCGCCGCCGGCGCCGGCGGCGAGTTCGGCGCCGGCGATCAGGCCGACGGTGAGGTAGGTCGCGCCTTGGACGACGCCGAGGACGATCGTGCCGGCGAGGAGGCCGCTGAGCAGGGCGGCGCCGCGCAGCGGCGTCAGCGCCAGGCGGTTGAGGAAGCCGGTTTCGATGTCGCGGGCGAGGTCGGTGCCCGAGTTCATCACCGAGAACAGCGCCCCCTGCATGAAGGGGACGGCGAGGGCGAAGGTGAGGTAGGAGTCGGTCGGGAAGCCGGGCAGGTTGGTCGCGCGTTTGAGGCCGCCGGAGTTCACCGCCAGGAGGAAGAGGGGGAAGATCAGGGCGGGGACGATCTGCGCCGGCTGGCGCAGGGTCCGCAGCACCGAACGCCGGGCGAGCTGCCCGACCTGGGTCCTGAGCGAGCCGGTGGCGGGCAGCGCCCGGGCGGCGGTGGCGCTCACGCCGAGCCGACCGCCTCGGGCTCGGGCGCCTCGGGCTGCTCGTCGGCGGCGCCCTCGAGCGAGCGCCCGGTCTTGGCGAGGAAGACGTCGTCGAGCGAGGGCGCGTGGAGCTGCAGGGTCTCGATCGCCAGATCCTCCGAGTCGAGGGCGCGGACGACCTCGGCGAGGGTGGCCTCGCCGCCCTCGAGGCGGACGGCGACGGCGCGCGGGTGGGCCCCGGCGGCCTCCCCGAAGCGGCCGAGGACGGCGGCCATGCGGTCGCGGTCGGCGGGGTCGTGGGGGATCGCTTCGACGGTGGGGCGGCCAATTTCGGCCTTCAGTTCGGCGGGGGTCCCCTCGGCGACGATGTGGCCGTGATCGATGATCCCGACCCGGTTGGCGAGGGCGTCGGCCTCCTCCAGGTACTGGGTGGTGAGGAAGACGGTGACGCCGTCGTCGGCGGCGAGGCGGGCGACCTCGTCCCAGAGGGCGGTGCGGCTCTGGATGTCGAGGCCGGTGGTGGGCTCGTCGAGGAAGAGGATGCGCGGCCGGTGGGCGAGGGCGAGGGCGAGGTCGAGCCGGCGCTTCATCCCGCCGGAGTAGCCGCCGACCTTGCGATCGGCGGCGTCGGCGAGGCCGACCCGGTCGAGCAGTTCGCTGCCCCGGCTTTCGCGCTCGGCCTTGCCGAGGCCGTGGAGGGCGGTTTGGAGGCGCATGTGCTCGCGGCCGGTGAGGAGCGGATCGAGGGCGGCCTCCTGCAGGGCGGCGCCGATCGCTGAGCGGACCTGCGGTCCCTCCTCGACGACGTCGAAGCCGGCGACGCGGGCGCTGCCGGCGGTGGGAGGGAGGAGCGTGGTCAGCATCAGGACCGTGGTCGACTTGCCGGCGCCGTTGGGGCCGAGGAAGCCGTAGATCTCCCCCTGCTCGACGCGGAGGTCGATGCCGTCGACCGCCCGTGGCCCGTTCTTGAACTCGCGGACGAGGGCTTCGACTTCGATGCCGCCGCTGCGTGCGCTGCTCTCCATGACTGGTTCTCCAAGCTCGTCGGTAGCCGTGAGGATCTGAGACTACGGAGGGCGGCCGACCGTCGAAGTGACCGAACGCATAGAACTCCTGGCCCGATGCGCGAGCGGACCCGCACCTACAGCCTTGCCATGACCGTCAACCGGCC